>JBIQHU010000036.1:0-48403 GCA_044508395.1 Mycobacterium sp. | reverse complement strand
GCACCACCAGTGCCGGTGCGGCGAAAAGAGCCACCCAGAAATGCAGGCGCCAGACACGGCGGAGTACGGCCGCGTCACCGCGACGCATCGCAGCGGAAGGCTCGTTCATCGAACGCTCCGCAGCACTATGAGAGGTGTATCGAACACCTGATTCACTTCCTTCGATCAATTCAAGCAAGAAGATGGAAATCTGTTGCAGCCGCGGTAATTCCGAACAACTGAACAGCAGCGTGGACAGCTACGGCGAGACGGACGCTTTGCCGTGGCGTGGTGGGTGAGGAAATCGACCGCTATGCGGTCAGCGCTGCGTGCCGTGGGGGCGCACGCATACCGAGGCCGGAGCATCGCAGCACCGACTGTGCGACAACGTCATCGGTCGCCAACGGCAACAACCGCGTCGCCGGTCGTATTGCAGCGATCGCGAACAACCGCAGCCAACACAGCACCGACGCGCAGACGACGTAGAGATATTCAACGGAAGTGATAGCAACGCCAAGCGTCACGGCGGCCGCGAGATGCGCGGCGGCCATCGACGGCGTGACACCCGCAGTGCCGCCGTGGTGATGTGCCGCCGACGCCATCAACGTCAGGTGACCGAGGGACTGCGCGACGGTGAGCGCACCGATCACGGCCAGCAGCCGTCCGCGGCGGCCTTCGAGCGGCGCCGCGGCCATCACGGCACCGACCGTCGCGCACATCAGTGTCGCGACGACGAGCTGGCCGCCCTTGGGTACGACTCCGCCGGCAGCGGCGTGAGCGCCGACCGTGACCACCGCCGAGCACGCCCCGACCAGCGCGCTGCGCACCCAGCGCGCCCGTGACTTAGGCGTACTCACGTGCCGAACCTTACCGCTGCTACTACTACATCGCCTAGTAGACCCGGTGATCGCACCACATCTACGGTGCGGCGCTCCCCCCACCTCTACGGTGAGACGGTGAGCGACTCCTACCGCACGCTGTTGCTGCTACGCCACGCGAAGTCGGACTACCCGACGGGAGTGTCCGACCACGAACGCCCGCTCGCACCGCGTGGAATCCGCGAGGCCGCACTGGCAGGCGACTGGCTCCGGGCGCACGCGCCCGCGGTGGACGCGGTGCTGTGCTCGACGGCCACTCGCACCCGAGAAACGCTCGAACGCACCCGTATCGACGCACCGGTGAAATTCCTCGACCGCCTCTACGAGGCCACCCCCGGAGCGGTGATCGATGAGATCAATCGGGTGCCGAAACGATTCGATTTCGACGTCGCCACACTCCTGGTCGTCGGGCATGAGCCGACGTTGTCCGACCTGTCGCTCGGATTGGCCACCGACGAAGGCAGCAACAACGCTGCGGCCGAACGTATCTCGATGAAGTTTCCAACATCGGCGATCGCTGTCCTGCGCACCGGCGAGAGCTGGAACCGGCTGACGCTGAACAGCGCCGCGCTGGTCGCGTTTCACGTGCCCCGCTAGAACTCAGGCGCGCGTCGCCAGCGTCAGCTCCATCAGCTTGAGCGCCATCGCGCATGCATCGCTGCCAGGGGTCTGCGGGTTGACCCACCATCCGACCACGCCCGCCGCATCGCTGGCGACGCCGCACGAGCCGTTGGGATCGTTCGGGCGCATCAGGATGGATTCGATGCCCGCCACCGTCTTGTTCTCGACCTGGTACCCGAGCTGGTCGGCCACCTCGCGCTCGTTGTCCAGGCTGCCCTCTTCGAACCAGAACCGGGTGATGTCGACCAGGCCCGTCGGATTCGCCGCCTGCCAGCGGCACACCGCACCGACGAACGTGCTCTGGATGTCCAGCGGATCGGCGTTGACCGTTTCGGCGAGGATGTCCTCGGTCAGTACGTCGCACTCCTTCTGCAGGTTCGGGTACTGCCGCTCGGAGTCGTTGTTGCGGGGCACATCGCCGGTACCGGCCTTGGTGGCGGTGCCTTCGACGGTGCTTGTGCACCCGGCGAGCACCGAGAGTGCGGCGCACGCCGTGACCAGGGCGCCTGCGGCGCGACGAGCAAGTCTCATTTGGAGTTCACAATCGACTGGCGGGTGAGTTCCTTGGCGACCTCGCAGGCATCCGGAAACGGCTTCTCGCTGTAGCTGACCGACCACTCGATGAAGTCGTCGTCGAACTGGATGCCGATCTCGCACAGGTTGGTGCCGAGGATCGGATCCTCACCGATCGCGATGAAGCCGTCGTGCCCCTCGATGTCGATGTCCTCCACACTGGCGCGCGTCAGTTCCTCTGTCTTGCGCTCGCGCCCGATGGGGCTGCCCCGGAACCACGTGAACGAGAAGTGCGGTCCCAGGATGCTGCCGCCGGACAGCCACTGGCACCCCACCGAGGTCTTCGCGGTGTTCACCAGGCCCGGTACACGCGTCTGCGAAATGACTTCCTGGTCGCTGATCCCGCCGCACTCGGGGAAGAAGGGACCGTGGGTGGCGCTGGCTGTCGGCGTCGAGGTCTGCGGCACCTCCGGGTTGGCCGGCTCGGAATTCGAGCAGGCGGCAAACATCGGAATGATCGCCACAGCCGCCACCGCCAGCGCCCTGTTATTTCGGCTGGTGTTTCGGCTCGTCCGGGCCGGACGCGTCGTGGAAGTCACGCCATGCACTGTAGCGGCAGGTCAGAGCCTCAACCACCGACATGCCGGTTGACCTGGGAATTTATGCAATTCTCAGGTGACACTGCTGGTCAAGGCGAACAGCCGGTATGCGAAAGTAGCGAGATGTTGTGGGCGCTGCTGCGACAGTATGCGCGGCCGTACCGGTGGCTGCTAGCGATCGTGGCGGTGTTCCAGTTGATCAGCACCCTGGCATCGCTGTACCTGCCAACCGTCAACGCGGCGATCATCGACGACGGTGTCGCCACGGGGAATCTGCGAAGAATCGTCGAATTGGGCGGCGTGATGCTCGCGGTCACCGCGCTGCAGGTGGTCTGCGCGATCGGCGCGGTGTACTTCGGCTCCCGGGCCGGGACCGGTTTCGGACGTGACCTCCGGTCGGCGATCTTCCACCACGTCACCGGGTTCTCGGCCGAGGAGACGGCACGGTTCGGCGCATCGTCGCTGCTGACCAGAACCACCAACGATGTCCAGCAGATTCAGCTGCTCGTGCAACTGACCTGCACCATGCTGATCACGGCGCCCCTCATGTCGATCGGTGGCATCTTCATGGCGATACATCAGGACGCCGGCCTGTCGTGGCTGCTGCTGGTGAGCGTGCCGATCCTGGCCGCCGCCAACTACTGGATCGTGTCGCACCTGCTGCCGATCTTCCGCCGCATGCAACGGCTGATCGACGGCATCAACCGGGTCATGCGGGAACAACTCGCCGGTATCCGGGTGATCCGCGCGTTCACCCGGGAACCGCACGAACGCAACCGCTTTGGACAGGCCAACCAGGCGCTGGCGGACGCCGCACTGGAGGCGGGACGCTGGCAGGCGCTCATGCTGCCGACGACCACACTCGTCATCAACATCTCCAGCGTCGCGCTGATCTGGTTCGGCGGCCTGCGCATAGACGCCGGCCAGATGCAGGTCGGCTCGCTGATCGCGTTCCTGTCGTACTTCATGCAGATCCTCATGGCGGTCCTGCTCGCCACGTTCATCCTCGTCGTCATTCCCCGCGCGTCCGTCTGCGCCGACCGCATCGGGGAGGTGCTGTCCACCGAGCCGCAGATCACCAGTCCACAGAATCCCGTGCGGCCGGCCACCATCAGGGGCGAGATCCACCTGGACCACGCCACGTTCAGCTACCCCGGCGCCGAGCGCCCTGTGCTGCAAGACGTCTCGCTGATCGCACGGCCGGGGACGACGACGGCGATCGTCGGATCCACCGGCTCGGGCAAATCGACGTTGGTGTCGCTGATCTGCCGGCTGTTCGACGTGACATCCGGAGCGGTGCGCATCGATGACATCGACGTGCGCGACTTCGATCCCGAACAACTGTGGGGGGCCATCGGTGTGGTGCCGCAGCGGGGTTACCTGTTCTCCGGCACGGTCGCCGACAATCTGCGGCTGGGTGCGGCCCCGGGACAACTGGTGACTGACGACGACATGTGGCGCGCACTGGAGGTGGCGGCCGCCGATGACTTCGTGCGCGCGCACGCCGACGGGTTGGCCATGCAGGTCGCCCAGGGCGGCATCAACTTCTCCGGCGGCCAGCGCCAGCGGCTGGCCATCGCGCGTGCCGTCATCCGACGCCCCGCGATCTACCTGTTCGACGACGCGTTCTCGGCGCTCGACGTGCACACCGACGCCCGGGTCCGCGCCTCGCTTCGTGAGGCGTCGGGACAGTCCACGGTTCTAATTGTCTCCCAACGCATCTCGACGGTAGCCGCCGCCGACCAGATCGTCGTCATCGACGACGGTTGCGTTCGCGGAGTGGGCACCCACGAGACACTGCTGGCCGAATGCCCGGAGTACGCCGAGTTCGCCGACTCGCAGGCGCTGGGTGCCGCAAGTGGGCCCAGCGCGCGCGAGGGGAGCGCCCCGTGAGCGGGCCTATGGCACGACCCATCCGGGGCGCGGTCCAGGCGCCCACCGAACGGTCGCGCGACTTCAAGGGTTCGGCGATCCGGCTCGTCAAACAGCTGACCCCACACCGGGGGTTGGCCACCACGGTCGTCCTGCTCGGTATCGGCGGAATCGCGATCGGCGTCGTCGGCCCACGCATCCTCGGGCATGCGACCGATCTCCTCTTCAATGGTGTGATCGGGCGCCAGCTGCCAGCCGGTCTGACCAAGGAACAGGCCGTCGAGGCGGCCAGGGCACGCGGTGACAACACCTTCGCCGACCTACTGTCCGGCATGAACGTGGTACCCGGACAAGGGGTGGACTTCGGCGCTGTCGGTCGCACGCTGGCACTGGCATTGGCCCTGTACCTGGTTGCCGCGCTGATGGTTTGGCTACAGGCCCGGCTGCTCGTTGTCGCGGTGCAGCGCACGATGGTGGCCCTGCGCGCCGATGTCGAGAACAAGGTGCACCGGATGCCGTTGTCCTACTTCGACTCCCGCCAGCGCGGCGAAGTGCTGAGCCGGGTGACCAACGATGTCGACAACATCCAGACCTCACTGTCCATGACCATCAGCCAGCTGATGACGTCGGTCCTGACCGTGTTCGCGGTGCTGGTGATGATGTTGACCATCTCCCCGCTGTTGACGCTGCTAACCGTGATCACCGTGCCGCTGTCGCTTTGGGCGACAAGGGCTATCGCACGTCGCTCTCAGCGCCTGTTCGTCGCGCAATGGGCCAACACCGGTCGGCTCAACGCGCACATCGAGGAAACCTACAGCGGATTCACCATCGTCAAGACGTTCGGTCATCGGGCACGGGCGCAGGATCAGTTCCGGGATTTCAACGACGACGTCTACGGCAGCAGCTTTGGCGCGCAGTTCTTCTCGGGTCTGGTATCGCCTGCGACGGTGTTCATCGGCAACATCAGTTATGTCGCGGTGGCCGTGGTCGGTGGCCTTCAGGTCGCGACCGGTCAGATCACCCTCGGCAGCATCCAGGCGTTCATCCAGTATGTGCGGCAGTTCAACCAGCCGCTGACGCAGGTCGCCGGCATGTACAACACGCTGCAGTCCGGCGTGGCCAGCGCGGAGCGGGTGTTCGACCTGCTCGACGCCGAGGAAGAGTCGCCGGAGCCGGCACCGATGCCACACTCGCCGGACGGGCGCCCCGGCCGCGTCGAGTTCAGGAACGTGAACTTCAGCTACCACCCCGGCACCCCGGTCATCAGTGACCTGTCACTGGTCGCCGAACCCGGAACCACGGTGGCGATCGTCGGACCCACGGGGGCCGGCAAGACGACACTGGTCAATCTGCTGATGCGGTTCTACGAGGTCGACTCGGGCCAGATCCTGGTGGGCGGCGTCGACATCGCCACCGTGAGCCGCCAGTCGCTGCGGTCGCGCATCGGCATGGTGCTGCAGGACACCTGGCTGTTCGCCGGGACCATCTACGACAACATCGCCTACGGCAGGCCGGACGCCGGTGAGGACGAGGTGATCGCGGCCGCCACCGCCGCCTACGTCGACCGATTCGTGCACCAACTGCCCGACGGATATCAGACCTGGGTCAGGGACGATGGGACGAACATCAGCGCGGGCGAGAAGCAACTCATCACCATCGCCCGCGCGGCACTGTCCAGTCCGCACCTGTTGGTGCTCGACGAGGCGACGAGTTCGGTCGACACCCGCACCGAGTTGCTGATCCAGCAGGCGATGGCCGAGCTGCGCCGGGACCGGACGAGTTTCATCATCGCGCACCGGCTTTCGACGATCCGCGATGCCGACGTCATCGTCGTTCTCGAGGCGGGCAGGATCGTCGAGCAGGGCAGCCATGACGAGCTGATGGCTAAGCGTGGCGCGTACTGGGCGATGACGCGCGCCTAGCGCCGAAGCGAGCTGCTGCGGGTCATCGGCCCTCGAGCAATTCATCCACCGCGTCGAGACCATGATCGAGCGCGGTGAAGAATGCGGCGGCGACGGTTCGAAGGTGAGCACCGCGGTCGAAGGCGCGCACCGTTTCCTGGCGCGCAGTACGGACCGCGAGCACGATCATGCCTGCGGCGAGCCGCTCGCGCACGCCAGGTTCCTGAACACGGCCGCGGCACCGGCCGCCCGGCTCGGCCCAGAACAATGAAGCGTTGTGCTTAACGGCGTCCGGAGCGCACGCAACGGGGCAAGATGAGTCCCGATGAGCTCGACGGTGTACACCTTCTGCAGATACTGCTCGGCAGCATGCGGTATCGAGGTCACGGTCGAGAACAACAGGGCCACGCGGATCTCCCCGGACAAGCAGAATCCACACAGCTGGCAAGACTTCTGCGCCAAGGGCAGAACCGCGAATCAACTCGTCGAACATCCGCGCCGGATCATGGCACCGATGCGCCGAGTCGGCGACGCCGGAGACACTTACGTCGAGGCCAGTTGGGACGAGGCGATCGCCGACATCGCCGCGCGGATGAACGCGTTGATCGCCGCCGACGGGCCGGACGCGATCGGCCTCTACTACGGAAACCCGACCGGCTTCTCGTCGTCGAACGTGCTGTTCATGATGGCGTGGCTCGATGCCGTCGGAACCCAGAACCGGTACGCCGTCGGCTCGGTGGACCAGAACGCCATGCACGTCGTCGCGGACGCGATGTACGGATCGATCCTGATGGCGCCGGTTTCCGACGTCGACAACTGTGACTACTTTCTGCTGGTCGGAGCGAACCCCGCAGTGAGCGCATGGAATTGGCTGGAAACGGTGCCCGGCGGCTGGAAGCGGACGCTCGAACGCCAGCGGCAGGGCGCGACGCTCGTCGTCGTCGATCCGGTGCGCACCGAGACCGCAGACAAGGCCGACCTCCACATCGCGGTGCGGCCAGGACAGGACTGGGCGCTGCTGCTCGGCATGGTCAAGGTCATCCTCGACGAGGGCCTCGAGCATGCCGCTGACTGCGGTGACCTGGCGACGGGAGTCGACGTACTCCGCGACCTCGTCGCAGATGCCGACCTCGACGAGTTGGCCGTGCGCTGCGATGTCCCCCGTCCCGTGATCGAACGGGTGGCAAGGGATTTCGCCGCTGCACCGCGCGCCATGGTGGTCACCCGCACCGGTGTCTCGCTGCATGTCACCGGGACCATCGGCGAATGGTTGGGTCACGTGCTCAATGTGATCACCGGTCGCATGGACCGACCGGGTGGCCGCAGGTTCGAACCCGGCTACATCGACGCGCTGAAGTTGTCCGGCATCGCCACCCCGCCGAAGCACAAGAGCCGCCTGAAGGGGCGTGACCTCGTCGCGGGTGCGCATGCGCTCGCCGAGTTGCCCGACGAGATCCTCACCCCGGGCCCCGGCCAGATTCGCGCGATGGTGATCAATTGCGGCAACCCGGTGGTGTCGGGCCCGCACGGCGCGAAACTCGACGAGGCACTCGCCGACCTCGACCTGTTGGTGGCAATCGATCTGGTACAGCGGGAAAGTCATCGTCACGCGCACTGGTTGTTACCTGCTGTGCACTGGCTGGAGCGCGACGACCTGATGGCATTGACCAGCAATCTGCACGACGAGCCGTACGTGCAGTACGGACAGCGGGCGGTCGAGCCGCCACCGCAAGCGCGTGAGGAGTGGCGCACCTTCGTCGACCTGGCGATCGCCATGCGCAGACCGCTCTTCGGAGTGAAGGGGATGAACGGCTTCGTCAGGGCCACGCGCACACTGGCCCGGCTCACCGGCAGGCCCGCCTTGGAATTCACCCCGCAATGGCTGAACCGTCTGTTCGTCGCGACCAGCCGAAAAGTCAACGGCCGCAAGCTGAGCTGGCGCGAACTGCTGAACAACCCGCACGGAGTGGTACTCGGGCCACGCGAGTTCGGCCATTTCCGCGCCGCGCTACGCACCGAGGACAAGAAGGTGCACGCGGCTCCGCCTGAGTTCGTGGCGCGTGCGCGCGAACTGCTCGCCGAACCGCCACCTCATGCTCCAGACCGGTACCCGTTCCAGCTCGCGAACCGACGCAACCGACATTCGATGAACTCCTGGCTCAACGAGCTTGCAGGACTGCATCCGTCGGGTAAACGCAACGACGTGATCATCAACCCCGAAGACGCGGCGGCGCTCGGGATCGCGGACGGTGACACCGTGCGCGTGTTCTCCGAGGTCGCCGAGATCAACCTCGCCGCATCGCTGAGCGATCGGGCGCGCCGCGGGGTGGTGATCGTCGATCATGGTTGGGGTTCAACGGTGTTCGACCCTCGAGGCCACGGCATGCCGGAGAAGTACGGGGTGAACCGCAATCTGCTGGTCGACAACACCGCCGTCGATCCGCTGTCGCAGACCGCACCGCTGAACTCGTCGTACGTGGGCGTCGAACGGGTTTAGAGCTGCGGCCCCTCGGCGCGCAGGTCGTCGACGTTGCGCATCGCGTCGCGCAGCTTGTCCAGCCATTCGTCGGCATGCTCACCCACCAGCCTGACGCACCATGCCAGGGCATCGGAGCGCGACCGCGCCACGCCGGCGTCCACCAAGGTGTCGAGCACCTGGCGTTCAGACTGCCGCAGACGCGTCATCACCGGTACGGCGATGTGGGTGAACAGGACCCGCTCGGATTCCTCGTCGCCGGTCTGCACGCCCCACGCGACCTTGCGCCCGTAGCGGGCCTCGGCTTCGTCGGCGATACGCATGCGCTCGGACCGGGTCTCCTCGCGGAAGCGCCCAATCCTGCCGGATGCGTGCGCTTCACTCTCCTCCCCCTCGATGTCGGGGAGGCGGCCGACGACCGTGATCTCCTCGCGGTCCACGACGACCGTCGGATCGCCGGCGAACCAGCCTTCGGGCAGCCGTCCGGCGAACCAGTCGGCGGCGTCACTTGCGTCGGGCTGCTGAGCCTGTTGCCAACCGCCCGGACGGCCGGACCGTCGACCGTGGGAATGATGGTGTCTCATGATTACATGATTACACCGTTACAACACAGATGGGACGGCTTTCTCCCGAAGCGAACAGCGGTGGGATCGCGTCCTACTTGCGGTTCATGAGCAGTACGGCGCCGCCACCGACAACGGCGCCGATGAAGAGCAGGACGGCCAGCGTCGGACTGACCAGCCACCACACCAGAGCCAACCCGATGATCACCGGGGAGGCGACGAACAGCACCATGCCCGGGTGCTGTTTGATGACCGCGAGAGCGCTCTGCGCACGCACGCGGTCAATTTCCTTTGCCATGCCCCAAGGATGCCAGTCGTCGGGCTACTTTAGGGCCATGACGGGACCAAACAGCGGAAGCTGGCGGCCGGACCCCGAGGGTCGCTACGAGCACCGATGGTGGGACGGCCAGCGATGGACGGATCAGGTTTCCCACCAAGGGCAGATCCTCCGAGCGCCACTGGGCGGCGCACCACCGCCAGGGTCTCAGCCACCACCGCAACCCGGACCGCCCCAGGCGATGGCGATGGCCGGACAGCCGCCCGGCGACGGCTTCGCAGGCATCACCGGCGATCTGGTCGACGGGCGCTTCAGCGAGAAGGAAGCCAGGCCGATCGCCAACCAGAACTCGAAGCTGCTGCGCGTGCGCCTGGGCGAACCCTTCATGGCCCGGCAGGGTTCGATGGTGGCCTACCAGGGCAACGTGGACTTCGCCTTCGAGGGTGGCGGCGCGTCGAAGTTCCTCAAGAAGGCGCTCACGGGCGAGGGGCTGCCGCTGATGAGGTGCCAAGGTCAGGGCGACGTGTTCCTGGCCGAGCGGGCCTACGACGTGCACCTGCTGAACCTGACGAACTCCGGGCTGTCGATCAGCGGTAAGAACGTGCTGGCCTTCTCGTCGAGCCTCGACTGGAACATCGAGCGCGTCAAGGGCGGCAGCATGGTGGCCGGCGGACTCTTCAACACCACATTGCGGGGTACGGGTTGGGTGGCACTCACCACCGACGGGCCGCCCGTGGTGCTCAATGCGGCCGAGGCGCCGACGTTCGCCGACACCAACGCGGTGGTGGCGTGGTCGGCGAACCTGCAGACCCAACTGAAGACGAGCTTCAAGGCGGGCGCACTGATCGGCCGCGGCTCTGGCGAGGCGATTCAGGTGTCGTTCTACGGGCAGGGCTTCGTGATCGTGCAACCGTCGGAGGGCATCCCGCCGGTCGCATCTGCCTGATCACGCCGGCCTGATCACATCTCGAGCAGCACTGTCACCGGGCCGTCGTTGACGAGCTCGACCTGCATATGCGCGCCGAACACACCCGTCTCGACGTGTGCGCCCAGATCGCGCAACGCGCCGGCGAACGCTGTCACCAGCGGTTCGGCGACGGAACGCGGGGCGGCGGCGTTCCAGGCGGGCCTGCGACCCTTGGCGGTGTTGGCATAGAGCGTGAACTGGCTGACGACGAGGACCGGTGCGCCGACGTCGCTCGCCGACTTCTCGTCATCGAGAATGCGCAATTGCCAGAGCTTTTCGGCCAGGCGCCGCGCCGTTGCCGTGTCGTCGTCGTGGGTGACGCCCACCAGGGCAACCAGCCCCTGGCCCTCGGGATGCACCGCACCGACGACCTTGCCGTCGACCCGTACCGCCGCCGAAGTCACCCGTTGCACGAGAACACGCATGGCAGCCGATGCTGCCATGTACGCGACGACGTAGCCCTGTTGGGATATACCCCATGGGGGTAAAGTCCGCCGCGTGAAGCTCAATGCCATCGAACGCGCCGCGATGAACAATCCGCTGCGCGCGGCACATCAACACCGCCGCGAAGCCGCCTGGTTTCGCCGGTTGGCGGGCGGGGACCTGTCCGGTCAGCACGTATTGGAGGTCGGCTGCGGCCGCGGCGTCGGCTCCGAGGTGATCCTGGACCGCCTCGGCGCGGCCAAGGTGACCGCCTTCGACCTCGACGAAACCATGGTCGAGCTGGCCGAACGGCGCCTGTTCGGCCGACCGGTCTCGCTGTCAGTCGGCGACGTCTGCGCGATAGAGATGCCCGACGGTTCGGTCGATACCGTCGTCGACTTCGGGACCATCCATCACGTGCCCGCGTGGCAGGACTCCATCGCCGAGATGGCGCGGGTGCTGAAACCCGGCGGACTGATGCTCTTCGAGGAGTTGCCCGGCCATGTGCTCGACACCTGGGTGGCGCGGACCTTCACGGTGCATCCTCGCGAGAATCGGTTCGAAGCCGACGAGTTCGCGGCCGAGCTCGGTCGCCACGGATTACACGCAATCGCCGGCATCGAGGAGCGCTACGGCGGAGCGCTGTTCGTCGGCGCGGCGCGCAAGACCTGACGACGCGGACTTGTTTGTCATACCCCATGGGGGTATGGTACTGATGTAGTCATGAGTACGACGACAATCGTCACGGTCACCGGGATGAGCTGCGGACATTGTGCCGCGTCGGTGCGTGAGGAGATCACGGAGATTCCGGGCGTTCGAGCGGTTGAGGTGGACCTGACCAGCGGCACGGTCACCATCGACAGTGACAGCGTGGTCGAGCCCTCGGCGATAAGGACCGCCATCGAGGACGCCGGCTACCAGCTGCTGGCGAGCTGATGAAGACCGGACAGAAGGTCACCGCGTTCGTCGTCGCGCTGGCGGCGGTGTTCGCCATCGCCGTGTGGGTCGGCAACGCCGTCAGCCGGGACGAACCGACCGTCGCGGCGGCCGAGGAGTTGCCGGGCGGCCTGCAGTCGACGCAGGACGGGTACACGCTCGCATTGGACGATTCGATCGCGACGGCAGGGCCCAACGCGGAGTTGCGGTTTCGCATCCTGAGTCCGACCGGCGCACCGGTGCAGCGCTACGTCGAGACCCACGAGAAGCTGTTGCACCTGATCGTCGTCCGCAACGACCTCGCCGTGTTCCAGCACGTCCACCCGACGCTCGACGGACAGGGCACTTGGAGTGTGCCTCTGAACCTCTCCCGTGCGGGTGACTACCGCGTCTACGCGGATTTCATGCCCTCCGGCGGGCCGGCGTTGACACTGGGAGCCAACCTGCACGTCGCAGGAAAGTACGACCCACAACCCCTGCCCCCGGCGTCGACGACAGCGGAGGTCGACGGCTTCACGGTGACACTGAGCGGCACCCCGAAAACCAATGAAGCGTCGATGCTGACCTTGTCGGTCAGCCGCGACGGTGAGCCAGTTGGCAACCTCCAGCCCTATCTCGGTGCCTACGGACACCTTGTCGCGGTACGCGCGTCCGATCTGGCCTACCTGCATGTGCATCCGATGGGTCAGGTGGGAGACGCCGCCACCACGCCGGGCCCGGACATCGTGTTCCACACGACGTTCCCCAGCGCAGGCGCCTACCGGTTGTTCCTCGATTTCCAGCACGGCGGCGTCGTCCGCACCGCCGCGTTCACCGTGAACATCAGCGAGACTGCGCAGGAAGCGGGGTCATCCGGCGATGGTGGCGGACATCAGCACTGACATGTCAGTCGTGGAACTCTCGGTCGACGGTATGACATGTGCGTCGTGTGCCAGCCGAATCGAGAAGAAACTCAACAAGATCGACGGTGTCAGCGCCACGGTCAACTTCGCGACCGAGAAGGCCCGCGTCGAGTTCGGTGACGACGTCACCGCCGATCTACTCGTGAAGACGGTCGAAGAGGCCGGTTATCAGGCTCATCTTCCGACGTCGGAAACGACTGAGGCGGAACAGGATCCGACGGCGACGCTTCGCACGCGGCTGCTGATCTGTCTGGCCATGACGGTACCCGTCGTCGCGACGGCGATGGTGCCCGCATGGCAGTTCATGTACTGGCAGTGGGTCTCGCTGGCGCTGGCGGCCCCCGTGGTCCTATGGGGCGCATGGCCGTTCCACCGGGCGGCGTGGGCGAATCTGCGGCACGGCACCGCCACCATGGACACGTTGATCTCCATGGGGACCCTGGCCGCGCTGGGGTGGTCGGTGTACGCCTTGTTCTGGGGTGCCGCCGGCACGCCGGGTATGACGCACACGTTCGAGCTGACGATCGGCCGCACCGACGGCAGCGGCAACATCTATCTCGAGGCCGCGGCAGGCGTCACCACCCTCATTCTCGCTGGCCGCTATTTCGAGGCCAGGTCCAAGCGACGCGCGGGTGCAGCATTACGCGCGATGCTGGAGCTTGGCGCCAAAGACGTGACGGTACGGAGAAACGGTGCCGAACAACGTCTCCCGATCGAAGCGCTGAAGGTCGGCGACGAGTTCGTGGTGCGCCCTGGCGAGAAGATCGCCACCGACGGCGTCGTGGTGGAGGGACGCTCCGCGGTCGACGCATCGCTGCTGACCGGAGAATCGGTGCCCGTCGAGGTCGAACCCGGCTCCGAGGTGGTCGGCGCCACGGTCAACGCCGACGGCAGGCTGGTGGTGCGGGCCAGCCGGGTAGGCACCGACACCGCACTGGCCCAGATAAGCCGACTGGTCGAAGAGGCCCAGAACGGTAAGGCGCAAGTCCAACGGCTGGCCGACCGGATTTCCGGCGTCTTCGTCCCGATCGTCATCGCGTTATCCGTTGCGACGCTGGGATTTTGGATCGGCACAGGCGGACCGGTCGCCGCGGCGTTCACCGCGGCCGTCGCGGTGCTGATCATCGCGTGTCCCTGCGCGTTGGGTCTCGCGACGCCGACGGCGTTGATGGTCGGCACCGGCCGAGGGGCGCAGCTGGGCATCTTGATCAAAGGCCCCGAGGTGTTGGAATCGACCGAGGAAGTCGACACCATCCTGCTGGACAAGACGGGTACGGTGACCACCGGCACGATGTCGCTGGTCGACGTGGTCACCGCCGATGGTCAGCGGCCCGAACAGCTCCTTCGGCTCGCGGGTGCGCTCGAAGGGGCATCCGAACACCCGATCGCGAAGGCCATCGCGGCCGGCGCACAGGCCAGGGTGGGCGAACTCCCCCAACCAACGGACTTCGGCAATCTGCGAGGACTCGGCGTCCGAGGCGTCGTCGACGACACCGAGCTGACAGTCGGGCGACCGCGGCTGTTCGCCGAGATGTCCGAGAAACTTTCGGAGGCCATCCGAAGCGCGGAGTCCGCGGGCAAGACAGCGGTCGTGGTCGGCCGGGACGGCACCGCTCTCGGTGTGCTGGTGGTCGCCGATACCGTCAAGCCGACGTCCGCCGATGCCGTCGAAGAGCTTCGCGCCCTTGGCCTTACCCCGATCCTGCTCACGGGAGACAACGAGGCGACGGCACGAACGGTCGCCCAACAGGTGGGCATCGACGAGGTGATCGCCGGTGTATTGCCGCAGGAGAAGGTCGACGTGGTCAAGCGCCTGCAGGCCGACGGCAAGACCGTCGCGATGGTCGGCGACGGCATCAACGATGCGGCCGCCCTCGCGCAGGCCGACCTCGGACTGGCCATGGGCAGCGGCGCGGACGTGGCGATCGAGGCAAGCGATCTGACCCTCGTTCGCAATGACCTGCGCACCGTCCCGGATGCGATCCGCTTGTCGCGCCGGACGCTGTCGACGATCAAGGGCAACTTGTTCTGGGCGTTCGCCTACAACGTCGCTGCGCTGCCGTTGGCCGCCGCTGGTTTGCTCAACCCGATGATCGCCGGCGCCGCAATGGCTTTCAGTTCCGTCTTCGTCGTCAGCAACAGCCTGCGATTGCGCCGGTTCACGCCGTCACGCTAGTCACCCCACCAGTTCCGGGTGGAACTTGGCCGCCATGCGGCGCAGGCCGTCCTTCCAGTCGACGGTCGCGGATCCGATGAGTTCACGCATGAGCGTGACGTCGAGGGGGTTGCCGCGCAACGCCTGGTCACTCTCCTCGAACGACGGCGGCATGCCGATAAGGCTGCCGAGGTAGGTGCACCACTCCTGGATGCTGACGAACTGCTCGCTCGCCCAATTGATGGTGGTGGCCGGAACCGACGCGATCTCGAGGAGCTTCGGGATGGTGGCGATGATGTCGTCCTCATGCATGAGGTTGTAGCGCGCCGGACCGCCGGGCGGAACCGGGATCGGCATACCGCTCAACATCATCTCCATGTGAAAGAAAGGCCACCCACCGTTGTCGCCGTACGGGACATTGAGCCGGGGGATGGTGCTGGGAATGCCGAGAGCGCGCGCCATCGTGCGGACGACCACCTCGCCTGCGATCTTGGAGATGGAATACGTTGGGAACAACGGCTTGTGATTGTCGCCCAGCGCGGCACGCTCGGTACGGGGCTCGTCGCCGGGTGGGTCGTAAACGGCCCCCGACGAGCAATGCAGGAATGCCTTCATCTCCCGGCAGTGCGCCATCAGAAGTCCGACCGACTCCGCGTTGGCGGCAAGGTCCTTGTCCCACCGACCGCTCTTGGCCACCGCCAAGTTGATGACGTAGTCGAAATCCGCCGGAATCCCGGTGAAGTCACCACTGGCCAGGTTGACCGTTTCGCAGCGCACCCCGGCCTTCTCCAGGTCGTCTCGTGCCGCGGCATCGGTGAAGCGGGCGATCCCCCACACTTCGTTCTCGACGGCCAGGGCCTTGGCGACCGGCATGGCGACCTGCCCGGTTGGGCCCGTGATGAGAATCTTCGCACCGCGCATCGGCTGATCGTAGAGCCGCACCGCGGTTACAGCGCCGCGTTTACCGGTCCCAGCACCAGACAGTTCGGGTCGGTCGTGAAGTCGAAGATCGCGCCGCAACCCCTACCGGACGACTCATAGGTCTTGCCGGGCTCATACGGTGCGTAAAACACCTGCGCCGGAGCCGCATCGCGGGACTGCGTGCACTGATCGGCCTGGCCAACCACGGACACACAGGCCACCGCGAACTTGGGCCTCCAAGGCGCCAGGCAGCCGGCCGGGGTCAGCGTGGCGGTCACCTTCGCGACGCCGTCGACCTGGACCACCTGTGGTGGTGAGAGCGTGAAGTTGCAGGGCCCGGGGTTCGGTGGGGGCGGCTGCGCGTGCGCCCCACTTGCGCCCGCAATTCCGGCCAGCACGACCGTCGACGTCAACCCGATCACCACAGCGGTCCGGTTCATTCCTGGATCGTATCGACCGGTCCGTGCCTTCGGGTTGGTCTTCGCGTAGCAAATACCGCTCAGGGCGGTGTCGGTGCCGTTGATTTACCTGTTTCGTCACATACCCCCCATGGGTAGGGACTATCGGCCCTATTGGCGGCCCAAGGCAGCGCGCAGGCTAGATGTTGCCCGAGCGGCGCGGTGGAGGTGTATGGCGGTGATGTACGACGGTTCGATGTGGGGGCATGGTTGGGGCTGGGCCGGTTGGGTCTTCTTCTGCGTTGTGGCGGTGGTCTTCTGGGCGGCAGTCATCACTGCCCTCGTCTTCGCCATTCGCTATGCGGGCGGCTCACGTGATGCTGTCGGCGGGCCGCCCCCTCAGGCTCTTCCAGAGGATGTGCTCGCCCAGCGGTTCGCTCGTGGCGAGATAGACGAGGACGAATACCGGCGGCGCGTCACGGTGCTGCACGAACACCGCTGACGACGATGGCCAGGTTGACGCGGCGCAGCCTGCTCGCACTGCTGGGAGCGGGCGGTGTCCTGGGGCTGGGCTACGTGCTTCGCAGTATCTCCGAAGCGCCGGCACCCCGTGTCCGCCTGGCCGACGGACACGGCTTCATGGGTGCCGGAACGATGGACATGAGCAATTACATGGCTATGTTCGCTCGGCACAACGAGATCAGCCGCACCGTGGAAGAGATTCCGGGCGGCGTGCGGACGACGAGTGAATCGGACTCCGCGGACCTTGCTGCCCAGCTACAGGCGCACGTGTCGAGCATGTACGCACATCTGGGCGAGGGCTCCGAAGTCATGTGCATGAGCTCGACTCTGCCGACGCTTTTCCGCAGCGCAAGTGCCTACCGCCGGGAGTTGACGTTCACCCCGAAGGGCGTGATCGCCGAGGAAACATCGGACGACCCGTACATCACCGAGGTGATTCGGGCACATGCCCGTGAGGTCACCGGCTTCGTGGAGGAAGGGATGCCGGCGATGATGCAGCAGATGATGGGACCCGGCGGAATGATGGGACCGGGCGGAATGATGGGACCGCCCCACCACCCGTGACCGGCGTCAGTCGTCGGATCGTCGGACGCGAAACAACTTGACGTCGGACGAGATGCCCTTGAGGTGGCGTGCGCCCGCGAAGGACCAGGTGAACCTTTCGTCGTCGCCGATGGCCTCGCGGGTGGACTCGGACACTAGAACCGAGCCGGGACGGGCGGCGCCGGTGACTCGACTCGCGAGGTTCACCGGACTGCCGAACCAGTCACCGGCCCGGCTGACGGCCTCCCCTGTCGCCATCCCCGCCCGGAGCCGCGGGAACCCGTCGTCCCGCTGCGCCTCGCCGACCAACGTCAGCACGGCTTCCAGCAGCAGCACCGGATCGGGACTGACAAGCATGACTTCGTCACCGATCGTCTTGACGAAGCGCACGGGCGGCACCGCGACCTCGTGAGCGAGATCGGCCAGGCGGTGTGCGAGCCCTTCCAGCTCTTCTGGCGGAACTTTCTCGCCCAGCCGCGTGAACCCGACGAGGTCGGCGAAGGCGATGCTCACGGGGCGCGCACCCGGAAGTCGTTGCCCCTCCGCCATTTCCGATGCGCTGATGGCCTCGGTCTCCAACAGATGGCGCAGCTGAAGCCGCAACATCTCCTGAATCATGGGACCCAGCAACGGCGCAGCGGCACCGACGAGCGCCGCGGAGTTCTTCGCGATGGTCAGCTCGCTCGCCGTCGGATCGAGGATCGAGGCCAGCCCGGCGTATCGCATCACCTCGGCGCCCCGCGACAGGCCATCGGCCAGCAGCCGGGTGACCTGGACGAGCTGGTCTGGGTCGATACCCAACTCGACGAAGCGCTGGCCGAAGGCCGCCGCCTCGGCATCGGCACGCAAGAGCATCGGGGCATCGGGATCGTCGATGGTCGGCAGCCCCATCGCCCGCTGGAAGCGCTGGAGAAGCTCCAGGTCGATACCGGTCTTCTCGCAGGTCTCGCGCGCGGAAACGTAGACGCCGTCGTCACCCAGCACCCGGCGGGCCGCGAGCAGCATCGGCGCGTACGAGGTTCTGATCTGTTCGACGGTGAAGCCCTGGTCCAGCAGCCACTCGACGAGTTCGACGCGTTCGGCGCGGGCCTTCCCCTCGAGCCCGTCGAGCAACCTGGACGCCTCGATACCGGAATCTTGCGCCACCGGCTCAACGTATACCCCGCAGGCGTGCGATATTCGGCCCATGGCCGCGCCGCTGATACATGGCCTTCCGCCGATCGCAGGCAAGGGGGCGCACACGCTGATCCTCGGCAACATGCTCAGCGTGATGTCGGTGGCGTCGGCGCAGTACTACGGCAACCCCCGCAACGCGTTCTGGCGGATCGCCGGTGAGCTGTTCGGCTTCGCCGCCGACGACCCGTACGAGCACCGGACCGCCGCGCTGGTGGCGAACGGCATCGCGGTGTGGGACGTGCTGAAGTCGTGCCGGCGAGCGGGCAGTCTGGATTCCGCGGTGAAACCGGACAGCATGGTGCCCAATGACTTTGGCGAACTGTTCATCGCGCACCCGGGTATCGAGCGGATCTTCTTCAACGGTGCCGCCGCGGAGAAGAACTTCAACCGACTCGTGCGGATCGCACCCGACGTGCACTACCGACGACTACCGTCGACCAGCCCGGCCCAGACCATGCGTTACGAGGACAAGCTGACATTCTGGCGCGAGGCCCTCACCGCCGACTAGGACACAAGGGGGCGGCGGTCCGCCCAGGGCCGCGCCTTCTCGATCTGGGCGCTCAGCGACAGCAGCGTCGCCTCGTCGTACGGTCGGCCGACCAACTGGATCGATGTCGGTATCCCGTTGCGGTCGAACCCCCACGGCACGACGGCCGCCGGCTGGCCCGTCGCGTTGAACATCGCCTGGAACGGCACCCTGGCCGCGACCAGCATCAGCGTCGAGACCGCACCGCGCCGCTGGTAGGCGCCGATGCGCGACGGGCCCAACGCCGTGCCGGGCGTGAGGACGACGTCGACGTCGTCGTAGATGGACATGACACGTTCGGCGAGCGCACTCTCCGCCGCCCTGATCCGGTTCATCCGCTCATCGGAGATCAACCCGCCGATTCGCGCGAAGTTGCGGGTACGGCGTTCCAGCCGCTCGGGCCGGGGCAGCGCCGAAACGTCGTCATACGCGCCGCGGAAGTACCGGGACAGCGCATGGGTCAGACCGGTCGCCGGATAGTCGGGATCCCGCACGACGACGCGGTGCCCGAGCTCACGCAGCAGCACGGCCGATTCCTCCACCGCCGCCCGCTGTTGCGCACCCACCCGGGCCACCACACCCAACGGGACCTTCGTGCTGACTGCAATCCGCAGCGTGCCAGGGTCTTTCGTAGCTGCGGCGACAAATCCGGACTCGTCGCTCGTGACGTCGAGAAACAGTGCCGCGTCTTCGACCGTTCGCGCCATCGGCCCGTTGACGGTCAACCCGTTCCACGCGTCGTCATGGGGCGCCATCGGCACGCGGTCGCGCTGGGGCTTGAGCCCGAACAGCCCACACCACGTCGACGGAATCCGAATCGACCCCATACCGTCGGACCCCAGCGCCATCGCCGCGAGTCCCGCGGACACCGCGGCACCGCTTCCGGCACTGCTGCCGCCCGGGGTGTAATCGGTGTTCCACGGGTTCCTCGTCGCACCGAAGGTGAGGGTCTCGGCGAACGACCACAGCGTCATCTCCGGCACGTTGGTTTTGCCGACGATGACGGCCCCCGCCTCGCGCAGCCGCCGGACCACCTCGGCGTCAGCGGTGCGGGCGGGTCCGTCGGCGGCGGATCCGATTGCCGTCACCTCCCCCGCGACGTCGACGTCGTCCTTGATGGCGATCGGCACACCGAGCAGCGGCAACCGCTCACCTGCGTCGAGACGGGCCTGCGCCGCGGCCGCCTGCTCGCGAGCGCTGTCGGCGAGGACGACGCGATAGGACCGCAGTTCGGGGTCGAGGCGGGCGATGCGGTCCAGATACACCTCGAGCAGCGCGGGTGCGGTGATGGTGCCGTCCGCGAGCAAGCGGGCCTGCTGCGCAGCGCCGGTGAAGGCGACCTCGCGATCGTCCATGTGGCACCTCCGTATCCGTCGTGCGCCGACGACTCGGCCCGTCTACGCCGCGAGTGTCTCGCTAACGTAGCGGAATGTCCTGCGTTTTCTGTGCCATCGTCGCCCGCGAAGCTCCTGCGATAAAGATCTATGAAGACGACGACCACCTGGCCATCCTCGACATCCGCCCGTTCACCAGGGGGCACACGCTGGTGATCCCGAAGCGGCACACCGTCGACCTGACCGATACGCCGCCGGAAACGGTCGCCGCGATGGTGACCATCGGCCAGCGCATCGCGCGGGCGGCACGCCAGTCCGGCCTGCACGCCGACGGCAGCAACGTCGTCATCAATGACGGCAAGGCCGCCTTCCAGAGCGTGTTCCACATCCATCTGCACGTGGTGCCGCGGCAGAGCGGCGACAAGCTGTCCTTCGCCAAAGGCATGCTGCTGCGGCGCGACCCCGACCGGGAGGAATCCGGACGCCTCTTGCGGGCGGCGCTCGAGAAACTCGACGCCACCTCCGAGGAAGAGACATCGTGACCTCGCTGTTCGAAAAGGCAGCCGGCCGTGTGTTTGCGCTTCACGACAAGGTGTATCAGCGGACCAACGGGTGGATCGGCCACCGCGTCCTGATTCTGCCCAGCCTGCTGCTGCACACCGTCGGCGCGAAAACGGGCAAGCCGCGCACCACATCCCTTACCTATGCGCGCGACGGCGACGACTATCTGATCGTCGCCTCCAACGGCGGTTCACCTCGGTCCCCCGGCTGGTATCACAACCTCAAGGCCAACCCCGACGTCGAGATCAACGTCGGGCCAAAGAGATTGCGTGTCAACGCGCAGCCGGTGCTGCCCGGCGACCCCGACCGTGAGCGACTGTGGCGCATCGTCACCAAGTACAACTGGGCGTATCCCGAGTATCAGAAGAGGACCAGCCGGCCCATCCCGATTATCAGACTGACGCCAAAAGACTGACTAGAACAGCTCTTTCGCCAGCAGTTCCAAGGTCTTGTCCCGACCCGGTGCGGTCGCGGGGTCGGTCCCGCGACGCGCCGACGCAGCCGGGTTGACCATGACCTCGTCGACATCGAACTCGTCGGCCAGCGCACGAATCTGTTCGGCGGCGTCGGTCGGCGAGCCCACAACGGACCGACGCAGGACGGCCTCGACGATGTGATCTGCCTGCGGGCTGAGCACCGCGACTTCGGCATCCTCGACCAGATCCAGGGCGCCGAGCGGTTGTCCGGTTCGAAGCCGCGCCATCATTTGCAGGTTCGGCAGGGCCAGAGCCATTGCCTCGTCGTGTGTTTCGGCGACCACAGCGTTGACGGTGAGGAACGTCAGGGGTTCGGGCGCCAGGTCGCTCGGCCGGAACTCTGACCGGTACACGGCAAGCGCCTCGGCGGTGCCCTGACCGGAGAAGTGGTGTGCGAACACGTACGGCAACCCCTTGGCCGCGGCGAGATGTGCCGAATACATCGAGGAACCCAAGAGCCACAGCTTCGGCTCCGTCACCGCGGCGGGCGTCGCCTTTAGGATGTAGCGCTGGTTCGGGATCGGAACCCGCACGCCCTTGGCGCTCATCAGCGCGACGACGTCGTCGAGATAGTCCGGGAACGCCTCGATATCCCGATCGTCGCGGCCAGCGGCGCCGCGCAGCGCCATCGACGTCACCGGGTCCGAGCCGGGCGCCCTGCCGATGCCGAGGTCGATTCGGCCGGGATGCGCAGCCTCCAGCAGTGCGAACTGCTCGGCGACGGCCAGCGGCGCGTGGTTGGGCAGCATGACGCCGCCGGAGCCCAGCCGAAGCTGGGTGGTATGCGCGGCCAGGTGGGCGATGACCACCGGCGGGCTGGTCGCCGCGACCGACGGCATGTTGTGGTGCTCGGCAACCCAGTAGCGGGTGTATCCGAGCCGGTCGGCCGTCTGCGCCAGCGCGGTCGACGCCGCCAGCGCATCCGATGTCGACTGGTCGGTGCGTACCGGCACGAGGTCTAGGACAGAAAGGCGCATGGCAGCAACAACGCTACGACGTCGTCGGTCGTTCCCGCGATTTGTGTGTGTTTTGCTGCGGTGACGGGCGCTCCTGGGCGCACACAAATCTCTTGGCCTGGCCGAATACGTCGTCGAGCATGCCCGGAGTGAGCCGCCCGGTGAACGTGTTCTGCTGACTTGGGTGGTAGCACCCGATAAGCGTGACTCCGCCGAGGTCGGCGGTCGCGCCGTGACCGAACCGCGGGGCGGGCGATCCGATGGCGCCACCGCCGTTGCGCACCATCTCCAGCGCGGCCCGCCACGCGAACCCGCCGAGCGCAATGATCACCCGCACCGACGATTGCGTCAGTCGCCACTCGGCGTCGAGCCACGGCGCGCAGGTGGCCCGCTCCTGTGGCGTCGGCGCGTTGGCCGGCGGCGCGCAGCGCACGGCCGCGGCGACGCGAGTGTCGTTGAGCACCAAGCCATCAGCGGCGTCGACACAGAGCGCCTGATTCGCCAGACCGGCTCGATACAGCGCGGCGAAGAGGAAGTCGCCGGATCGATCGCCGGTGAAGACCCTACCGGTTCGGTTGCCGCCGTGCGCCGCAGGCGCCAGTCCCACGATCAACACCCGCGGCCGCGGCGACCCCCACCCCGGTATCGGTCGTCCCCAATACGGCTGGTCGGCGTAGGACTTGCGCTTGGCGACGGCGACGTCTTCGCGCCACTTCACCAGCCGGGGACACGCTCGACACACCGACACCTCGGCGTCCAGTTGCTCGATCGTCGTCACCACGCGGGCCCGCCGGACCACCTGCGCGGGCGTCGCCGCGACGACGGTCTCGACTGAGGCCACGTCCCCGGGCCACCCGGCACCAGGGGGTACGGGCGAGTCGAACAGCGCGCCGGTACGCGGATGCGGCAGCTTCGCGTTCACAGGACCACTGTGCATGCTGGGGAAATCGGCGTGCCGGGCGGCCCTGGCCACTGCTAGATTCTGTCCCGATCCCTATGACGAAGAGCAAGCGCGGCCCGCTGTATCTGATCCTGTTCGCCGCGCTGATGGCCGGCGCAGGCAACGGCATCACGATCGTGGCGTTCCCGTGGCTTGTGTTGCAGCGCAGCGGCTCTGCCTTCGAGGCGTCGCTGGTGGCAATGGCCGGGACGCTGCCGCTGCTGGCGGCCACCCTGATCGCCGGCGCCGCGGTGGACTACCTCGGCCGCAAGCGAGTCTCGATGATCGCCGACACGTTGTCGGCGGTGTCGGTCGCGACGGTACCCGTGCTGACGCTGACCTTCGGGGCCGACGCCGTCAACGTGGCGGTGCTTGCCGCCCTTGCGGCCCTCGGTGCGTTCTTCGACCCAGCGGGGATGACCGCCCGCGAGACGATGCTGCCTGAGGCGGCCAACCGTGCGGGCTGGACCCTGGACCATGCCAACAGCGTCTACGAGGCGGTCTTCAATCTGGCCTACATCGTCGGGCCGGGCATCGGCGGCCTACTGATCGCCACCCTCGGGGGCGTCAACACCATGTGGGCGACGGCCGCGGCGTTCCTGTTGTCGATCATCGCGATCAGCGTGCTGAAGCTGGAAGGCACGGGCAGACCCGACAAAGACTCGCTGCCGCACAATGTCTGGGCGGGCATCGTCGAGGGACTGCGATTCGTCTGGCACAACCGGGTCCTGCGCACGTTGGCCTTCATCGACCTGGCGGCCACCGGCCTGTACATGCCGATGGAGTCGGTCCTCTTCCCGAAGTACTTCACCGATCGCAACGAGCCCGCGCAACTGGGCTGGGTGCTGATGGCGCTGAGTGTCGGCGGTCTGGTCGGTGCGCTCGGCTACGCCGTGTTGTCGAAGTACATGAGCCGGCGCACGACCATGTTGACCGCGGTCCTCACGCTCGGCGTGGCGATGACGGTGATCGCATACCTTCCGCCGTTGCCGATGATCCTGGGGTTGTGCGCCGTCGTCGGGCTCGTGTATGGGCCGATTGCACCGATCTACAACTACGTCATGCAGACCCGGGCGCCGCAGCACCTGCGTGGTCGGGTGGTCGGGGTGATGGGATCGCTTGCCTACGCCGCGGGCCCACTCGGTTTGATCGTGGCGGGTCCGCTGGCCGACGCCGCGGGTCTCCACACGACATTCTTGGCGTTGTCACTACCGATGCTGCTCCTCGGCATCGTGGCCGTGTTCCTGCCCGCGTTGCGCGACCTCGACCGTCCGCCTGCCGAGCCGCCGAATTTCAGCGAGTGACCGCTGACTCCTGACCGCCGAACTCCTTGCGCAGTGTCGTCTTGAGCACCTTGCCGGTGGCGTTGCGGGCAGCTCGGAGATGTACTCGTGTCTACCTCCTAGCGTGCTGCGGCCGGGCCGGCACGAGCGATCGCGGCCAATTCCTCACGTGAGCTCGCGCCGACGCGCTGACACGCGCGGTACACATGTCCCTCGACGCTGCGGACGGACATCACCAGCCGGTCGGCAATCTGGCGGTTGGTAAGGCCTGCCAACACGAGTTCGACGATCTCGCGCTGGCGACCCGTCAACGGCTGACCCGCCGGACTGCGCAACGCCGGTGTACACAGCCCGCCGCAGGAGTCGCTGAGTTCCTTCGCCACCGCGGCCGCCCAGAGACCGCGCTTGCGCTGCTGGGCCCCGGTGAATGCCACGGCAGCCTGCGCGGCGACGTCGGCGGCGGTTGCGCGATCCCCGATCGCCTGGTACTCGTCGGACGCCGCCAGCAGACCTTCTCCGTCGTTGGTGGCCAGCGATTCCGCGTGCCGGGCAACGGCTTTGGCCAGCGGCAGGGTCAACTCGTGGGCGAGCTCGCAGGCACGTGAAGCTCCGGAAGTGTCACCCCACTGCGCCGCGGCTTGCAGACACGCCACTTCGTGGGTCGGCTGATTGCGTTCGCGTGCCACCGCAGCAGCCGCCTGCACGGTGGTGACCGCCTCGATGATGCACCCGTTCGCGGCCAGCGACCACCCCGTGGCGATACTCAGCGCGGTCTGCATGAACAGATAGTCGGGCGGAACACCCGCCTGCGCCTCGGCGATCGCCTCCTTGGCGGCCTCCGCCTCGCCGAGTTTCGCGTGCGCCTCGGCAAGCGAGAAGCGGGTGGCGGGGCGCAAACCGGTTGTGACACCGTGCCTTTCGACACCAGCGAGTGCCTCGTGCAGGAGTTTCACAGCGGACCGGATGTCGCCACGCATCAGCGCGGAGACCCCCATCAGGGAGGCCAGGTTGGCGTAGGCCAGGCTGGGGACCTCATGTGCCGAGTCGGCGAGCCGTTCGACCATCGCGACGCATTCGTCGATCCGGCCGGTCAGCCTGCACGCCCGCGCGTAGACGCTGCCGAACCAGAACCGCATGTGCGACGCCTGGAATGACGTGATGGACCGGTCGAGGGCCGCCTGGGCCACGGCAGTGAGGTCATCTCCTCGGCCCAGCGCACCAAGCGCCATCGTCAACGCCACCGAGGTCATCATCGCGTGGAAATCCGACAACACGCCGGAATCCAGTGCCGCTACTGCTTTTTCCGCAGCGGTGTCGCACCGGGCGGAGGCCGCGTGGACACATGCCTCTATCGCGGTCCGCGCGGCAATGTCGGCGGGCGATTCCTCACCACGGGCCAGTTCCTCGAGCAGGGCCGCGGCGTCATTGCAGCGGCCGAGCATCCAGATCATGTTCGCCGCACGCAAGGTGGCCCACTGGTGCGCGCCTTCGGCGCCGTCTTCATCGATCTCCCGCAACACCTCCTCCGCCTGCACACCGCGACCGAGAAGCAACAGGTTCATCGCGCGCACGCCGAGGGCGTCGGGCGCGCCCGCCGACGCTGCCGCAGCGGCAAAGCGGTCGGCCAACTCGAGGTCCAGCAGCGTCATCGCGTACTGCGCCGCCAAAAGACACAGCTCCGGATCCGGGGGCAGGTCGGACTCCAGGGCGAGCAGGGCCCGGCGCACCGTCGCCTGCGAATCGACATCCGGATCCTTTGCCAGCCGCTGCGCCAATCGGCCGCGGATCTTCGACAGGTACATCTCGCCGGCACCAGCCCGACGGAGTTCGCCATACAGCGGATGCGCCAGCCGGGCCATCAGTTGGCCGCCGGAGCGCTCGATGGTGATCAGGTGCATCTTCTCGGCGTTCTCGACGTCGCCGCGCCCCACCAGATCACAGAGCACATCGACTGCCAACGGTTCGCACTGCGACAGGGTGTCGACGACGAGGGCCGCCTCCGGCGTGAGCTCGTGCAGTTGCCTGCCGACCATGTCGCTGATGCTCTGCGACACCGCGACGTCGCCGTCCCACACCCAGACTCCGGAAATCCTCCGCATCCGGCCCGCGGCCACTTGATCCTTGACGAGCTGATGCAGGAACAGCGCATTCCCGCCGGTGAGTTTCCAGAAGCGTCGCGCGCTGCGGGCGTCCACGACGCCACCGAGGGCGGCCTCGATCATGGCGCGTGTCGCCTCGACAGTCAGCGGCTCCAGGTCGAGGCGCGTGAGCAGGCCGTCCTTCCACAGGGCGGTGATCGCGTCGGGCGGTTTGGCACCCGCGCGCAACGTCACCACGAGGCGGGCGCCGCGACTGTGGGCGAGCTGATGCACGACGTGAGCGGACAATCCGTCGAGCAGGTGGGCGTCGTCGACCCCGATCAGGATACGACCCTGACGATGTTGGGCGACAAGGGAATTGATCACGTGCCGCACGTTGGGCAAGGGATCGCCCTGCGGATCGCTGATCAGCGCGGTGAAAGCGCCGAGCGGTAGCGCCCGCGCGGATTCGGTGCCGACGATCCAGTTCGTGCGCTCACCGGCGGCCTGGGCGCGGGTGAGGACTTCGCGTGCCAGCCGGGTCTTCCCGACGCCCGCGGCGCCCACGATCACGACGCCGGAACCCCTGCTTCCGCTGAGCGCGCGCCGAATTGTCGAGAGCTCACCGTCGCGACCCGCCAGCGGATCCCCGCTGATCACGGCGCGACTATAACCCCGTTAGGCCTGGTAGCGACTGCGAATGACATCGATTGCCGCCGCGGCGTTTCACATGCGAGGCGCACGGGGTAACCGGAACCGGATGTGACGCGGACCACAACGAGGGTAGGCCATGTACCAGCAAGTCCTTGATCCGGTTGCCAACTCGCTCGCGTGGAGTGCGGTGGTCGCGGCGATACCGTTGCTGCTGTTGTTCGTCATGCTGGGCGCGCTGAAGGTGACCGCATGGGTGGCGTCGCTGATATCGCTGGCCGTCAGCATCGTGATCGCCGTCGTGGTCTACGGCATGCCTGTCGGACAGACACTGCTCGCCGGCAGCGAGGGCGCCGCGTTCGGGTTCTTCCCGATTCTGTGGATCGTCATCAACGCGATCTGGGTGTACCAGATGACCGTGGAGACAGGACATTTCGACGTCTTGCGCAGGTCGTTCAGCCAAGTCAGCGACGACCAGCGGATTCAGGCCATCATCATCGCGTTCTCGTTCGGTGCGTTGATCGAGGCCCTAGCCGGGTTCGGCACACCGGTCGCGGTGACCTCGGTGATGCTGATGGCGCTCGGCTTCAAGCCGCTGAAGGCCGCCGTCCTCGCGTTGGTCGCGAACACGGCACCCGTCGCGTTCGGCGCCATGGCCACACCCATCATCACGCTGGGCAAGGTCACGGAGCTGCCCGCCGACACTCTCGGCGCGATGGTGGGACGGCAGACGCCGATCCTGGCGCTGTTCGTCCCGCTGGCGTTGGTCGCCATCGTCGACGGCCTACGCGGCATCCGCGAAACCTGGCCGGCGGCGATGGTCTGCGGAGTGGTATTCGCACTCGGTCAGTTCGCCACGTCGAACTTCCTGTCTGTGCCGTTGGCCGATGTGGTGGCATCGCTGCTGTCCGCCGCGGCGGTGGTGGCGCTGGTGCGGTTCTGGCGGCCGAGGCACGCGTACACCGAGCAGCCGGCGGTCGTTGCGGGTGGCGCGGCCGACGACGCGCCCCCCGATTTCGCGCAGCGGGTCGAGAACGCCGACGCCCGTGCCGATTCGCGCGCCGACGTCATTCGGGCGTACGCACCGTACGCGATCATCATCGCGGTTTTCGTCGTGTGTCAGATCTCGGCGGTGAAGAGCTTCCTCGATAAGGCCACGGTCGCGTTCAACTGGCCGGGACTCCACATTGTCGACCCCGACGGTGATCCGTTGTCGCTCACGAAGTTCAGCCTCAACCTGCTCACCACGCCGGGCACCCAGATGCTCGCCGCAGGCATCCTCACGATGCTGGCGTTGAAACTCTCGTTGCCGCGGGCGCTGAAAGCCTACGGCGCGACGCTTCACCAACTCCGTTGGGCGATCGTGACCGTCATGGCGGTGCTGGCGCTGGCATTCGTGATGAACGTGTCGGGCCAGACGATCACCCTCGGCACCTGGATGGCCGCCGCGGGAGGGGTGTTCGCGGTGCTGTCGCCCATCCTCGGATGGCTCGGCGTCGCGGTCACCGGATCCGACACCTCGGCCAACTCGCTGTTCGGCGCGTTGCAGGTGACCGCCGCCAATCAGGCCGGGCTTTCCGACGTGTTGATGGCCGCGTCGAACAGTTCGGGCGGCGTGCTCGGCAAGATGGTCTCGCCGCAGAACCTGGCGATCGCCGCGGCCGCGGTCGGTCTCGACGGTAAGGAAGGCGACATCTTCCGCCGCGTCGTGCTGTGGAGCCTGGGGTTCCTGTTCCTGATGTGCCTCCTCTCGGGGCTACAGGCGTCGCCCGTACTGGACTGGATGGTGCCGTGATGCGGGCTCGTAGGATCGACCCGTGAGCGCGGATGTGCTGGACGGGTTGATCGCCGAGTTGCCCGAGGGTGCCGTCGTCACCGACCCCGACATCCTGGCGTCCTACCGGCAAGACCGCGCCTTCGACCCGAGCGCCGGCACACCGCTGGCGGTAGTGCGGCCACGCTGCACCGCGGACGTGCAGGCGACGCTGCGGTGGGCCACCGCCCAAAAGATCGCGGTCGTGCCGCGCGGCATGGGCACCGGGCTTTCCGGCGGCGCAACGGCGCTCAACGGCGCGATCGTGCTGACCACCGAGAAGATGCGCGACATCACCGTCGACCCGGTCACCCGCACCGCTGTCGCACAGCCCGGCCTGCTCAACGCTGAGGTCAAGAAGGCCGTCGCAGAGCACGGGCTGTGGTATCCGCCGGATCCGTCGTCGTTCGAGATCTGCAGCATCGGCGGCAACATCGCCACCAACGCCGGCGGACTGTGCTGCGTGAAGTACGGGGTCACGACGGACTACGTGCTCGGTCTCGAGGTGGTGCTCGCCGACGGCACTGCGGTACGGCTCGGCGGCCCGCGACTCAAGGACGTCGCGGGGCTTTCGCTGACCAAGCTGTTCGTCGGCAGTGAGGGCACGCTCGGCGTCATCACCGAGGTGACACTGCGCCTGCTGCCACCGCAACAGGTCGCCAGCACGGTCGTCGCGACCTTCGACTCCGTCGAAGCCGCGGCGCAGTCCGTCGTCACCATCACCGGCAAGATGCGGCCGTCGATGTTGGAGTTCATGGATTCGGTGTCGATCAACGCCGTCGAGGACAAACTGCGGATGGGTCTGGACCGCACGGCCGCCGCGATGATGGTGGCCGCGACGGACGACCGTGGCGCCTCAGGTATCGAGGATGCCGAGTTCATGGCCGATGTGTTCACGAAGCACGGTGCGAAGGAAGTCTTTTCGACGTCCGACCCGGACGAGGGTGAGGCCTTCGTCGCGGCCCGCAGGTTCTGCATCCCCGCCGTGGAGTTGAAAGGCTCGCTACTGCTGGAGGACGTCGGCGTCCCGCTGCCTGCGCTGGCCGAACTGGTGGGCGGGGTGGCGAAGATCGCCGCCAATCACGACCTGTTGATCTCGGTGATCGCGCACGCGGGCGACGGCAATACGCACCCGCTCATCGTCTACGACCCCGCCGATGCGGCCATGACCGAACGCGCTCATCAAGCGTTCGGCGAGATCATGGATCTGGCGGTCGGTCTCGGCGGGACGATCACCGGCGAGCATGGCGTCGGTCGGTTGAAACGTCCGTGGCTCGAGGGGCAGATCGGCCCGGACGCGATGGAACTCAATCGGCGGATCAAGGCGGCCCTGGACCCGGACAACATCCTCAACCCGGGCGCAGCAATCTGATTTGTGTGCATTCCGGAGCGCTCGTCACCGCTCCTTCTCGCATACGAATCGCAGGTGGATACCGCCGTGGTATTGACATGATCATATGGACTGTCGTACCAATGAGACATGACAGCTGCTCTGTCTCAGAGCTCTCGACCCCGCTTCGAGCCCGCGACCGCCGAGTCGTGGGCGAACCCGTGGGGGATGTACCGGGCGCTGCGTGACCACGATCCCGTGCACCACGTCGTACCGGCCAACCGACCCGATCACGACTATTACGTGCTGTCGCGGCACGCCGATATCTTCGCGGCGGCACGCGACCACGAAACGTTCTCGTCGGCGCAGGGCCTGACGGTCAACTACGGCGAACTCGACCTCATCGGGCTGGCCGACAATCCGCCGATGGTCATGCAGGACCCGCCGGTGCACACCGAGTTCCGCAGATTGGTGTCGCGCGGCTTCACCCCTCGGCAGGTCGAGGCGGTCGAGCCGAAGGTGCGTGAATACGTCATCGAGCGGATCGAGCGCATCAAGTCCAACGGTGGCGGCGACATCGTCACCGAGTTGTTCAAGCCGCTGCCGTCGATGGTGGTCGCGCACTATCTCGGTGTGCCCGAAGGGGATCGCAACAAGTTCGACGGGTGGACCGAGGCGATCGTCGCGGGCAACACCGTCGGGGGCGGCGTTACGGCGGCGCTGGGCGGCCTCGGCGATGCGCTCGGCGAGATGATGGCCTATTTCACCGCGCTGATCGAGAAGCGCCGAGCCGAGCCCGAGGACGACACGGTCTCCCACCTGGTGGCGGCCGGCGTCGGCGCCGACGGCGACATCGCCGGCGTGCTGTCGATTCTCGCTTTCACGTTCACCATGGTCACCGGAGGCAACGACACGACGACGGGCATGCTCGGCGGCTCGGTACAGCTGCTACACCAGCGGCCCGATCAGCGAAAGCTGTTGGCCGACAACTCCGATTTGATCCCCGACGCCGTCGACGAATTCCTGCGCCTCACGTCGCCGGTGCAGATGCTCGGCCGGACGGTGACCCACGATGTCACGGTCGGCGACACCACCATCCCCGAGGGCAGGCGCGCGATGCTGCTCTACGGGTCCGCCAACCGCGACGAACGCCAGTACGGCGACGACGCGGGTGACCTCGATGTGACGCGCAAACCGCGCAACATCCTGACCTTCGGCCACGGCGCCCACCACTGTCTCGGCGCGGCGGCCGCACGTATGCAGTCGCGGGTCGCGCTGACGGAGTTGCTGACACGCATTCCCGACTTCGAGATCGACGAGGACGGAATCGTCTGGGCCGGAGGCAGTTACGTGCGCCGCCCACTCTCGGTTCCGTTCACGGTGGTCGCCTGATGGCCGGCGACTGGTTGGCCGAGCGGCGCACCGAGGTGGCCGCCGACCGGATCCTCGATGCGGCGGACCAACTGTTCGCGCAGAAAGAGGCCGCGACCGTCGGCATGCACGAAATCGCCTCGGCGGCAGGCTGCTCCCGGGCGACGCTGTACCGGTACTTCGAGAACCGCGAGGCGCTCTACACCGCGTACGTGCACCGCGAGTCATACCGGCTCTACCGCGAGATGACCGATCAGCTGACCGCACTGCAGGATCCGCGCGATCGCCTGGTCGAGGGAATACTGACCTCACTGCGCAATGTCCGCGAAAGTCCCGCGCTGTCATCGTGGTTTGCGCTGACGCAGCGCCCGATCGGCGGCGACATCGCCGAGCAGTCGGAAGTCATCAGGGCGTTGACCGAGGCGTTCGTCATCTCCCTGGCACCCGACGATCCGAAGCTCGTCACGCACCGGGCCCGCTGGCTGGTACGGGTGATCACGTCGCTACTGGTCTTCCCCGGTCATGACGAGGCCGACGAGCGCGCGATGATCGAGGAGTTCGTGGTGCCGATCGTGGTGCCGTCGACTCAGGCCACGCCCGGCTGGGACTGACCCAGCGTCAATTGCGACGCACGCGGGTGAAGCGGTGCAACAGCCAGGCCAGGGGCACCGTCACGACCAACGTGACGATGAAAAGCCACCACATCGAGCCGGTGTAGACCGGGTACCGGACGATCTCGACCATCACCAGTTCCATCGTCACCAGGTGGATCAGAAAGATCTCGTAAGAGATCTCGCCGAGGAACACCATGGGCCGCGACGCCAGGAACCGTGCATAGAGGCCGCGGTCCCCCAGCGCCAGCGGCGCCACCATCAGCGTCGCGATCACCGCGTAGAAGCCAGTCTTCACCAACGCCTCGCGCAGTTCGTTCGGCGACGTGGTCGGCTCCCCGCCGATGGGGGTCGACACGATGAAGTAACAGACCACCGCGAGCGGAATGCATGCGAGTCCATACGCCCGCACTCCCAGCGGCTGTAGGGCCGCGAGCACCATGCCGCCGATGAACCACACGAGGTACGTCGGCAGCCACAGTCGCGCAGCGTCGGGCAGAAAGTCGGTGGTGTGCACCAGGATCAGCCACACCGGACTGATCAACGCCAGAACTCCGAGGCCGGTCAGCAACAGGCCGGGTCGCCACCGCCGCCGGCACAGGACCACCAGCAGCAGATAGGCCAGCAGCGGCAACACGAGGTAGAAGGCGACCTCGACCGCCAGGCTCCACATCTGCGTAAGTCCTTGGTGCAGAAACGAATACAGGTAGTTGTCGGTGTAGATCTGGGTCAGCGTGAGGTTGCGGAACAGGCCTTCCCAGGTATGTCCGGGGTTCGGTCCTGCGGTGCGGAAGTGGTACAGCAGATACGCGGCCAACACGGTGACGACGTAGGCGGGCATGATGCGTCGTACCCGGTTCCAGGCGTAGCGGCGCACCGACGGCGGCGGACCGTCCGTCGCCGCCGCCTTGACCCACGGACCGAAGAGCAGAAACCCGGAGAGCACGAAGAACACGGGCACACCGATCTCGGCCCGCGACCACACCAGGCCGATGTAGCCGTGCGTGTACTTGCCCGTCGTGTAGGCGGCGTGGGTCAGCATGACCAGCAGCGCCGCGACCGCCCGAACTCCCGTGAGCGAGGCGACGCGCTCAGGCTTACCGACGGACTCCAGACCGCCCTGTGCGTCGACGCTGCCGGACAGGGTCATTTGGACTTGTGGCCGGGTTTCCCGCCTTTTCGTGGCGGACGATCGGGTTGGAGATTGATCAGGATGCCCTGAATGCGGGTGCGCTCCAAGGCTTTCACGGTGTCACGCGACAGCTTGGCGGGCAGTTCCACCAGTGAATGGTCGGGCCTGATCGAGATGTGCCCGAAGTCGCTGCGGTGCAGACCGCCCTCGTTTGCGATGGCGCCGACGATCGCGCCGGGGCTCACCTTGTGCCGCTTGCCCACCGCGATCCGATACGTCGCGAAGCCCTGGCCCGGTTTGCGTTGCTTCGGCCCGCGCTCGCGCTCGGCCCGCTCCGGGCGCTCGCGACGCTTCTCCGGCGGCGGTTCCTTCATCAGGAACTGCTCGCCGTCGCGCGACTGCGCCGCCAGCGCGGCGGCGATGTCGACCATCGGGACGTCGTTCTCGCGTTCGTAGTCTTCGATCATCCGCCGGAACAACTCGAAACCCGGGGCGGTCAGCGCGTCGGTGATCGAGTCTCGGAACTTCGCCACCCGTTGTGCGTTGACGTCCTCCACCGTGGGCAGTTCGGCTTCGGTGAGCTGCTGTCGGGTCGCCTTCTCGATCGCCTTGAGCATGTGCCGTTCGCGCGGCGACACGAACAGCAGCGCCTGTCCGGACCGACCCGCGCGACCGGTGCGCCCGATGCGGTGTACGTAGGACTCAGTGTCGTGCGGAATGTCGTAGTTCAGCACGTGCGAGATGCGTTCGACGTCCAACCCGCGGGCCGCGACATCCGTCGCCACCAGGATGTCGATGGTGCCGTCCTTGAGCGCGGTGATCGTGCGCTCGCGTTGTGCCTGCGGGATGTCGCCGTTGATCGCCGCCGCCGAGAAGCCACGGGCCCGCAGTTTCTCCGCGACCTCCTCGGTGGCCTGTTTGGTGCGAACGAAGACGATCATCGCCTCGAACGTCTCGACCTCGAGGAGACGGGTCAGGGCGTCCATCTTGCGTGGACCGGCGACCTGGATGTAGCGCTGCGTGATGTTCTCTGCGGTGGCCGTTTTCGATTTGACCGACACCTCGACGGCGTCGTGCAGGTATTTCTTGGTGATCTTGCGGATGCCGGGCGGCATCGTGGCGGAGAACAACGCCACCTGCTTGTACTCGGGGGTGTCGGCGAGGATGCGTTCGACGTCCTCGGCGAAACCCATCTGCAGCATCTCGTCGGCCTCGTCGAGCACCAGATAGTCGAGGTGGGTGAGATCGAGCGTGCCCTTCTCCAGATGGTCGATCACCCGACCCGGAGTACCGACCACCACCTGGGCGCCGCGTCGCAGACCCGCCAGCTGCGGACCGTAGGACGAGCCGCCGTAGACCGGCAGCACGTTGATCTGGGGCAGGTGGGCGCCGTAGCGACTGAACGCCTCGGCGACCTGCAACGCCAACTCGCGCGTCGGCGCCAGCACCAACGCCTGGGTGTCCTTCTTGCCGGGATCGATCTTCGACAGGATCGGGATGGCGAACGCCGCGGTTTTACCGGTGCCCGTCTGTGCCAGGCCGACGACATCGGAGCCGGCCATCATCGGCGGAATGGTGGCCGCCTGGATGGCCGACGGCGATTCGTATCCGACGTCGCCGATCGCCCGCAGCACCGAAGGGTGAATCTGCAGGTCGTCGAAGGTCAGATCTTCCCGGCTCGCGTCCGGGTCGGAGGACGTCATCAGTCGTCGAGTCTAGTGCCCGTCACCTGCCCGACCCGCCGCACGGCCTGCAGGATCACCGTGCCGGGTTTCGGTACCGTTGCGCAGCGTGAAGTCGGCGGTCGTATTGGGCATGGTGACGGTCGGGGTCGCATCGGCGGTTGTCGGGTGCGGATCGAGCGACTCCACCGCCTCCAAGACTCCCGGGCCAACCGCACCCCAGGTCAGCACTGCGCCGCCGAGCGCGCCGATCGCGTCGGGACCGAGCCCGGCCGCCGATACCGCAGATCCATGCGACGTCAACCTGGCCGCACCCGCGATCGCCGCCGCGGTGTCGGAGTTGCCGCGCGACCCGCGCAGCAATCAGGGCTGGAATCCCGAGCCGCTTGCGGGCAACTACAACGAATGCGCTCAGTTGTCCGTCGTGATCGTGAAGGCCAACACCAACGCGGAGAAACCGAACACCCGCGCCGTGATGTTCCATCTCGGCAAGTTCATTCCCACCGGCGTGCCGGACACCTACGGCTTCAACGGCATTGACAACGCCGTGAGCACCGGAGACACCGTCGCGCTGCGGTACTCGAGCGGCGCTTCGGGGTTGGACAGCGTGGTGCGGTTCCGCTGGAACGGCAACGGAGTGGAGCTGATCGGCAACACGGATTAGCGCTGAACGCCCTCGGGTGAGATGTCGCAGCGCTCACCTACAGTGGCAGCGTGTTCGTCTCCGGCGACAGCGTCATCTACAGCGCCTCGGACCTCGCAGCGGCCGCCCGCTGTGAGTACGCCCTGCTGCGTGCGTTCGACGCCAAGCTGGGGCGGGGGCCCGCCGTCGCCGTCGAAGACGAATTGCTCGCCCGCACTGCCGAGCTCGGCGACCAACACGAGCAGCGGCACCTCGACGAGCTCCGCGAGTTGAACCGCGAGAACGTCGCGATCATCGGCCGGCCGCCCTACACCGTCGACGGGCTGACCGCCGCGGCCGAGGCCACCATGCGCGCCGTCGAACGCCGGGCCCCGGTGATCTACCAGGCCGCGATGTTCGACGGCCGGTTCGCCGGCTTCGCCGACTTCCTGGTGTTGGAGTCCGACGAGTACCGGCTGCGCGACACAAAGCTCGCGCGCTCGGTCAAGGTCGAGGCGCTTCTTCAGCTCGCCGCCTACGCCGACACCCTGGCCCACGCGGGAGTACCGGTGGCATCCGAGGTCGAGTTGGTGCTCGGCGACGGCGCCACCGCCCGATACCGCGTCGACGAACTGCTTCCGGTGTACCTGGCCAGGCGCACCGCCCTGCAACAGCTCCTCGACGACCACCTCGCCTCCGGCACCGCTATCGCATGGGAGGACGAGGAGGTCCGGGCGTGCTTCCGCTGCCCGGAGTGCGAGATTCAGGTCCGCGCCACCGACGACCTGTTGCTGGTGGCCGGAATGCGGGTGAGCCAGCGGGCCCGTCTCATCGACGCGGGCATCACCACGGTCGCTGACCTCGCCGCGCACACCGGCCCCGTGCCCGAACTGTCGGGGCGCACCGTGGCGGCGTTGACGGAGCAGGCGCGGCTACAGATTGCACCGCGGGTCGACGGTAAGCCGCCGTATCAGGTCGTCGACGCGCAGCCGTTGATGGTGCTGCCGGACGCGAACAAGGGCGACCTGTTCTTCGACTTCGAGGGTGACCCGCTGTGGACCCTCGACGGCCGCGAATGGGGCCTGGAGTACCTGTGGGGCGTACTCACCGTCAACGACGAGTTCCACCCGTTCTGGGCACACGACCGTGCCAGTGAACGTCAAGCGCTGATCGACTTCCTCGCCGTGGTGAGAAAACGGCTCAAGCGCTACCCCGGCATGCACATCTACCACTACGCGGCGTACGAGAAGAGCACGTTGCTCCGGCTGGCGGGCCGATACGGCGTCGGTGAGAACGACGTCGACGATCTGCTGCGCAACGGCATCCTGGTAGACCTGTACCCGTTGGTGCGCAAGAGCATTCGGGTCGGCACCGAGAACTACAGCATCAAATCGCTCGAGCCGTTGTACATGGGCAACGAGCTGCGCAGCGGCGAGGTCACCACGGCCGCCGATTCCATCACGCAGTACGCGCGCTACTGCGTGCTGCGCGACGAGGGACAGGTCGACGAAGCCGCGGGTGTGCTCAAGCAGATCGAGGACTACAACGTCTACGACTGCCGGTCGACGCGCCGCCTGCGCGACTGGTTGATGGCGCGCGCCATCGAATCCGGTGTCCCGCCGCGCGGTCCGCAGCCGGTGCGCGACGAGGAAGTCATCGAACTGGGCGACGACCTCGAGCGCAAGCTACTGAAGTTCGCGGGTGACGGCGTCGCGCCGCGCACCGCCGAGCAGACCGCCGTGGCAATGGTCGCCGCCGCCAGGGGTTTTCACCGCCGTGAGGACAAGCCGTTCTGGTGGAGCCACTTCGACCGCGTCAACAATCCCGTCGACGAGTGGGCGGACAACAGCGACGTGTTCATCGCCGAGGACGCGGTCATCGTCAACGACTGGCATCAGCCGCCCAGGGCGCGTAAACCGCAGCGACACGTACGACTGATCGGTGGCATCGCGAACGGCGAACTGTGCCAGGAGATGTACGCGTTGTACGACCCACCCGCGCCAGCCGGCCTGGCCGACGACCCCGACCGTCGCGGCTTTGCGACGGTGACCGTCGTCGAATGCGACAACCCCGAGGCACCCACCGAGGCGGTGATCATCGAACGACAACCCAAGGACGGCGACGTCTTCGACCAGCTGCCGTTCGCGCTTACCCCGGGTCCGCCGATCAACACCAGACCGCTGCAAGAATCGATCGAAGAGACTGCGTCAGCCGTGGCGGCGGGCCTGCCGAATCTGCCCTGCGACGCCGTCACCGACATCCTGCTGCGACGTCCCCCGCGCACGAAGAGCCGGGGCGAGCTGCCCCGAAGCGGCGTGATCATCGACGACATGACCGCCGCGCTGCGGGATCTCGATTCGTCCTATCTCGCGGTGCACGGGCCGCCGGGCGCCGGAAAGACGTACACCTCGGCGAGGGTGCTCGCGCGACTGGTCAACGAGCACGCATGGCGCATCGGCGTGGTGGCGCAGTCGCATGCGGTCGTCGAGAACCTGTTTCGCGATGTGCTGGACTCCGGTGTCGACGGGAGCCAGGTCGCCAAGAAGCTCAACACCGTCAACGCGGGATGGACCGAACTGACCAATCCCGAGTTCGCCGGCTACATCGCCGATCACGCCGATCGGAAACTCGGCTGCGTCGTCGGGGGTACCGCGTGGGACTTCGCCAACGCCAACAAGATTCCGCGCCGGTCGCTCGATCTGCTGGTGGTCGAGGAGGCGGGCCAGTACAGCCTCGCCAACACCATCGCGGTCGCGCCGTCGGCACACAACCTGTTGTTGCTCGGCGACCCGCAGCAGCTGCCCCAGGTCAGCCAGGGCACCCATCCGGAACCCGTCGATACCTCCGCGCTTGGTTGGCTCATCGACGGAAGGCACACACTGCCAGCCGAATTCGGCTACTTCCTCGATCGGTCCTATCGCATGCACCCGGCGGTGTGCGCAGCGGTCTCACGGCTGTCCTACGACGGCCGACTGCAGTCGTTCGACGAGGTGACCACGGCGCGCAGCCTAGCCGGACAGCCGCCCGGGGTGCGCGTGCTGACCGTCGAGCACACCGGCAACTCCACCGATAGCCCCGAGGAAGCCGATGCGGTCGTGGCCGAGATCCGCGGTCTGCTCGGCATCGCCTGGACCGACAAAGACGGCACGGTGCCGCTGGCGCAGGAGCACGTGCTGGTCGTCACGCCATACAACGCACAGGTCGTGACGCTGCGCAGGCGGCTCGACAGCGCAGGGCTGACCGACGTCGAGGTGGGCACCGTCGACAAGTTCCAGGGCAGACAGGCCCCGGTGGTGTTCATATCGATGACCGCCTCGTCGGCCGACGACGTCCCGCGCGGAATCGCATTCCTGCTCAACCGGAATCGACTCAACGTCGCGGTGAGCCGCGCCAAGTACCTCAGTGTCATCGTGCAGTCGCCGCTGCTGACCGAATACCTGCCCGGCTCCCCCGACCGCCTCGTCGAGCTGGGCGCGTACCTGTCGCTGACACCGTGTGATAAACCCACGGGGTGAGCTTGACCGAGCGGCTGGCCGAGATCGTCGGACCCGGCTATGTCAGCGCCGACGCCGACGTGCTCGCCAGCCGCAGCGTGGACCACACCGGTCGCTATCGTGGACGGGCCGCTTTACTCGTGCGACCGGGCGCCGCCGACGAGATCGCCGCGGTGTTGCGCGAATGTCGCGATGCGGGCGTGTACGTCACCGTCCAGGGCGGCCGAACCTCGCTGGTGGCCGGGACGGTGCCCGAACACGACGACGTGTTGTTGTCGACCGAGCGGTTGCGTGACATTGGCGACGTCGACGTCGTGGAACGGCGGATCCGGGTCGGAGCCGGCGTCACGCTCGGCGAGGTGCAGCGGGCGGCGTCGGCGGCCGGGCTGGTGTTCGGTGTCGATCTGGCGGCCCGCGATTCGGCGACCGTCGGCGGGATGGCGTCGACGAACGCCGGCGGGCTTCGCACGGTCCGGTACGGCAACATGGGCGAACAGGTCATCGGACTGGACGTGGCGCTGCCCGACGGCACCGTCGTGCGCCGCCACAGCCAGGTCCGCATGGACAACACCGGCTACGACCTGGCCTCACTGTTCATCGGCGCCGAGGGCACGCTCGGCGTCATCACCAGCTTGGACCTGAGGCTGCATCCCGCGCCGAAGAGTCGGGTCACGGCGATCTGCGGGTTCGCCGACCTGGACTCGCTCATCGACGCGGGTCGCGGCTTCCGCGAGATGGACGGCATCGCGGCGCTGGAGTTGATCGACGCCCGAGCCAGCGCCCTGACCGCCGAGCACGCGGGGGTGTCAGCGCCGGTCGACGGCGCGTGGCAGCTGCTGATCGAACTCGCCGGCGACACCGACCAGACCGAGCGACTCGCCGAGGCACTCGAGGGAGCTCAGGTGGTCGGTGAACCTGCGGTCGGCGTCGACGCGGCCGCGCAGCAGCGGCTCTGGCAGGTGCGCGAGGCTATCGCCGAGGTGCTCGGCGTGTACGGACCACCGCTGAAATTCGATGTCTCGCTGCCTCTTTCAGCGATCGCGGCGTTCGCCGGCCACGCCGTCGAGCTGGTCGCCGAGCACGCCCCGAATGCCATCCCGGTGTTGTTCGGGCATATCGGCGAGGGAAATCTGCATCTCAACCTGGTGCGTTGCGAGCTGGATGCCGACCGCGAACACGCGCTGTATTCGGCGATGATGGCGCTGATCGCACGCCTGGGCGGCAACGTCAGCTCCGAGCACGGCGTCGGTACCCGCAAACGCGATTACGTGGGGATGTCGCGCACCGAGGCCGACATCGCCGCGATGCGGGCGGTCAAGGCGGCATTCGATCCGACCGGCTATCTCAACCCCGCGGTACTGTTCGGCTAGTCCCGACCCTCCGCGAGCAGACGCGAAAACCCCCTATTTCCACCAGAAATGGGGGTTTTCGCGTCTGCTCGCAAGGAAAATCTAGTCGTCGGGATCGTCGCGCGAATGCCTACCGCTGGACTCGAACCAGATCTGCCGCGGCTGGGCATCGTCATCGGAGCTGCGGTGCCGTGCGTGGCGGCCGGCCGACTGGGCGTCGTCGACTCGCGGCAGCGGCTGGAAGCGTTGCTCGTCATCGGCGTGGAATCCGTTGTGCGCGAATCCGATCGGCTCAGCTGTGGCCAGCTCAGACTCGGACCGCAGAAAGTTCAGGATGCTCCCCTGCTGTCGCCAGCGCGGCGCGTCGGGTTCTGGGTCCGGCTCGTCGGTCACATGCCGCCTGGATTCGGCCGGCTCGTCATGCCACACATCATTGGGCGCATGCAACACCTGCGGGACACGGGAAGCCAATGGCTCGGTATCCGGCTCCTGCGCGAGATCCGTCGCCACCGCTTCGTCGTCTTCCCACGTGACCGTGTACTCCACGTACTCGTCGTGGTCGGGGGCGAATCCATCGTCGAGATCGGCGGGATGGCCGCCTTCGGAGTCGAGGACAGTCGATCGCGGATCGCCGAACCCATCCCCGAAACCCAGGAAGAACAGTGCCGCGCCGACACCGACCAACGCGATGAACGCCGGCAGCAGCAGCGTCTGCGACATGGCGGCGGAAAACGGAGCCTGAAGGAACCCGGGCAACACCGCCGCGATGTCGTCGCCGCGGGCCGACTCCACGGCCGTCGGCGGCAACTCATCGCCGATCCGCCATGTCATGAAAGCCGCCACGCCCGCGCTGCCCAACACCGAGCCGACCTGACGGGTGGTGTTGTAGACACCGGAACCCGCGCCCGCCAGTTGCGGCGACAGATTGCGGGTGGCGGTCGCTGCCAACGGAGACCAGATGAACGCCATCCCGACGCCGGTGACCGTCAAGGGCAACACCACTCGCCAGATCGGGGTGACCGGCGTCATCTCGAAGGACAGCCATGTCATCGAGATCGCCACCAGCGAGAACCCGAAACCGATCACGGGACGTGGATGCGAGCGGTCGATGATCCGCCCGACCAGCGGTGCGAGTACCCCCGACGCGATCGCCATCGGGGCAACCACCAGCGCCGAACGCGTCGGTGAGAGCCCGCACACCTGCTGCGCGTAGAACATGACCGGCACGATCATCGCCGTCACCACGAAACCGATTGTCGCGACACCGATATTGGACAGCGAGAAGTCGCGGTCGCTGAAGATCCGCAGCGGGACCAGTGCGTCGGTGGGATTGGCGTACTGCCAGAACAGGAAAGCGGCCATGAAGCCGGTGCCGCCGGCCATCGTGCCCCAGACCCACGGCGCCCAGTCGTGTGCCTGGCCCTCCTGCAGGGCGAACACGATCATGAACAGGCCGATCCCGGACAGCGTCATACCGAGCAGGTCGAAACGCTGCATTTGCGAGTCCAAGTCGGGGATCAACCGCACGGCAAGGACCACACCGAAGATGCCGACGGGCACGTTGACGAAAAAGATCCACTGCCAACCGAGCCCGTCGACCAACACACCGCCGGCCAGTGGGCCGATCAGAGTCGCCACCCCCGCGGTCGCACCCCACAAGCTCATCGCCACCCCGCGACGCTCGGCGGGGAAGATGCGGGTGATCGTCGACAGCGTCTGCGGCGTGAGCAGCGCGGCCCCGAGGCCCTGCACGACGCGGGCGACGATCAGCATGCCGATGGTGTCGGCCAGTCCGCACCAAAGCGACGCGATCGTGAACAGCGTCAGGCCCAGCAGATAGAGGTTCTTGGGTCCGAACCGGTCGCCGAGACGGCCCGCCACCAGCAGCGGCACCGCGTAGGCCAAAAGGTAGGCGCTCGTCACCCAGATCACCGAGTCGTAGCTGGCGCCGAGCGCGGCCATGATCGACGGATTGGCGACCGAGACGATGGTGGCGTCGACCAAGATCATGAAGAAGCCGACGAGCATCGCCCACAACGCGTGCCACGGATTCGCTGCGGCGGACCGCATCCCGGAGGCGCGGTCGTCGTGCCGGGAAGTCAGGGTCTGATCCATCACATCGACTAATTACTCAACGATTCAGCCGACGCTACGGACGGCGGGTGATCCCGACAAGTCAGGAATACCGCCCGGTTTACTGTCAGGCCGGCTCAGGGACGGCGTCGCCGATGACCCCGTCTTGTGCTCTGTTCCCGGGGCCAGGTGCCGACGTTCCGGCCAGCTGGCCCCCCACGCGCAGCGTAAGGGACAGAGCGAACAACGCGATCACCATACCGACCGTCATCACCAACGCGAGAGCAAACTCGTCGTTGCCGAGCACACCCACGAGCGGTGCGATGGCGGCCCCCAGGCCGAACTGGGCGGCGCCGAGCACTGCCGCCGCGGTGCCCGCCGCGTCGGGATGCCGAGACAGCGCCACCGCCGGGGCATTGGGAATGACCAGGCCCATCGCCCCCAGGATCGCCCAGACAGGCAGGACGAAGCCGAACAGTCCACCGGTATGCGTCATCGCCAGGCCGACGAACACCACACCCGCGAGCGACGCCGCGGCCAGCGCCCACAGGGCGATGCGCTGCGGTGAGAACCTGCGCAACAGCACGACGTTGAACTGCGTAGCCCCGATCAGCGCGAAAGCCCCCGCGCCAAACACAAGCGCGAAGGCCTGCTGATCCAGCCCGTACCGGCCCTGCAGCACGAAGGCTGCGCCCGAGATGTAAGCGAACAGGCCCGACATGCCGAGCGCGGCGACCAAGGCCAGCACGATGAAGCGGACGTCGCGCAGCACCTCGATGTAGGTGGCCCCGATGCTGCGCACATGCAGCGGCCGTCGGTGCTTCTCCGGCAGCGTCTCCGGCAACGCCAGCGCGGCCACCAACAGCAGCGCCCCCGCCATGACCACCAGCACGGCGAACACCCAGTGCCACGAGGCCTTCAGCAGCACCACGGCGCCGAGCGACGGCGCGATCACCGGGGCGGCGCCGAGCACCAGCATGATTCTCGAGATGACCGTGGCCGCGGCCGACTCGGCGAAGAGGTCGCCGACGACGGCGAATGCCACCACCATCGCTGCGGCGGCACCAACCCCCTGCAGCATCCGTGCCGCCCCGAGCACGGCCACGTTCGGCGCGAACAGGCACAGCAGGGACGCCAGCATGTGCAGCACGATTCCGGCCATCAGCGGCCGACGACGGCCCAGAGAGTCCGACAAGGGACCGACGATCAGCTGCCCGAGGGCAAGACCCGCCAGGGTCCCGGTGAGCGTCAGCTGCGCGACCGACGACGAGACTCCGAGGTCCTCACCGATCTTGGGCAGCGCGGGCAGATACATATCGATGGTCAACGGGCCCAGCGCGACCATCAGCCCCAGGACGACCACCATCCGGACGCGGCCCGGCGACGACGCGACCCTAGAAGTCGTCGATTCGGCAGCCGTCGCGTCCACGAGGGGTGATGTTGCCATGAAAATGGTTAGCGTCGCTTCTCAATATTTTCTTCCCCGCATACGCGACAGTGAGCGCGATCACGTCCGGGCACCCGTAGCCGGTCATCGTGCGTTCAGATAGGGCTAGCCTGAAAGGCCAGCCGTAAGGACAGGAAGGCCGCCATGAGTGCCCGGTCAAGCGCCAAGAATCTGCCCGCAACCGTGGACGAGAGTCCGAGTGCTGCGGCGAAGGTGCACTCGGCGAGCATCGTACGCAGCGCACGCGTTCAGGGGCCGGCGGTCAAGGCCTACGTCGAGCGCCTCCGCCAGCAGAGCCCGGGTGCCACACCGGCGGAGATCGTCTCCAAACTCGAGAAGCAGTACATCGCCGCGGTGATGGCCAGCGGCGCGGCCGTCGGCTCCGCGGCGGCGTTCCCCGGGATTGGGACGCTCGCCGCAATGTCGGCCGTCGCCGGGGAGACGGTGGTCTTTCTAGAGGCGACGACGCTGTACGTACTGGCCACCGCAGAGGTGTTCGCGATCCCCGCCGATCATCGGGAGCGCCGACGGGCGCTGGTGTTGGCGGTACTGGTCGGCGAGGACAGCAAGCGCGCGGTGGCCGACCTGTTGGGGCCCGGCCGCACCAGCGGCTCGTGGATCGCCGACGGTGCGGCGACGCTGCCGTTGCCCGCCGTATCGCAACTGAACTCGCGGCTGCTGAAGTACTTCCTCAAGCGCTACACGCTCAAGCGCGGCGCGATCGCGTTCGGGAAGTTGCTGCCGGTCGGCATCGGGGCCGTTGTCGGCGGTGTGGGCAACCGGCTGATGGGCAAGCGCATCGTGTCCAACGCGCGCAATGCGTTCGGCACTCCGCCGTCGCGTTGGCCGGCGACCATTCACGTCCTGCCGCCACCGCAGAACTAGCCGCGACCGGGGGTGCGGCACACCACAACGACCATCAAGGCGTTGCCATGGTGTGGGTGTTGCGGGAGGGATAGCCTTTAGTCGGCAGATAGCGGGTACCCGATGACTGCAGCAGATCATGGGCGGCGAGCGCCTGGCGCGTTCGCCTGAATCGAAGGAATCGAGGCGAGTAGCTACCGTGAGCTCACCTTCACCATTCGGACAGAACGAGTGGTTGGTCGAGGAGATGTATCGCAAGTTCCGCGAGGATCCCTCGTCGGTAGATCCGAGTTGGCATGAATTTCTTGTCGACTACTCCCCCGAGCCGGCCACCGACAGTCAGACCAGCAACGGACAACGCACGGCTGCGCCGGTAGTACCGCCCGAACCCGCGCCTGCGCCGCCGCCGAAGGCAGCCGAGAGCAAGAGCGCGCCCGTCAAGGACGTTAAGGAGAAGCCGGCCGAAGCCGCGCCGGCGAAGCCCAAGACACCCCCGGCGCCGGCACCACCGGACGGCGCTGAGACTCAGATACTGCGCGGAGCCGCAGCCGCCGTCGTGAAGAACATGTCGGCCTCGCTGGAGGTGCCGACCGCGACCAGCGTGCGGGCCATTCCCGCCAAGCTGATGATCGACAACCGGATCGTCATCAACAACCACCTCAAGCGCACGCGCGGCGGCAAGGTCTCCTTCACGCACCTCATCGGCTACGCGGTGGTGCAGGCGGTGAAGCAGTTCCCCAACATGAATCGCCACTTCGCCGAGGTGGACGGCAAGCCCACCGCGGTCACCCCTGAGCACGTCAACCTCGGTCTCGCGATCGACCTGCAGGGCAAGGACGGCAACCGCCAGCTCGTCGTCGCCGGCATCAAGAACTGCGAGAACATGCGGTTCGGCCAGTTCCTCGCCGGTTATGAGGACATCGTGCGGCGCGCCCGCGACGGCAAGCTGACCGCCGAAGACTTCAGCGGTGTGACCATTTCGTTGACCAACCCCGGCACCATCGGCACGGTGCACTCGGTGCCCCGGCTGATGCGTGGCCAGGGCGCGATCATCGGCGTCGGGGCGATGGAGTACCCCGCCGAGTTCCAGGGTGCCAGCGAGGAACGCATCGCAGAGCTGGGCGTCGGCAAGCTGGTGACCTTCACGTCGACCTACGACCACCGAATCATCCAGGGCGCGGAGTCCGGCGACTTCCTGCGCACGGTGCACGAACTGCTGCTGTCCGACGACTTCTTCGACGAGATCTTCCGCGAACTGGGCATCCCCTACGTGCCGGTGCGCTGGCGCACCGACAATCCCGACTCGATCGAGGACAAGAACGGCCGCGTTCTCGAGCTGATCGCGGCCTACCGCAACCGCGGCCACCTGATGGCCGACATTGATCCGCTGCGGCTGGACCAGACGCGGTTCCGCAGCCACCCCGACCTCGACGTGAACAGCCACGGCCTGACGCTGTGGGACCTGGACCGCGAGTTCAAGGTCAACGGCTTTGCGGGCAAGGAGCGCAAGAAGCTGCGCGACGTGCTCGGCTTGCTGCGCGACGCGTACTGCCGCCATGTCGGTGTCGAGTACACCCACATCCTCGAGCCCGATCAGCAGAAGTGGCTGCAGGAGCGTATCGAGGTCAAGCACGAGAAGCCGACCGTCGCCGAGCAGAAATACATTCTGTCGAAGCTGAATGCCGCCGAGGCGTTCGAAACCTTCCTGCAGACGAAATACGTTGGCCAGAAGAGGTTCTCGCTCGAGGGTGCCGAAACCGTCATCCCGATGATGGACGCGGCGATCGACCAGGCCGCCGAACACGCTCTCGACGAGGTCGTGATCGGTATGCCCCACCGCGGCCGGCTCAATGTCCTCGCGAACATCGTCGGCAAGCCGTACTCGCAGATCTTCAGCGAGTTCGAGGGCAACCTGAACCCGTCGCAGGCCCACGGCTCGGGTGATGTGAAGTACCACCTCGGCGCGAGCGGCAACTACATCCAGATGTTCGGCGACAACGACATTGCGGTGTCGCTTGTGGCCAACCCGTCGCACCTCGAGGCCGTCGATCCGGTGCTCGAGGGTCTGGTGCGCGCCAAGCAGGACCTGCTCGACGTCGGCGAAGAGATCGACGGTTCCAAAAAATTCTCGATCGTGCCGATGATGCTGCACGGCGACGCCGCGTTCGCGGGACAGGGCGTGGTGGCCGAGACGCTGAACCTTGCGCTGCTGCGGGGCTACCGCACCGGCGGGACGATCCACATCATCGTCAACAACCAGATCGGCTTCACCACGTCGCCGAGCGATTCGCGTTCCTCGGAGTACTGCACCGACGTCGCGAAGATGGTGGGCGCGCCCATCTTCCACGTCAACGGCGACGACCCGGAGGCGTGTGTCTGGGTCGCCCGCCTGGCGATGGACTTCCGCCAGAAGTTCAAGAAGGACGTCGTCATCGACATGCTGTGCTACCGCAGGCGCGGACACAACGAGGGCGACGACCCGTCGATGACGCAGCCGTACATGTACGACGTGATCGACACCAAGCGCGGTTCGCGAAAGACGTACACCGAAGCGCTGATCGGCCGCGGCGACATCTCGATGAAAGAAGCCGAGGACGCGCTGCGCGACTACCAGGGTCAGCTCGAGCGCGTGTTCAACGAAGTCCGTGAACTCGAGAAACACGAGATCGCACCGAGCACGTCGGTGGAGGCCGACCAGATGGTGCCCGCCGGGATGAAGACCGCGGTGGACAAGTCGCTGCTGGCCCGCATCGGCGATGCACACCTGGCGTTCCCCGAAGGCTTCAACGTGCACCCGCGCGTCAAGCCGGTGCTGGAGAAGCGCCGCGAGATGGCCTACGAGGGCAAGGTCGACTGGGCGTTCGCCGAGCTGCTGGCGCTGGGATCCTTTCTGGCCGAAGGCAAGACGATTCGACTGTCCGGGCAGGACACCCGTCGCGGCACCTTCACCCAGCGTCACTCGGTGATCATCGACCGCAGCACCGGTCAGGAGTTCACCCCGCTTCAGCTGCTGACCACCAACGCCGACGGCACCCCGACCGGCGGCAAGTTCATGGTCTACGACTCGGCGCTGTCCGAGTTCGCGGCGGTGGGCTTCGAATACGGCTACTCCGTCGGCAACCCTGAGGCACTTGTGTTGTGGGAGGCGCAGTTCGGCGACTTCGTCAACGGCGCGCAGTCGATCATCG
>JBIQHU010000210.1:0-6286 GCA_044508395.1 Mycobacterium sp. | reverse complement strand
ATGGCGTTGGTCTGGAACGGCAGCATCTCCTGCGCCTTGCCGTCCCACTCGGAGGTGTAGCGCGAATAGCCGCTGTCGGACGAGTGCATGCCGACGAAGATGTCGTGGTGCACGACGCGCTCCCAGAACGGGTCGAACTCGGGCAGCGCGAACGAACGCGGTCCGCGGAAGCCGGGCACCGGAGCCGGCCGGATCAGGATGGCGCGGGCACCGCGCTTGACCGCCCACTCCAGCTCCTCGATGGCCTTCTCCACGATGGGCAGCGTGATCACCGGGGTGGTGAAGATGCGGTTCTGGTAGTTGAAGCCCCAGACCTCATCCAGCCACTGGTTCAGCGAGTGGATGAGCACGTGGATGGCGACCGGGTCGTCGGACAGCCGCTCCTCGATCAGGCTGGCCAGGGTCGGGAACATCAGGCTGCGCTGGATGCCCAACTCGTCCATCACCTTGATGCGCGGCTCGGGCTCGAAGAAGGCCGGGATCGCCCTCATCGGCTCGCCGAACAGCTCGCGCTTGCTCTTGCCCTCCGGGTTGCCGAACTTGAAGTACTCCTCCCACGCCCCGGGCCGCGCGACCACCGAGAAGGTGGGGTTCGGGATGTAGTTGCTGATCTGACCCTTAAGGGCGATCTTGGTGCGGCCGTTGACCTCGACGTACTGGACGATGTCCTTGTACTCCTTGGGCAGGTACTTCGTCATCGCCTCTGGCGGCTCATAGAGATGGTTGTCGGCGTCGAACAACGGAAACGGAATGTCGACCCGGTGCGAAAGCTGACCCATGAAAGACTCCTTATCCTCTTACGAGAATCCTATTCTCCTGCTGCCACCGTAACAAGGTTTTACGCCGGAGTGGTAATGACGTTCTCACACTCTGGCCAGCCATTCACCCCCGCAGGTCCTGGCGGACCCGAAACTTCTGCACTTTGCCGCTCGCGGTGCGCGGAAAGTCGTCGATCTGATGTAGCTCTTCCGGCCACTTCTGGACAGCGACACCTGAGGCCTTGAAGTGGTTACGCACCTCGTCCAGCGTCGGCATCTCGCAGCCGTCGCGTAGCCGCAGCACCGCTGCCGCACGTTCACCCAACCGGTTGTCGGGTACCGCCACCACCACAGCCTCCACGACAGCGGGCATCCCGAGCAGCACCTCCTCGACCTCGAGGGCGCTGATGTTCTCGCCGCCACGGATGATCACGTCGGCCTTGCGGTCGGTGATGGTGAGATAGCCGTCGTCATCCAAGACACCGACATCACCGGTGCGGTACCAACCATCGGCGTCGAACGCCTGCTCGGTCAGCGCATCATCGGTGTACCCGAGACATAGATCGGGTCCACGGCTGAAGATCTCACCGTCGGGCCCCAACCGGATCTCGACCCCCGGCCGGACGTCGCCGTCGGTGAACAACCGCTTGTCCTCCGGTGCGGTGCGGCGCGACCCCGTGATCGACGGATGCTCGGTGCTGCCGTAGGACCGGAACACGAACATTCCGAGATCGGCCAGCCGACGGGTCACCGCAGCCGGAACGGTCGAGCCGCCCAGCCCCACGGTGGTGAAGCGGCGAATGTGTTCCGGTGTGCAGTCCGGATGGTCAAGCACGCTGGTCACGAAGTACGGCGGACCGCCGCCGATGGACAATCCGTCGCGTTCGATCAGCTCGAGCACCCGGCCCGGGTCCCACACGTCGCACAGATCGATGGGCGCACCTTCGAGCACCGGGATGAGAAAGGCGCCGAGCATTCCGATGAAATGCCCCACCGGAGTGGCGGTCAGCTGCCTGCCCCGGTCCGGCGGGTAGTTCTCGAGCAGCTGACGCGTCTCGAAGGCCAGCGTCTGGTGGCTGTGGATGACGCCTTTGGGATTGCTCGTGGTACCCGAGGTGAAGGCGATGAGTGCGGGGCTCGCAGGGTCGGTGGCGATGGTTCCGGTCATCGGCTCTTCGGCGAGAAGGTCGTCGTAGGTTTCGCCGACCAGGGCGACGATCGGCACATCGGCACAGAGGTCGGCCTGGAACGTCATCCGGCCGAACTCCGCGGTGGTGATGAAGACCTTGGGTCGGGCCGTCGCCATGATGTGGGCGAGTTCCTTGCGGCCGTAGAAGTGCACGATCGGTACGACGACAGCGCCGAGAAATGTCGAGGCCCAGAAAGCCGCGGCGGCCTCCATCCAGTTGGGTAGTTGGATGGCCACGACGTCACCCGCGCCGACGCCACGCGAGCACAGCCCCGCCGCCAACCTGCGGGCCTGGATCTCGACGTCACCGAAGGTGCCGGCATAGGGCCGCACCGCGGAGTGCACATAGAAGCCCGTCGTGGGATTGGCCGCCAGTCCGCCGGCCACCAGATCCCCGAGCGTCTCCTCCGTCCACCACCCTTCCGCTAGATACCTTTTGGTCAGCTCATCAGGGATGTTTCGCATATTCCTCTGTCCCCCTGCCTTGCGGGGGTACCCCCACTTCGCGCAAGCGGCTCATCACCAATGCGGCTGCACCTCCGCGTCGCGGTCCGATGCTATTCTCCGCTAGAGAGAATGCCAATACCGGAGACGGAGAACGCGTGATGGTCGACCTCGAGGTGAACGACGGACTGGCGGTCATCACCGTCGACCGACCGCATGCGCGCAACGCGATCTCCCTGGAGACCATGGACCAGCTGGAGAAGGCACTCGACGGCGCTGACGGCGCACACGCGCTCGTCATCACGGGCGCCGGCGACCGCGCCTTTGTCTCGGGGGGCGATCTCAAGGAACTCAGTGCACTGCGCACCGAACTCGAGGCGTCGGGGATGGCGTTCCGGATGCGGACCATCTGCGATCGGATCGCGGGGTTTCCCGGGCCGACGATCGCCGCGCTCAACGGGCACGCACTGGGCGGCGGCGCGGAGTTCGCGGTATCGGCCGACATCCGGGTGGCCGCCGACGACATCAAGATCGGCTTCAACCAGGTGGCGCTGGAGATCATGCCGGCATGGGGCGGAGCCGAAAGGTTGGTTGCCCTGGTCGGCTACAGCAAGGCCCTGCTGCTCGCAGGCACCGGCACAATCATCGACGCCGCGGAGGCCGAACGCATCGGACTGGTGCAACGGGTCATACAGCGCGCGTCATTCGACGGCGGCTGGCGCGACCTCGCCCGCGCGCTGGCCAGCCGTCCGGCGGGTGAGATCAAGCGGGCCATGAAGGGCGCTACGACAACCGAGGCCGTTGCGGCCTTTGCCCGCCTGTGGGTCTCCGACGAACACTGGGCCGCCGCCGACAAGGTGATGAAGCGCGGCAAGTAGGCCACTTACCCGCCGAGGACGCGAATCGGATCGCTGCCGTCCCAGTCGGCGGCGGCATCGCGGACGAATTTGCCCATGCCCGCAGTGATTTCGTTGTTCTCCATGATCTCGATGACCCGCGCGGGGCTGTTCGGCGGCTCGACGTAGGCGAACCGCGTTCCGACGTCCTCGTCACCCAGCCAGACGATCGGCCAGCCGGCCTCGCGCACCGATGCCATCGTGGTCTCGAAATCCTCGGTCCAGTACGCCAATTGGTGGTATCCGGGACCATGGTCCTGGAGAAACTCGGTGTAGATGCTCGGGGTGTCGTCCTCCTGCTGGATCAGCTCGAGCTGCATCTCCCCGCTGTTGGCCAACGCCATCGAGATCGTGGTCGCACATCGCTGGCCCCGGTAGGTCGCGCGGATCTGTATGCCGCGCATGACGAACCACGGACCGACGCCCAGGTCGACCCACGCGGCGAGGGCGGCGTCGATATCGTCGACGATGTATCCGATCTGGCGGATCGGGCCGGGCAGCGTTGTCATGAGGCGGTCGGGTGCACGACGACGCGCGGCGGCCCCTGCCCCTTTCGCACCTGATCGATGGCATCGGGCACCTCGTCGAGCCCGATCGTCCTGCCGATGCTCGGCGACGGGTCAAGTCGGCCGTCGACAACGGCGTCGAGCGTGCCGTACCAGTCCTGCGGGTGGGGTCCGCCACCGAACTGAATCGTCATTCCCTTGTGCGTGGCCGCCGTGCAGTCGATCGTCCCGGCGTCGTACCAGCCACCGGCCGAGTACACGCGCGACAGGAACTCACACGAGTCGACGATGTCCTGCAGCAGACCGTTCTTGCCGACACATTCGAAGACCACCTGCGTGGTTTGAAACTTGTTGGCGCGAAATGTCTCCCGCCATACCTCGTAGGGGTCGCGAGACGACGGGTTCACGAGGATGTCGGCGCCGAACTTCTTGGCGTACGAAAGCCTGTCGTCGCTGTAGTCCGCGACGACTATCGGACTGACACCGCGTGCTACCAACGCGGCCACCGTCGACAGGCCGATCGCGCCCGCCCCGATGACCAGTGGCAGCTCGCCCGGCTTGATTCCTGAGCACCGCACGTAGAACTCCCCGACCGCAAAAGCGTCGACCAACGCCACCGCGTCGTTCGGGACGCCGTCGGGCACCTTCCGCGACATGACTTCCGAGACGAGCATCAGCTCGCCGAACGCTCCCGGTGCGTCGGGATTGTGTCCGATGATGAGCGGCTCTTCGCCGGGGCGGATCATGATCGGCAGGCTGGTGACGCGCGTGCCGATCGGGAAGTCATCCGAGCAGTCCGGTCCGTGGCCGACGACCTCACCGATGAATTCGTGCCCCATGATGGTGTCGCGGTTCGAGTCCCAGACGAACCGGGTGGCCGAGTTCGGATGGTCCATGTAATGCACATCCGAGGCGCAGATGGCGGCGCTCAGTGGCTTGATCAGCAGCTCACCGGGCCCGGGCACCGGCTCTGCTGTCTCCCGGACCTCCAGCTTCCCGTCGCGGAGCACCACGGCACGCATCTCAGTTCCCCCTTCGCGAAGCGAAATCGCTTGACGCCAGGGTCATCATCTCGACAAGCGAGCGCCGATCGATGGTCCAGACCGCCGATGCCGCCGCCCGGTTGTTCTCGCCGACCACGTGAACGGGACCGTTCCCGATGTTCTCGATGATCTCGGCTGCGACGTCCTCGGACAGCATGTGCGCCGCCGGGTCGTACTCGATGCCCATGCGCTGGAAGGCCGGCGTGTACGTCATGCCGAGCGGGGTGCAGCAGACGTCGACGCCCTGCGGATTCAGTTCGGCCCACAGCCCTTCGGCGAGATTGTGTTGGAACGCCTTGACGGCCGAGTACATCGCCAGCGTCGCCGAACCAGCGAGGCAGGCCAGCGACGCGACCAGCACGATGCCCCCACGCCCCCGCTCGACCATGGCGGGCCCGAACATCCGCGCCAGCGCCGTCGGGCCGATGCAATCGAGTTCGATCTGTTTGAGGGAGTACTCGTACTCGTTGTCGAGGAAGAACGTCGTGCGGTCGGAGGCGCCCGCGTTGTACACGAGGAGCCCGATCTCAAGTCCCCCGGTGGCCTCGGCCACCCGATCGCGCATATCGGCCGCGGTCAGATCCTGCGCCAGCACCCGGGTTTCGACCCCGTGCGCCGCATGCGCGTGCTCCGCGACGTCGTTCAACAGCTTTTCGTTACGTGCGATCAAGACCAGATCGAGTCCCTTGGCACCCAACTGATCGGCCAGGGCGGCGCCGATGCCCTCCGACGCGCCGGCGATCACCGCCCACTGCCCGTACTTGCGCGCGAAATCCTCTGTCATGACTGCGGTGCCGGCGTGACTCCGGACTGCACCCGCGCGATGTGGGTGATGCGCTTGGCTATGCGCCACCCGTCGGAGGTACGGACGAGTTCGTCATCGTAATGGCCAAGGGCCTCAACCCAACTGGCCGGATCGTCGCGCACCGCCTGCAGATGGGCGAAGACGTAGGACTTGGCCGTGGCGCGATCACCGTCGACGGTGATGGTGAAGTTGGACAGCCGGTGATACGTCGGCCCCATCGATGCGTGAAGCTGCTCCATCAGCCCGGAGATGGCGTCGACGCCGGAATACCGTCCCACCTCGCCGTAGTCGCAGTCCACGTCGTCGGTCCAGCAGGTGCGCAATAGCGCCCAGTCCTTGAAGTCGATTCCGGTGGCGTAGCGGATCAAAACGTCCGCGATCTGCGCTTTGTCGGCGTCCACACCGGCAGGCTAACGTCATCACCGCGGTTCTCGCCAGCCTCGAGGCGACGATGCGCACGAGCACGCCCGAACTGCTGCTGGAGGCCTTCCTGGAGGGGTATCGGCAGGCCGCGGCGGGTCACGACCACCTGGAGCGCCCCTCGATGATTCTCTCCACCACCACCCCGAGGGCGGCGCACCCGCGGGCGTGGTCACGGATTCGATGGGCGAGCAGCTGCGCAGGACGGTGATCGCGTGGTCGGTG
>JBIQHU010000035.1:0-48895 GCA_044508395.1 Mycobacterium sp. | reverse complement strand
GCGAATGCACCAGCCAGCGGTCGCTGCGGCGCAGTCGGTTGTATCCGGTGGTGCCTCGCGTCAGCTGTCCGACAGGGACGCCCATACTGCGATTTTAGGCCGGTGACGGGTCATGGCCGCGCACCACGCCGCCCTCCGGCCAATAGCTACACCCTTGTTTCAACGAGAGTCCCGTTCTACTGTGAGCACTGTGTTTCACGTCGCCACTCGGCCAATCCCGCCGGCACTGCGGGCCCGGTACGAAGCCGAGGGCTGGTGGACGACGGACACTCTCGGCGGCCTGCTGGCCACGGCGCTGAAGGAGAATCCGGACGTCGCCTTCAACGTGTACTCGACTGTGCGGCCGTACCGCGGCACTTTCGCCGAGGTCGAGAACACCGCGCGGCGGCTCGCCGGGGGCCTGCGCTCGCGCGGCGTGGGTCCCGGCGACGTCATAGCGCTGCAACTGCCGAACTGGATGGAAGCGGCGGCGACGTTCTGGGCGGCGACCCTGCTCGGCGCGGCCGTGGTGCCGATCGTCCACTTCTACGGCCGCAAGGAACTCGGGCACATCCTCACCACGGCCCGGCCGAAGGTCTTCGTCACGGCCGAGGAGTTCGGCCGCATGACGTACGACCCCGAGTTGAGCGCCGACGTCCCGATCGTCGGGGTCGTTGGAATCGACTTCGACGAGCTCCTCGACTCGCATCCGATGGAGGGCACGATCGCCACCGACTCGGCGGAGCCCGCCCTCATCGCCTTCACCTCCGGCACCACGCGCGATCCCAAGGGTGTGGTGCACAGTCATCAGACGCTGGGTTTCGAGATCCGTCAGCTCGCGGAACACCATCCCGACAATCCGGCGGGCAGCGTGATGGCGCTGCCGGTCGGTCACTTCATCGGCATGCTCGGCGGAGTGCTGTGTCCCGTGCTCGAGGGCCTGCCGATCCATCTGTGCGACGCGTGGGATCCCGGAATGGTTCTAGCGTTGATGAAGCGCGACGGCGTCGGCTTCGGCGGCGGTCCAACGTATTTCATCACCAGCCTGCTGGATCATCCCGACTTCACCGAGGACCATCTGCAGTACATGCCGTATCTGGGTCTCGGCGGGTCGGCCGTGCCCGCCGCGGTGACACGTCGGTTGACCGACCTCGGGCTGGTGGTCACCCGCTCCTATGGCAGCACCGAGCACCCGTCGATCACCGGGTCGCGACCGGACGCCGCGCTGGACAAGCGGCTACTCACCGACGGCAACCCGCGAACGGGCGTCGAAGTCAAGCTCGCCCCGGACGGCGAAATACTCTCGCGCGGACCGGATCTGTGTCTGGGTTACCTCGACGGCGAGCTGTCGGCCAAGGCGTTCGACGCCGACGGCTGGTATCACACCGGCGATATCGGTGTGGTCGACGCGGACGGCTACGTGACGATCGTTGACCGCAAGGCCGACGTCATCATCCGCGGCGGCGAGAACATCAGCGCTCTCGAGGTCGAGGAGGTGCTGTTGACGATGCCGCAGGTGGTCGAGGCGGTTGTGGTGGCAGCACCCGACGCCCGATTCGGCGAGCGCGTCGTCGCGGTGCTGCGGTTACGGACCGGCGAGCGGTTGCCGACTCACGATGAGGTCCGTGCCCATTTCGACGCCGCGGGACTGGCCAGGCAGAAGTGGCCCGAAGAGATACGCGAGGCGCCGGACTTTCCCCGTACGGCGAGCGGAAAAGTGCAGAAATACCTGGTGCGACAACAAGTATCCGGATCGTGAGGAGATTCCCTTGACTGGACGGGTAGAGGGCAAGGTCGCCTTCGTCACCGGAGCTGCGCAGGGTCAGGGCCGCAGCCATGCCGTCAGGCTCGCCGAAGAGGACGCCGACATCATCGCGATCGACATCTGCACCCACATCGAGAACACCCCGGAACCGGGATCCACGCCGGAGGACCTCGCCGGGACCGCGGACATGATCAAGGCGCTGAACCGCCGCGTCGTCACCGCGGAGGTCGACGTGCGCGACTTCGACGGCCTCAAGACCGCGGTCGACAGTGGCGTCGAGCAGCTCGGCCGACTCGACATCGTCGTCGCGAACGCGGGGATCGGCACTCCGGGCGCGATGCTCGACGAGATGGATGAAGCCAAGTGGCAGCAGATGATCGACGTGAACCTGACCGGGGTCTGGAAATCGGTCAAGGCCGCGGTACCCCACATCAAAGCGGGCGGCCGTGGCGGCTCGGTGATCCTCACCAGCTCGGTCGGTGGGCTGAAGGCCTACCCGCACGTCGGCCACTACGTGAGCGCCAAGCACGGCGTCGTCGGCCTGATGCGCACGTTCGCAGTCGAATTGGGCCAGTACTCGATACGCGTGAACTCGGTCCACCCGACACACGTCAGCACCGGTCTGCTGCTCAACGAGTCGACGTTTCGGACCTTCCGGCCCGACCTGGAGAACCCGGGACCCGATGACATGGCGCCGATCTGCCAGAACTTCCACATCCTGCCGATCCCGTGGGTCGACGCCGTCGATGTCAGCAACGCCGTCCTCTTTCTGGCATCGGACGAGTCACGCTATATCACCGGCGTGCCGTTACCCATCGACGCGGGCAGCTGCTTGAAGTGAGTGCCGAGGGCGCCTTCGACGGGATTCGCGTCATCGAGCTCGCGCAGTGGGTCTTCGTGCCGGTCGCGGGCGCACTGCTCGCCGACTGGGGGGCCGATGTCATCCGCGTCGAGCGGCTGGACGGCGACCCGTACCGGGGGTTGGCCACCCAGGGCATCGGCACCGACCGCGGCGGCGTCAATCTGTCTATGGCACTTGCCAATCGGGGTAAGCGCTCGGTTGCCCTGGACCTGCGTCAGCCGCAAGGTCTCGAAATCCTGCACGAGCTGCTGGCATCCGCGGATGTGCTCCTCACCAGCCTGCGGCCGGGGGCGCTCGAACGGTTGGGTCTCGGTGCGGACGCCGTTCGCCGGCGGCATCCACATCTGGTCTACGCGCGCGGCAACGGGTTCGGTGTGCGCGGGCCTGACGCCGATCAGCCGGGCTACGACAGTTCGGCGTTCTGGGCCCGTGGGGCCGTGGGCCACATGCTCACTCCGCCGGAGCGTGATTATCCGATCAGCCAGCGTGGCGCCATGGGCGATCGGAACGGCGCGATGGCGCTCGCGTTCGGTATCGCCGCCGCGCTGCTCAAGCGCACCCGAACGGGTGAGGGTTCGGTGGTGGACGTATCGCTGCTCGCCACGGCGATGTGGATGTTGTCCTCCGACCTGCTCGCCGCGCTCAATGGCGGTGAGGTCATGCGCTTTTCGGGTCGAAGTGCGGTGGTGAACCCTCTGACAGGCACCTATCGGACCAAGGACGACCGCCACGTCCAGTTGATGTTCCTGCAGGGCGACCGCTACTGGGCGGAGTTTTGTCGTACGGTTGGCCGGCCCGACCTCGCCGACGATCCCCGGTTCACCGACATGGCGGCGCGACGGGCGAATGCCGCGGCCTGCGTTGCCGAGCTCGATGAGCTGTTCGCGACGCGCACGCTGGGCGAGTGGAAGAACGTCCTCGCCACGATGGACGCGCCGTGGTCGCCGATCCAGTCCATCGAGGAGGTCGTCGACGACCCACAGGTCATCGCGAACTCATACATCGGCGAGGTGACGGCCGACGATGGCACAAACTATCGGCTACCCACTGTCCCAGTGCAATTCGACGGCCAGCCGCCGCCGCTGCGGCGCGCACCCGAGCATGGCGAACACACCGAGACCGTCCTGATCGAACTCGGCTACGACTGGGACCGCATCGGCGAACTCGCCGACGCCGGCGTGATCCCGTGACCTCCGAGCGCATCCTGCCGGTACCCGACGACTCGTCGGAGCCCTACTGGGAAGCCGCCGGCCGGCACGTGCTGACCGTCGCCCGCTGCGCGCACTGCGGTACGCTCGCGCTGCCGCCGGACGTCGTCTGCACGGCCTGCGGCTCGACCGAACCCCGCTATGAGTTCGTCGCGGTCAGTGGACGTGGCACGGTGCGGTCGTGGACCATCGTGCGTCAGTCCTTCCTGCCGGGCTTCGAGGTGCCGTTCGTCCTCGTCGACGTCGAGCTCACCGAGCAGAAAAGCCTGCGAGTCATCGGGCGCCTGCTCGACGGGGTGGAGGCGGACCTGCAGCTCGGTGCCGATGTGCGGGTGGCCTTCGAGGATGTTGCCACCGGAATCGCCGTCCCGGCATGGGAGTTGGCGACATGATCCGCAACGAGGTCGCAATCGTCGGCTATGCGCAGAGCACGATCGAACGGCGCGCCGACCGCCCGCTGGGTGCCATCGCCGTCGACACCGCGCGGGCGGCCATTGCCGATGCCGGGCTGACGGTGGACGCGGTGGACGGGTTCGTCAGCTCGAGCATGCTGCCTGCCGCGGGTGGCCATCAGGTGGTCGACGGGGTCAGTACGGTGTCGTCGGCGTGGCTTGCGCGCAGCCTGTCGGCCGCGCCGCGGTACGTCGCCGGCTTCGACGGTATCGGTCAGGTCAGCGGTTCGGTCGCGATGGCGGTCAACGCGCTGATCAGTGGTGCCGCAGACTACGTCGTCGTCCACCGCGCGCTGCACAACCCAGTGGGCAGTTACCACGGCAACGCGATGCGCGAGGCCCGTGGTGCCGCGCAATGGACTGCGCCGCAGGGGTTTTTCGGTCCATTGGCGATGATCGCGTTGCCCTACAACGAGTATCTGCAGCGCTTCTCCGCGCGGCGGGAGTCTATGGCCGCCGTCGTGGCGGAGGCTCGCAAGAACGGCGCGCGCCTGCCGTGGTCGTACTGGCGAGACCGGCCGTTGACGGTCGGCGATTATCTCGCCGAACCGACACTGGTCGATCCAGTCTGCCGGTTGGACTGCGACATCCCGGTTGACGGCATCGCCGCATTCGTCCTGACGTCCGCAGAACGCGCTAAGGATCTGCCGAATCGCCCGGTGTACGTCGCCGGCTACGCGGGCAGCGCCGGCGCACCGCGCCGACTGCCGCTGCACTGGCCGCTGGACGACATCCTCGATGGGGGCGCGGAGACGGTTCGGCGACTATGGGCGCAAACAGGTTTGAGCATCGGCGATGTCGACCTGCCGCAGGTGTACGACGGCTTCTCGCCGTTCGTGTGGTTCTGGCTCGAGGTGCTGGGGGTGTGCCCGGTCGGGGAGGCGCATCGCTTCGTCGAGTCCGGTGGCATCGATGCCGACGATCCCGGCGCGGTTCCGGCGCTGTCGGGTGGTGGTGCGCTGGGCAACGGTCGCATGCACGGCGTGCCTCAGATGCTCGAGTGCTACCTGCAGTTGTCGCGCCGTGCGGGCGAGCGACAGCGTGACGTGTCGATCGGAATCGCCTGCCAGGCATCGCCTCACTTCGGTGGCGTCGTCGCGTACTCGTCCTCCCCGATTTGATGCTCCATTGACCAAATATCTGTTCCACCGTAGGTTGGCGCTATGACCGGTCTTCGATTCGACGGCAGAGTTGCGATCATCACCGGCGCAGGTCAGGGACTGGGCAAATCCCATGCACGGCTGTTGGCTTCACGCGGCGCACGAGTCGTCGTCAACGACATCGGTGGGTCCGTCACCGGCGAAGGGTCGGACACCGGCCTCGCCGAACTGCTAGCGGCCGAGATCAGGGCCGGTGGCGGCGAGGCTGTCGCCGACGGCAACAGTGTCGCGACACCGGAGGGCGGCGCGGCGATCGTGCAGACCGCGATCGACACGTTCGGGCGTGTCGACATCGTCATCAACAACGCAGGTATTCTGCGCGACAAGATGTTCGCAGACATGACGACCGACCTCGTCGACCCCGTTCTCGACGTGCATCTCAAGGGCGCGTTCAACGTGACCGGGCCCGCGTTCGCGATCATGCAGAAGCAGCGCTACGGGCGGATCGTCAGCACCTGCTCGGCGTCCGGAATCCTCGGATCGCCGGCCAAGGCCAACTACGCCGCCGCCAAAACCGGGCTGATCGGACTCACCCGCGTCATCGCGGCCGAAGGGGCGCCGTACAACATCAAGGCCAATGCGCTGAGCCCGATCGCGTACACGAGGATGCTCGCGCACTCGTTGGAGGTGCCCGAGGCCGACGATCAGCTCGGCCCCGATCCAGACGCGGCCAAGGAGCAGCTCACTTCGATGTTCACCGAAGCCTTTGATCCAGAGCTGGTTTCACCTGCGGTGGCCTTTCTCGCCCACGAGGATTGCCGGGTGTCGGGTGAGCTCTACACCGCAGGTGGTGGTCAGGTGTCGCGATGGTTCATCGGCAGGACCCGGGGTTACTTCAACCGGGGTCTGACCATCGAGGACGTCGCCGAGAACTTCACGCGGATCCGGGACGAAACCGGCTACACGGTGATGAACGACCCCGCCGAGGAGGTCGGTCAGGTCCTGACAGCGATCGCCGAGAACGCGGCGTCGGTGAGGTAGCGCGTGTCCGAAAGCGATACGGTCCAATCCTTGGATCCGGTCAGCGAGGGTGTGCCGTACGGCACGCGGCTGACCGAGCTCGCATCGGCCAGTCCGGACCAGATCGCGGTGACAACCGTGGCCCTCGACGGCAGTGAACGTGTGGTGACGCTGCGCCAACTCGAATCGGGCGCCAACCAGTGGGGCCGAGAGCTGACGGCATCGGGCGCGGTGGTGGGTTCCCAGGTGGCGCTGATCATTCCCAATTCGATCGAGCTCGTACACGCCGCCTACGGCTGCTGGAAGATCGGCGCGGTACCGATACCGGTGCGCTGGGACATGCCCGAGTGGGAACGCTCCCGGCTCGTTGAGGTCATCGCACCGGCGGTCGTCATCGACGAAGCCACCTGCCCGCAGTTTGCGGCCGCTGCTGCACGCCAACCGGATTCGGCGCCACCCGAGGCGGTCACCCCCACGGTCAATGGCATCTGCAGCAGTGGTTCGACCGGTCTGCCCAAGATCATCCTCGACACGCAGCCCGCATTGTGGACCGAGCTGAAGACCCAGCCGTTCATGGCGGTGTGGACGCCGGTCCCACGTCCGCAGATCATCCTGGTGCCCGCACCGATGTACCACACCAACGGCTTCAACACGCTGTTCTACATCCTCGGCGGCGACAGGCTGGTGATTCTCGAAAAGTTCTCTGCCGAACTGTTTCTGGACGTCATCGAAAAACACCGGGTCACCAACTTCACCGCGACACCGACCATGCTGTCCCGCGTCGCGCGGGTTCCCGGCATAGCCGAGCGCGACCTGTCCAGCGTGGTGTGGATCCTGCAAGGCGCAGCGGTGATGCCGGCCGCGCTGCTGGAGAAGTGGTTCGACCTGCTGAGCCCGGAGCAGGTCCTGATGGCGTATGGCATGACGGAGAACTTCGGCTTGACGGTGCTGCGCGGCGACGAATGGCTGCAGCACCGGGGCAGCACCGGCCGGGGCTTCCGCGAGACCGAGATCAGAATTCTGGACGCCAACCGCAACGAGGTGCCGACGGGTGAGCTCGGAGAGATCTACATGCGGTCGCCGACGCGCGAGCAATATCGCTACCTCGGTGGTGCGCCGCCACTTCCGTCCACGCCCGACGGCTTTCACACCGGAGGCGACATCGGGTATGTCGATGAAGACGGCTATCTCTATGTAACGGACAGGCGTGCCGACATGATCGTCACCGGCGGCGCCAACGTTTTCCCGGCCGAAGTCGAGGCCGCGCTGGCGGAGCACGAGGCTATAGCAGATGTGGTGGTCTTGGGTCTCAAGGACCCGGAATGGGGCCGACGGGTGCATGCAGTTGTTCAGCTGGCCGATCCCGCGAACCCGCTGACCGAACAACAGGTCATCGACTACGCAAAAGGGAAGCTGGCCTCGTACAAGGCGCCCAAGACCATCGAGTTCGTTGCAGAGATACCACGCAGTGCCGCAACGAAAGTCAACCGGTCGGCGATGGTCGAGGCGCGTGGCGGCTGACGACCGCAGTGTTAACGCGGTAGCAGATCCTGCCAGCCGGTCGGCTCGCTCGACTGTTTGAGATCGGTCTGCTGATACACCCGGCCGTCGCCGCCGATATAGCGACCCGTCCGCGGATCGTAGTCGGCAGTAGCCACCGCTGAGTTTCCGGTATTGTTGTCGGAGAAGGCATTTGGGATGGCAGGGGGAGATTCCGCTGGCAGCGGAGTTCCTTGCGCAGGAGCGAATATATTCTGATCGGGCTGTGCCCGTTCGTCGAGGGGGACGCCCTGGGAGACGAGGTTCGGATCGAACGGATAGGGGCCCAGGACGTGCTGGCGCATCGCGACCGGTTCATACGGCCGGTCGCTGTTGCAGATCTCGACGGTGGGAGCACGTTTACCCGGCCGCCCCATGCACGGATTGTTCCGAACGCCGCGCACCGCAATCGGGGAGTCCTGCGGCAGCTTGCAGTACAAGCCGTCCGGCGTATCGATGACGGTTTCATCTGCGGGCGTGCGCCATTGTGACGGGGGCAGGAAACCGACCGTACATGGCGGTGGGTCGCCGTTCATCAGCGAGAAGGCTCCGAACGACTGGCCGAGCGGGTTGTTGGTCGGCGACAGCGCGCCGAAGCCGGCGACGTACGGCGGCAGCAGCACCAGCAGTTGCTCCAGCGACGGGTTGTAGGTGACTGCCACCTCGCCGATCGTGGTGAGATTCGCCAGCAGCACCGGCAGCGTCGGTTTCACCTGGTCCAATAGTCGCGAGGCCTCGTCCGCGGCGCCGGGCCCGGTGTCGACGATGGTGCGGAATTCGGAATCGTTCTCGACGAATTGATCGGTGACCGCGGCGAGGCTATGCGTCCAGTTGCGCAGCGAATCAGCACTTCTCACTTGTGAGTCGATGAATGGCGCGCTGTCTTCGATGAGGCTGCGGGTGCGCTTTGCCGTGGCGGCGGAGTCGGCAGCGATGCGCGAGCCGGAGTCGAGAAGCGAACCCACGTCGTATCCGGCGCCGTCGAACGCGAGAAACGACTCGTCCAGCAGGTCGGACAGCTTCTGTTCCGGCACGCTCTGCACCAGGGCGCTGAGCTGATCAAGGACGGGACCGACCTTCTGTGGGATCGTGGTGTCGGCCCGCGGGATCACCGAGCCCTCGGCGAGGTACGGGGGACCGGCGGCCCGGGGCACCAGGTCGACGTACTGCTCCCCGACGGCCGACACGCTGCGCACGTTGGCCTGCACGTCGGCCGGGATCTTCGGTGAGGAGCTCAGGGAAAGCTCCGCGACGGCGCCGGTTGTCGTCGGCGTCACGCTGACGACCTTGCCGATCTGCACGCCGCGATAGGTGACGTTGCCGAACCGGTAGAGGCCGCCGGTGCCCGGCAGTTCCAGGGTGACCTTGATATGTCCGACTCCCAGCCAGGTGGGGACGCCCATGTAGCCGAAGACCATTGTGGCCACGCCGATCACGGAGGCGATGGCGAAGATGATGAGCTGTGTTCGTACGAGGCGGGTGAGCATCAGGTGCCCCCGCCTTCGGGCGGATACGGTCCGGCGAACATCGACGAGGTGGTCAGCGGCGCCGAGGGTTCGGCCGGTGCGACGGGCAACAGCGGCGCCGAGGTGGTGGACGCGGCGGGTGGCGGCGCGCCGGTGTCGGTCTCCGGCGGTGGGGGTGCGATCCCGACGTTGAGCGGCTCATACGTGTAACTGAGGTGCGCGGGGTCGCCCGGTGCCGGAATCAACACTGCATTCGGGTCGGCCCATCGGGTGCCGAGGAATAGGGACCGCTTGAGTCGCGGCACGGTGAGATCCATCGACGCGAAGATGTTGATGTAGTCACCGCGGATCGCCCGATCGATGAAGTTCTGTGGGAACGGGAACGACGGCACCAGCGCCAGGACCGTACCGAGGTACGGGCCGACGTCGGCGAGGGCCTTCACCGTCGCTTCGAGGTTGGCGAGGTTCGTCACCAGGTCGTGCTGCGTCGAGTTGACGAGTTCGGTTGCAGTGTCGCTGAACTCGCCGAGCTTCTGCATAGCGGAGACCAACCGGGCCCGTTCCGCCAGCAGGACGTCCATCGCCGGCGGCACCGTCCGAAGGGCGTCGGTGATGTCGTCCTGCTGTGCCGCGAGGGTGCCGGTGAACCGGTCGAGTTCCCGGATCGAGGCGTTGAACCGATCACGCTGCTCGTCGACTGTGCCCACAAAGGTATCGAGTCGAGTGATCAGGTCGCGGACTTCACCTTCACGTCCTGACAGGGCCGTGGCGGCGCTGTGGATGAAATCGCCGATCTGGCCGAGCCCGCCCGCGTTGACGACGACGCTCAACGATGACAGAGTCTGTTCCGTCGACGGGTAGGTCGACGAGCGGTCAAGGGGGATGGTCGAACCCGGCGACAGCCGACCGGTAGGCGGCTCGCCAAGCGGTGGGTCGAGCGCGACGTGCATAGAACCCAGCAGGCTGGTCTGGCCGATGGTCGCGACGGCATTGGCCGGGACGCTGACGTCGGGCCGTACTCGGACCTCGACCTCGGCCACCCAGTCGCGCACATCGAGCGTTCCGACGCTACCGACCACGACGTCGTCGATCATGACCGGCGAATTAGATTCCAGCGTACCCACATTGGCGATCTGAACGTGGTAGACCGAGTTGTCCGGCCCGCTGGCGACCGCGCCCGGGAGCGGCAGCGTGTTGACACCGCCGAAGCCGCATGACGTGATCGTCAGCGCGGCGCACAGTCCGGCCGCAGCGCTGCGCCTGGCGCTTCGGGCGATCACGACGGCGCCCCTTCTGCGGGCAGCAACACGTCCTGCAAACTCGGCACCGGGGTGCCGCCCGGCGGTGGTCCGAACCCGGGTGGTGCGGGGACGTCACCGTTTAAACCGGTGTAGGCCGATACCGTCGGCGGTGTGAGGGGCGGCGGCGGTGCACCGCCGGATCCGCCGGGGGCGAGCGCGGGATTGGTGTAGACGACCTTGTCGGGCGTCAGTGACGGCATCAAGAACGGATTCAACGGTGGTTGCGGGAGGGCGTTGAAGTTGAGCAACCGCAATGCGGGGCCCAGGTACTGACCGCAGAGCTTGGCGGTCTCCGACGCGGTGACGTTGGCGATGCCGCCGATCGCGCCGCACAGGAACTGCACCGGATTGGAGAAGTTGGTGAGGATGAATGTGCCGATCGCCCCGGGCACATTCGGGTTGAGGATGTTGTAGGCGTTGGCGAATGCCGTAGGCGCGACGTGCAGGATGTTCTCGACGTCCATGCGGTGGTCCACCAAGACCTGGGTGACATTGGCGAGCCGCTGCACCTGCTCGGTCGTCTTGTCGCGGGTCCCGGCGATGAACCGCTGCACTTCCCCCAACGCCACGGCGAGCTCTGACATGGCGGCGTCGAGATCGCTTCTGCTATCGGCCAGGACGGTACCGAAGGTGGCGAGTCGATCCTGGAACAACACGATCTCGTCGCTGCTGTCGCGCAGCGCGGTGACGAAGGTTTGAAGGTTCTCGATGGTGGCGACGACGTCAGGGCTGCCGTCGGCAAGGATACGAGCCAGCTGGGACAGCTGCGCGAAGGTCTGCCGGAGCTTCTCGCCATTGCCGTCCATCGCGTCCGCGGTGCTCTCGATGAACCGGCCCATCGAGCTGGTCGACAGCGCGGCGTCGGGACCGAGTTCAGTTGCCAAGCGCGACAACTGCGTCTTGACCTCGTCCCACTCGACGGGGACAGCAGTGCGTTCCTGCGGGATGACTCCGCCATCGGCCATGCGTGGTTCCCCACTTCGGTACAGCGGGGCGAGTTGTACGTACCGGGCCGCAACCAGGTTCTGCGCCACGATCACGGCCTTGGCCCCGGCGGGTACGCGAACGTTGTGGTCGACCTCCAGCACGACGACCGCCCGGTCAGGTTGAGGTGAGATCGACTTGATGGTGCCGACTTTCACGCCGGCGATGCGCACGTCGTCGCCGGGGTAGAGACCTGTCGCGGACGAGAAGTTGGCGATGATGCTCTGCGGCGCCAGGACGGTTTGTCGCACCACGACGACCACACCCCCCAGCACGGTGCCGACCAGCACCCCGAGTAGCAGCAGCCTTGCCATGCGCGACACGGTTATCCTCCCGGAATACCGTTGCGTGGCCATGGGAACAGCGCACGCGGCATGTTGGGATCGCCCGCCCGGAACCCGAACGCGTAGTCGAAGAACGGCTGGAGCAGCTGGGGCGGGATGAGGTTAGGCACATAGGCGCTGTAGTACGGACCGCTCGCGACAGCCTCGCTGCTGGTGATCTCGAACTTCCTCAGCCCCGGAAGCGCCTCCGACAGACTGTCGCGGTTCTTCTCCAACATCGCGGTGACGGAGTTCAACCGGTCGAGCGTCGGCGCGAGTTCGGTCTCGTTGTCCTCGACCAGACCGCTCAGGTGGCGCGCCACGGCGGCGGTGTTTGCGAGTAACTCGCTGATCGCCTGCCTGCGTTCAACCAGAACCGCCAGCAGGTCGTTGGCGTTGAGGATCAGTGTGTTGACCTGTTGGCTGCGCTGTGCCAGCACCTCGGTGACCGTCGCGGCGTTGTCCAGCAGCCGGCCCAGTGTTTCGCTTCGGCTGTTCAACGATCGCGATAGCCGGGTCAGCCCGTCGAAGGTCGGACCGAGTTGAGGCGCCACCTGATCCAGCGTCATCGACAGGGTGTCCAACGACTGATTGAGCGAATCCGTATCTGTGGCAGCGACGTTTGTTGTCAGGTCGTTGACCGACTCGTTCAGTGAGTACGGTGATCCCGTCCGGGACAGGGGTATGAGGTCACCGCCTCGCATCGCGGTGGTGCCCGCCGGTTCCAGAGTCAGGACGCGGGCTCCGAGCAGAGACCCGGTTCTGATGTGCGCGGTGGTCCGATCACCCAGCCGCACCGTGTCTCTGACGACGAAGGTCACCACTGCGCCGCGCTCGCCGAGCGCGATGTCGGTGACGGTGCCGACCTTGACACCCGAGACCTTGACCTCGTTGCCGGAGCTGAGCCCGCCGGCCTCGGCGAACTCCGCGTAGTACCGGATGCCGGTCGCCCACGAGATGAGGCGCTCGGGTTGCAGACCGACGGCGATCGTCAGCAGGACGAGAACGACGCCGAGGAAGCCCGCGCGAACGAGCTTGGGGTTACGGTACTTAAGCATCGGGCTCTGCGCACCTACCGTCCCGTTGCTTGATCCACGGGAACACCGCGGTGCGGCCCTGCAGATCGGTGACGCGGATGGAGATGCCGCACAGGTAGTAGTTCACGAAGCTGCCGTAGGAGCCGACTCGGGCGAGTTTGCGGTAGTTTTCCGGCGCTTTCTGCAGCGCGACCTCGATCATCCCCTTGTCCTTGTCGAGAAGCGGTGCGACGCGATTCAGTTCGTCGACCGTGCCTGCTAACGGTTGTCGCGCGTTGGACAGCAGATCGGCGAGGGATGCGGTGCCTGCGCTCAGCGAGTCGATGGCGGTGCCGATCGTGTCGCGGTCGTTGGCCAACTCACGGGTCAGTTGTTCGAACTTGTCCAGGGCACCGGAGAAACGTCGGCCTTGCTTGCCCAGCGTCGCCAGCACCGCATCGAGGTTGTCCACCAGCTGTTTGAGCGCAGCGTTGTTGTCGGCCAGGGTGTTCGAGAACGATGACGTCCGGCTCAGCAGTGACTGCAGGGTATCCCCCTGACCCTGGAAGATCCGAAGCAGCGCGTTGGTGAGGGCATTGACGTCGTTTGGGTCCAAACCACGGATCACCGGTTTCAGCCCGCCCAATAACAGGTCGAGGTCGAGTGCCGGTTGGGTGCGGTCCGCCGGAATCTGGGCGCCGTGCGGCAGTACGCGGGTCGAGCCCGGGCCGTCGATGAGTTCGAGGTACCGGTCGCCGACCAGGTTGAGGTAGCGGACTGCGGCCCGGGTGCCTGTGGTGAGCACGATGTCGTCGTCGGCGTCGAAGGACACCAGCACCGTGTTGTCGCCCCGCAGCGTCACCTGGTTGACGGTGCCGACCCGAACGCCTGCGACGCGGACCGAGTCGCCGCTCTCCAGACTGGACGCATCCGTGAACACCGCGGAGTAGCCCTTCGCCGATCCGCTTCGATACTCCCCGAACACCATGAAGAGACTCGCGGTCAGCGCCGCCATGACGACACCGAAAACGGCGAACTTGATCGCTGTGCGACGAAGGCTCATCCAGGTTGCCCCCACTGCACGGTGTTTCGCGGCGGACCGTCGATGGGACCGAACAGCCATTGCTTGAGTCCGTCGGAGTTGAGGAGGAGGCCCTGATTGCCGTAACGGGTGGGATCCGTCCCGGTGTCGGCGATGACCTTGGGCGGGAAGTGGTTGAACACGAGGGGCAGCTGTCCCTCGCATTGCGGGCCGCCGGTGCCTGCGACCTTCGGCAGATCCTGCGGATAGCGGTAACGCTCGATGCCGAGCACGAGCGCGCCCGAGTCGTAGACGCCGGGAACGGGGGCGGGCGGTTTGAACGCGAAGTTGGTCATTCCGGTCAGGGCACAGGTGAGCGCTTCGTGGTATTCGTTCGTCAGGTTCGTCGTCGGGACCAATACGTGCATCAGGCCGGTGAGCTGTTCGCGATTGCCACCGATGACGTCGTTACCGATCTCGGCAAACCCGATGGCCGACACCAGGAACCGGTCGAGGTCTGACTGCTTCTCCACCAATGTCTGGCTGATCCGACTGGCATTCGCGAGAATCGACATCAGGTCGGGCGCGGAATCGGCATAAGCCGCGGCGACGTCGGGAAACGTCCGTAGCTCCTCACTGAGCGCAGGCAAGCTCGGCTCGACCTCCGCAAGAAAAGCATTGAAGTCGGTCAGTGACCGCCCGAAGGTCTCACCCCGTCCGCTGAATGCCGTCGACACGGCACCCAGGGTTTCGTTCAGCTTCGCCGGATCAATATGTGACAGAACGGAGTTGAGGTTCTCGAAGATCGTGTTCACCTCGACGGTGACGTGCTCGGAATCGAGCACCTGCCCGGCGCGCAGCGGAACCGCCGACGGGTCCGGCGGCGGGATGAACTCGACCGACTTCGCCCCGAACACGGTGTTGGCCCCGATCTCGACGTGCACGTTCTCAGGGACAAGGCTCAATCGGGCCGGTTCGATCGCCAGCTTCAGCTCGGCGCGCCCGTTCGTCGTCTCACTGACGTGAGACACCGTACCGATCTGCGCACCGTTGAGCTTGACCCGAGCGCCACGGTCCATGAGCAGACCGGCGCGGTCGGTCATGACGGTGATCGGGACGGTCTTGACGAATCTTCCGTTGAACATCGCTACTGCCGCGGCAACGATCCCGGCGAGCGCGAGGACGGCGACCAGTCCGACGATCGGCCGGTGGTAGCTCCGTGCGCCGAAGTCGCGTCCCGGTGTCGCCGCAACCGGCCGCGAATCGGTCGCGGCGCTCCACCGCGAGCGCTTCAAACTTGGACGCATGGGTCGCCTGGGCTGGCGGCGATCAACGAGCTCCCCTTAATATGTGACCGAAATCTCATACTTGCTATCGCGAGAAGAGTACACAGAGCAAATCAGAACATCAAGATGGTCAAAACAATAATCATGTTCTACTCTTACGTCGGTATTCATCGTGGAGATGGGGACGTGTGACGATTCTCGCGGAGCGGCGGTCCTTCGTCGGCGGAACATGGGTAACCGGCGAGGAGGCGGTCTCGGTCGAAAACCCCGCGGACGAGACCCCCGTCCACGACGTGACGGTCACGCCGCGCGTCGAGGTCGAGCGGGCGATCGCCGACGCTCGCCGCAGTTTCGATGAAGGCACGTGGGCTGACCGTGCCGTCGCAGACCGGGCCGCGATCCTGCGCCAGTTCGTCGACTACATAGAAGGCTGCGCCGACACCCTGGTGCCCACCCTTGTCGCCGAGGCCGGCCAACCGACGCGGTTCGCCGAGATGACCCAGCTGCGGGCAGGCACCGCGTTGGCGCGCCAGACCATCGATCTCTATCTGTCGATGAGACACGAAGAGGCGAGCCCCGTTCCCGTGGACGACCTCGTCCGCGGCCGGGTCGCGTTGAGTATCCGCAGGCACGAGCCCGTCGGGGTGGTCGCCGCCATCACGCCGTACAACGCGGCGCTGATCATGGGATTCCAGAAGCTCATTCCCGCTCTGATGGCGGGCAATTCGGTGATCCTGCGTCCGAGTCCGTTGACGCCGATCTCATCGCTGGTGTTCGGTATGGCGGCGGAAGCGGCGGGCCTGCCGCCGGGTGTGCTGAGCGTCATCGCCGAATCGGGCACCGCGGCAGCCGAACTCATCACCTCAGATCCCGCGGTTGACATGGTGTCGTTCACCGGGTCCACCCTGGCGGGGCGGAAGATCCTCGCCCAGGCGGCAGCCACGGTGAAACGGGTGTCGCTCGAACTCGGTGGCAAGTCGGCACAGATATATCTGCCGGATGCGGTGCAACGCGCGGCGATGGGCGCCGCGATGGTGGTGATGAGCACCGCGGGCCAGGCCTGTGTGGCCGCGACGCGCATGCTCGTTCCGCAGGACCACAAAGACCAGGTGCTCGAATCGGTCGCCGCCACCTACAGGTCGATCAAGGTCGGGCCGCCGACGTCGGCGGAGGCGGCGATGGGTCCGGTCATCAGCGCGGCGCAACGTGACAAGTGCGAACGGATCGTCGCGGCGGCCGAGGAGAACGGAGGCAAGGTCGTCTGCGGTGGCGGTCGCCCCGAGCATCTCGAACGAGGCTATTACTTCGAACCGACCGTGCTTGACGTACCGGACAACGCGAATCCGGCTGCACAAGAGGAGATCTTCGGTCCGGTCATCGCCGTACTCGGCTATCGCGATCTCGACCATGCCGTGGAGATCGCCAACGACAGCGTGTACGGACTGTCGGGCCAGGTGTACGGGGCGGACGTCGCCACTGCCGTCGGCGTCGCACGTCGGTTACGTACGGGTGCGGTGAACGTCAACACCACGGTCTTCTCCGCCTATGCGCCCAGTGGGGGATACAAGCAGAGCGGCCTCGGCCGCGAACGGGGTCCCGACGGGATCCGCGAGTTCCAGGAAGTGAAGCACATGTCGATTGGAGAACTGGCGAGATGACGATCACCGACGTCCGGGCGGGCAGCGTCGAAAGTGAGGGCGCCAGCTACGATTTGAACTGGCTGATCTCGGTCGACGATCACATTCTCGAGCCACCGAACCTGTGGGTGGACCGCGTCGCCGCGAAGGACCGGGACCGCGCACCCCACATGGAGGCCGACGAAAACGGCGTGGACATGTGGGTGTACGACGGTAAGCGGTACCCGAACTCCGGGTTGAGCGCCGTCGTGGGCAAGTCAAAAGAGGAGTTCAGCCCGGAACCGCTGTCCTATTCGGAAATGCGGCCGGGCTGCTACGACGCCGCGGCGCGCATCGAGGACATGGATCGCTCCGGTGTCCTTGCATCACTGTGCTTTCCGACGATCACCCGGTTCTGCGGGCAGCTGTTCATGGAGGCCGGTGACCGCGAGTTCGGTTTCGAATGCCTGCAGCACTACAACGACTGGCTGGTCGAGGAATGGTGCGGGGCCGCGCCCGGACGCTACATCCCGCTGATGCTCATTCCGATGTGGGATCCGAAGCTGGCCGCCAAGGAGATGGAGCGCATGGCGGCGAAGGGCGTGACGACGTTCGCGTTCTCGGAGAACCCGGAACCGCTGGGGCTGCCGACGATTCACGATGCGAACCACTACTGGGATCCCGTGATGGCTGCAGCCAACGAACTCGGAATGGTCGCGAGCATGCACGTGGGTTCGTCGTCGCAGTTGCCCAAGATCTGTAAGGACGCCCCGTTCATGGCGAACCTCACCTGGGGCGCCTCCCGCACCTCGGGGACCATGCTCTCCTGGTTGTTCAGTGGGCTGTTCCAGAGATTCCCGAATCTCAAGATTGCGCTGTCCGAGGGCGAGGTCGGCTGGATGCCGTACTTCCTCGAGCGCGCCGAGCAGGTACTCGACAAGCAGCGTTACTGGGTCAAGCGCGGGACGAAGTTCATGGGCCACGCCGGAAACGAGGCTGACCTGGACACCCTCGACATCCGGGAGACGTTCCGCAACCACATCTACGGCTGCATCATCGAGGACCGCCACGCGATCAAGAGCCTCGACGAACTCGGCGAAGACAACATCATGTGTGAGACCGACTATCCGCATTCGGACTCGACGTGGCCGAACTGCATCGACGTCGCCCGGAACACGATGAAGGACCTGCCCGAGCACGTCCAGTTCAAGCTGCTACGCGGCAATGCCGAGCGGCTGTACCGCTTCACACCGGCCGAGCCACCTGCGTCGGCGAACGCGTGATCACGTGACCGCCCTGTTGGATGGCAAGAGCGCCATCGTGACCGGCGCCGGGTCAGGCGTCGGCCGTGCCTCCGCGCTGCGCTTCGCCGACGAAGGCGCCCGCGTGCTCGTCGCCGACATCGACCTCGACAACGCGAAAGAAACGGCGCGCCAGGTCGAGTCGACCGGAGGAACGGCCGTCGCCGTCGAGGTGGACGTGGCCGACGAGGCTGCGGTGGAAGGCATGATCGCCGCCGCCGTAGACGGGTTCGGCAGGCTTGACATCCTGTTCAACAATGTCGGGATCCCGACACCGCGACTGGGGATGAGTTTCGAGGACCACACTTTGGCGGACTTCAACAGGCTGGTCGCGGTGAACCTCGGTGGCGTGTTTCTCGGGTGCAAATACGCCGTGCTGCAGTTCAAGAAGCAGGGGGACGGCGGCGTCATCCTCAACACCGGGTCGGTCGCCGGACTGGTCGCGTGGGGCGGAACGGTATACGGCGCCACCAAGGGTGGCGTACTGCAATTGACGCGGGCGGTGGCTGTGGAGGTGGCGCCGTTCGGGATTCGCGTCAACGCGATATGCCCGGCGGCGATGCCACTGACCGGCTTCATGGCGGCCGGCGGACTTCAGGCCGACGAAGCTCAGCAGGCGGCGATCGCCGAAAAGGTTGGCGCACAACACCCGCTCGGTAAGGCGATCACCGCGGAGGACTGCGCGGAGGCGGCGCTGTACCTCGTCTCCGATGCTGCACGCAACGTGACCGGCGTGGCCTTACCCGTCGACGGCGGATACGTCGCGCGATGACGACCCCGACGCTGGATCGCGATCGACTCCGTGAGCTGTTCGACCTACGCAGTTCATACAACGAGTACGTCGGTGGTGGTTACCAGGACGATCCCTATCCGGTGTGGCACCGCCTCCGCGAGCAGGGTCCGGTGCTGCCCGGCACGCTCCACCAGCTCATGGGTTTGGACGACAACCTCTTCTTCCACGGTCTGCCATACCCGGACCGACCCCACTTCACGCTGCTTGACTACGACAGTTGCTTTGCCGCATACCGCAATTCGGACGTCTTCGCCTCGTCGCCGACTCCTGTCGACCTCGCATCGGGCCCGCTGAGCATCACCAACAGCATGCTGTCGATGGGCGGTGACCAACACAAGCGCTACCGCAGCCTGGTGCAACCGTCGTTCCTGCCGTCCAACAGGAAGTGGTGGATCGAGAACTGGATCGCCGAGACGGTGCACCTGCTGATCGACGGGTTCGCCGCAGACGGGCGTGCCGAGCTCAATGTCGACTTCTGCGCTGCCATACCGATTCTCACCATCACCGGCAGCTTCGGATTGCCGGTGGAGCAGGCACTCGACGTGCGGGCCTCCCTCGCCCGCGACCCGCAGAAGGTCATCGACCTGATCCGTCCCGTCGTCGAGGCCCGTCGCAACCAGCCGCAGGACGATCTGATCAGTGTTCTCGTCCAGGCGGAGATCACCGACGAGGACGGCGCGGCAACGCGGCTGACCGAGCGCGAGATCGACTCCTTTGTGCTGTTGCTGCTCGGTGCGGGCTCGGGTACCACGTGGAAGCAGATGGGCACCACGCTGACCGCACTGCTGCAACGACCAGATCTGTTGGAAGCGGTGCGCCAGGACCGCACGCTGCTTCGCCCCGCCATCGAGGAGTCGGTGCGATGGATGCCGACCGACCCGATGTTCTCCCGATGGGTGGTCGCCGATACCGAGATCGCCGGAGTCGAGATACCCGCCGGTGCGGTGGTCCACATCGGGATCGGGGCCGCCAACCGTGACCCCGCCCGGTGGGAGCGTCCTGATGAGTACGACATCACCCGGCCATACAAGCCCTCCTTGGGCTTCGGGCAGGGCGAGCACATCTGCCTCGGCATGCACGTCGCACGCGCGGAGATGACGGTGGCGATCTCGGCACTCCTTGATCGCCTGCCCAACCTACGGCTCGACCCCGACGCTGAGCCGCCCCGATTCGTCGGTGTGTACGAGCGTGGGGCAACCGCGATACCCGTCCTTTTCGACCCCGCCTGAGGTGCCATGACCGAACACAACTACACCGCACCGGATCTCGCATTGGTCGGCGACGACCATGTGGCTGCCTACCGGGACACCGGCGGTGAGGTCGGCTACCTGTGGAACGGTGTTCCAACGCTGCTTCTGACCGTGGCCGGCAGGCGCAGCGGCCAACCACGGACCTCGGCGCTGATATTCGCGCGTGACGGCGCGGACTATCTCGTCGTCGCATCGATGGGCGGCGCGCCCATCCACCCGAAGTGGTATCTCAACCTGAAGGCGAATCCGGCTGCAGAGATTCAGGTCCGCGACGAAGTGATCCCGGTGAACGCGCGCACCGCCACGCCCGAGGAGAAGCTCCGCCTCTGGGGACTCGTGACTCAGGTTTGGCCGAATTACGATGTCTACCAATCGCGTACCGACCGTGACATTCCCGTCGTCGTGCTCACGCCGTCATGACCTCCGCAGGCGTGCCGGCCGATTCGTGGGTGCAGCGCGCCGTCGAACGGTCGGCGGCGGTGCAGCGGTCGCGGGTTCGGATCGCAAAGCACGTGCGGCAGATGCTCGACGCCGCCAGGCGGCTGATCGCCGTCAAAGGAGACGCGGAGTTCACCACGCAGGAACTCGTCACGGAGGCGGGCGTCGCACTGCAGACTTTCTACCGTTACTTCGGCGGCAAGGATGAGCTCCTGCTCGCCGTAATCGCCGATTCGATGGCCGAAGCGTGTGAGCGATGGGTCAGGGGTGCGGCGGAACTGCCCGATCCGCTGACCCGGGTGCGGTACTACATCACCTCGGCGCTGGGACGGCTCGACGGCGACAGCCACAACGCCGCGATGTCGAAGTTCGTGGTGTCGACGCGGTGGCGGCTGCATCGACTGTTTCCCAAAGAACTTGCCGAAGTCGAAATGCCGTTCGTCGAGTTGCTGCGCGGTGAGATCAACGCCGCCGTCGAGGCGGGCCAACTGAATCCTTCAGATCCCGAGTGGGATTCGTGGTTCCTGGCCGAGCTCATCCGGTCGGTGTTCCACTTCTACGCCTTCGCCGGCTACCAGGACAACGAGCTGGACGACCTCAAAGAACACCTGTGGCGGTTCTGCCTGACAGCGCTTGGCGGTCACACCCAATGACAGAAAGGTCGACAGAAAGGTGTGTGCAGTGACCGATTCCGACTTCAGCTCCATGGACTTCTTCACCAACCCGGCGTTCGTACCCGACCCCCATCCGTACTTCGAGTATCTGCGCAGCCAAGGTCCGGTGGCGCGGGAGCCGCACCACGGTGTGGTCGCGGTGACGAGTTACCGCGAGACGTTGGAAGTGTTCAAGGACGCCGATCTCTGGTCGAATTGCGTCGCGGTCGGCGGGCCGTTTCCACCGCTGCCCTTCACACCCGAGGGCGACGACATCGATGAACTCATCGATGCGCACCGCACCCAGATGCCTCTGCACGAGCACATGGTGGCCATGGATCCGCCCAATCACACCAGGGCGCGATCGCTGCTGTCCCGACTGCTCACGCCCAGCCGACTCAAGGCCAATCAGGACTTCCTCTGGGAACTCGCCGACAAGCAGCTCGAGGAGTTCCTCGACCGCGGCGAATGCGAGTTCCTGACCGCGTATTCGAAACCGTTCTCGCTGTTGGCGATCGCGGATCTGCTGGGTGTACCGCGAGAGGATCACAAGGAATTCCGCGATGCCCTCGCCAACCCGCACCTGATGGGGAACATCGAGGGCGAGGCGGCGGCGATCAACCCGTTGGAGTTCCTCGACGAGAAGTTCAGTGCGTATGTCGAGGAGCGTCGTGCGCGGCCGCGGGACGACGTGCTCAGCGAACTCGCCAACGCGACGTATCCGGACGGGTCGCAGCCGGCGGTCACCGACGTGGTGCGGACCGCGAGCTTCCTCTTCGGCGCCGGTCAGGAGACCACCGCCAAGCTGCTCGGCGCGGCGCTGCGCATCCTGTGCGACACGCCTGACCTTCAGCAGACGCTGCGCGACGATCCCAGTCTCGTTCCGGTCTTCATCGAAGAGACGCTGCGCATGGAAAGCCCCGTCAAGACGGAATTCCGGTTGGCGCGGAAGTCGACCACGCTCGCGGGAGTCGATATCCCCGCCGGGACGACGGTGATGATCTCCGCGGCCGCCGCCAACCGCGATCCGGACAAGTTCGAATGTCCGCACGAGTTCCGGCTCGACCGCACCAACGTGCGCGAGCAGATCGCCTTCGCCCGGGGGGTGCACTCCTGCCCCGGCGCGCCCCTGGCTCGCGTCGAGGGCCGGGTATCGCTGGAGCGAATTCTGGCGCGGATGAAGGACATCACCGTCGACGAGCGGTTTCACGCGTCGGTGGAGCAGCCCGTGTACACCTATGAGCCGACGTACATCCTGCGCGGCCTCACCAATCTTCATCTGCGGTTTACGCCGGTGGGCTGATGGGAGCACTTCGGGGCGTGGCGGCGGCGGGCGCGATCATCGCGTCCGGGATCATCGTCGCCCCTACAGCCCATGCGGAAGACATGGCGCTCAACGGCAGATACCTCGCCACCTCGATCGGCGACTTCGCCGCCACCAACGACGTGTACCGCGACATCCCGTCGGTGCGCAGTGTCTGGACCATCACGATGACCTGCGTCAACCAGCTCACATGCAGCGGAACGGTAGAAAGCGACACCGGCTGGAGCGCCGAAATCACCACCACCAATGGCGAATACGTCGTCAAGCGGGAGCTACCGCATTGGCAGCCCTGTGCCGACGGCACCGGGCGAACCGTTACGGGTCATCAGCGGTACCGGTTCTTCCCCGTCGGGCCCGACGGGTCTCAGTTGCCCGGCTCGCGGGTGTTCGGCGGGTACGACAAGACCTCCGGGGAGAGCGGCGGGTGCAGCCTCAACGAAAAGACCGAGATCGAAATACCCTTCAGGCTGGAGAAATTGGACTAGTTTGCACGGATTGGCGGCGAAAGGTGGACGATGCCGGTAAGTAGACCAGCCGACCTACCCGTCGGCGGCGGCGGTCGGTGGCCCCTGTGCGGCAGCGGATTTCGATCTGCGCAGTGGGGCGACATGGAGGTCGGATACACCACGACCGGGCCCGGGGATCACACACCGGTGTACCAGGGCCTACCCGGCGGCGTGTGCCCCGTACCGCACTACGGGTACGTGTTCACGGGGCGAATCCGATGCCGGTTTCCGGGCTCGGACTGGCCCGACGAGATCGCAGGCGCCGGGGAGGCCTACTTCTTTCCTGCGGGGCACGTGTTGATCTACGAGGAGGAAACCGAGGCGCTGGAGTTGAATCCGGCGGCGGCCCTGCAGACGCTGATGGATCACATCGAGTCGCTGGCCCAGCGGTTCCGCGATTCTCAGTAGAGGTAGATCACCAGCACGGCCGTCCACAGCGCGACGAGCCAGCCGTCGGTGGCCAGCTTGAGCCAGCGCGGCGCGGTCGCGACCTCCGGAATGCGGATTGCGCCCACCCCCGGCGTGAGGTGAGCGGCGCGTCAGCCGGCGCCGAGGTCTAGCATTTCCGGGGTGTCTTGGGTGGAGCGCGCCGTCGAGCGATCGGCGGCGGTACAGCGGTCACGCGAGCGCATCGCCGCCCAGGTGCGCCAGATGCTCGACGCCGCCAGGACACTGATCGACGCGAAGGGCGACGACTTCACCACCCAGGAACTGGCCGCGGAGGCGGGCGTCGCGCTGCAGACGTTCTACCGCTACTTCGCCAGCAAGGACGAGCTGCTGCTCGCGGTGATCGGCGATGCCATGTCCGACGCCGTCGAGCGCTGGGCGGCCACGGCAGGTGAGCTGCCCGATCCATTGGCTCGGTTGAAGTACTACATCACCTCGACGTTGGAGCGGCTCGCCGGCGACACGCACGACGCCGCAATGTCGAAGTTCGTGGTGTCGACACGCTGGCGGCTACACAAGCAGTTCCCGAAGGAACTCGAGGAGGCCGAAAAGCCGTTCGTCGATCTGGTACGTGTCGAGATCGAGGCCGCGGTCGATGCCGGTCTGCTCAATCCACCTGACCCCGAATGGGATTCGTGGTTCCTCGTCGAACTCGTGCGCTCGGTCTATCACTATTACGCCTTCGCCGATCACACCGACAGCGACCTGGAGACCGTCAAGGAGAAGCTCTGGCGGTTCTGCCTGACCGCGCTCGGCGGCGCGAACCCGGCTGAGCCCGGGCCTACGCGCGCTCGCTGATCCACACCGTGGTGAAGCGCTGTTCGGCGATCAACAGGTCGACGAGCTGGCTTCCGATGAAGTTCTCGATCTTGCCGCCGACGAGCGGAATGTTCACCTCGACGGTGGCTTTGAAGTCCAGTCGCGAGCTGGTACGAGGATCGGCGGGGGCCAGGGTCGCGTGGCCGCTCAGATTCGCCGGGGCATCCTCGATCCTGAGTTTGATGGTCGCGGTCGCCTCATCGTCGCGGATCGGCGCCCACACCTCTTCGCGGATCAACACCAGATCGCCGCGGTGGAACTGCTGGACTATCCCGGGCAAACGATTGCCCAGCACCGTCTGAGTCGTCACGATGTCGATGCCACCGTCGTCGTCGACGATCAGTCTGTCCAGCGAGTAGGCGTCGGCGCCGGACTCCGTCAACCGGGCCAGCCAGTACCGTTCCTCGCGGAATGCGCTGTGGACCTGTTCGACAGTGCCCTCGTATTCGGTGGCCATGTCGAATGAACGCGGCATAGCTGGCCAGGCTACCGTTACCGCCCGTGGTCACTTCGCTCATAGGCGGCGCGTCCGTCGCCGAGTCGGTGCCGCTGGCGCCGTTGACCACTCTGCGTGTGGGCCCCGTCGCACGCCGGCTGATCACCTGCGACACCACCGAGAAGGTGATCGATGTGACGCGCGCTCTCGGCCCCGACAGCGACGTTCTGGTGCTGGCGGGCGGATCGAACGTGGTGCTGTCCGACGAGTTGGCCGACCTCGACGTCGTATTGCTCGCCAATACCGAGATCACCGTCGCGGGCAACGTCGTGCGAGCCGAGGCGGGCGCGGTCTGGGACGACGTCGTCGTGACATCGCTGGCGCACGGCCTCGGCGGGCTGGAGTGCCTGTCGGGTATCCCGGGCTCCGCAGGGGCGACGCCGGTTCAGAACGTCGGCGCGTACGGCGCCGAGGTGGCCGACACCATTCGGCGGGTGCGACTCCTCGATCGTCGCACCGGCGAGGACCGCTGGGTCGAACCGTCCACACTGCACTTCGGCTATCGCACGTCTGTGCTCAAGCATTCGGCGGCGGCAATCGTGCTCGAAGTGGAATTCGAATTGAACCTCGACGGGCTCAGTGCGCCGCTGCGCTACGGCGAGTTGGCCAACGCGCTTGGCGTAGCACCGGATTCGCGTGTTGACCCGGCGCGGGTGCGCGAGGCGGTGCTGGCGTTGCGCGCCCGCAAGGGGATGGTTCTTGACGAGGCCGATCACGACACATGGAGTGTGGGGTCGTTCTTCACCAACCCCGTCGTCACGCCCGCGGTGTTCGAGCAGGTGCGCGGCCGCGTCGATGGGGATGTGCCCAACTACCCGGCGCCGGGGGGCGTCAAGCTGGCCGCGGGCTGGCTCGTGGAGCGCGCGGGGTTTGCGAAGGGCTATCCGGGTGACGGCGCTCCGGCGCGGCTGTCGACAAAGCATGCGCTGGCGCTGACGAACCGAGGCAGCGCGACGACAGCCGACGTGATCGCGCTGGCCAGGGCGGTACGCGACGGTGTCGAAGCGACATTCGGGATCCGACTCACCCCCGAGCCGATTCTGATCGGGGTCGCTCTCTAGGTACGCTGGGTCCACGTGAAGCCAGCCGATGCCGTGCCCGCAATGCCGGCTGTATCCCGACGGCACGCCTTGGCCGCACTGGCGGCCGGGGTGATCGCTCCAGGCGCCTTGGCCGCCTGTTCGAAGCGTTCGTCAACAACCACACCGGGCGAGGCGAGTGCACCGTCCGCACCGTCTCTGACCTTCGAACCGGCGGACTCCACCGCCGACGTGGCGCCCACCGCGCCCATCGGCGTCACGGTGTCCGACGGCTGGTTCCAGCGCGTCAAGTTGACCAACCCCGAGGGCAAGGTCGTTGCGGGCGCGCTCAACCGGGATCGCACGGCGTTCAACATCACCGAGCCGCTCGGCTACGGCGTCGAGTACACCTGGGACGGGTCCGTGGTCGGCCGCGACGGTAACGCGGTCCCGGTCTCGGGCAGCTTCGCCACCGTCGTCCCGAGCACCCAGGTCAATGGTCGATTCCAGCTCGCCGACGGTCAGGTTGTCGGCGCCGCGGCGCCGATCATCATCCAGTTCGACGCGTCGATCAGCGACAAGGCGTCCGTCGAGCGCGCGCTCAAGGTCACCACCGAGCCGAAGGTCGAGGGCAGCTGGGCATGGCTGCCCGATGAGGTCGGCGGGTCGCGGGCGCACTGGCGTACCAAGGACTACTACCCGCCAGGCACCAAGGTGCACGTCGACGCGCGGCTTTACGGCGTCCCGTTCGGCGACGGCGCGTACGGTGCGCAGGATTCGACGCTGACGTTCGAGATCGGCAGGCGCCAGGTGGTCAAGGCCGAGGCCTCGTCGCACCGCATCCAGGTGCTCGACGGCGCCGGCGCGGTAATCATGGACTTCCCGTGCAGCTACGGCGAGGGCGACCTCGACCGCAACGTCACCCGCAGCGGTATTCACGTGGTCACCGAGAAGTACGAGGACTTCTACATGACCAACCCCGCGGCGGGCTACGCCAACATCCGCGAGCGGTTCGCCGTGCGCATCTCCAACAACGGCGAGTTCATCCACGCCAACCCGGCGAGCCTGGGTGCGCAGGGCAACACCAACGTCACCAACGGCTGCATCAACCTGTCCGAGGCCGACGCGCAGCAGTACTTCAACAGCGCGATCTACGGCGATCCGGTCGAGGTCACCGGAACGCGGATCCAGCTGTCCTACGCCGACGGCGACATCTGGGACTGGGCGGTGCCGTGGGACGAATGGAAGGCGATGTCGGCGCTGACCGACGAGGCCTCACCTGCCGGGATCCCCAGCACAGCGCCGGCGACGCCGTCGGATGCACCGCAACCCATCGGCGACGGCCAACCCGGCGGCTAAATCACTGGCGGTTGAAACGGGATCCGCTCGCCCCGCTGACCTGATCCCGCGGCCTGACCACGATCAGATCCAGGTCGACGTGCGACGGACGACTGGCGACGAACCCGATCACCTCGGCGATGTCCTCGGCCACCAGCGGCGTGACGCCTTCGTAGACCTTGGCCGCGCGCTCCTCGTCGCCGTCGAACCGGTTCAGCGAGAAGTCCGTCTTGACCATGCCCGGCGCAACTTCGGTGAGCCGCACCGGTTTTCCGAGTAGCTCGCTGCGCAGGGTGCGATGCAGTACGCCCTGGGCGTGCTTGGCGGACGTGTAGCCGCCGCCGTTGTCGTAGATCTCCACCGCGGCAATCGAGGTGACCGTGACGATCAGCCCGTCGCCGGAGTCGATCAGCTTCGGCAGCAGCGCACGGGTGGCCAGCAGCGTGCCGAGCACATTGGCCTCCCACATCCACCGCCAGTGCTCGATGTCGGCTTCCGCGATGGGCTCCAGGCCGCGCGCTCCGCCGGCGTTGTTCACCAGGACATCGACCCTGTTCAGGCTGTCTGCCAGTGCTTTTACGGAGTCCGCATTAGTGACGTCCGTCACAATTGCGGTGCCGCCGATCTCGTCCGCAAGGGCCTTGATGGGCTCGGCGCGGCGGGCAGCGCAAACCACATGAAAGCCAAGGGCTGCAAGGGTTTTCGCAGTTGCCGCACCGATCCCGGCGCTGGCGCCGGTGACCACCGCGACGCGCTTGTCGGTCTCTGGTGTCGTCATAGGGCCAACTTTAGTTTGCGTGCTAAGTTCACCCCTATGTCCAGGAGTCAGGCCGCCCGCATCACGCGGCACTGTTGTCGTTGCGCACTTCGCCGCTCCTGATCCCGCTGTCCTGATTGACAGTCGCCGGGTGCGGCACCGAACCCACCGGCCGACTTCACAAAAGGACGATTCCCGTGCGCACCGCAACCGCCACCACTCTCCGTAAGCCCTCTTCCGCCGCTCACGCCAAGCGTGCGTTGCTGGCCCGCCACCACGTCGTCGCACCGTCGCTGCGGGTGGCCGAGGCCGCGGCGGGATCCGTGTTCGGGGCCGCACGCCTGCGCGGTCCGATCGCGCGTGACGTCATCGCCCAGGTCACCCAACTCAGCATCGCGACGGTGAACCGTCAGGTCACGGCGCTGCTCGACGCCGGCGTGCTGCGCGAACGCGCAGACTTGGCCGTCTCCGGCGCCATCGGCCGCCCCCGCGTCCCGGTCGAGGTCAACCACGAGCCCTACCTGACGCTGGGCATCCACATCGGTGCCCGCACCACCAGCATCGTCGCCACCGACCTGTTCGGTCGCACGCTCGACGTGGTCGAGACGCCGACTCCGCGGGGACCGCAGGCCGCCGCACTGGCCTCGCTCGCGGTCAGTGCCCGCCGCTATCTGGCCCGCTGGCACCGCCGCCGCCCGCTGTGGGTGGGCGTCGCCGCGGGCGGTGTCGTCGACAGCGCGACGGGCTATCTCGACCATTCACGGCTGGGCTGGTCGGACGCCCCTGTGGGGCCCGTGCTCGCCGAAGCGCTCGGACTGCCGGTGTCGGTCGCGTCCCACGTCGACGCGATGGCCGGTGCCGAACTGCTGCTCGGTGCCCGTCGACTACCGGTCAACGAGATCGCGGGCGGTGCGCCCGCGGTCAGCTCGACCAGCCTCTACGTCTACGCCCGCGAGACCGTCGGCTACGCGCTGTCCATCGGCGGACGGGTGCACTCACCCGCCAGCGGACCCGGCACCATCGCCGCTCTGCCCGCCCACTCCGAACTGCTGGGCGGCACCGGCCAGCTGGAGTCCACCGTGAGCGACGAGGCCGCGCTGATCGCTGCCCGCAAGGCGCGCATCATCGCAGGCGACGGACCGTCGTCGACGATGTCGGCGGTGCTGCGGGCCGCTAGGGGAGGCAACGAACAGGCGCAGGCGCTGCTCGCCGAGCGTGCCAGGGCGCTTGGCGAGGCTGTCGCCCTGCTGCGCGACATGCTCAACCCCGACGACCTCGTGGTCGGTGGCCAGGCCTTCACCGAATATCCGGAGGGCATGGAACTGGTCGAGACGGCCTACGCCGCGCGGTCGGTGATGCCGCCGCGGCAGCTCCGGGTGACGGCGTTCGGCAACCGGGTGCAGGAAGCCGGCGCAGGCGTGGTGTCCCTCGTCGGGCTCTATGCCGATCCCATCGGCGCGATGAAGCGGGCACTGAACCGGCGCCCCGAAGTGAGTGCGTGACAAACCGCCGTCACCGCACGGTGTAGACATGACTGTGTGCGTCCCGCCACGGATCTGAGCCGATCGGATATCGCCGGTTCTGTGGCTCCTCGACGGGTAGCCGTGTTGTCGGTGCACACATCGCCATTGGCGCAGCCCGGTACCGGCGACGCCGGCGGGATGAACGTCTACGTCCTGCAGAGCGCGCTGCAGATGGCCAGGCGCGGGGTCGAGGTGGAGATCTTCACCAGGGCCACGTCGTCAACTGATGCGCCCGTCGTCCACGTTGCGCCCGGGGTGCTCGTCCGCAACGTCGTCGCGGGCCCGTTCGAAGGCCTGGACAAATACGACCTGCCCACCCAGTTGTGCGCCTTCACCGCCGGCGTTCTGCGCGCCGAGGCCACCCACGAGCCCGGGTACTACGACATCGTGCATTCGCATTACTGGCTGTCGGGTCAGGTGGGTTGGCTGGCGCGGGACCGATGGGCGGTTCCGCTCGTGCACACCGCGCACACGCTGGCAGCGGTGAAGAACGCGGCGCTGGCCGACGGCGACGCCCCCGAGCCGGCGTTGCGTGCGGTCGGTGAACAACAGGTGGTCGACGAGGCCGACAGGCTGATCGTCAACACCGAAACCGAAGCGCACCAACTGGTTTCGCTGCATAACGCCGACTCGGCCCGCATCGACGTGGTGCACCCCGGTGTCGATCTCGAACTGTTCACGCCCGGCGACCGCGCCGCTGCCCGCGCCGCACTCGGCCTCGCCGACGACGAGCAGGTGCTGGCATTCGTGGGGCGGATCCAACCGCTAAAGGCGCCCGATGTGCTGCTGCACGCCGCCGCCCGGCTTACCGACCGTTTCAGCGCGCTTCGGGTGCTGATCGCGGGCGGACCGTCCGGCAGCGGATTGGCCGCACCCGAGTCGTTGATTCGGCTGGCCGAAGAATTGGGTATCTCCGCACACGTGACGTTCCTGCCGCCGCAGTCGCGCGATCGAATCGTCGACGTGTACCGGGCCGCCGATCTGGTTGCCGTGCCCAGCTATTCGGAGTCGTTTGGACTCGTCGCGATCGAGGCACAGGCCTGCGGCACCCCGGTGGTCGCCGCGGCCGTCGGCGGGTTGCCGGTCGCGGTGCGCGACGGGATCACCGGGATGCTGGTCGACGGCCACGACGTCGACGACTGGGCGAAGGCCATCGGTGCCTCGCTGGATCGCGGCCCCGACACCATGAGCGCCGCCGCCGTCGAGCACGCCGCCACGTTCTCGTGGGCCCGCACCGTCGACGCACTGCTGGAAAGCTACGGCCGCGCGATCGCCGACTACCGTGCACGTCAGCGCAAGGACGTCGGGGCTCGGCGCAGCGGCAGGCGATTCACGATTCGCCGTGGAGTCCGGGCGTGAACCCTGCGGAAATCATCGAGCAGACCTGCAAGGAGAACGGCCTCGTGTGCACCCGCCACGAGGGCGCGCACGGTGGGCTGCCCGGCATCATCGTCGAACTGCCCGGCGAGCGGCGGCTGAAGACCAACACCATCCTGTCCATCGGCGAACACTCGGTTCGCGTCGAGGCGTTCGTCTGTCGTAAGCCCGACGAAAACCACGAGGGCGTATACCGTTTTCTGCTGAAGCGGAATCGCCGTCTCTATGGCGTTGCCTACACGCTCGACAATGTCGGCGACATCTACCTCGTCGGCCGGATGGCGCTGGCCTCGGTCACCCCCGACGAGATCGACCGAGTGCTCGGTCAGGTGCTCGAGGCCGTCGATTCCGACTTCAACACGTTGCTGGAGTTGGGTTTTCGGTCGTCGATCCAGAAAGAGTGGGAGTGGCGGGTGTCGCGCGGTGAGTCGCTGAAGAACCTGCAGGCCTTCGCTCACCTGATCGACGACGACGACGAAGACGACGGCGAATCGGCCTCAAGATAGTCTCTTCGGCATGGGAGACTCCACGCTGATCCTGCTCCGCCACGGTGAGAGCGAGTGGAACGCGCTGAACCTGTTCACCGGCTGGGTCGATGTCGACCTCACCGACAAGGGCAGGGCCGAGGCCGTGCGCGCCGGCGAGCTGATCAAGGAACTCGATCGCCTGCCCGACGTGTTGTACACGTCGCTGCTGCGCCGGGCGATCACCACCGCGAACCTCGCGCTGGACGCCGCCGACCGGCACTGGATCCCGGTGCACCGCGACTGGCGGCTCAACGAGCGGCACTACGGCGCACTGCAGGGCCTGAACAAGGCGGAGACCAAGGAAAAGTACGGCGACGATCAGTTTATGAAGTGGCGTCGCAGCTACGACACCCCGCCGCCGCCGATCGAGCCGGGCAGCACCTACAGCCAGGACGGCGACCCCCGCTACGCCGACATCGAAGGCGGAACGCCGCTTACTGAATGCCTCAAGGACGTCGTCGAGCGGTTTGTGCCCTACTACACCGGCACGATCGAACCGGACCTGCGCGCCGGCAAGACCGTGCTGATCGCCGCCCACGGCAACTCGCTGCGCGCGCTGGTGAAGTACCTGGACGGAATGTCGGACGAGGACGTTGTCGGCCTCAACATCCCCACCGGCATCCCGCTGCGCTACGACCTGGACGGTGGCCTCAAGCCGAAGGTCATCGGAGGCACCTACCTGGACCCGGAGGCGGCAGCGGCCGGCGCTGCCGCGGTTGCGGCACAGGGTGCGAAGTAAGTCCCGAAACCGATCGCTCCGGCAAACGGCGGGTTAACAGCGGACAGCCGGGGTTCGAATTTCGGCGATTCCTTGTGTGACATGTCCCGGTTTGGCCGCACGCTGCTGGGATGACGTTCACCGGATGCGTACGATTTTCGCGTGAGTGTGCTAACGGCGGTGCTGCTCGCAGCATCCGTCGCACTGCTCACCCTGGTGATCGGGGTGGCGCTCGGGACGGGGTTGGCACCCCGTCTGCAGGAGCGCAGGCAGCGCCGGGCCACCGCGCAGGCGGGCATCACCGTCTCGCAGATGCTCGCCCACATCGTTTCGCAAGCGCCGGTCGGGATCGTCGTGGTCGACACCTACCGTGACGTGGTTTACACCAACGACCGGGCCCGCGAATTGGGGCTCGTCCGCGACCGGCTGCTCGACGACCGCGCCTGGCTGGCCGCCGAACGCACCCTGACCACGGGCGAGGACGTCGAGGTCGACCTATCGCCGCGCAAACGTGCCCACCCCGGCCGTTCCGGGCTGTCGGTGCGCGGCCACGTCCGCCTGCTGACTGAACAAGATCGCCGTTTCGCCGTCGTGTACGTCGACGACCAGTCCGAGCATGCCCGGATGGAGGCGACCCGCCGCGACTTCGTCGCCAACGTCAGCCACGAACTCAAGACCCCGGTCGGCGCCATGAGCGTGCTCGCCGAGGCCGTCCTGGCATCGGCGGAGGACCCCGAGACGGTGCGCCGGTTCGCCGAGAAGATGCTGGCCGAGTCGAACCGGCTGGCCAACATGGTCGGTGAGCTGATCGAGCTGTCGCGGTTGCAGGGCGCCGAGCCGTTGCCCGACCTCGAATCCGTCGACGTCGACACCGTGGTCGCCGAGGCACTGTCGCGGTACAAGGTGGCCGCCGACAACGCCGACATCGCGATCACCACCGACGCGCCGACGGGATACCGCGTGCTCGGCGACCAGGCGCTGTTGGTCACCGCGATCGCCAACCTGGTCTCCAACGCCATCGCGTATTCGCCCAACGGTTCGTCGGTGTCGATCAGCAGGCGCCGTCGCGGCGATAACATCGAAATCGCCATCACCGATCGCGGTATCGGCATCGCCAGCGCCGATCAGGAGCGGGTGTTCGAGCGGTTCTTCCGCGTCGACAAGGCGCGGTCCCGGGCCACCGGCGGTACCGGGCTCGGATTGGCGATCGTCAAACACGTCGCCGCCAATCACAACGGATCCATCCGGCTGTGGAGTCAGCCGGGGACGGGATCGACGTTCACCCTGTCGATTCCGGCGTACCCCCAGGGTGAGGAAGATCCAGAAGTGCACAACGAACGAGAGGACCAGCTAGACAGATGACCAGCGTGTTGATCGTGGAGGACGAAGAGTCCTTGGCCGATCCCCTGGCCTTTCTCCTACGCAAGGAAGGCTTTGAGGCCACCGTGGTGGCCGACGGGCCCTCGGCCCTGGCGGAGTTCGAGCGGTCCGGTGCCGACATCGTCCTGCTGGACCTGATGCTTCCGGGGATGAGCGGCACCGATGTGTGTAAGCAATTACGTTTACGCTCAAGCGTTCCCGTCATCATGGTGACGGCGCGGGACAGCGAGATCGACAAGGTCGTGGGGCTCGAGCTCGGAGCCGACGACTACGTCACCAAGCCCTACTCGGCGCGGGAGCTGATTGCGCGTATCCGCGCTGTGCTGCGTCGCGGTAGCGACAGCGACGAGAACGGGATCGGTGAGGGAGTCCTCGAGGCCGGGCCGGTGCGGATGGATGTGGAGCGGCACGTCGTATCGGTCAATGGTGATCCGATCACGTTGCCGCTCAAGGAGTTCGACCTCCTTGAGTATCTGATGCGCAACAGCGGCCGGGTGTTGACTCGCGGTCAGCTCATCGACCGGGTATGGGGCGCCGACTATGTCGGCGACACGAAGACCCTTGACGTGCATGTGAAGCGGCTACGGTCGAAGATCGAGGCCGACCCCGCGAATCCGGTCCACCTGGTCACGGTCCGCGGCCTGGGCTACAAACTCGAGGGCTAGCGATTTTCTTGCGATTTCGGCGTGCTGGGTCACGCTCAGCGTGCCCCAGCACGCCGAAATCGCTGATTATTCGGCGGCGCGCGTCGCGGGGTGCACGGCGATCAGCCCTAAAGCGCTGCGCCGCTTACACATTGCGGCCAACTCGGCGTAGGCCTTCTCGCCGATCAGTTCGGTGAGTTCCGGACGGTAGGACTCCCACACCTGCTTCTTTCCGACGTGCGCGTTCGGATCGCCCGTGCAGTACCAGTGCAAGTCGGCACCGCCCTCGCCCCAGCCGCGCCGGTCGTATTCGGTGATCCACGTCTTGAGGATCTCGCTGCCGTCCGCGCGCTCCACCCATTCCTGGGTGCGGCGGATCGGCAGTTGCCAACACACCTCGGGCTTCAGCGTCATCGGTTCAACGCCCATCTTGAGCGCCTTCGAATGGAGGGCGCACCCGATACCGCCGGGGAAGCCGGGACGGTTCAGAAAGATGCAGGCGCCCTTGTATTTTCGGGTGCGCAGATTGGGCTTGTCGTCGTACTCGTCCATCTCGAGGTAGCCCTTTTTGCCGAGCCCCTTGTCGCGGTACTGCCAATCCTCGTCGGTCAGGAGTTTGACCGCTGCGTCCAGGTTGGCGATGTCGTCCTTGTCGGACATGAACGCGCCGTGCGAACAGCAGCCGTCGTCGGGTCTGCCCTCCACCGTGCCCTTGCAGGCCGGCGTGCCGAACACGCACGTCCACCGGGACAGCAGCCAGGTCATGTCCGCGGCGATCAGGTGTTCGGGGTTGTCGGGGTCGTAGAACTCGACCCACTCGCGGGCAAAGTCGAGTTCAACCTCACCGGGATGCGATGCGCTCACAGTTTCCAACGGTAAACCTATTAGGTTGAAAGGGTGCGATTAGGCGTGCTGGATGTCGGCAGCAATACCGTCCACCTCCTCGTGGTGGACGCGCGTCGCGGCGGCCATCCGACACCGATGAGTTCCACCAAAGCCTCGCTGCGCCTGGCCGAGGCGATCGACGGCGACGGCAAGCTCACGCGCAAGGGTGCCGACAAATTGATCGGCACCCTCGACGAGTTCTCCAAGATCGCGGCGAGTTCGGGCTGCGCCGAGTTGATGGCCTTCGCCACTTCCGCTGTTCGCGACGCGAAGAACTCCGAAGAAGTCCTAGCCAGGGTGCACGCCGAGACCGGTGTCGCACTGCAGGTGCTCACCGGGGTCGACGAGTCTCGGCTGACGTTCCTCGCGGTGCGTCGCTGGTACGGCTGGAGCGCGGGACGCATCATCAACATCGACATCGGCGGCGGCTCGTTGGAGCTGTCGAAGGGCGTCGACGAGGAGCCCGAGGTGGCGCTGTCGCTGCCGCTCGGCGCGGGCAGGCTGACCCGGGAGTGGCTACCCGACGATCCGCCGGGCCGACGCCGCGTCGCGATGCTCCGCGACTGGTTGGCGACGGAGCTTGCTGACGCCGGTGCCGAGATGCTCAAGGCGGGCCCGCCGGATCTGGCGGTGGCGACATCGAAGACGTTCCGTTCGCTGGCCCGCCTCACCGGCGCCGCTCCGTCCGGGGCAGGTCCGCGCGTGAAACGGACGCTCACTGCCACCGGGCTGAGGCAGCTCATAGCATTCATCTCTAGGATGACCGCGGCTGACCGTGCGGAATTGGAAGGAGTGAGTGCCGAGCGCGCGCCGCAGATCGTAGCCGGAGCGTTGGTAGCTGAGGCGAGTATGAGGGCCCTTGATGTCGAAAGTGTGGATATCTGCCCCTGGGCATTGCGAGAAGGGCTGATTCTGCGGAAACTCGACAGCGAGGCTGATGGAACGGCCTTGGTGGAGACGTCCGTGCAGCGACGCTGACCGGCAGAAAGACGATGACAAGATCAGACGACAGCCAGAGCACGCGACCGATCTCGGTCGCGGAGTTGCTGGCGCGCAACGGCACCATCGGCGCCCCGCCTGCTGGTGGGCGTCGCAGGCGTCGTCGCGGCGATACCGGCTCCATCTCCGTCGCTGAGCTGACCGGTGAAATTCCGATCGTCACCGACCGTGACCTCGCCCGCGAGCCCATCGTCGAGAAGCCAGTCGAGCCCGAGCAGCCCACCGTCGAGGAGCCAACTGCGGAGCAGCCGGCCGCCGAGGCCGAAGCCCAGCCCGAAACCGAGCCCACCGATCTGAGCAGCCCCGCTACCGGCAACGGCGTGGCCGAGCACGAGGACGTCGAGGTCGAAGAGCCCGAGGCGGCCCCCGAATCCACGGAAGCCAGCGAGGCGACCGAAGCCACGGAAGCTCAGGCAGAGGACGCCACGGACTTCGACGTCGAGGAAGCCGAGGAAGCCGAAGCCGAAGAAGCCGAGGAAGCCGCAGCCGAAGAAGCCGAGGCTGAGGAAGCAGAGCACGAGGCGGACGACGAGTACGCCGGCGCCGTTTCCGAATACGCCGCCCACATCAAGCAACGAGAAGCCGACGTCGACCTGCCGTTCTTCGTGCCGCCGCGCCGGTCGAGCCCGCGCCGGTTCAGCGTCGTCCCCGACGCCGAAGAGATGAGCCCCGACCCGGGCCCGGTCGAGGACGAGCTCGCCCTGGATTGGTCGGATACGAAAACGGAAGCCGCCGCCGAAGACGACACGGAGGCCGACACCAAGGCATCGAAGAGCTCGGTGTCCTATCTGCGCTCCGGTTCGGACGAGTTGTTCGGCGGCCCGACCGTCGACGACGACGTGGCCGTCCGCGCCGGCGCCGACACGGAGGTCATCGCCGTCGACCGGAAGGCCGAAACGGGCGGGGCCATGTCGTCGTTCATGCACGGCGTGTGGATCGTCGGGCAGTGCGTCTTCGCCGTCGCGTTCGGCGCCGGGTTGTTCGTCGCTTTCGACCAGCTGTGGAAGTGGAACAACATCGTCGCGCTGGTGCTGTCCGTCCTGGTGATTCTCGGCCTGGTGGTCGGCGTCCGGGTGGTGCGCAAGACCGAGGACATCGGCAGCACGCTGATCGCGGTGGCCGTGGGGGCTCTGGTCACCTTGGGGCCCCTGGCGCTGCTGCAGTCGGGTTAACGGCGAACCACTGCCGGCTGATAGACGCCGAATAGACAACGTGCGCCCCGCGATCAAGGTCGGTCTGTCGACGGCCTCGGTGTATCCCCTGAGGACCGAGGCCGCCTTCGAGTACGCGGCGAAACTCGGATACGACGGTGTGGAGCTCATGGTGTGGGCCGAGACCGTCTCCCAGGACATCGATGCCATCACCGAACTCTCCAAGCGATACGACATGCCGGTGCTCTCGGTGCATGCACCGTGCCTGCTGATCTCACAGCGGGTGTGGGGTGCTAACCCGATCCCGAAACTGGAGCGCAGTGTGCGCGCCGCCGAACAACTCGGCGCGCAGACGGTGGTGGTCCATCCGCCGTTCCGGTGGCAGCGCCGGTATGCCGAGGGGTTCACCGAACAGGTCGCCGAACTCGAGGCGTCCAGCGATGTGATGGTGGCGGTGGAGAATATGTTCCCGTTCCGCGCCGACCGGTTCTTCGGCGCGGGCCAGACGTCGATCGAACGCATGCGCAAGCGCGGAGGCAAGCCGGGGCCTGGCATTTCGGCGTTCGCGCCGTCCTACGACCCGCTGGACGGTAACCACTCGCACTACACGCTCGACCTGTCGCATACCGCGACCGCGGGCACCGACGCGCTCGAGATGGCGCACCGCATGGGCGACGGCCTGGTGCACCTGCACCTGTGCGACGGCAGCGGCGCGTCGACCGACGAACATCTGGTCCCCGGCCGCGGCAGCCAGCCCACCGTCGAGGTCTGCGAGATGCTGGCCGCGAGCGATTTTGCCGGGCATGTGATCCTCGAGGTGACCACATCGGGCGCGCGGACGGCTGCCGAGCGGGAGGCGCTGCTGGTCGAGTCGCTGCAGTTCGCCCGCCAAAACCTGCTGCGCTGACGAAATCGCTGACATGACAAGGAAACACGTGCCGAGCTCAACCCTGTTCACTGACGCCATGAAGCTGACCAGCGCCGGTGACGGCGTATATGACGGTGAGCTGAACGAGCATTGGACGATCGGCGAGAAGGTGCACGGCGGGGCGATGCTGGCGCTCTGCGCGAACGCCGCGCGCACGGAGCACCGGGCTGGCGCAGCGGACGAGAACGCGCAACCGATCGCGGTTTCCGGGAACTTCCTGTGGGCGCCCGATCCCGGGCCGATGCGCGTGATCACGACGGTGCGGAAGCGTGGGCGTCGGGTCAGCCTGATCGACGTCGAACTCACCCAGGGGGACCGCACGGCCGTGCGGGCAGCTGTGACGCTGGCTGAACCGGAGCATCACGTACCGCCGCTGCTGTCGGTCAATCCGGTAGTCCCGTTGATGCAGCCGGATCCGCCGCCGGGACTGGAGCCGATCGGGGCGGGCCATCCGATGGCCGACATCGTCCATCTCGCACACGGCTGCGACATCCGTCCGTCGCTGACCACGATGGCGCCCCGCGCGGACGGCGGCCCGCCGGTGATCGAGTACTGGGTGCGGCCCAAGGGGGTGGCCCCCGACGTGCTCTTCGCGCTGCTGTGCGGCGACGTCTCGGCTCCGGTGACCTTCGGGGTCAACCGGTTCGGTTGGGCGCCCACCGTCCAGCTGACCGCCTATCTGCGGGCGCTCCCGGCCGACGGGTGGCTGCGGGTGCTGTGTACGACGGTGCAGATCGGGCAGGACTGGTTCGACGAGGACCACATCGTCGTCGACTGCGAGGGCCACATCGTCGTGCAGAGCCGCCAGCTGGCGATGGTGCCGCCCGCGCAGTAACCGGTCGCGGCGTCTGCAATGCTTGCCCGCATGGCCAGAATCGCGATCATCGGGGGTGGAAGTATCGGTGAGGCACTGCTGTCGGGCATGTTGCGCGCCGGACGGCAGGTCAAGGACCTCGTGGTCGCCGAGAAGGACCCGGGCAGGGCCAAGTACCTGTCAGAGACGTACTCGGTGCTGGTCACGACGGTTGGCGATGCGGTCGACACCGCAACCTATGTGATCGTCGCGGTGAAGCCATTTGACGTCGAGGGTCTGGTAGCCGAGATCGCCGATGCCGCCGCGCGAGCCGAAACCGACACCGCCGAAAAGGTTTTCGTGACCGTGGCGGCCGGTGTCACTGCGGCGTTCTACGAGAACAAGCTGCCCGCAGGATCACCCGTCATCCGGGTGATGCCCAACGCCCCGGTCGTTGTCGGCGGCGGCGTGAGCGCCCTCGCGCCCGGTCGATTCGCCACCGCGGAACACCTCAAGGCGGTGTCGTCGATCTTCGACGCGGTCGGCGGTGTACTCACCGTGCCCGAATCGCAGCTCGACGCAGTCACGGCCGTGTCGGGGTCGGGCCCGGCGTACTTTTTTCTGATGGTCGAGGCCATGGTCGACGCCGGTGTGGCGGCCGGTCTGACGCGCTCGGTAGCGACCGATCTCGTCGTACAGACGATGGCGGGTTCGGCCGCGATGTTGCTGGAGCGCCTCGACAAGTCCCAGCCAGCCGGCGATGTGGCCGGATTTTCGATGGGGGCGGCGATCGACACCTCGGCCGCACAGCTGCGCGCGACAGTTACCTCGCCCGGGGGGACCACCGCCGCTGGTCTGCGAGAACTCGAGCGGGGCGGTTTGCGGGCCGCCGTCGCGGCCGCCGTGGAAGCCGCAAAAACGCGCTCTGAGCAGCTAGGAATTACATCAGCGTAGTTCAACCAATTCAAATTGATTAGCCCACACCCGTCGCAGTAACCCCATCCGCCACGCTATTCTCCTCGTGTAAGCACGAGTCTGTGCCAGCGGTGGGGAAGCCGCTGGAACTGCCCGTGCCTGAACTGATTGGGTTGCGATGACGTCTATGAACGGGCCATCGGGGCGCGATTCGGCAAGCGGCAAGCGAGACAACGCCGCTTCCGACGGCCAGCCGCCACGTGCTCAATTCCTCACCGTCGCCGAAGTGGCCAGTCTCATGCGGGTCAGCAAGATGACGGTATATCGATTGGTACACAACGGGGAGCTGCCCGCCGTGCGTGTCGGGCGCTCGTTCCGGGTGCATGCCAAGGCCGTCCACGACATGCTCGAAAGCTCTTACTTCGACGCAGGCTGATCGCTAAGGCCGGTTGCCCTCCGCCGCTCGACCACCGTCACGCGTTTTTCAGTTACCCGGGCCGCCCAGGTAAGGTGACGGGTCGAGTCACGTGCGCGGAGTGCACAGACAGGCGTGGTGCATGTAAGTGCACAAATACATCTAGGTAGCGGAGTCCATGGGTTCAGTCATCAAGAAGCGGCGCAAGCGCATGTCGAAGAAGAAGCACCGCAAGTTGCTTCGTCGCACGAGGGTGCAGCGCAGAAAGCTCGGCAAGTAGTTCTCGCGCTTGGTCGCTAGGCTGACCGGATGGATTCTGAGGGTCGCACTTCAGACCGCTCTTCGGGCCGTTCTTCGGATGATGCCGCCGGCTACCCCAAGGTCGTGCTGGTCACCGGCGCGTGCCGGTTCCTGGGCGGCTATCTGACGGCCCGGCTGGCCCAGAATCCGTTGATCAATCACGTGATCGCCGTCGACGCGATCGCGCCGAGCAAGGATCTGCTGCGCAGGATGGGCCGCGCCGAATTCGTGCGCGCCGATATCCGTAACCCGTTCATCGGCAAGGTCATCCGCAACGGTGACGTCGACACCGTCGTGCACGCTGCCGCGGCGTCCTACGCGCCGCGCTCCGGTGGGCGCGCCGCGCTCAAGGAACTCAACGTGATGGGCGCGATCCAGTTGTTCGCGGCCTGTCAGAAGGCGCCGTCGGTGCGGCGCGAGGTCGTGAAGTCGACTTCGGCGGTCTACGGCTCGCACCCACACGATCCGGTCATGTTCACCGAGACCAGCACCGCGCGGCGGCCACCGGGTGAGGGCTTCGCCCGCGACAGCATCGACATCGAGGGCTATGCGCGCGGGCTGGGCCGACGCCGTCCAGACATCACGGTCACCATCCTGCGGCTGGCCAACATGATCGGCCCCGCGATGGACACCGCGCTGTCGCGCTATCTCGCTGGACCAGTGGTGCCGACGGTCATCGGGCACGACGCGAGGCTGCAGCTGCTGCACGAACAGGACGCGCTCGGCGCGCTGGAGCGTGCCACGATCGCGGGCTGCGCGGGCACCTTCAACATCGGGGCGTCGGGCATCATCATGATGAGTCAGGCCATCCGGCGCTCCGGCCGCGTGCCGCTGCCCGTGCCGCGGTCGGCGCTGGCCGCTGTGGATTCGCTATGGCGCGCGACTCGCTACACTGAAGTCGATCGCGAGCAGCTCGACTACCTGAGTTATGGGCGCGTCATGGACACGACGCGGATGCGCAATGAGCTTGAGTACATCCCGAAGTGGACGACGTTGGAAGCCTTTGACGATTACGTCCGGGGTCGTGGGTTGACTCCGATCATCGACCCGAAGTGGGTACGCTCATTGGAGAGCCGCGCCGTATCTGTGGCGCAACGATGGGGAAGATAGGCCAGCAGTACATATCGGTGGGGGAGAGGGTATCAACGTGGCGGGTGAGTCGAAGGCCAAAGTTATTCCGCTGCACTCGAATTCGGGCCGATCCGCGGCTTCCCGACGCGCCGCTGCGGCGCGCGCACAAGGTTCCCGCCGACATCCCTCCATGCTCTCGGACGGCGGGGCGCAGGCTTCTGCCGAGCAGATCGCCGCGGTCGTCCATGAAATCGACCAGATTCGTGGCGCCGGTTCGGGCGTTGCGGCCGGTGATGAGACGCCCACCGAGCTCGCCAAGCGCATCGCCGCCGGCGCGGAGTTCATCCGCAAGCGGATGATGGGCGATTACACAGTCGACGAATTCGGGTTCGATTCCCATCTCAACAACGCAATCTTTCTGCCTTTGCTGCGAGTGTTGTTCAAGTCTTGGTTCCGGGTAGAGGTCAGCGGCATCGAGAACCTGCCGGAGACAGGCGCCGCACTAGTGGTGGCCAACCACGCCGGGGTGCTGCCCTTCGACGGGCTGATGACGTCGGTGGCCGTCCACGACAACCACCCGACCAATCGCGACCTGCGTCTGCTGGCCGCCGACATGGTCTTCACCATGCCGGTTGTGGGGCAGGCCGCGCGCAAGGCCGGCCACACCATGGCGTGCACGTCCGACGCGCATCGGCTGCTGGCCGCGGGTGAGCTGACCGCCGTCTTCCCGGAGGGCTACAAGGGGCTGGGCAAGCACTTCGAGGACCGCTACAAGCTGCAGCGATTCGGCCGGGGCGGGTTCGTCTCGGCTGCTCTGCGGACCAAGGCGCCCATCGTGCCGTGCTCGATCGTCGGCTCAGAAGAGATCTATCCGATGATCGCCGACGTCAAGCTCTTGGCCCGCCTGCTCGGGCTGCCGTATTTCCCCATCACGCCACTGTTCCCGTTGGCCGGGCCGGTGGGGCTGGTGCCGCTGCCGTCGAAGTGGCACATCCAGTTCGGCGAACCGATCCACACCGCCGACTACGACGAGGCGGCCGCCGACGATCCGATGGTGACGTTCGAACTCACCGACCACGTCCGCGAAACCATCCAGCAGACGCTGTACCAGCTGTTGGCCAACAGGCGAAACGCGTTCCTCGGATAGGAACTCCACCGCGAGCAGACGCGAAAACCCCTTAAACAACCCGTTTCAGGGGTTTTCACGTCTGCTCGCCGGAATTGCTCGCCGGAATTGCTCGCCGGAATTGCTCGCCGGAATTGCTCGCCGCGAATTCGCCTAGCTCTCCTTAGAGCTTTGCCCAGCAATCATTTTCGCGATCGCGGCATCGCGTGCGGCAGCGATCTGCGCGCTTACCTCATCGGCTTCCGAATCGCTCTCGGCCTCGCCCATCACGGTCACGATGCTGGTGATCACCGGCTTGCCTTCGGCATCGGTCACCTCGCCGCGGATCTCGGTGAGGATCGCGCCGTGCGACTCCATCACCGAGTCCAGGTAGGAATCGAAGTACAGCTTGTCTCCGGCCAGGATGGGCCGGTGGAAGACGAGTTTCTGGTCGCGGTGCAGCACCCGCTCCATGTTGATCGGCACATCGAAGTGATTGAAGATCTCCAGCTGCACCCGACGGCCCGCCACGGCCAGGAAGGTCAGCGACGCGACGAGCGCATCATGGCCGTACTCCTTGGCGGCTTCCTCGCTGTAGTGCGCCGGGTGGTCGTCTTTGACGGCCCGGGCGAACTCACGGATCTTCTCGCGGTTGACCTCGAAGTAGTCGGGGTAGCGGTAGTGGGTTCCGATGATGTTCTCAGCGATTGCCATGGCGTTCTCTTCGTCTCGTATGGGCGGCGCGAGCCTATCAGCGCGGCTGTGCCGGTCCGGCGGTTCAGCGGCCCTCCTGGCGCCGCGACACGATCGCCGCCAGCGCGCCGCCGGCGGCGCCGAGTGCCAGCGCCGACGGCACTCCGATGCGCGCAGCCTTGCGCGCCGTGCGGAAGTCCCGGATCTCCCAGCCGCGCTCCCGGGCGAGGTCACGCAGGTCGGCGTCCGGATTGATCGCCACGGCCGTGCCCACCAGCGACAGCATCGGCACGTCGTTGAAGCTGTCCGAATACGCAGTGCAGCGCCGCAGGTTCAAGCCCTCGCGGATGGCAAGCGACCGCACCGCGTGGGCCTTACCCGCGCCGTGCAGGATGTCGCCGACCAGCCGGCCGGTGAAGACGCCGTCGACCGATTCGGCGACGGTACCCAGCGCACCGCTCAGGCCGAGCTTCTTGGCGATGGTGGCCGCCAGCTCATAGGGCGTGGCGGTGACCAGCCAGACCTGTTGTCCGGCGTCGAGGTGCATCTGCGTCAGTGCGCGCGTGCCCGGCCAGATCTTGTCGGCGATGATCTGGTCGTAGATCTCCTCGCCAAGGTCCATCAGCTCCGCGGTCGACCGGCCCTCGATGAACGCGAGCGCCTTGCGCTTGCCCTCGGCCACGTCGTCGCTGTTTTCCCTGCCGAGTAGTTGAAACTTGGCCTGCGCGTATGCGAATCGGCCGAGATCCTTGTAGGTGAAGTACTTGCGGGCTGCCAGGCCGCGCGCGAAATGGATCAGCGACGACCCGTGCACCAGCGTGTTGTCGACATCGAAGAACGCCGCCGCGGTCAGATCGGGCGGCGGCGCGGGCGGTGTGACAACCGCGCTCAGGTCGGTGACTGCTGCACTCGCGCTGGCCTCGCCTGCGAGCTGTTGATTGTCGGCGTCAGCACCCAGGGACGGCTCCGCAGGCTCGATGACGTCGGAATCGGACACCAATTCAGCCTAGGTCACCGGGCAGCGATACTTGCGGGATGCGCAGGCGGGTTGAGTTGCTCACACGGGCGGGCTGCACGCTCTGTACCGGGGCGGCGGCACGGCTTGAGGAGCTGGCCGACGAGCTGGGCTTCGCGTTGACGGTCACCGACGTCGACGCCGCCGCCGCGGCGGGTAACCCGGCACTGCGGGCGGAGTTCGGCGACCGGCTGCCGGTGGTGCTGCTCGACGGCGCCGAGCACAGCTATTGGGAAGTCGATGAGCCCAGGTTGCGAGCCGACTTGAGCAGCTGAGCAAATTTGGTGGCCCAGCTGGTCAGCGGCTACCGTGGATGACGTTCCTGGGGCGAGCGGAGCGACGGGGAGAGATGTGGTGGACAAGCCGTGAGCGTGTTGCTCTTCGGGGTTTCGCACCGCAGCGCGCCGGTGTCGGTCCTCGAGCAGTTGAGCACCGATGAGGCCGAACAGGCCAAGATCGTCGAGAAGGTGCTGCAGTCGTCGTTGGTGACCGAGGCCATGGTGCTGTCCACCTGTAACCGCGTCGAGGTCTACGCCGTAGTCGAAGCATTCCACGGCGGACTGTCGGTGATCGGTCAGGTGCTCTCCGAGCAATCCGGGATGGGCCTGCACGATCTGACGAAATACGCGTACGTGCGCTACGCCGAAGCCGCCGTCGAGCACCTGTTCGCGGTCGCCAGCGGCTTGGACTCCGCGGTGGTCGGCGAACAGCAGGTGCTCGGGCAGGTGCGTCGTGCGTACGCCACCGCCGAAACGAACAACACCGTCGGCCGCACGCTGCACGAGCTGTCGCAGCGCGCCCTGTCCGTCGGCAAGCGGGTGCACTCCGAGACGGGAATCGACGCCGCAGGCGCCTCCGTGGTGTCGGTGTCGCTCGACATGGCCGCGGTGAAGCTCGGCACGTTGGAGGGCCGCAGCGCGGTCGTCATCGGCGCGGGCGCGATGGGTTCACTAGCCGCCAAATACCTGGTCAAGGCGGGCGTCGCGCGCATCCACGTCGTCAACAGGTCGCTGCCCAGGGCCAAGCGGCTCGCCGAGAAGATCCGTGAGCTCGGGGTGGCGGCTGAGACGTTCCCGTTCGACCACCTGACCCCGACGCTGACGGACGCCGACATCGTCGTGAGCTGTACCGGCGCCGTTCGTCCTGTGGTGTCGCTCGCTGACGTGCACCGCGGGTTGGCGCACGGCCAGACGTCGAAACAGCTGGTCATCTGCGACCTCGGCATGCCGCGCAACGTCGACCCCGCCGTCGCCGGGCTGCCCGACGTGTACGTCGTCGACATGGACCGGATCCAGCGCGAGCCGTCGGCACGGGCCGCGGCGACGGACACTGAGGCCGCCCGCGCGATCGTCGCCACCGAGGTCGCCAACTACCTGGCAGGCCAGCGGATGGCCGAGGTCACCCCTACCGTCACCGCGTTGCGGCAGCGGGCCGCCGACGTGGTCGAGGCCGAGCTGCTGCGGCTGGACAACAGGCTGCCCAGCCTCGATGCCGCGCACCGCGACGAGGTCGCAAAGACCGTGCGGCGCGTGGTCGACAAGCTGCTGCACGCCCCGACGGTGCGGGTCAAGCAACTCGCCAGCGCGCCGGGCGGCGACAGCTACGCCGAGGCGCTGCGGGAGCTCTTCGAGCTCGACCAGCAGGCCGTCGACGCCGTCGCGGCAAGCGAATTGCCTTTGATCACACCCGATCTCGACAAGTCCGAGTAGAGCTTGACGGTAATCCGGATAGGCACCCGGGGCAGCCTGCTGGCCACGACGCAGGCCGGTGTCATCAGAGACGAATTGGTCGCTAGAGGGCACGCCGCCGAACTGGTCATCGTGTCGACCGAGGGGGACCGCTCCGACCAACCTGTCGCCGAGATCGGCATCGGCGTTTTCACCGCCGCCCTCCGCGAGGCCATCGACCGCGGCGAGGTCGACATGGCCGTGCATTCCTACAAGGATTTGCCGACCGCGTCCGACCCGCGGTTCAAGATCGCCGCGATACCCCCGCGCGAGGACCCTCGCGACGCCTTGGTGGCCAGGGACGGACTGGTGCTGGGGGAGTTGCCAGCGGGCTCGGTCATCGGGACTTCGAGCCCGCGACGGGCGGCGCAGCTTAGTGCACTGGGTCTCGGTTTGGAAATCCGCCCCCTAAGAGGCAACCTTGATACCAGGTTGAACAGGGTTAGCAACGGTGATCTCGACGGCATCGTCGTCGCCCGAGCGGGTCTGGCCCGCATCGGACGACTGGCCGATGTCACCGAGACTCTCGATCCGGTGCAGATGTTGCCAGCACCGGCTCAAGGTGCGCTTGCGGTCGAGTGCCGCGCAGGCGACACCGAGCTCGCCGCGCTGCTGTCGGAATTGGACGATGCCGACACCCGCGCAGCGGTCACCGCTGAACGGGCCCTGCTCTCCGCACTGGAGGCGGGTTGTTCTGCTCCGGTGGGTGCGATCGCCGAGGTGGTCGAGTCCATCGACGAGGACGGCCGAGTCTTCGAAGAGGTGTCGCTGCGTGGTTGCGTGGCGGCGCTGGACGGATCCGACGTGATCCGTGCGTCCGGGGTCGGGACGACCGATCGGGCCCGGGAGCTGGGGCTCTCGGTGGCCGACGAGTTGTTCGAACTCGGGGCGCGCGAGCTCATGGATCGCACAGAGCAGAGGTGAGTGATAGATGACAGGCCATGGGAGCGGGCGAGTCCGCAAGCCGAAGCCGGGCCGCATCACGTTCGTCGGTTCGGGGCCGGGTGACCCCGGCCTGCTGACGACGCGGGCCCGCACCGTGCTAGGCAACGCCGCCCTGGTGTTCACCGACCCCGACGTGCCGGAGGCGGTGCTCGCCCTTGCGGGTTCCGAGCTGCCGCCGCCATCCGGGCCCGAACCCGCCGAGCCACTGCAAGCCGCCACCGACGGAACCGATGCCGCCGCGGCTGCGGAGCTGCCGTCCATCTCGGGCGGTCCCGACATCCGGCCCGCGCTGGGTGATCCGGCCGAGGTGGCCAAGACGCTGGCGGCCGAGGCCCGTACCGGTGTCGACGTCGTGCGGCTGGTGGCGGGCGATCCGCTTTCGGTCGACGCGGTGATCACCGAGGTGACGGCGCTGGCGAAGACGCATTTGGATTTCGAGATCATTCCGGGCCTGCCCGACACCACGGCGGTGCCCACGTATGCGGGTCTTCCGCTCGGCTCGGCGCACACCGTCGCCGATGTCCGCGGTGAGGTCGACTGGGAGTCGCTGGCCGCGGCGCCGGGTCCGCTGATCCTGCGTGCCACGGCGTCTCATCTGCCCGACTCGGCGCGCACGCTGATCGAGCACGGGCTGGCGGATACCACGCCCACGGTGGTGACCGCGAACGGCACGACGTGCCAACAACGTTCGGTGCAAACCACCCTCGCGGGCCTGCTGGACAAGGCCACCCTCGCCGGCGGGGAACCGGCCGCCCCTTTGGCGGGACAGCTGGTGGTCACCATCGGCAAGACCGTCGCCAACCGGGCCAAGCTGAACTGGTGGGAGAGCCGCGCACTGTACGGCTGGACCGTTCTGGTGCCGCGCACCAAAGACCAGGCCGGCGAGATGAGCGAACGCCTGGTGTCGCACGGCGCATTGCCGATCGAGGTGCCGACCATCGCCGTCGAACCGCCGCGCAGCCCCGCGCAGATGGAGCGCGCGGTCAAGGGGCTCGTCGACGGCCGGTTCCAGTGGGTGGTGTTCACCTCCACGAATGCGGTGCGCGCAGTGTGGGAGAAGTTCAACGAGTTCGGTCTCGACGCCCGCGCGTTCTCCGGAGTGAAGATCGCCTGCGTCGGTCAGGCGACGGCCGATCGGGTGCGGGCGTTCGGCATCAATCCCGAGCTCGTGCCCGCGGGGGAGCAGTCGTCGCTCGGTCTGCTCGACGAGTTCCCGCCCTACGACGACGTTTTCGATCCGGTGAACCGGGTGCTGCTGCCGCGCGCGGACATCGCCACCGAGACGTTGGCCGAGGGTCTGCGGGAACGTGGCTGGGAGATCGAGGACGTCACCGCGTACCGCACCGTGCGCGCGGCGCCGCCGCCGGCGCACACCCGCGAGATGATCAAGACCGGCGGTTTTGACGCGGTGTGCTTCACCTCGAGCTCGACGGTGCGCAACCTCGTGGGCATCGCGGGCAAGCCCCATGCGCGCACGATCGTGGCGTGCATCGGGCCCAAGACCGCCGAAACCGCAGCCGAATTCGGCCTGCGCGTCGACGTGCAGCCGGAGGTCGCCGCGGTGGGCCCGTTGGTCGAGGCACTTGCCGAGCATGCGGCCCGGTTGCGCGCCGAGGGGGCGCTGCCGCCACCGCGTAAGAAGAGCCGCCGCCGCTAGGAGCCGAACCGTGGCCTTCCCCAGCCATCGACCCCGTCGGCTTCGGTC
>JBIQHU010000034.1:0-48953 GCA_044508395.1 Mycobacterium sp. | reverse complement strand
TCACCAGGATGTTCCAGGTGAACACCGGCATCCGGAACATCGTCATGCCCGGGGCGCGCATACACACCACCGTGGTGATCATGTTGACCGCGCCGAGGATGGTGCCAAGACCGCCCACGCCCAGGCCCAGGATCCACAGGTCACCACCGGCGCCCGGGGAATGGATCGCATCGGTCAGCGGCGAGTAGGCCGTCCAGCCGAAGTCCGCCGCACCGCCGGGCGTGATGAACCCGCTCAACGCGATCAGCGCACCGAACAGGAACAGCCAGAAGCTCAGCGCGTTCAGTCGCGGGAAGGCGACGTCGGGGGCGCCGATCTGCAGCGGAAGGACCAGGTTGGCGAACCCGAACACGATCGGGGTGGCGTAGAACAGCAGCATCGCCGTGCCGTGCATGGTGAACAGCTGATTGAACTGCTCGTTGGACAGGAACTGCAGTCCCGGCACCGCCAACTCGGTGCGGATGAACAGCGCCATCAGCCCGCCGATGAAGAAGAAGATGAAGCAGGCGACGCAGTACATGATGCCGATCAGCTTGTGATCGGTGGTGGTGATCAGCTTGTAGACCAGGTTGCCCTTAGGGCCGAGCCGGGTCGGGAACGGACGGCGAGCCTCGAGTTCTCCGATTGGGGGCGCTTCGGCTACCAACAGATCCTCCAAACATCCAGTCGCGAAATCCCGGCGGTCTTCACTGATGAATCCTAGCTCCCGGTGTACCCGGAAGTCGTGGTGGTCCTACAAACTGTCGTAAATGATTCCCCACGCGGGCTGACCTGCCGCAACTTGGCCGGATGTTAACGTCAGCGACGTGCTGATCAGCGGACCTCGCGCCGGCCTGCTGGCCTCGTCGGCGGCGATCGCGTCAGCGCTGGCCATCACCGTCGTCACCGGCTGCGGATCGCTGGGCGGCGATGTGCCGCCCACCGCCGGCGAGTCGTCCGTCATCACCAGCACCACGAAAATCGCCAGTGCGGGCGTCCTCGGCAATCAGCGCAGGCCCGACGAGTCCTGCGCCCCCGAACCGACCCCGGTCGACCCAGGCCCACCCGACCGGCTGGTCCAACACGCCGCAGGCGAAACCGAGGTGCGTGCGGATCCGCAACGCATCGTGGTGCTCTCCGGCGATCAGCTCGACACGCTGTGTGCGCTCGGTCTGCAGTCGCGCGTGGTCGCGGCCGCGCTGCCCGACGGATCCGCGACCCAACCCTCCTACCTCGGCCAGGTCATCCACGATGTGCCGCCGGCCGGTACCCGCAGCGCACCCGGTATCGAGGCGATCAAGGCCGCGACCCCCGACCTGATCCTCGGTTCGGAGGCGCTGACGCCCGGCGATTTCGGCGAGCTCTCCGCGATCGCGCCGACGGTGTTCACCGGCCCACCCGGTGCCAAGTGGCAGGACAACATGCGGACGGTCGGCGCCGCGACCGGTCGCCTCGATGCGGCCAACGAGATGATCGACGGGTTCGAGCGGGCCGCCGACAAAACCGGCGCCGAGAACGACGCCACCCATTTTCAAGCGTCCATCGTGCAGTTCACCGACAGCGTGATGCGGGTCTATGGACTAGACAATTTCCCCGGCAGCGTGTTGGCCGCAGCGGGCGTCGATCGTCCTGCGTCGCAACGGTTTACCGACAAGCCGTATATCGAGATCGGCATCACCGACGCCGACTTGGAGGACTCGGCGGACTTCTCCGCTGCCGACGGCGACATCGTCTACATCTCGTTCGACTCCCCAGCGGCCAAAGACCGTGCGCCCCGCGTCCTGGAGAGCGACGCGTGGAAGAACCTGTCCGCCAATCGCGACAACCGAGTCTTCGCGGTGAACAACGAGGTGTGGCAGACGGGCCAAGGCATCGTCGCGGCCCGCGGCATCCTCGCCGACCTACCGTGGATCAACGCGCCGATCAACTAGCCTGGCGTAGATGTTCCACGTCTTGAAATCCACCTACCTGCAACCGCCCGACGTCGTGAACCAGACCCGCCCCGCCCATCTTGAGTGGCTGAAGGGCGAGGTCGCCGCCGGTCGCATCGTGCTGGCGGGCCGCCTGGAGGACGAGTCGGGGGCAATTCTGTTGACCGGCGATATCAGCGCAGATGAGGCGCAGGCCATCGTCGACAGCGACCCCTACACGGTCGCCGCGGTGGCCCGCTACGAGCGACTGTCGTTCAACGGCGCCTTCCGTGCCCCAGGACTCTAGGGGCTAACTCACAGCTTCGCGGGGAAGCGCGCGGCCGCCTCAGTCGTTTTAATTGATTGGCCGCGTTGTCGCGGCACATTTCCTTTTGTGAATACCCGAGGTAGAAGGCCGCTATGACCACCGTTTCCGCGTATGCCGCCACGTCGGCGACCGAACCGCTGACCGAGACCACCATCACCCGTCGCGAGGTCGGACCCCATGACGTGGCTTTCGACATCCATTTCGCCGGCATCTGTCACTCCGACATCCACACCGTCAAGGGCGAGTGGGGCGATGTCAACTATCCATTGGTGCCCGGTCACGAGATTGCCGGCGTCGTTACCGAAATCGGCTCCGAGGTCACCAAGTTCAAGGTGGGCGATCGGGTCGGCGTCGGCTGCTTCGTCGACAGCTGCCGGGAGTGCGCTCAGTGCCGAGCCGGCGAGGAGCAGTACTGCACCAATCCGGGAATGGTCGGCACCTACAACAGCATCGGCCGCGACGGCGAGCCGACCCAGGGCGGCTACAGCGGCGCGATCGTCGTCGACGAGAAGTACGTGTTGCACATCCCCGACCGCATTCCGCTCGATGCCGCCGCACCTCTGCTGTGTGCGGGCATCACGATGTATTCGCCTCTGCGCCACTGGAATGCGGGCCCGGGCACGAAGGTGGGGGTGATCGGGCTCGGCGGACTGGGGCACATGGCGGTCAAGCTCGCTCATGCGATGGGTGCGACGGTCACCGTGCTGAGCCAGTCATTGAAGAAGATGGAGGACGGTCTGCGACTGGGCGCCGACGAGTACTACGCCACCTCCGACCCCGCGACGTTCGAAACCCTTTCCGACTCATTCGATCTCATCCTGAACACGGTGTCGGCCAACCTCGACCTGAATGCCTATCTGAGACTGTTGAAGCTGGACGGCACGCTGGTTGAGCTCGGGATGCCCGAGCACCCGATGACCGTTGGGGCCCCGGTACTGGTGTCCGGACGGCGCAGCTTGGCCGGCTCGTTGATCGGCGGCATCGCAGAGACGCAGGAGATGCTGGACTTCTGCGCCGAGCACGACGTCCGTCCCGAAATCGAGGTCATCACACCGGATTACATCAACGACGCGTATCAGCGAGTGCTTGCCAGCGACGTGCGCTACCGGTTTGTGATCGATACCGCGACGTTGCGGCGCCAGTAGATCAGAACTGCCGCAGGGTGACGACGCCCAGGTACATGCCCTTGCCGGTCGCGTCGTTGGTGAACTTCGTCCGGGTCTCTTCGGGTTCGATGGTCCAGCCGTTGATGTGGTAGGTCTGCCCCTCGTTGAGCGAGACGTTCTGGGTACCCGGGCCGGTGCCGAGGATGGGGACCTTCGCCCAGTAGAACTCGCCGGTACCCCGCTTCACCGCGAGGTTCAGCCGCTGGAAGAACTTGGTCGAAGCCCACGGTGACAACCCGAACGGTTGTCCGTCCGTCTGTTCGCATATCACCACCGGGCCGCCGCCCTGGGGCACGTTGTCGGCGCTGACCAGGCACCGCACCTTGCCGTCGGGGGTGACGACCATCGTGCCGTCGTCGGCCGCCGCGGGCGGCGCCAGGGGCAACGCAATGGCGGCGAACATCGCCCCGGACACGGCGATCGCTTTCCGAATCATGTCTGTCCCAACGCGCGCGGAATCCTTGCAGGGGTGATGCTCTCACGGCGCGGCGTGATTTAGTCCGTAACCCCTCAGACTGGCCCCGCTGACTCGCCCCGCCGAGCGTTGCTACGGGATAGCGTGACAGCGATGACGCCCAGGTTGCCCGAGTTCGACGAGTGGTTGGACAACGCTCTTGTCGAGGAAGCGGCCGGGGCCGGCGAGTCCGTCGAGACCTACATCGCCCGTGCTGTCGCTGCGAGGATGGTCATCGAACGGGCCCGCCGCGGCGACGCCGATATACGGGAACTGCTGGCGCGCGTCCGCGCGGCGAATCTGGACGTGCCGGGCCCCATCGCCGGCAATTCGGTCCTGTCCGATCCGGACCGACTCCGGGCGCTGTACGACAGTGGACTGCTCAACGCCGAACGGGCCCGCAGCCTCGACCGGGTTGTCGGCATGGTGGTGGCGGCGCTGGGCGTGCCGTGTGCCGGCGTGTCGTTGGTCGACCGTGACACCCAGTACATGTGCAGCGCAATCGGCCTCGTCGGTGAGGTGGCCCGTACGGGCCAGGGACCGTCCGAGGGGTCACTCGGCCGCGAGATCGTCGCCTCTGGCGAGCCTCTTATCGTCGAGGACACCCGAAAGGAACCGCATTTAATCGATTACTTCGCGGTGCGAAACGGTTACACCGTGGCCTATGCGGGTTTTCCGCTCAAAGACGGACAGGGACACACCATCGGCACGCTGGCCGCCTGGGACACCCGGCCACGGCGATGGTCGTCAGGGCACATCCAGCTGATGGAAGATTTCGTCATGATGATCCGCGCGCGCATATTCGGCATCGCTCCGGACTGAGAAGAAGTCCGGACAGCTAACTCGGCAAGCTCTGCGCTAACGTGGTCGTCAAAATGGCGCTGGAGGGCGATCGTAACCGCCAGAATCGGTCCGTATCGCGATGAGCCTGTGTGGAAAGACGATCTGCATCCATGAGCGTTGACGCTGACCCCCGTCGAGGGATGGAGAACCCGGCGGCGCCACGGCGGCGCACCTTTCTCGACCTCGCCCGTAGCAGGGTCGGAAGTGTCGCGCTCACAATCACTCTCGATGTGGTGGCGCTCGCCGTCGCGGTGGTCCTACCCTACCTGTGGGACACGGCTCCCCCCGGGCACGACGACCAGCTGATCTGGCTGTTTATTCCGGTGGTGCTCATCGCGTTTGCGCACGACGGGTTGTATCGGCGCAACCTGACGCGCAATTTTCTCGACGAGGTCTACCCGATCGTGAGTTCCATCGCGATCGCGTGCTTCGCCATGCTGGGCATACTTCTCTTGGCCGACAACGTGCACCCGGGCTACCACGTGATCTGGACCGGGTTGTGCGCCGCCATCCTGGTTCAGCTGGTCCGACTGGGCCGGGATTGGCTTCAGCGCCACCTTCGCCGACTGCACAAGTCGGCGGGGCCGACATTGGTCGTCGGGCACACGAAGATGGCAAAGCATCTGATCTCGCACATGCGCGCCCTGCCCGAATACGGGCTACGTCCGGTCGGAATATTGGCATCCACGCCGCCAGACCCGTCCGACGAGTCGACGACGTTCCTTCCAGTGCCCTACGTAGGCACCCCTGAGCAGTTCACAACGGTCGCGGAAGACATGGGCGTCGAAGAGGTGGTCATCACCAAATGCGATACCACCGACGAGGAACTGGTCGACCTGATCGGCAAGGCACACCGGCAGGACATCCGGGTGTGGATCGTGCCACGGCTGCACGACGCTGTCGGCAAACGGGCCCGGATCGATCATCTCGGCGGGGTGCCCCTCCTGGTACTTCCCCCCGTCAACCCCGGCGGATGGCAGTTCGCGATGAAATACACGATGGACCGCGTCGGCGCCGCGGCATTGCTACTGCTCATCTCGCCGCTGTTCCTGACGTTGGCGCTGATGGTGAAGGTGAGTTCGCCGGGCCCGGTCTTCTTCCGTCAGAGGCGCGTCGGGCGCGACGGCAAACCGTTCGATTGTCTGAAGTTCCGGTCGATGCGCCTTTCCGGCGACTCGAACACCACCTTCGCGCTTAAGGCCGGGCTGGCACCCGGCGGGGTGGAGGGCGTCGACCGGCGCACCCGGGTGGGGAGCGTGATGCGCGCGTTGTCGCTGGACGAACTGCCCCAGCTCATCAACGTTCTTCGCGGCGACATGAGCCTCGTGGGCCCACGACCCGAAAGGCCAGAGTTCGTCGAGCTCTTCGAAATGCAGGTCCACCGGTACGGCCAACGGCATCGGGTCAAAGCGGGCCTGACCGGGTGGGCGCAGGTGCACGGGCTGCGGGGACAGACGTCGATCGCCGACCGCGCGGAATGGGACAACTACTACATCGAGAACTGGTCGTTCTGGCTGGACATCAAGATCCTGCTGCTGACGGTCCTTGCGGTGTTCAAGCGCGCGGAGTGACGTGTCGGCGCGTCGGGATTCCGTTCGCCCCAAGTGGACTCGGTTGCGGCGTAACGCACGCCGCCGCTGGCCCGACAATCATTCATGAGGTCTCTTTTCTCGATCCCACGCGTCTCACTAACCCCACTAGTTTCCAATTTGGCGGTCGGCGTCGTCGTTGCCGCGATATTGATGATTGCCCCGGCGACGGCGCCCTTTCTGACCACGGCCCTCATTCCAGTGGCATCGGCGGCGTGCCCCGATGCCGAGGTAGTTTTCGCCCGCGGCCGGTTCGAACCACCCGGCGTCGGCGCCATCGGTGATGCGTTCGTCAATGCACTGCGCTCCAAGACGGCGAGGTCGGTCGGCGTCTACGGAGTCAACTACGTCGCCGACCTCGACGCCGCCAACGGTGCCAGGGATATCGGCGCCCACGTGCGATCGATGGCGAGAGACTGCCCGAACACGCGAATGGTGGTCGGCGGCTATTCCATTGGAGCGACGGCTGCCGATTTGTTCGCGAGGGCGAACTCGCTTCCGCCCGATATCAACCGGCACGTCGCAGCGATCGTGTTGTTCGGCAACGGCACCAGGCGACTCGGCCCGGCCCCCGCCTATGCCGGCAGGACGATCGACCAGTGCGCGGACGGCGACCCCATTTGCGGCAGAGGCCTCAATTGGGATTCGCATCTGCAGCCCTCATATCTCGGCTCGGGACTGGTCGATCAAGCCGCCAGCATCGTCGCCGGCAAGCTGTAGCCGGACGCGACTACGCGCGGCGCAGCGACAGCGGCCCGAGGTCGTCGATCACCCGCACTAGTCGCACGATTGTGTGCGTGGCCTCGAGCGCAGGCCCGTCAAGATCGTCTGACAAGGTAGCGTCTGACAAGGTATTGCCACCCGGCGTCAAGTTGGGTGTGATTCCATGCTTGATCGCGCTTGAAGCGGGTCTCGTGCTCGTCGGACCAGTATCGCGGACCACCGGCTGAGATCGCCAACAGTTCAGTGCGGCAGGCGCTTTCCAGGAGAACCGACAGCATGACTGCTGTTGCGGCGTCAGGGCCGACAGTCACTGCACCATGATTCGGGATGAGAATGGCGTTCGCCTCACCCAACGCCTTGGCCAAGGATTGACCGAGTTCGGGCGTGGCAATCAGCGCCCCAGTCTCGGTGAACCGCGGGATCTGCGGGTAGACAAAGGGGACGCCGTCATGTGAGATCGGGTGCAGATCGCGGTCGAGAGAAGCAAACGCGTTTACCGTCGCGGCGTGGGTGTGCACCACGCAGACGACGTCGCTGCGCGCCGCCATGATCTCGGTGTGGATATGGAACTCCAAGTGCCGCTTGCCGTGCCCGGAGAGCACACTGCCGGTCGGGTCGACGAGGACAACCCTCTCGGCGTCGATTTCCTCGAAGGCCCACCCGGCCGCCTTCATCCACACTCCCCGGCCGTCCGGATCGCGAATCGATGCGTGTCCCCAGACGAGATCGCCCAGCCCTGCCGCTGCAAGCGCAGCGCTGGCCTGTACGACAGTTTCGACTGCTGTACTCACCTGATCAGATGTCGCAGTCTTGATGCGCTCGACGTCGCGACTATTACGGTCGGCTCAGCCCTCGCTGAGCATCTGCTCATCGAGTGATCTGGCACTAGACAGCTAGCCATCGGTCATTAGTTTCAACGCGGCTACCGGGCAGGCCTGCATAGCGTCGTAAGCACGTGGCTCATCGTCTGTCGCGATGCCGTCGACGAGAACAGACACATTGCCCTCATCATCAACCGAGAAGAGATCCGGCGCCACTACCTCACACATCGCATGACCTTCGCAACGATGCCGGTCGACTTCAATCTTCATGGTTACGCCCTTCCCGTTAGCAGCACGGGGACGGATTCGACCCTTCTCGTCAGCGGCGCGGGAACTGTCTCCCACTTGGTTCCAGGGACCAGGATCATGTTCGGGTAGCGGTGGACCAAACCCTGAATCGCCAGCCGAGCCTCGATCCGCGCCAACGGGGCACCGATACATGTGTGTATTCCGCGGCCGAATGCCAAGTGGCTTGACGCCTTCGGCCGGTCTGCTCGATAACGACGAGAGTCAGCGCCCCACCGCGTCTCGTCGTGATTGGCCGACTGGATGTTGAGATAGACCTTATGCCCAGAGCCGACAGGGCAATTGTCGATGGTCACGTCGTCGATGACAGAACGCACCATGAACTGAGCCGGCGAATCCAGCCGAAGAGACTCTTCAATCGCGTTGGGTAACAGCGAGTTATCGGCAGCAACCGCTTCCCACTGGTCTCTGTGCTGAAGAAGACGGAAAAGACAATTTGCGATGAGCGCGCGCGTCGTATCGGTGGAGGCGACGACGAGTTGAAGGATATGCGTCATCACCTCCGGCACCGGCATCTCCTCCTCACCGTCTTCGGCGAAACACAGGTTGTCCAACACATCGTCGTGGCGGTCACCGGGGCTGTTGCGTCGTTCCTCGACAAGTTGACCGAGGTACGGCGTCAGGGCAGCGAACTCGGGTAGTTCGTGAGTCGGCCCGGGAACCGTGGCGACAATCACGTCGGCCTGCCGTTGAACCTCAGGCCAGGCGACCTCGGGTATTCCGATCAGCGCATAGAGAACCTTGGCGGGGATGAAGTGGGCATACTGCGCGTAAAGATCAACGTGGCCCGATGCGGGCAACGCTCGAAGTACTTCGGCGACAATCGTTTCAACGCGGGGTCCGAGTTTGCGCAGTCGTGCTGGCGCGAAGTCTTTCAGCAGACGTGTGCGCAGTGTCGTGTGCGGAGGAGGGTCCAGGTTGGTGACCGGCGTGAATGGCCACTGAACGTCCTCCTCGTCGACACTGAAATTGCCCTTGTTCGAGAAATGCTCTGTGTCGTCGAAAACTTGGCGAACGACCGCATCGGTGTTCACCGTATACAAAATGTTGCTGACTTTTCCGACGGGACAGCCGATTCGCGAGGCCTGCATTCGATCATCGGCATCGGGATGATGAGTGGGATCGAGCGGATTAAAGAACTGATCAGCGATGTACTGCGTCACGTCAGCCCCTCCTTGAGGTATCACTTTTCGGGCGGAATCAGCATCGACTGCCAGGTCTGGTGCGCTGGCAAGGTTTGGGACAGGTTCGATTGGTTGTAGAGCAGACCGTCCGGGCCGATGTATGTTCCTGTGGCCGGGTCATAGAAGGCGGCCTCGATGGGCGGAACAGGCTGGGCGGGTGGGCTTTCCGGTGTTGGTGTTTCCCCGGGTGGTAGTTGGGGAACAGCTTGGCCGGACAGGGTGGCGTTGGGATCTCCCTTCCAGTTGTAACCATCGTTGAGCGGCACATAGCGTTCATCGCTTTCACACATCTTCACCGTGGGGGCTCGCTTGCCGGGCACGGTCAAGCAGGGATAGTTGCGCGCGCCGCGAACATTAAACGGCGAATCCTGCGGCACTCTGCAGTACAAATCACCAGGCGCTCGCTCAGGAACGTCCTCGAGACTGGGCGACCGTTGCTGTTGCGGAGGAAGGAATCCCGTGTTGCAGACTGGTGGGAGGTTGAGGTTGAGGTTGAAGTCCAAGAACAGACCTTTGTAGTCCTGTTTGGTGTTTCGGTTGGCCGTCATCATGCCCTGAATGTTGGCGACGCTCTGCGGGAACAGTACGAGCAGCTGTTCGATGGCCGGCTGATAGGCCACGGCGACTTGGCCGATACTCACCAGGTTCGCCAGTAGCACGGGCAACGTGGGCTGCAATTTCTCGATGAGTTGGCGACCCTCGTCGACAGCTGTGGGTCCGTTGGTGAGCACCCCCCTGAGGGGGTCGTTGGTGGACGCCAATTGTTGGGTGACGTTCGACATGTGAGCTGCCCAGGCGTCGATCTTATCGGCACTGTCGACTTGGGACTCCAGTATTGGTGGTGACTTTTCGATGATGCTTATGAGCGAGTCGAGATTGCGGTCGGCATCGATCCACAGATCAGTCGAGCCCTTGACCAGACGGTTCAATTCAGGACCCAATCCACCTATGGCGGTGTAGCTTTCGTCGATCGCAGTCTGTAGGTTGTCCTGGGGAATCGCCTCCAGTCCACGGTTGGTGGCATCCAACAGCGAATCGATGTCGGGAGCCACCGACGTATCGGATACGCCGATGATGGCGCCGTCCTTCAACGGGGCGGAATCAGCGCTGGTGGGTTTCAGCTCGACATACTGTTCTCCAATCGCCGATTGGCTGTGCACCTCGGCGCGCAACTGCGACGGGATCTTGTAGGCGGACACGAGTGACAACCGCGCCTGAACGCCAGTGTCTGTCAGCTCCACCTGTTCGACACGGCCAACGACAGTGCCTTGATAGGACACATTGGCGCTGGGATACAGGCCGCCCGCGCGCGGCAGGTCGACGAAGACGGAGTAGCGACCGATGCCGAGCATCGCGGGAACATCGATGTAGCGGAACACCATGACCGCTCCGGCGCTGACCGCAATTATGGTGAACACCACCAGCTGAATCTTGATACGCCGCGTCAGTTGCATGTCAGGGTCCCTGATTGTGGTGGTAGGGAGCCAGCAGCGGATTGGCCGCAGTGACGGGGCTGGGGAGCTGTCCGATGGTGCGGCCCCACTGCATTTCCAGCTCGGTGAGATCGCCTTCCCAGCGCGTTCCGGTGAAGAACGACGAGTCCAGCCGACTCAATGTCATATCGATGACCATCGTGATGTTGGCGGCGTCGCCGCGGAAGAACTTCGAGATGTTTTCTTTGGGCCACGGGAAGGTCGGCAGCAAGCTCAGCGATCGGGTCAGTGCCGGCCCGGCGTCGGCGAGGGAATCCAGAACCGGTCCGATGTCTTCGAATTCACGCGCTAAGGCCGCGTTGGTCTGGTCAGCGGAATCCGCGGCGAGCGCACTGAGCTTGCCAAGCCTGTCGAATGCTTCGACCAGATTGTCGCGCTGCTCTTTGAGTATCACCAGTGCATCGGGAATCGTGCGTAAGGCGTTGTCCAGCACTGGTTTTTGAGCGGCGAACTGACCAGCAAGATTGTTGACGCTTTCATTCGCGGTGATGATGTCGTGCTTTTGGGCGTCGACCCGACCAATGAATTCGTCGATACGCTCAATGAGGCTACGCAGGTCGTCCTCCCTGCCCGCAAACGCGATACTGAACGCTGTGGTGATCTCCTGAACCCGGCCCAGGCCTCCGCCGTTGAGGAACAGGGAAGCCACCGAGAGGGTCTGTTCGGTCGACGGATATACCCCTGCTGACGAAAGCGGAATCAGCGACCCGTCGTGAAGATGACCCTCGGGCGGGACCTCGGTAGGTGGGGCGAGCTCGACATGCAGTGTGCCCAGAAGGCTGGTTTGGCCGATCTTTACGATGGCGTTGGCGGGCAGGCTGACGTCGCCGTTGAGACGCATAGTGATCAGCGCATGCCAATCCTGACGTTCAATCTTGGTGACAGTGCCTACTGTCACGTCGTTCACCCGCACCCGCGAGTTCGTCTGAATGTTGCTCACGTCGGGTAGTTGAGCTTGAACCTGATACGAGCCGGGACCGTTGCCCTGTGTGCCCGGAAGCGGTAGCGAATTCAGGCCGCGCCAGCCGCATCCGGTGACCACGGCAGCTGTTATCGCGATGACGAAGACCGTAAGGATGCCGCGAGATCGTTCGGGAGTCATCGAGCGCCTCCGGGAATTACCATCATGCCGGGTAGGCCCTCTGCGGGGTCAGTCGACACCGTTGCGGAGGTAGACGTTTGTGCAGGCGCTTCAGCCGGCAGTGGTGCGGGGGTCTGCGCAGGCAGAGCAGGCCGGTGGTCGGGGCGCATCCAGTCTTCGCTGTAGGTGATTTCGTTGGGCCGCGTCTGGGCGTTGACGAACGGATTCATTCCGAACGGCAGATTGTTGTATTGGCGGTTCTTCACGATCGGCGCCAGGTATTGAACGCACAGTTTGGCCGACTGTTCGCTGTTGAGCCGAGACGCCGCCTGAATCGCGCCGCACAGAAACGAGATGGGATTGGCGAAGTTGTTCACCGCGAGAATCCCGGTGATCGATCCGTGCGCCGGCTCGTAGATGTTGACGAAGTTCGCTACTACGTTGGGAAGCACGTGCAGGGTCTGCTTGACATCGTCAATGCTGTCCACGAGGGCCTGGGAGATCAAAGCCAGCTTGTCTGACGTGGTGCCCAGCGCTTCGCGATTCTCGGCGACGAAGCTGGTCACCTCGCTGACCGCGGTGTTGAGGCTGGTGACAGCGTCAGCGACCTCGTCAGGGTCGTTCGACATCAGTGCGGTGACCGAGGCCAGATTGTTGTTGAGCTGGCGCATCAGATCGGCACTGTCGTGAAGCGCCGACACCAACGTCGACAGATTCTTGACTGTGCCGAAGATGTCGTCGCTGTGGTCGCTAAGTGCCGAAACCGCCTGCGACAGCTTGATGATCGTGTCGCGGATACGGACACCCTGCCCACGCAGGTTTTCAGCGGCGGTGTTGATCAGCGCACCCATCGGGCTTACGCCGCCGGGCGAAGTGGGCTGCAGGCTCTCGGTCAGCTTCTCCAACTGTTGGCGGAAGTCGTCGAACTCGACCGGCACTGCCGTGCGGTTCAGCGGGATCACCGCGCCATCCTCCAGGGTGGGGCCTCCGGTGAAGGCGGGGGTGAGCTGGATCGCGCGGGACGTGATCAGCTTCGGCGACAGAATGACGGCCTTGACGTCAGCGGGGATCTTGTACTTCTCGTCGACGGAGAACCTGATCTTCGCGCCCTGCGGTTGGGGTTCGATCTCATCGATCTGACCGACCTTGACCCCGAGGACGACCACCTCGTCGCCGACGAAGATCCCCGTACTGTTGTCGAAGTATGCCAGCACATGTGTCTTGCCGCTGTTCGGAAGTGACTGCAGCACAACGGTTCCGGCCAGTAGGATCAGCACCAGAGCTACCGCTAGGGCGATTCTGACGATGCGTGCGCTCATTGGGCCACCTGCCCGGTCGTAGATTCACCGGACGACACCTCACCTGGCGCTGGCACGTACACCGGTGCAGGAGTGGGTTCCGGCGTGGAAGCCAACTGTGGTGGACCCGGCGCCGGGGGCCCCGGCGGCGGCCCTCCTGCAGGAGGGGCCGGCAGTGGCTCCCGGTAGGGGTAGCAGCCTGGACCGGGCAACGGGAGACCCGGCGGGCCGCAAGGCTGCTCGCCCAGCTGGCCCGTGATCGCGTCGGGGAGCGTCAGATTCGGCGCACCGCCCTGCCCCGTTCGCGGATACGGTACCGGCAGGGCCGGTGTACCCGGTTGGCCGACTTGGGGGTCGGTGCGCTCCGAAGGCAACAGCACGTTCGGGTCAAGCCCGAGATCCGAGAACGCTGCGTCGATGAATGGCTGTACGAACTGCCCGGGCAGCAGATTCACCACATATGCCTTGAAAAAGGGCCCTGACGAAATCGATTCGCCCAGCGACATCGCGTAGGTGTTGAGGAGTTCGATTGACTTCTGCACACGCTGTTTGCGGTTGTCGACAATTGTCAACACCCCGTTGAGTTTGTCCAGCGCGGCCCGCAGTTGAGAGCGGTTGTCCTTGATGAAGCCAGACAGCTGACCGGACAACGCGGCGATGTTGTTGGACACCTCGTCGAGTGCTGAGCTTTGCATTTGCAGTTGTGCCAGCAGCGCGTTCGTGTTCACAATCAGGTTTACGACCTGATCGCTGCGCTGGGCGAGAACCCCGGTTACGTTATTGGAGTTCGCCAACAGCTTGCGCAACTCGACGTCTCGCTCATTGAGCGTCTGGGAGAACCGTGCGATACCTTCCACGGCGGTCTTGAATTGCGGCGGAGTGTCGGCAAAGGTCTGAGCCAGGGTGTCTAACGATCTGTTGAGCTGGTCGGTGTCCAATGAGTGGATCGTGTCGGCGAGGTCGCCGAGAGCATCGGGCAATTGATAGGCCGGCGTCGTGCGCTCGAGAGGAATCGGCTCCGACAGCTGCCCCTCCCCACGGGGAGTGATTTCCAGTACCTTGGCACCCAGCAGGCTTCTGGCCTTGATCGCTGCCTCGGTGCGATTGCCGAGCGGGATGTTCTTGTCGACGCTGAAGGTGATTCGAACCCGGGCTCCATCCAATTCGACGCCAGTCACGTCCCCGATCTGAAAACCCGAAACCTGTACGGGTTCTCCGGAGGTCAGCCCACTGGATTCGGCGAAGTAGGCCACGTACTCCTTTTTTTGCACGGTGAAGAACGGCAACTTGTCGTATTGCAGCGCCCCCAGGACAATCACGGCGATCACGGCGATGCCGATCGTGCCGATCACGACCAACTGACGGTGTGTGTAGGTTTTCACTTCGGCGCGCACCGTCCCGTCGATTGGCCGGCGACCTTCACATACACCGGTTGGCCTCCCTTCCCGTTGAGCTTGAGCACCGCGTCACAGAGATAGAAGGTGAAGAAATCCCCGTACATGCCTTGACGGCCTAGCGCTTGATACGCCTCTGGCAATGTGTTGAGCAGATCATCGAAATATGCGTGGTCGGCGAGCACGAAACTGTTGACGCGATCTGACTGGACGACAGTGTTTTTGAGCGGAGGACGGACGTGCGAAAGTAGATCGGCGATCGATGCTGCCGCGGCGTTACTGTAAGCCAGCGAGGTGCTGATGTCAGCTTTGCGTTCGCCGAATCGGTCCATGATTTGCGCCAGCGAGTCCAGTGCTTTGTCGAATTGCTGGCTTTCATCCCCCAGCGAACCCAGCACGGCGTTGAGGTTGACGATGACCTGACCGATCAGCTCGTCGCGGTCGGCTAGCGTATTGGTGACCGCCGCGGTCTGGGCCAGAAACGAATTGATCGCTGCGCCCTGGCCCTGGAACGCTTGAATGAGCTGTCCGGTAAGGGTATTGACTTGCACCGAATCCAGTGCCCTGAACAACGGGCGGAACCCACCGATCAACGCATCGAGGTCCAGCGCGGGTTGGGTGTTGGCGACCGGAATTGTTTGGCCCCGCCCCAGCCTGCTGAGTCCGCCCGCGCCTTCCTGGAGTTCGAGGTACCGGTCACCAACGACGTTGTCGTATCGAATGACCGCTTTGCTCCCCTCGGTCAGTACCACGGTGTCGTCGGCAGAGAACTCGATGGTCACGATCGTGTCGGGCCGGATCGAGATGTGCTTGACCTTGCCGACCTCGACACCCGCGATACGAACGAAGTCGCCCTGCTTCAGACCGCTGATGTTGGCGAATTCGGCGTGGTACGTGATTTCGTCGTCGAATCGCAACTGCGCAAAGACCATGAACAACGCGAAGGTTGCAACCGCGCACAACGCGGCGAAGATGCCGAAACGCCACACCGCGCCGACCAAGTTCTCTCTCACTGGACCGTCCCTCTACCTGTCGATGCCGGTCACGGGGCTGGCGCTTCGGGCGCAAATGGGTAAAGCGGTGTGCCGTCGGCGCCGTACAGCGGTGCGCCATAGGGGGGCGCACCCGGATATGGGATTGGGCCAGGCGCAGGCGGCCCGAGATACCGGATACTCGGCGGTTCGGGTATCCCGCGCGTGACCGGAAAGAGGTTCAACCAGCCGGGGAATCCAATTCCCGGGTTGGGCCGAATATCCAGGCCGGTTCCCCATCCGGTGTTGGTGATCAGTTGGCGTACCGGGAAGTTCTTGGAGGCATCAGGCAGGCTGCCGCACCCCGGCTTGCCGCCGGGCCCTCCTTTGGCTGCGACGATCGGCAGGTTGCTTGGATAGCGGTAGGGGTCGTCGCCGAACAGGAAGGCGTCATCGAGAATTACCGTGCGCCCGTCGCCGCCGGCTACGTCGTAGCCGCCTTCGTCGAGCCATAGTTTGGCGCCCAGCAGCAGGCAGGTATATGAGGGGTTGTACTTCATCAGCAGGTCGGTGGTGGGTTGCAGCACATTGACGGCCTCAATCAAGTTGTCCTTGTTCGGACTCAGTAGGTCAATGCCAGCTTGTGAGAAGCCGATCGTGTTGAGCAGCAACGCATCCAGGTCGGTGGCGTGATCAGTGATGGTGGTACTGGTGGTGCTGAACGCTTTCATGATGGTCAGAATGTTCTGGGCGGCAACACCATAGGCGTCGGTGGCGTCCTTCAGTAGGCGCCAGTCCCGCTGGACTGTCGGCATCCGCGGATTGATCTCACCGAGTACATGGTTGGCCGCCGTCGTTGCTTCACCGATGCGATCACCGCGCCCTCCGACCGCATCGGCCATGGCGCTGAGCACGGCGTTGAGTTTGGCGGGCTTGATTTTGTCCAACACGTTCACAAGGCTCTGAAACACCGTGTTCACTTCGGTGCTGACGTTTTGCGACTCGAGCACAGCGCCGGCGGAGATGTGGTGCGTGCTGGGCCGCTGCGGATAGAGCAGATCGACGTACTTCGCGCCGAAGATCGTGGTCGCGCGGATACGGGCCTGCACGTTGGCCGGGATGTGTGCGATCTGGTCGGGATACAACTCCAGTCTCAGCCGCACAGGGTCGCTGCCGGGTTCGACGCCCGCCACGCGTCCCACCGGAACTCCACGTAGTTTGACCTTGGCACCAGACTCCATCACCAGACCGGCGCGCTCAGCGGTCAGGGTGACCGGCACGGTAGGTGTGAGGGTGCCGGCGAAGAGTGCCGAACACAGCCAGATGAAAGCGGCGATCGTCACGATCAGCGCGGTCGTCCACCAGGCAGGGTGGATGCGGCTGAAGCCCTTCTGTGTATCCACGCGTCAGCCCGACAGATTAAAGCTGCCTGACTGGCCGTAGATGGCCAGCGAGATGAACACGGTCAGGACGCCTGCGGACACAAGCGACGTTCGAACTGCTCGGCCTACAGCTTCACCCACACCGGCCGGACCCCCCGTCGCGGTGAATCCGTAGTACGTGTGCACGAGCATGATGACTATCGCCATCGAAAGCGCCAGCAGAAACGACCACACCAAGCTCATCGGGTAAAGGAAGGTGTTGAAGTAGTGGTCGTACACGCCACCGGACTGCCCGTAAATCAAGACGGTGCATATGCGGGCGGAGAAGAACGCGGCGATGACTGCTACGCAATACAGCGGGATCACCACGATCACGCCGGCGACCAGACGGGTGGATGCCAGATAGGCAATCGAGCGGATACCCATGACTTCCAATGCGTCGATTTCCTCGTTGATCCGCATCGCGCCGAGCTGGGCCGTCGCACCTGCGCCGATTGTGGCCGCTAGGGCGATCCCCGAAGTCAGCGGCGCAGCCAATCTGACGTTGAAATACGCGGAGGCGAAGCCCGTCAATGCTTCCACGCCGATGTCGGCGAACTGGTTGTAGCCAATTACCGCGGCGAGCGCACCGGTGGTGACGGTGAGGAATGCGACGATCACCACGGTGCCGCCGACAATGGCGAGCGCGCCGGTGCCCAGACCCATCTGAGCAACCAGGCGCAGAAACTCGGTGCGGTAGTAGAGGAACACGTCGCCCACAGAGCCGATGGTTTTGGCATAGAACTGTGCTTGGATGCCGATCCGGTTCCAGCCGGCGGCCCACGCCTTGGTGTGAGTCGTCAACCTCGGTAGGCGTCCGGTCGGGGCGCTCACAGCGTGACCTTCACGCCGACGGCGGTTGCGATGATGTTGATCGCAAACAACGCCACGAATGTGTAGACCACGGTCTCATTGACCGCGTTACCCACACCGGCCGGCCCGCCTCCCACCGAGATGCCCTTGTAGCAGGCGATCAGACCCGCGGCTAATCCGAATAGAGCAGCCTTTATGAGGGCCAGCAGCATATCGGGCAATCCGGTCAGCACGGTCATCCCTGCGACATAGGCACCGGGGGTGACGTGCTGAACGTAGACGGAGAAAAAGAAGCCCCCTGCCAGACCAACCGTGATGACGACAGACGACAGCATCACGGCGACGAGGGTCGCCGCGAGGACCCGCGGCACTACCAGCGCCTGGACCGGGTTGACCCCCATCACCCGAAGCGCGTCGAGTTCTTCACGGATCGTGCGAGCGCCCAGGTCGGCGCACATCGCAGTGGCTCCGGCTCCGGCCACCACCAGCACCGTGACGATGGGTCCGACCTGGGTGACGGTGGCGAACGCAGCGGTGGTGCCGCAGAAGTCTGCCGCCCCGAACTCCAGGAGAAGGATGTTGAACGTGAAGACGACCAGGACGGTGTAAGGCATAGCCAGCATCAGGGTCGGCAGCACCGACACCCTGGCTACGAACCACGCCTGCACCAGGAATTCGCGCAGGGCAAACGGCCTTCGTGGGGCAACCAAAAGGGTCTCCCAGGCCAGCGCGAAGAACCCGCCCACCGCGGCGGCGGGCTTAGCAGCAGTCGCCAGCGACACCATGCTCAGCTACATGTCCATCGGTTGCGGACGAGACCGCCGCCGGCCCACAGAGCTCCGTGACACACTCCCATACCCGCCTCACTAATTCACCATGCTGAATTGATCTGGAGAGAGTCTGAAGGTGACTTCGATCACTTGTCAATAGATTCGCGATAATTGAATATGATGAATATCGCCGTTGTGGCGTGTGGGGCTAAATCGGTACTGAGTGCAAAGATGGAGAGCGATGACTGTCGATCCGCCTGCCCTTCGTCGCACCGATTGGGAGCGCCGGTCCAGTCGTGGCCAGACGCGCCCTGAACAGGCCGCCGAGCAACTCGCGGCGATGGCGATGTCGTCGGAGCCCGGACAGCGGCTCGGGACCAAGGACGAGTTGCGCGCCAGTTGTGGAGTGTCGGTAGGCACATTCAACGAAGCGCTCCGGATGGTGCAAGCGCGCGGACTGGTCACCGTACGCTCCGGTCCCGGCGGCGGTCTTTTCGCCACGGAGCAGTCGCCGATGGTGCGTCTGGGCAACTCGATGCTGGCTCTCGGCGACGAGGCCGCCTCGGTGGCCGATGCCTTCCGGCTGCGGCACGCCCTGGATCCGCTGCTTGTCGAAGATGCTTTGGGGTACGCGTCCGCACACGACATCGTCGCCCTACGTGCAGAACTGGACCAGATGAAGGTCGCCGCAGCCAACGGCGACGGAGCTGCCTTCGTGCGCGCCAACTGGGCACTGCACGCCAGAATCGCGGAAATCAGCCCCACCGCGATGTTGCGCTCGTTCTATCTGAATTTGTTGGAGATCACCGAGTCTCACTTGCTGGCGGTGATGCCGCAGGATGAAGACCTGCGGGAGTACGCCCGGCGCCGCTGCGAGTTGCACGTGGAACTCATCGACGCGATCGCCGCTCATGATGCGCGGGCCTTGGAGCTGTTACAGGAGCACAACAGTGGCGGCCCGGAGGTCGGGCAGCTGATCGACCGGCGCGGCAACGACGTTGGCGACTAGCGAAGACGCGGGCGACCTGAACCGCCTCCGCCCACCGCGTAGCTGATCACGGGGGCGGCGGCCCCACTCCTGGGCAAGGGGAAGTGAACTGCACCGCCGACCGCGCTTGCAGGTGTGGTCTCACAAGCTCGTTGATGACGCGCTGATGCTGCGGAGCCGTCATATACGCCCGGAACGCCTCCTCGTCGGGAAATACTGCAGTCACGGCGTAGTCTGCATTTCCCTCGCGCACACCCAAGTCCGGGCCGTGCTGATACCACAGTGCTTTCGACTGCGCCGCAAGGTCATCCAGTGCTGGTGCGAGGTCGGCGATCACGTCGTCTGCGACGGCAGGGTTGAACGTGAACGTGACGACATGCACGACGGGCATACGTCGGCTCCTCAACCCGCGCTGTGGGCGCCGGTCATGAGCGCACCCAGGTCCTCGGGAGTCAGGAAGGACGGCGGCGGTGGCGGGCCCCAGTTGAACAGTCCACGAGCGCCCTCATGGGCTTCTGGAGTCCACAACTGGTCGTCGATGATGCAATCCATGTCGGAGTAGTACTCGCTGAAGTTGCCTGCCGGGTCCTTGAGGTACCAGAAGAAGTTCGACCCTGCGTGGTGACGACCCAGTCCCCAGACATGACGCTTGGGGTCGGCCGCCAGCATCGCGGTCGCCCCGCGGCCCACCTCATCGATGTCGTCAACCTGCCACGACGTGTGGTGCAGAAAACTGACTGGGGCGCTCAAGACCAACAGGTTGTGATGATCGGTGGAGCAGCGCAGGAACACGCCCACATCGTTGACGAGATCGCTGATTTTGAAACCGAGGCCGGTGACGAAGAAGTCCTTGGTCGCCGCGAAATCGGTGGTACCCAAGACGGCATGGCCCAGCTTTCGGGGCATCACGGGTCCCTCACGAAGCACGCCAGGGGCCCGCTGCCCGATGCGTTCCAGCCGTCCGGGTCCGTTGTAGGCGGCGGCTGGCCGCGTCGGCTGGACGATCCGCGGAGAAATCACCACCGTCACGCGGACGCCTGTTGCCGCTTCCACCGCGCTGACCCGATCGGATTCGGAATCGACGTGGACGCCGAGCCGCTCGAAGCTAGCCGTGATCCGGCCGAGGTCGTCTTTGTCGTCGGCGCCGACCTGCATTTCGATCAGCCGGCGAGTGGGCGCGTGCACGATCTGCAGTTGCCGGCCGCCGTCAACCGTGGCAAACCACCCATCCGACTCGGCCGTAAGTCCGAAATCCGCGTAGTAAGAACATGTTTCTGTGACATTGGGTACCGCAATCGTGACTGCGGCGAGGCGGTGTAGCGCCATCACAATCTCCTGTATGTGTTGAGGCGTGGTCAGTCATCCGTCGCGCTGACAAATCGCTGGCGCAGCTCGCCGATCCCGGTGATGTAGCTCACCAACTCATCACCTGGCGCGAGAAAACGTGGTGGCGTGCGTCCGAGTCCAACCCCAGCGGGCGTGCCTGTGAACAGCAGATCACCGGGCAGCAAGGGAAGCTTGTGCGACAGCCGAGAAATCAACGCCGGTACCGAGAAAACCAGGTCCCCGGTCCGCCCCTTTTGCATCTGCTCGCCATTGACCGAGCAGCCCAGCTCGACATCGTCGCGATCGGTCAGTTCATCGGGAGTCACCAACCAGGGACCGGTGGGTCCGAACCCAGGAAGCGACTTGCCAAGGCTGAATTGCGGTGAGGGTCCCGCAGTTTGGGTGATTCTCTCGGAAATGTCCTGCCCCACAGTCACTCCTGCGACATGGTCCCAGGCCTCATCTTCTGCGATGCGATGCGTAAAGTGGCCGATAACAACGACCAGCTCGACCTCCCAGTCTGTGTGACCGTTGGACGGTAGCTCTACGGTGGTGACCGGGCCGGTCAAGCACGACGACCATTTGGTGAACATCACGGTCGGGTCATCGGGTACCGCGAAATTCGACTCTGCGGCATGTTCGCGATAGTTCAGACCGATGGCGAACACCTGCCGGGGCGTCGGTGATGGCGGGCCGAGAGCGTCGACGCTGACAGCGTCGGCCGACGACATGTCCGCCATCGATGCCCAGTCGACGAATTCCTGCCACTGGTCGTAGATCGACTGGAGGTGCGGGCCGAACCGACCCCCGCTGGCAGCGCACACATCCAGCGCGCGAGGTCCGTCGACGGTGACCAACACCGCGCGACCGGCAAGGTTGGCAATGCGCAATGTGAAATCCTCCTACGATTCAGTAATGCATCTCAGACAAGCGGGGTGATGGCTTCGTCGACGCCGAGTAGCGCCTTGCCATAAACCTCGTAGGCGACCATTGGTGTGGCGACGGCGTGGCGTGCGGCCGTCGAGGAATCACGCCAAATCCTCTGCAATGGATTGACTTCCGCGAAGGATCCGGCGCCATGGGCGTACAGCAGAATCTCGATGGCTCGGGTGATCGACTCGGCAACGCAGCCGGTGTCCGACCGGACCCGGGCGCGGGTCAGGAAGTCGGGATACTCGCCGCGCGTCGCTGCCTCGTCGATATCGCTCACCGCGCGGTAGGCATGAAGATGGGCAGTGTCGATGAGTCGGGCTGCTTCGGCGATCTGCAATTGGAATGCCACCGAGTCCTGCTGCGCCTCGAAAAACGTGTAAGAAATCGGCTTCTTGGCGGCCTTGCTGATGACGTACTCCAGCGCTGCCTTACCCATCCCGAGTTGAGGTCCGATCAGCACCAAAGCCAACAGCGGTATGAACGCCGAGCGATACAGCGCTTCGGTTTCGGTGTGTTCGGAGGGGTAAATACCGTTGATCGCATCGGGTACGCGCAGGATCCGGTGCTCGGGGACGAACGCATCCTCGGCGATCACCGCATTGCTGCCGGTCGCTTTCATGCCTGCCACAAACCAAGTGTCTTCGACGGTCAAGTCAGTGCCCGGAATGAGCGCAAGCGCCTGGTCGACCACCTCACCGGCGTCGTCGGTGATCGGAATCCCCAAGACCGCCCACGTCGAGTGCAACGATCCGGAGTTGTAGTACCACTTGCCAGTCACCCGCCAACCGCCGTCAACCTTGCGCGATTCCGCCGTGGGCGCCAGCACACCCGACACTTTCGCGTTCGGGTCAGCTCCGAAGACCTCGTCTTGAGCCTGCACTGGGAACAAACTTGTCATCCAGTTGCAGACATTGATGAGTGTGACGATCCACGCCGTACCGCCGTCCGCTTCTGCGACCGCAGCAGAGACATCGATGAACGTGCGCAACGAAGTTTGGTACCCGCCATAGCGTTTCGGGATGGTCAACCGGAACAGACCCGCGTCGGTAAGCGCCTGGATGCTCTCCTCGGCCACTCGGCGATCCCGCTCCCCCGCCGCGGCGTGCTGCGTCAACAGCGGGCGGAGTTCCTTTGCCCGGGCGACCAATTCCGCAGCCTCCGGTGCTGCGACGGTGTTGTCGATCGACGACTCGGCGGTTGACATAGTGCGATCACTCCTTGGGTGTTGTGGGACAGCGGCTTTCAACGTGTGCAGGCGGCGATGTGGTCGACGATGGGCTTGCGCGGGCGCTGTTGGAACCCCGAGTGGGTACCAAAGGTGCGGTGCCCATAGACCAGCGGCGGCAGCGCCGACGACGCCGCACGGTGCACTAAACCGATCAGCACCAGATGATCGCCGGCTTCAACTATCTGATGCAGTTCACACGCCGCCCACCCTGCCGCGCCCTCCAACCGCGGCAACCCGTCAGACGTCGACCACTCACCCTCGCTGAATCGCTTTACTCCCCTGCTGGCGAAGAGTGTGGCCACATCGTCCTGCGTGCATCCCAGGACGTTCACGCCGAACCGCTTGGCACCCAGGATCCGGGTCAGCAGGTGAGACCGGCGATCCAGCGCGATCGAGACCAGCGGCGGCCGCAGCGATACCGAGGCCAGGGAACTCACCGTCGCGCCATGCGGGCCGGCGTCATCCGCCGTCGTCACAATCGTCACTGGGGCACATACGGCGGCCATCAGGTCACGAAAGTGCTGATCCATCACCACGACGGCCCTTCCGTAATTCACCATGCTGAATTGCACGTGACTGCAGTCTGAAGGTGTCGAGGATCACTGTCAAGAGATTCCGCAATATTCATCATGATGAATTAGTCGGCAGGCTCGATATGAGGCCGAAGGCACCTGGTACCGGCGATGGCGAGGATCCAATGAATCGCCTCCAGGCACGCTTCGACGCGGCAGGCAGCTGGCTCGAGCAGTGCCTCAGCCCTCGTCGGCGTTGTGCTCCGCCAGTAGCCGAAGGGCTGCGGCGGAGTCCTGGATGGCGATTGCATCAACCAACCGCGCGTGCAACCGGTAGCGCTCCAGCAGGAATTCGGGCAAGGACTGCGCGACGCGTGGCAACACTGCCAGGGTGTGAGCTTCGATAACGTCGATCAGCCCGACATAGATTGAGCTCAGCATCCCGTTCGGACTGATCCCGGCGATCCGGGTATGCAGTGTGCAATTCGCATGCAGAAATGCGATATCGTCGCCGCTCTTGGCGGCGGCAGCCATGTCCGCGAGTCCCCGACGCAGCGCCACAATGTCCGCCGTGGTGGCGTCCCGGACCGCGTCCTCGATCAGCAGAGCGTCCAGCGCGTTACGGATGCGCACCGCATCAGCCACAGACGCCTGATCGGAATCCAAGGCAAGCATCAGATTGCCGAGTCGCACCATCGGCGCCGGCTCGGAAGCAAACAGTCCTCCCCCAGGCCCAGGCCGGACCGTAACCAAGCCTCGGGCCTGCAACAGCCGTAATGCTTCGTTGAGCGTTCCCACTGAGACTCCGCATCGGACGCGCAACTGCTCCTTTGTCCCAAGGCGCCCCCCTGCCCCGACCTCCTTGATGATCGCGGCGATCTTTGTAGCGGCCATCTCCGAACGCGTCGTCGAGGCGCTCTTCGTCTCCGCGGTGCGCCATTCGCTGCGACGCAGCGCTGGCGCTTCAGAGTGGCCGCTACCTGCATCCCGACCAGCAGGACTCATGTCACCTCCGAAATTCAGCATGACGATTATGCCGAATACCCTTGACACCGCGTGTGAGCTCTCGCAGACTAATTCACCATGATGAATTGGAACTGCGGGTGCTGAGCGGCCTCAACGAGAGCTCGCCGGCCATCACACACGAGCGGCCTGCGCCCAGCACGGCACTGTGGATCGGCGAAGAAGACGTCGTGGATCTTGTCTCGTTGCCTGAGGTCATCGAAGCGGTCCGGGACGCCTATATGCGCGCCGCCGGAGGCGAGATCGTAGCGATGCCGAAGACCTATACGTCGTGGGATGGCGGCACCATGCACGCCATCGGTGCGGTTGCCACCTCGACCGAACTGGCAGTGTCCAAAACGTGGGCCCACACCCACGGCGGCGCCACACCCCTGTTGATTACCTGGGATCTGGCGACCGGGCGGCTGCTGGCGGTGATCCAGGCGTTCGCACTGGGCCAGCTGCGGACCAGCGCGGTCAGCGGCGCCGCCACCTCCGCTCTCGCCCCAGAACACTGCGAGGTGCTCGCGGTCATCGGCACCGGCAAGCAGGCCGAAGGCCAGATCGCGGCGGTCGCAGCGGTGCGCAACGTCGAGAACATCGTGGTGTACAGCCCCACCCCTGACCACCGGACGTCTTTCGCGGCACGGATTGCCGAGCGCTCCCACATCGCGGTGCGCAGTGCAGACTCCATAGCCGAAGCAGTGGACCAGGCCAGCGTGGTGGTCACCGTGACGCGCGCAACCGAGCCGTTCATCACCGCCTCCATGCTGGCGAATCGCGTGCATATCAACGCCGTCGGCGCGATCACCCCCGAGCGCGCCGAGCTAGCACCCGACGTAGTCGCCCGAGCCTTTCGCGTCGTTGCCGACGACGTCGCCGCTGCTCGCCAGTTGGCACCCCGCGAGTTGTCGGCCGCCAACGCCCCTCACCTCCTACCGCTCGGTCTTGTCCTGGGCCAAGACCACGGACTCGACGGTGACGGCATCACCATCTTCAAGGCTCTCGGATCGGGCATCTCCGATCTCGCCGTGGCCGAGCTTGTCCTGCAGCGCGCCAACAACGCCGGCCTCGGTAGAGCACTCACCGTGTCGTCTCGCCATCAACCCAGAATGTGGAGCAACTGATGTTTGTCGATATCACTGACCGTCCGGCGAGTTCGCCCCTCGACTTCTGGGATCCCATCATCATCAAGAAGGCGGACATCGACGAACAGGTCGCCCGATTGAGCGCCATCGACCCGCCGGCACACGGTCGGCGTGAAGCGCTGATCGTGCACCCCCGAGCGCAGGCACCCGGTAACGGTCTCGCGCCGGGCATCCGAGTGACATTGTCGGTGCTGTTGCCTGGCGAAAGCACTGCGCCGATCCGTCACAACTCCACCCAAGTGTCATTCTGCATCGACGGTGCAGGAACCGCAGTCGTGGGCAGCGAGAAGTTCAGTTTCGGCCAGTTCGACGTGTGGAACCATCCGTCATGGACTACCTATCACCACATCAACGACACTGCGAAACCACAAGTGCGGCTGACGTATTCCAACGCCGCGCTCCTGGACCAACTCGGTGTGCACCTTGTGGAGGAAAACCCCACCGACGAGGTACCCGATTCCGCGGAGGAAGCCGAGGAATCGGCCGCCGGCAAGGAGAACCCGTTCGGCGTCTTTCAGTTGACCGATGAGGGCGCGTGGCTGATGCCGTACGAGAAGCTGATCAGTCCCCCCAATGTCGAGAGCCCGGCGCTGCACTGGCCATGGCAGCGGGTGAAGGACAATCTCGACAAGCTCTCCGCGCTGGGAGCGGATTACCGCGGTCCACGCCTTTACCTGCTGTACAACCCCGCCACCGGTCGCACCAACGGCACCACCCCGAACTTCTTCGCCACGATCACTATTCGGCCGCCAAAGATCGTCGACAGGCCCCACCGTCACGTGTCGGCGGCCATCAACTACTACTTCCACGGCAGCGGGCATAGCCTGGTGAGAGGCAAGCGTTACGACTGGGAAGCCGGCGATCTGATGTTCTCGGCCCCAGGTTGGGCCGTGCATCACCATGCCAGCGGTCCTGATGACTACGTCAACGAACTCACCATCCAAGACCAACCATTTCATCTGGCATTGGAATCGCTGCTGTGGCAGGAGGACCTCAAGCGCCAGGCCCGGCTGCTGGGAATCCATTCCGGTTTTGACACAAACCGAGCCGCGCAATGATCTCGTTGGGCCCTAACGAATTACGTGGCTCCTTTCCACCGTTGGTCACGCCGTTCGATGACGGGCAGATCGACCTGGAAACCTACGAGGCCCTGGTGAGCTTCCAGATCGAGTCAGGCAGCCATGGCATCGTCGTAGCGGGTACGACCGGCGAACCCGCATTGCTTACGCTCGCCGAGCGCAAAGCGCTCGCGACTGCCGCGATCGGTGCGGCCGCCGGCAAGGTCCCGGTGATGGTCGCCACCGGCGCCCCATCGCTGGCCGAAACTCTGGAATTGACCCGCCACGCCGAGGACGTCGGTGCAGCCGCGATGCTGGTGGTCACCCCGGCATTCACCCGGCCGCCACAGCGCGGCTTGGTCGGCTTCTACGAAAAAGTGTGCCGCAGTACCAGCAAACCGGTGTTGATGTACCACATTCCGGGCCGTTCGGCGACCACGGCGACAGTAGAAACCGTGGAGGCTATCGCCGAGCGCTGCGACAACTTCGTCGGCGCGAAGCACGCATCGACCGACCTGGGATGGGTCACCGACGTGCTCCTTCGGCTCGGTGCTGATTTTCGAATCTTCGTCGGCCTCGAGGAGTTTTCGCTGCCGATGCTGGCCGTCGGCGCCGCGGGCATGGTCAACGCGGTGTCCAACGTCTTCCCCGCCGCGGTCGCCGCGCTGTACGAGGCGGTGCAAGACGAAAAGTTGACCGAGGCGCGCAGGCTGCATCAGGCGCTATGGGATCTCAACAAATCTGTCTTCTTTGACACGAATCCGATTCCGATCAAGTACATGATGCTTAAACGGGGACTCATTCCCAGCAATGAGGAGCGCCTGCCGATGGCTCCCGCGACCCCCGACACACAACAGCGCTGCGACAGCATCCTCGCCGCCGCAATCGGACTTTGAGCACTACCACGGAGAAGGAGACAACGATGACTCACACCAGGACAGGTGCTCCCGCGGATCAACCCGTGCGCCGAATCCCTCCACCGTCGCCGACTCGGGAACCGCTGAAGAACAACGTCTTCGATTTGATGACCGGTGCGGTGTGCCAGCTGTTGCCGTTGTTCCCGTATCACGACGCCGGGGCCATCGTGCCCTGCGGCGCCATCATGACCGGCGACCCAGACGACAGCGAATTCGGTCACTTCTTCCACTACAACACTGTTGAGGAGGTCGCAGTCACCTTCGGCGCAAACGAGGCCATGCTACAGACCGGTCAAGTCTTCGTCACCCAACAACTACATGGTGTGAATTCTTTCCTGCGCGACTCGGCCAATCCTGCAGCGTTCATTCTCATGACGATCACTCAGCACCAGTCCGAGGAGGGCGACCAAGCCGAAGCGATCCTGTTCCGCTGCCGCAAGTGCAACGAGCAGTTGTACCGCCACGACTACAACGCCACTCCGAAAGGTGTTGATGGATACGACCCCACGCAATGGGGCGGGTCCTTCGACGATGAAGTGTCGATGTTTGCCACGATCTGGGGCAGCGATAAGGCTGCGGTTGACTACGGTGACGAATCGGTCCGCACCTGCGCGAAATGCGGTCACGTCAACGCCGAGCATCCACATCAAAAGTGGGGCTGGCATCGCTATGTCGATCAAGTACGCGCCGCAAGCTCGGCGAAGCGGGCACTTCAGTCCGCTGCCAGTGTGGCCGATGAATCGAAGGGTGCTTGATCATGGATAGGCGACGAATGCTGCATACCTTCAAAGTCGCACAGGAGATCGGCAATTACGAGGAAGTGCCTGTGCTGCCCACCAAGGTCGATCCACAGATGTACATGTCCCGCAACTCGGTGGCGCAGCCGTTTCACCTGATCTGCGGCAAAGACACCGTTATCGCGCAGATGTCGGGAACGGCCGAGGTGTATTTCAAGGACTCATCGGTGAATCGGTTCCACCTCACCGTTGGTGACCACGTCTACGTCCCCGCCGGAACACCCCACCGCATCGTGCCCAGCGAAGAAAGCGTCCAGATCCGGTACAAGGCGCGCTCTGCCGGACTCGAAGGCGTTGCCTGGTTCTGTCCCGGATGCGACCGCGAACTGCATCGCGTCGAGTGGGACACCGCCGAGACAGTATCCCAGCAGGCTTATCAGGACGCGTGCGTCGGCTTCAACGACGACGAATCCCTGCGCCATTGCGCCGACTGCGGCGCTCAGCACCCACGCATCGACATGGAGCCATTCTCGGCCTGGCAACCACTCGCCGAGCAGCTGCGTGCCGAACTGCAAGACTCCTGAAAATCACCCAGCAATCTGGTCGAAAGGTCAACGATGCCCACCTATCTCACCACTCACCAATCCCCCGGCCTGACCGCCGACGAAATCTCGGGCAACGCGCCCGATGTCGCAGAATCGAAGTACGCCACCTTCCGAAACCTATACGTGAACATGTACACCGGCTTCCTGGTTTCGATCTACGAGGCTGACGACCAGTCGGCACTGGAGCGCGAATTCGAAAGAGTCGGGTTTCCTTTCGACAACATCCATGAGATCCACTTCGCACTGGACGCAGCCGGGCTACAGGCGATGATCCAGGGCGCCGCGTCCTGATGACAGAACCATCGGTGGACCGTGAGCTGACCCTTACGTTTCAGGGCGACTGGGGTCAAGCCAACCTTCACCGCATCTGCGGGTGGCTCAGCCAGGAGGTGGGTGACAGATCCGCACCCGGATCGCGGATCTTAATCCGCAACGGGCGCGGTGGCGCCGACGCGATTCACAACGTGCTCTCCGGCGAGGTTGACCTTGCGCTGACGACACCAACGGCAGCCATGGGCATGGTCACGGCCGGAGTGGGCCCGCTGGCTGTCGAGGGCACGCGACGGCTGCGCGCGTTGGGCACCTTGCCGCAGCGCGACCGGTTGGTGACCTGCGTGCATAGTGATCTGGGCGTGTCGTCGATGACCGAACTGGCGGACCGCCTGCCGCAGTTGCGCATCGCCACCAGTCCAGACGACGGCATCAACCTCATCGGCCTCGCCGCTCACCGTCAACTCGCAGCGGTGGGCATCACGCCGGCTGCAATGACCGAAGCCGGAGGCGAATTCATCTACGACGAACGCCCGTTTCCACCGATCACCGCGTTCCGCGAAGGTGCGGCCAACGTCCTGATCCACGAGGCGATCATGACGCCGGGATGGCAACGCATCACCGAACACAATCAGGTCACCTATCTCGACGTCGTCCCCGCGGTAATCGACGCTTTCTCTGAATGGCAGTGGCCCACCGCCATGGTGCCCAAGGGTTACTTACCCGATCTGAATCGCGACCTGACAGCCCTGGAGTTCTCCGATTTTCTGGTGCTGTGCACCGAGGACCTCCCCGACGACGTCGCCGCATTGATCGCCTGGTGCATGGTCGCAACCCGTGACGCACTGGAGGTGCAGTATCGCCACCTGCCGCCTGACCACAGTCCGATCACCTATCCGTTGGAGCCGGCAGCCATCTCCTCGGCACCCATCCCACTGCACCCAGCCGCCGCGTCGACGTATGCCGGTTTCCGGGACCACGAGCGCTCAGACGCGCCATTGATCTGGGCCTGACGAGTAGATCATCTAGGCCTTACGGAAGGAACTCGACACTTCATGACCGCAGCAGCTGACGGAAACCTCACCGTGGACTGGCTGACGCTCGACGCCGCTGACGGTGCGATGCGCGTTTACCGAGTGCGTCCAGCTCCGCAGAATGCGGCAGTACCGCCCGCCGCCGTCATCGTCCTTCAGGAGGCGTTCGGAGTTAACGAACACATCCAAGACGTAGCCAAACGGGTTGCTGCACAAGGCTATCTCGCACTCGCACCGGACCTCTTCCATCGCTCGGGAACCGAAGAAGTCGCCTACAACGACCGCGAAACCGCAATGTCGCTGATCGCGGAACTGGGAGCACACCCCATCGTCACCGACGTCACCGCCGTGGCCGACTACCTGTCGGACGAGGAAAATATTCCAGCTGCCCGAACCGCAGTCGTCGGATTCTGCTTTGGCGGACGCGCAGCCTTTACCGCGGCAACCGCGCTCCCCCTGGCTGCGACCGTGGTGTTCTACGGGCCCGGCATCGCTAGTGGTCCGCACGCCGTCCTCGACAAGACGGCCAATATCACCGGCCCGGTACTGATGCTTGTTGGCGACGCCGATCCGACTATTCCCGCTGAGGACATCGCCGCAATCCGGGCTGCGGCCAAGAATTCCGGCGTCGAGCTTCGTGTCGTTGAGTTCGCCGGCGCCGGACACGCTTTCCACTGCGACGCGCGTCCCGCGCAGTATGCTCACGACGCGGCGCAAAAGGCCTGGCAAGACACCACCGAATTCCTGGCGCACACACTGCGAACGGAAGACCGGTGAAGTCCTCCGACGAGATGACGATCGAAACCGATGTGCTCATCATCGGTGCCGGTCCCACCGGACTGTTCGCGTCCTACTATGCCGGATTGCGCGGATTGTCCGTTGTGCTACTCGACTCGCTGGCCGAGGCCGGTGGACAACTCATGGCGCTCTATCCCGACAAACCCATTTACGATGTCGCCGGACACCCCGAAATCACCGGCTCGTCCCTGGTCAAGAGCCTGATCAGCCAGGCTGAAATCGCCCAACCCATCTGGGTTCTCGGCGAACAATCAGTAGAACTGACATCGCAGTCGTCCACAAAGGATGGCAACGGTGCATACCGGCATCGACACACCATCGTCACCGACACAGGTCGTCGAATTATCGCCTCCGCTGTGATCATCGCGGCCGGAGTCGGCAGCTTTCGCCCGCGCCGGCTTGCCGCTGCCGATCCCTATGAAGGTCGCGGCGTCAACTACGTCGTCCGCGACATCGCCTCCTACCAAGACGTCGACGTCGTCATCGTCGGCGGCGGAGACAGTGCCGTGGACTGGGCGAACATGCTGTGCCCGCTCGCTAGGTCGGTGACCCTCATCCATCGCCGTAAAAGCTTTGCGGCACACCCCATGTCGATCCAACAACTCCAACAAAGCAGCGTGCGAGTGATGCTCAACAGCGAAGTGGTCAAGTCGCACGGCCGAGATTGGCTAGAGACGGTCACCGTGCGCAGCGGTGGCGTGCACGAATCCGTCAAGACACAAGCCTTGATACCCGCCCTGGGTCATATAGCCAACCTTGGTCCGCTGCTGAGCTGGGGTCTGACAGTCGAGGGCCGCCAGATCCTCGTCGACAGCACGATGGCGACCAACCTGCCCGGCGTCTACGCCGTCGGCGACGTCACGACCTACCCCGGCAAAGTTCGCATCATGGCCGTCGGGTTCGGTGAAGCGGCCACGGCTGTGAATAACCTTGCTGCCCAGCTCGATCCAAGCCAAACCATCTTTCCCGGCCACTCGACCGAACTCATGGGCCCCGCGGCTCATCCGGTCTCGGCGGAACCCCCCAACACCGGTTGTCGCGAAGGGATGACCTGATGGCATACGTTATCGGACAGGCATGCATCGACGAACTGGCCGGCCTTTGCGCAGATGCGTGCCCAGTGGATTGCATCTACGAAGGCGGACGCCGGCGCTATATCCAACCCGACGAATGCATCGAATGCGGTGCGTGCCTTCCCGTATGCCCCGTCCAAGCCATCACCAGTGCGCAGAACGCACCACCGGAATGGGCCGAAGACAACGCCAGGTTCTTCAACGAGGTGTTGCCGGGAAGGTCAAGCCCGCTCGGTTCACCCGGTAGCGCGTCCTCCGTCGGCACCATTGACAGCGACACCGAACTCACCGCTAGTACACCTGCCAACACCTGACCAAAGGACACTGACAGCACATGACAGACATCGATTCGACAACCACCGGCGCCGATACCCGCACCGACGCGCGCCACCTTGCCGGTGTCCCGCTGATTGACGTCGAAGATCTGGATTCCGGTGTGCGTCAACGCCTGCAGTCGAAGATCGATCGACTCGGATACCTGGGAGACTTCTTCCAACTCACCGCTCATCAACCCGAGTCGTTAGCCGCATTCATCGACTACACCGATGCCACCAAGAAGGCTCTGCCCGACGATCTCGCCGAAGTCGTCGCACTGACCGTCGCGACCGCCACGGGCAACGATTACGAACGCCACCAACACGAACGCCTATCCCTCAAATTGGGCCTGACCAAAGCTTGGGTCGCCAGCGTGGAGCGCCTCGACGATGACTGCAGCGACCTGACGATTGAGCAGCGAGCTACCCGCCGTTGGGTCACGGCCGTGCTGAAGAGCCACGGTCGAAATTCCGCTGCGGAAGTCGATGCTCTGGTACGCGCACTGGGACCCAAGCAAGCCATCGCCGTCGCACTGATGTGCGGCCGCTACGTGGCGCACGCGACCATTGCCAACAGTTTCGGCATCAAGGCACCGGTGCCGTCGATATTCGACGAGTCAAAGCCCGACTAGGCAAAGGTTTCCGACAGTCCACAACCCGCGGGCACATCAAGTGGCGGCGGGGTTCTGCCCCGCGCACTCGGGGTGCTGCTCACGAAAAGAGAATGCCACGGCCACGATTACGACGGTGAACCCAGCCACCGGACGCAACCTCGCGTGCTACGAGACGATGGTGTCTTCGGAGATCGCTGCCTGTCTGGATGCCGCTGACACTACCCAACGCCACTGGAACGAGCTGGAATTCCGTCGGCGCAGCACCGCACTCACCGATGTCGCAACCGAGCTCCGTCGGCGTAGCAATGCCCTTGCGCTGCTCATTACCCGTGAGATGGGCAAGCCCATCGGTGAATCGTTGGCCGAAGTCGAAAAGTGCGCTGGTGTTGTCGAATATTACGCAAAGCACGGCCCGAGCTTTTTGGCCGACGCCGCAGCCGCCACAGAGGCCGACGAAAGTTGGGTGTCTTACGAACCTGTGGGTGTAGTCCTGGGAATCATGCCGTGGAACTACCCGCTGTGGCAGGTCTTTCGGTTCGCGGCCCCTGCGCTGATGGCCGGCAATACCGTCCTACTCAAACACGCGCCCAACACCACCGGGTGCGCGCTCGAGATCCAGGACGTCTTCAGCGCAGCGGGTCTGCGTCCCGGCACATTTACCAGCCTGGTCGTCGCCGAGTTCGAGGTACCGACGGCGACCCGCCAGCTCATCGCCGACCCGCGTGTGGGTGCTGTGACGCTGACGGGCAGTGAACAGGCCGGGGCCGCGGTGGGGGCACTTGCGGGTCACCAGATCAAGAAGTGCGTCCTCGAGTTGGGAGGCTCTGACCCTTTTGTGGTCTTGGCTGATGCCGACATTCCCGAGGCTGCCGCATGTGCCGCCAAGGGCCGATTCCTCAATGCGGGACAGAGTTGTATATCGCCGAAACGGTTCATCGTGGAGGAACCCGTCGCCGACCAGTTCACGGAGCTGCTCACCGAGAACGTCGCCCGACTTCGTGTCGGCGATCCAGAAGACCCCGACACCGATGTCGGACCGGTTGCGCGTGCCGACCTTCGTGATGCCATCGACCGGCAGGTCCGATCTTCGCGAGCAGCGGGCGCGGTAGCAGTCATCGGCGGAGAGCCGATCACAAGCAAAGGTGGCAACTTCTACCAGCCAACGGTTCTCACGAATGTTCGGCCTGGGATGCCGGCCTACGACGAAGAAATCTTCGGACCAGTCGCGGCCGTCATTCGGGTCTGCGATGCAGACCACGCAATAGCGGTCGCGAATGACACCCGTTTCGGTCTGGGTAGCAGTGTCTGGGGATCCAATGTCGCTCACGCTGCATCGGTGGGACGCCGGATCACTGCCGGCGCCTGCTTCATCAACGAGCTGGTGACGTCAGATCCACGACTACCCTTTGGCGGAACGAAACGGAGCGGATTCGGCCGTGAACTTTCGCTGGCCGGAATCCACGAATTCGTGCACACCCGAACGTGGTGGGTTATGAAGAAACCACGTTGGGCCGGGAGCCAGGTCGCTACGGAGCAGCAGACTTAGAAGTCCCAGTCCTCGTCCTCGGTGACGACGGCCTTGCCGATGACGTAGCTCGACCCCGACCCCGAGAAGAAGTCGTGGTTCTAAGCATCTACCTGGTAAGAGGCCCGAAATCGCTGCTAGCTGCGCGAATAGGTAACACCAGATGACAAGAGATACGTGTAACTGTGGGCAAATTGTGGGCACGATGTGGGCAGTGCATACCGGAAGTCCGTTCCACGGTGGCGCGTCACCCGTCCGCAACCGGCTGCCGATGCCGTCATTCGTTGACCCCTGCCACTATCCGCTGCGCGGTTCGGAAGTTGATACCGGACGCCTTCGCGGCGGAATTGAGTGACGCACCGCTACGGCGAGCGCTGAGCACGGCGCTCTGCCAGGTGTAAGAACGTCCCCCGCCAACAAAACGAGCACCTGGTACTTGCGCGTGAGCACCTCAGCCTGGCGATTGATGACGCCGAGGCATTCCTCGGTGTCCAAGCTGGACAAGGCAAACCGTAATCAGAGGCCGAACAGTCGTTGTTCGATAGCAGGTCAGCCCAGAGGCATGCCTGCGGGAACCTTTTCCGGGCAATACGATCTCATCCCGACCAGCACGAGATTCGACGCTTGGACGTTAGACATACCCCGCCCCATCAACGCCATCATTTGGCCGACGAGTGCCAGACCACCGTAGTTGTTACATGCGGCACGGCCGTCGGCGATCAACTGACCCGGCTCACCAGCGATACCGAGACGCGACAATTCCGCCAGATACTGGTCATCTGCGGTGTCAGCGTGCGCGATACCTCCGAAAGCCACCGCGAATGCCGCCAACACACCACACATCAGCGCCGACAGTTTCATCGTTCGGTTCCTCCCCCAGTCGTGACGTTGCTGCAACTTCACCGTTCACCACCTCAACACCTCACACAAGGGACCAACGGCACAACTGTCGACCGCGCACAGTGTTCGTCCACCGCGCACTGTGTTCAAAACTGGACCCCTTTACCGCGCCGCACTCAACCGGCCGACAGTCCGGCCCCAAGGCCACCACCAAACCTCACCCAAACACCCGCCAGCCTGGACCTAAGCGCTCAGAAACACACCTCACCGTGACCACCCCCGCCCGCCCACACCAACGACCCAACGGCACGGACCGAAGATTCCGCTGGGTGTATGTAGGCCGGGCCTGCCCCAGCCATCTCGGCGGGTTCGAGTCCAGCCGGGGGAGCAAGCATTTTATTTAGTTCAGAGGGGTTTTTACCGGTCGACTATCAACCCCCGTGCTATCCGCGTGCTTGCCGAGCTCGACGTCAGCCGACCACCGTCAGCTGTCGCTCTCCGTGATGCTCTGCCGCAGCCTTCACGATGCGTTGCGCAGTCCGAAAATTGATCCCGGATGCCTTGGCGGCGGCGTTGATTGACGCGCCACCACGGCGCGCGCTGAGCACTGCCAGCACCGTCTCGACGGGCTGCGTGGTCGCGCTGGATGCAATGAGATCGAGCGCAAGGGCTGCATCCGCCTGTCCAGCTTCTGCGCCGACCTGTGTACTCGAAGGTCGCACTGTGGCAGGCAATGCCTGCGTCCCGCCAGAGCGCACCGATGCAGACGTCTGTGCTCGCTTGACTTGCATCGGTTGCGTCCTGCCAGGCGGTGCAGATGCGTTGACTTCGGCTGTTGCGCTCTGCGCCATACGTCGTGCCCACCGTCGCACCGTGGATGGTTCTGCATCGCCGGACCCAGCCATGCGTCGAGTCCGCCGCGCTGGTTTGTTTCCGAGCGCAACCAACATCATGGTGCTGACGGCCACCGCTGTATCTATGAGTGCCGGGAACACCCATGCGGTTGCACTGCTGTACCCGATGGCCTCCATCAAGTCGCGCAGCGCCAGGAAGCTCATTGCGAACGCGCCCACGCCGATGACAGCCACGGCGCTGATCGCCCAGGAGTACACCCGGCCCGAGGCTCCGGCACGCACGGCCAGCGCAATGCCATGCACTGCGGCCAGCAGGGCGATGGGTGGCACGGTGGCCGCACCGATCTGGATGACAACAGGCGGCAGGTACGTCAGTACAGCGTGGGCAATGTTGCCGATGAGGCTGACCGTTGTCGCGGCGATGAGGAAACCCCAGAAGAACCGGACAGCGCGACGATGGTTCTTCGTCATGTTCGCGGTCTGGGTCAGAGTGCTCATCTCGCCTCCGTTAACGATTGCGAGATCGTCTTACCGCCGACTTTGACCGTTAACCGGGCCTCCGCGCCAAGCCCAGTCAGGTAGGCAGTCAAGGTCGAAAGCAGTATGTCGTCCTGCCTCTCAAATCGACTGATCTGTCCCTGGGTGGTGTTTAGTTCGGTGGCCAGTTGAACCTGCGTGCACCCCGCAGCTCGGCGAATCTCGCCCAAATCGATCACAACCTAGTATAGCATTAGCGTTATATAGCACACGCGCAGTATACGCGGCTCGTTGCACCGCGCCGATACTGCCGAGCGGGCTGATAATCTTCGTCAGAAGACCCCTGGCCAACTCTGTGAGGCTTGATTGAGCCAAGTATCTCCGCCAGTCAGTAGGTCCTTCGGATTCATTAGGACCGTGACTCGCCCGCAAGCGAAAGATCCAGCCCGCCCATTTGTTTTGGCGCTCTGGATCCTGCCCGTCACAGGAGTCGTTACCGCCGTCGCGGTGGCTTACGGGATCGGCGAGCTCGATTTTGTGACCGGCTTGATCACGGTTGGCTTACTGACGATATTCCTGGTTGCTTTCGTCGCTGTATGCGTCGCGGCGGAGTGGAAGCGGCGTGAGACCTGCTATCGGATCACGTCAGCTGAGTTCTGGTTCAGTCCTAAGTCGGTGCGAAAGCCGATGCGAGGAATCTTCGATTCCGGCGAAGCTCTCGCATCCACATCTGCGTTCAAGGCAGGTTTGGTCGACCGCGTCGCACTTCACGACGCAATCTTTACTGCGGCTGAAAGCGCGGTTGATGCCAAAAAGATCAGAGCTGGCCTACGAGAATTGAGCACCTCCGGCAATCATGATTTGATCAAGCCTGCTCAATCGGCATTGACCGCTATCGAGGATTCTCTGACCGCCATCGAAGCTGACCTGCGTCAAGCCGCAGCTGAGGCTGCGAGTCTTTCTACGAAGCTGCCCGCGCCTCCACCGGCGCGCGAGACGCCGCCCGCTCCAAGCCGATCCGAGCGACGGGATCAACTGCGCGAGGAGAGGCTCGCAGAGCAGCGCCGCGCTGCGGCGGTCGAAGCCCTTAAGGCGTCAACGGCGCGCACCGCTGCCCGCGCACCTGCGCAAGAGAACGAGATCACGGATGCCGTGTCCGGTGTCGCGGCGGGCTATGAAGAAGCCACACGCATAACACATCGCGTGCTCCACGGGCCCGATCTGAATCCGGTCGCCGACGAAAGCCATGGGAGAGCGGGCTCGGCTGCACCCCCCACTAAGAAATCCAACGCGCTCAAGCACCTGCAGTCAGCGGGCAAGAGAAGTCGGCAGGCGTACCACCAAGCGCAGGCGGCCCGCGAGTCGCTGGGCGAATCGATCGAGGGTGGCCGCCAGCGCTACGCCAGGTCTCGCGATCAGTTGCGGGAAGTGCGAGACGCGGTGTCCCGAAAGAAGCGCAATTTATAGAGAGGTCCGGGCTGGTAGCCGGAGTGGTTGCACCGTCTGGCCTAGGCCGACAGCGATGAGTCACCAACAATGGCGTCCAGGGTGAGCACAGCGGGCAACCTTGTTGGGCTCACATTTGCGAATCGGCTCTGTTGCAGCGTGGGCGAGCACGTCGTGGGCACCACCGCGCAGCTTTCCGGTCAAGGCTGGTGCTGTCCGGCCTGCCACGTGACCGCCTACGGTTCGAGCCCGGGGAGCTGTCCGGCGATGCGGGCGGTGCCAGGCTGCAGGCCCTGCAACAGGGCCGCCGAGACCGCGGGGAGCATCGCCGCCGCCGTGCCCCCCGACCCGTCTGAGGCCAGATGGTCACCTGTGCGGGCGGTCCAGCTTGGCCCGGTGCAGCGCGTCGGTAACTACCCTGTGGCCCTGCGGTAAGTCTCGCGGGCAGAGATCTACTCGACGGCGGTCTCCGATGCGTAAACCGCAACCGCTACGAGCCAAGAGCGGAAGGCGCGGTGGGTACCATCCGCGCATGACGTTGAGTAGCGGTGAGGAGTTCGCCGGGTTCAGGGTCATCCGGCCGCTCGGCTCGGGCGGCATGGGCGAGGTCTATCTGGTCCAGCACCCCCGTCTGCCGCGACGCGATGCACTGAAGGTACTTCCGGCGGATGTTTCGGCCGACCCGGACTACCGCGCGCGGTTCAACCGCGAGGCTGACCTCGCATCGACTCTGTGGCATCCCCATATCGTCGGTGTCCACGACCGTGGCGAGGCTGACGGTCAGCTCTGGCTTTCGATGGACTACGTGGACGGTGTCGATGCCGGTCGACTTCTGGCCGAACGCTACCCCGCCGGTATGCCCGAAGACGACGTTGCACGAATCATCACAGCGGTTGCGAGCGCGCTCGACTACGCAAACAAGCAAGGACTCCTTCACCGCGACGTTAAGCCTGCCAACATCATGCTCACTCACGTCGATGATGACGGCGACCGGCGAATCCTCCTGACCGACTTCGGAATTGCCCGAAGTCTCGACGATGTCAGCGGCCTTACGACCACCAATATGACGGTCGGTACGGTGGCCTACTCAGCCCCCGAGCAGCTGATGGGTGAGGACATCGACGGGCGCGCTGATCAGTACGCACTCGGCGCGACCGCTTACCACTTGCTCACCGGGTCGATGCTCTTTCCGCACTCAAATCCTGCCGTCGTTATTAGCCATCACCTGAACTCAGCGCCGCCTGCGCTGTCGACGACCCGCCCGGAGTTATCCGCGCTTGATCCCGTGCTGGCGACGGCTTTGAGCAAGACACCCGAAGAAAGATTCACCCGCTGCAGCGATTTCGCCCGCACCTTTAGCGAACAGGTCGGCTATGACGCGCCAGCGCCCTCAGCGCCTACCGCCCCAGCGCCCGTGCCACGTGCCGCTAAGGTCGCGCCAATTCCCCCTCCGGCAGCCTCACTGCCGCCGGGCCGACAAGGCACCACCGCACGTAAATGGGTTCCATGGGCGGTGGCTTGTGCCGTAGTGGCGCTGTTATCGGTCGTTGCGCTCGCCTGGCGTCCGTGGGATAGCCGTAGTGACGAACCTGTACAAAAATCGCCTCTACAGTCCGAAACCACGGCGGCGCAGGGTAACTCAACAACTTCTGCTCCCACCCGGACCCAATCCACCATCCCCACCACTGCAGTCGACAGCGCGATGCTCACCGCTGCCGAGATCAGCAGACTCTTAGGCATCGACGTAAGCGGCGATCCCGCCGGTGCCGTCGGAGCGAAGCTCCAATTGGATTCTTCGACGTACGGGCCCTCGGATCACGCCCGCCAGGTGGACCCATCTAACTGCACCGTTGTCACTTTCACCGGAGACAACGCCGCCTATGGCGACACCGATGTCGAGGCGGTCAAAACCGAGTCCTATGCCCCCGGCCCTTATACGACCGCTGACCAGGGGCCAGCACAACTTGAACAGACCGTCGCCGTTTTCCCCTCGGCGGCATCTGCCCAACGTCTTCTCGCCACCCAACAACGTCAGTGGGCGGCGTGCAGCACGCCCGCGAACCCGCTCTATCCTGAGTCACCGTATCTCGATGTCAGCGTGATGTATGGATACGAAAACGGCCGCATCTTCGCCCTGGGTGACGTGGAACGGAGCGGCGACGTGATCGCTATTTCGATGGCTTCCAATAACCCGCTTTGGCACGCATTCGCCTGTCAACAAGCACTCGGAGTCCGAGAAAACGTTGTGGTCGAAGCTAGAACGTGTCAAGTGCCACCGAACACGACGTCAATTTCGGACTTGGAGCCTGCTGATCCTGCGTGGGCGGTGCCCGATGCGCAGCGCCTGGTCGAGGCCATGCTGGAGAAAGTGTCCTGACAGCTCTGTGGTATGCCGGTTGGTACGCGGAGATCAGCCAGCACGAGGGACTCTTCCGGCGCTGAAAGTCAGCAATCGTCTAGTTTTAGGCACGCAATCGTCGTAGCCCCACGCCGGTTGGCCTCATCAAGCCACAGCGCGTACGGCGGGGCGGCGATTGACGCGAAAGTCATGCAGAAGAAAGGGTTCCGAGGAATGCCGAGAGACTTCAACGAGGAGATCGTCTGCTCGTATTACGAGCTGCAGGGATATTTCGTTCGGATGAATATTCCGTACCGGCCGACGGACACTCGCAATGACTCCAGCGACATCGACATCGTTGCCGTGCATCCGCAGGAGGACCGAGAAGTTATCGCGTGTGAAATCAAGGGCTGGCATACCGAACGACTCACGATGGGCTACTGGAAAAATTGGCCGTTGCTGAATTTCACCTCGATGTCGGCCACGGCTGCCGTGCGAGACCTTGTTGGAGACCGGGTAATTCGATACGTCCTGGTTATTCCGCCACTCAGTGACCGGCAGCGCGACGAGATCGAAGCCTATGCACAAGAACGCAACGTTGAGTTACTCGAATGGCCAAGACTCATGCGAAAGATGATCTCGCTCATCGATACGCGCACTAACGCTCGAAATCAGACTGACCATGTTCTCAGGGTCTTGCTGAACTACGGATTCCTAACCCCACCGAGCGACCCGTAGACGTTATTCGCCGTGCTTTACGGTGTCGCACACAGTCGGCATGGATACGCGAGGAGGCGCACCGGACACATTAAGCGGGATGGTGGGCTCATTCGGCAGCAGTTGACTCAGATCATCGGGCGTGAGCCACGGCGTGCTGCGATGGATCATTCGGTGACAATTGGAGCAGAGCAGAACTAAGTCGCTCAGCTTCGTCTTCGTTTCGCCTGAGACATGCAAGGGCAGCACATGGTGCACCTCGGTGTACTCACGGCCTCGCTCCCCATACGTCGCCTCGAAGTCAAACCCGCAGACCTGGCAATGAACGCGCTGGTGCTTCTTGAGGAAGTCGGCAATCTTCTTGCGCCGCAACTTCTTATCACGCTCCCGGACGAAGTGTTGTCGCTGCAGGAGACGTCCTTCTTTGCTCTCGTCGTCCTCCTCGTCGACAGGCACCGCTAGCTGCTCAGCGAGGTCGTCGTCGGCGATCGCACGGCGCAGCGCTTCTGCAACCTCGTGCATTTCTGCCGGATCGTCGAGGAACTCCTGCAAAACTTCTTCGTCGATCGCGCCGCCCTTGGTCGGCAGTCCGGTGTAGTCCGGATGGTGCGTAGCAAGATCCACCGTCTTTCTGGCGACGCCGTTCGCGTTGCGAAATGTGTCACTTCGTATCTCCATCGGGTGAAACGGCAATCGCTGTAGGAGAGCAGATAGCTCGATGACCCGTTGATCTTCGGCCGTCATGTACCGCCAGTCGTTTTGGGCGACGAGATCGCAGGCGAGAATGACCTCATCGCGAACCCAGGCGGGTGAACGTTGAGGCGGTACGCGGAAGCCGAGGAGGCGTAAACGGCGGGCAACGGTGGCATCGCCCCCGCTGAACTCGTCGGAGCTTAGGGGCTCATTGCCCGGCAAGTAGCCGTGCGCCGCGCCCGCGATCGCTTTGGAGTCATATCGCTTGCCATCGCGGATGACGAAGTAGTCTTTGGCTTCCCCGTAGCCATACTTCGAGCGGAATGCCGCGCCACCCAGCATGTCGTACTCATCCAGTGCCGCATTGACTGCAGCGGCGTTCAGGTCCCCCAGTGCCATGGCGCCGACGATAACGCTCGTCGCAGACAAGGTGTCCCCAAATTGTCCCCACGAGACGAAACTTGTCGGGACTTAGACGATTGCCGTAGAAGTTGCGCGAATGCTAGAAGCGGGTCAGCTCTGAAAGGGACAAGCGACCACCGCTCCCGTCAGTTGTGGTGTGATCATCTCGACCACAGTGCAGTTGATAGCGCGGTGTTCGCCAGCCCTGGAATCGGCGGAATCACCTTCCGCTGCGCTGTCAATAGTTGATCTTCGATCCACTGGTAGCTTCACGACTTGCTCAGCTGTGCAATCACACCATCCTTGCTGGCACAGTTTGCGGACCGGCAGCGTGAGCGCGCAGCTGATGGTGTGCGATTACTTAAGTCCGCTGCTCAGGGACTTTCGACACTATTCATCGCGGTGTGACCGCATGTTAACTTGGCCGTCAGCACACCTTGTACCGATAGGGGCTCTCCACATGCGCCGTGCAATATTCGTCGCAGCAGCGGTCACATCACTCCTCATCGGTGCGGCCCCGACGGCTGGCGGTGATCAACCCGGCAGCGACTGCGTCGCCGGAAAAATGAACTGGAATGGCAGCTGCTATTTCGCCAACTGCACCGAGGCAAGGGCCGCCGGTGAGTGTGACATTCCGGAGGGTGCACCGCACTACTGTCCCCAGCAGGACCGCGACGGCGACGGTATCGCCTGTGAGTGCTGATGAGCCAACTTCGCATCGTCGGTGCCGTAGTTGCAGCGGCAATTGCTGCGCAGTTTCTCGCCACGCCGCCTATCGTGTCGGCGAAGCCTTCCGACACGACTGCGCTGGTGCTGAAAGTCGTTGACGGCGACACCATCGACATCCGTGACGATGTTCGTGGTCGGCTCCGCGTTCGCGTGCTTGGCATCGACACCCCCGAGACGAAGAAGCCGGGGTACACCGTTGGCTGCTGGGGGCCGGAAGCTACGGCGTTCGCACAATCAACCTTGGTGGGGCAAAGGGTGGCGTTCGTCCCCGACCCGACGCAGGACCGAACCGATCGGTACGGACGCACGCTGGCCTATCTGGTCAAAGCTAGCGGGTGGGATTACTCCGTGGAGGCGGCGCGAGCAGGTGTTGCGCGCGCCTACATCTACAACGCTTCTCCGGTCCAGAAGTACGGCGAAATCGCAGCGGCCGAACAAGAGGCACGAGCCGCCGGGCGCGGGCTATGGGGGCCGCCCTGCAACGGGAACACCGACTCGGTACCGCGATGAGCTGCAAGGCACGGTGCGCAAATGCACCCACAGCAAACAGATCGTAGGGAAACACCCGATTCCTCAAGCGGGGTCTTGCCCCTAGTCTCGCTGGTGCGGGATCCCGGGCGGGGCTGGGCCGCTTCATAGTTCAAGATCAATAATCCTGGAGTATAACCATGATTCGAACCGTCCTCGCCGCCGTGCTTCTTTCCGCAGTTACCGCCATCGGCACATCGCCGGTCGCATTGGCCGAGCGCCCGTACGCGAACTGCACCGAAGCCCACGACGATGGACGGTGGGATATTCCCCAAGATGACCCTGCCTACTGGGACGGCGGAGATCGCGACCACGACGGGTTCGCCTGCGATTCGTGACGCACTCACGCGCGATCATCGCGACCCAAATGTGCTCCCGAGCGACTGTGAACCTAGAGAAGGAGATTGGATGACGAGGAAGCTATTGGTTGCGGCAGCGGCGGCCCTGGCGTTCGGCGGTGCCGGAGTGAGCCTGGCACCGACTGCGTCGGCGGGGCCGTACTGCGATTTCTTCGACGTGTTCGGAGTATGCGACGTGCGTGACGCGGTGAAGGCGTGTTGGGACGCCCCTGAGGTATGCGAGCAGTATTCAGAAGAGCCGTCGCAGTACCAGTGAGCGCGCTACACAACCTCCCTAAAGGGTCACCGCGAGTTGCACGGGGCGCACTCCGCACCGTCTGCGTCGCGCTACTCTCCACCGCCGCCGTCGGCATTAGTATCGTCATCCCTCCGCCGATGGCGGCTGCACCCGAGCACTGCGACGAGACGCTTATCCTCTACGACCCACACGATTTGGTATGGGACACAGATGTTCTCGTCGACCTCGGCACTCTCATCGAGGTAGAAGACCTCGTCGACGATTACACACAAAGGATCGATGAAGCCCTCGACGCCGAGGCCGAAAGCATCCAGCCACCTGAGGGCATCAGCTCGGACGACTTGATCGACGAGGCTCGGTGGGAAATCGACGATGCGATTGACATGGGCCGCTCGATCGCTGGGTGTGAGGAGTGATTAGTCACCCGTGATGCTCAGACCAATGGGATCGCCACCTGACCGAAAGAAGGGGCTACATGACTTGGATGCGAAGATGTTTGAGCGCAATGGCGGCGTTGAGCTTCGTTGCGATTGGTGCTGCGCCGATGGCCAGCGCGCAGACACCGGGTGAAGCGTTCTGCGCTGAGAACCAGCGCCACCTCGAACATTCGAACGGGGAGATGCCGTTCGAGATTGACGAAGCTGTCGCCTGGTTGACGCAACAGTTCAACATGTCTGAGACCGCAGCCGTCCGTCTGATCGACAACGTAGCGGAGACGTACTGGTCAGACATGAACGGAAGATGGCAGGTTAAATGTCACGGCCAGTGAGTAGGTGGGCCAAGTACTAGCCGCCTGTCCAACCCTGGTCCGCGCCGGGAAGAGGCTAAACCCCCTCAGAATGACCCGACTTCGAACTGGGATCGACTGGCACCAGCGCCATTCCGCTGCACGTCGGGTCGGGCCGTGGGACCGGCTCGGCCCACCGCGATCCTTTGGCTATGGCCCAACGCATCGCATCCGCGAGACTCTTCACATACTCGTCTTCCAGCGCCTTATCGTGCTGGCGTCTGACCCAAGAGGGGTGCTTCGCGAAATGAAGACAAGGCACCGTCTTTGACCGGATATTGCGTGGCACATTGAATGGCCATGGAACCCTCCGCGCAGTGGGATAGAAGAACGACAAAACACGTTCAGCGTCTTCACCTAGGCCGATAACCAGCCGGGGACGAACGATCTCCAACTCCCGATACAGATACGAGGAGCAATTCACTATCTCGTGGGCATGCGATCTGCGGTTTCCACGCGGGTGACAATGCACCACGTTGGTGACGAACGTGGCAGCCTTTTCGCACCCCGCAAGTTTGAAGCTGGTATTGAGCAGGCTCCCGCTTCCCTCGAAGAACGGCTCCTGCGGCTTCATGCACTGCTCGCAAAGGCTCTGGCCCACGATTGCGACTGGTGCATTTAGATTTCCCCACCCCGGCGCAGCCTCCGTCACGCCTGTCTCGTTCATGTCTTCGCAGCGCCTGCAAGCTTTGATCTCGTAATCAAGGGCAGCCTTCTGCTGGCGGCGACCGCCTTCGTCCCGTGCTGTCATCCGGTGGTCTCCCCTCTTCCGCCGCGAGCACTCATACACGGTCACACAGATGACGCCAAGCGTATGGCCGATGACCGACACCGACCCGAAGGCTGCTCGCAACGGGGCGTCGGAGGCCATGGACTCATCGAGAGCCTTGGTGGCCCGCGCGCTACCTCAGCCTTCGGCCCATACGCCGAGGAAGGTGCCGGTACGTGACTTAGCAACTCGATGCCGCAGATACGCGGCGGGTACCCTCCAACGAGACATGGAGGTGGGTTGCCAGCGGCGGCATTGCGCGACCTTCTGATTGACCGAGTTCCGGGCCCCCCATGGCGCGCCAGGCTATCTGGCGTGGCGCTGACTGTGCGCCGGGTCTCGGCAGAAATAGCGGTGCGCATAGGTTGTCAGTAGTCGATGCGACGATCCGTAGGTGACCGCTCACAGCGTTCTGGAGGTCACGCTAGTCGTCCGCGACGTTGACGCATCGGCAGCGCATTTCCGTGCGCTCGGGCTGAGCTTGTTCTCAATCGACGAACCGGGACATCAGCACCACTACGAAGGCGGAGTCGGCCACACTGTCTTGCAGTTGTTTCCGGCGATGGGTCGTCCGGTAAGCAGGGTCCAATCGGGGTTCCGGGTTATTAACATCGCAGAGGTAGCGGCCCGATTCGACGAGCTTGGCACGCACTACGAATTGCCGGTGCCGATGCGGCTACGAACCTACGACCCCGACGGTAACCGGATACACCTGAGCCAGGTCATAACGTAGACCATCAGCGGAGAGGGATACAGCTGGAATGGACGAGTTCACTTCAGACGAATTAGAGCGGTTGATTGAAGCCTGCGAGCGGGACCTCGGCCCCAGCGACCGTTGGTTCGTACCCGATGGTTATCCAAGCAGTTTGGCGTTGTGCGTTATCGACACAATCTTCTCGATCGGCGTGCGGTTTCAAGGCGTGATCAACGTATTGAACCGGTATCGCACGTTGAGGGCTCAACAGGACGGCAACGCCGACGAGGACTCGATCACAGACCTGCTGCGTACGTTCGACGGGGTCGATCCTGGTGGTTGGGCTGACTTGATGGAAAACCGACAACGGACATCAACACGCTCCGGGATTCTGAAGGCTGAGGCCGTGCAGCGGGAAGCTCACGTTTTGAGCACTCATCGGATCTTCACAACCTCGGACTTACAGAACGCGGTGTTCGGCGACAAGCTCGCCGAACTGGAGACCGATTGGAAAGCAGTGCCCGGCCAGAATGTGTCTTGGGGGTATCTGTTCATCCTCGCCCGCCCGCAGCTGGGCGATGGCATAACTAGCGGCGCGAGCGGTCCGATTCCAACGCCTGAGCTCGTGGCGCGTTACGCAGAACTCGTAGTCGGGGTGAAGCCAGATCGCATGATCATTGGCTACGTCGAGCGTGCTATTGGCATCGCAGTGAAAGCTGAGAAGGCCGCTGCATTAGTTCGTGCCGTCGCGCGTGCGAAGGAATGGGATGTATTCGCCCTTGATCACACGATCTGGAGGTACCAGTCCAAACGGCCCCATCTCCGACCCTAGGTCTCACAGGTCGATAGGCGGTCACGGACAGCAGGATCGCTCAGGCGTCCCCCATTCCACGGTGATCATGGTTGACCTCTGTCGCACATCGGAGGCGCTGGCGCAGGGTGGGTCGGCGACCTGAGACCGGGGCGAATTCGGGCGTGCTGCCCTGAATGTCGGGATTCGATCATCGCCTAGTGGGTCGCTCAGCCCCGGTAGGACACCTTAGAGGCTCGGACTACCGACGTGTCATGGCCGGTGAGGTTCAGTAGCTCCTTCGCCGCCAACACCTGTTCGGCCTGGGCAGGTCCCGGCCCCACCACCAAGTCCACGATCGTCGGGTGGGCTTCGTGGTCGAAGATCGTCTCGGGCTTGTCTGGCCATTCGATTGGCATGTTCACTCCGATCTCCATGTAGGGGACGAGGCCACTGGCTCGGGCGCGCACGTCGACCGGCCAATCGGCGTCGCTCTCGGTGTACAGCCGCCACTCCTGCTCTTCCTCGAATGCGTCCGATTTGATGGTCATCACGGCCTGAACCAGCAGCGAAAAGAGTGTGCGCTGAATACGAGGGAGTGCACGCGGATTCTGACTGGTGAGCACTCCCCAATGGTCTGAGGACTTCAGTGCATCAACGTGCTTCTCGACGACAGCCCGACCTTTTACCTCGCCGTAGACGACCTTCTCCAGCTTGAGTTCGTGCATTCCGAGTGGGAAGAACGTCTCCGGGCCGTGGTTCCGGTGGAACGCGAAGCTTCTGTTCTTCAGCCCGTCAACGTCGAGGCCCAGGGCGAAACCGCCTGTCCCGCCCGCGTATCCGCGCCACTGACTGAGTAGGTCGCCCTCCGCGCAGAAACACGTGGCCAGGCAGCGGTACGGCCAATCCAGCACGTCGTAAGCGCCGCCGCCTTCGGCGAACAGGGGCTTGATGAAAGCGAATACGCTTCGAACATCTTCAGGTGTCGACGTATCAGCAATCGCGTCGTCGATGTACTCCCGAAGCAGGTCGGCACCGAAGCTGAGTTCTCGGGTGTCATTCATGAACCGGACGTCGCCTGCCAACAGCTTCACCGCTTGATGGTGATAATCATTCAGTTTGACCGGTGGTAGGTGCCAGTAGGACGGGTTCACGATCCCGAGGAGTCCGTTGGCGTCGGTGTAGTGGTAGAGCCGATCCCGTCCGGCGTACTTCGTATTCGTCACCCGTGCAAACCTATGCCGATCCCTCTAGCTCTGGCGGTCTCAGGGTATGAAGCGGACCACGCCGACAGCGATGACATCAGACGGCGGTATCGTCGGCGAGATACCAGTACGCCGTGGCGCGTAACACCCCGAGCATCTTGGCGATGTCGGTCGCATTGATGCCCTTCTCCCGCAGGCTGCGCGCCTTAGCGGCGGCGGCATCGTCGACCTTGCGTGGACGACCACCCTTGCGCCCGTTGGCTGCCGCAGCCGCCAGTCCGGCGCGAGTGCGCTCGATCAGGTGTCGCGTTCGAGTTGAGCGAAGGCGGCCATGATGGTGTAGCTCCGAAGTCCACCGATTGCGCGGGTGTCAGGTCCTCGGAACTCGGTACCGCGAGGGTTAGGTTGACCGCGCTCGCTGAAATTCCCCACTGACGCTCATCGAAATTCCCCACCCGTGT
>JBIQHU010000209.1:0-6320 GCA_044508395.1 Mycobacterium sp. | reverse complement strand
ACGCCTGGGAGATGAAGGGCCGCTTCCCCGACATCCTCAACAACCCGGCGTCGGGCGAGGCTGCCCGCAAGCTGTACGACGACGCCCAGGAGATGCTCGACACCCTGATCAAGGAGAAGTGGCTGACGGCCAACGGGGTGATCGGGTTCTTCGCGGCCAACGCGGTCGGCGACGACATCGAGGTCTACACCGACGACACCCGCACCGAGGTGCTCACCACGCTGCACAACCTGCGCCAGCAGGGCGAGCACCGCGACGGCATCCCGAACCGTTCGCTGGGCGATTTCATCGCGCCCAAGAACACGGGTCTGGCCGACTACGTCGGCGCGTTCGCGGTGACCGCGGGGCTCGGCAGCGGTGAGAAGATCGCGGAGTTCAAGGCCGCCAACGACGACTACAGCGCGATCCTGCTGGAATCGCTGGCCGACCGGCTTGCGGAGGCGTTCGCCGAACGGATGCACCAACGCGTCCGCAAGGAGTTCTGGGGATACCAGCCCGACGAGCAGTTGGACAACGACGCGCTGATCGGCGAGAAATACGTCGGAATCCGCCCTGCCCCCGGGTATCCGGCGTGCCCGGAGCACACCGAGAAGGCGACGCTCTTCAAGTTGTTGGATGCTTCTGCTCGGACCGGTATCGAGCTGACCGAGTCGATGGCGATGTGGCCCGGTGCCGCCGTCAGCGGTTGGTATTTCTCGCATCCGCAGTCGCAGTACTTCGTGGTGGGCCGGCTCGCCCAGGACCAGGTCGCCGACTACGCGCGCCGCAAGGGCTGGACCCTGCAGGAGGCCGAGCGCTGGCTCGCGCCCAACCTGGGCTACAACCCGGAGGACTGAGTCCACATCGAAAGCCTTTGCGGCGCAAAGTAAAGCGCCGGAACAATTCCGGTTGAGCAGTTCACGATTTTCGGTGTCAGGGCAGCCCGTGAGAGAATCGGATCATGCGTGCGGTGCTCTTCGACATGGACGGCACCCTCGTCGACTCCGAAAAACTCTGGGATATCTCGCTCACCGCCCTCTACGAACACCACGGTGGGCGGCTCACCCCTGCGGTCCGCGCGTCGATGGTGGGTGGTTCCGCGGAGGACACCATCCGCACCGTCTACGCCGATCTGGGTCTGGATCCCGATCCGGCGGCGATGGCGGAGTCCGACCGTTGGTTGCACGCGTACACCGCAGAGTTGTTCGACGGCGGGCTGCCGTGGTGCGCGGGCGCACGTGAGTTGTTGGAAGTCCTTGCCGCCGAACGCACTCCGATGGCGCTGGTCACCAACACCCAGCGGGCGCTGACCGAGCGTGCCTTGAACAGCATTGGTGAACATTATTTTTCGGTGTCGGTGTGCGGTGACGAGGTGCCGCGCGGCAAGCCCGCACCCGATGTGTATCAACGTGCGGCCGCGTTGCTCGGCCTGAATCCGTCGGAATGCCTGGCGATCGAGGATTCGGTCACCGGGACGGCGGCGGCCGAGACCGCGGGATGCCCGGTACTGGTGGTACCCAACGACGTTGCTGTGCCGTCGGGTCCGCGGCGTCGGCAGATCGCGTCGCTCACCGAGGTGTCCGTTGCGGACCTACGGAGGACATATGCCGAACTGAGTTCACAGTTGGGGGAACGCACCGCCTGACAACGGCATAAGTGATTGAATGTGAGACCGGTCACGCACAGCTGCGGAAGGCGGTCACATGACGCACGGCCCGGTCGGGGAGTCATCGGCAGGACTGGATTACGAGGAGTCCGAGCACAGCGGTCGCGTGGTCCGGATCGCAGCGGTCGCCGCTCTCGGCGGCCTGCTGTTCGGGTACGACAGTGCGGTCATCAACGGCGCGGTGTCGGCCGTCGAACACCACTTCGGCATGAGCAAGGTCGCGTTGGGCGTCGCGGTCGCAGCCGCGCTCATCGGTGCGGCGCTGGGCGCCGTGGTCGCGGGCCGGTTGGCGGACCGGATCGGACGCCTGGCGGTCATGAAACTCGCCGCGGTGCTGTTCCTCATCAGCGCCTTCGGCACCGGTCTGGCGACCGAAGTCTGGATGTTCGGCCTGTTCCGCGTTATCGGCGGGCTCGGCGTCGGCGTGGCGTCCGTGATCGCCCCCGCATACATCGCCGAGACCTCGCCGCCGCGGATCCGGGGCCGGCTCGGCTCGCTCCAGCAGCTGGCGATCGTCACCGGCATCTTCGTGTCGCTGGCCGTCGATGCGCTGTTGGCGCGCCTCGCGGGTGGGGCGCGCGAAGAGCTTTGGCTGGGTTTGGAGGCGTGGCGCTGGATGTTCATCGTGATGGCGGTGCCTGCGGTCCTGTACGGCAGCCTCGCCTTCACGATTCCCGAGTCGCCGCGTTATCTCGTTGCCACCTTCCGCATTCCGGAAGCGCGCAGGGTGCTGACGAAGCTGCTGGGGGAGAAGAACCTGGAGCTGACGATCACACGCATCCAGGAGTCGCTCAAGGCCGAGAAGCCGCCGTCATGGGCCGATCTGCGCAAGCCGACCGGAGGCATCTACGGAATCGTCTGGGTGGGCGTATTTCTGTCCATCTTCCAGCAATTCGTCGGCATCAACGTGATCTTCTACTACTCGAACGTGCTGTGGGAGGCCGTCGGATTCGGTGAGAGCCAGGCGTTCATGATCACGGTGATCACCTCGGTGACCAACATCGTCACGACCCTCATCGCGATCGCGTTGATCGACAAGATCGGCCGCAAGCCGCTGCTGCTGATCGGGTCGGCGGGCATGGCCATCACACTCGGAACCATGGCGGTGATCTTCGGCACCGCCCCGGTGGTCGACGGTCAGCCGAACCTGCAGGGCGCGGCCGGGCCGATCGCGCTCGTCGCCGCAAACCTGTTCGTGGTGGCATTTGGCATGTCCTGGGGCCCGGTGGTGTGGGTGCTGCTCGGCGAGATGTTCCCCAACCGCATCCGCGGCGCGGCGCTGGGCCTGGCCGCCGCAGCCCAGTGGATCGCCAACTGCGCGATCACGGCGTCCTTCCCCGCGCTGGGTGACTTCTCGCTCGGTGTCGCATACGGCTTCTATGCGATCTGCGCGGTGCTGTCGTTCCTCTTCGTGTTCCGCTGGGTGGCTGAAACCAAGGGCAAACACCTCGAGGACATGGGCGTCGACGTGGTGCACCACCAGGCGGGTCCTGCCGGACACTGACCGCGCCGGGTAAACCGGCGTGACCGCAGCACGCACGACGTGACACAATCGCCTGCCGTGAAGACCTTCGACGCCCTGTTCGCCGAACTCAGCGAGCGTGCCCGCACCCGGCCGCCGGGCAGCGGCACCGTGGCCGCCCTCGACGGTGGTGTGCACGGGCTCGGCAAGAAGGTTCTGGAAGAGGCCGGCGAGGTATGGCTGGCCGCCGAACACGAGGGCGACGAGCAGCTGGCCGAAGAGATCAGCCAGTTGCTGTACTGGACGCAGGTGCTGATGATCTCCCGCGGCCTCACCCTCGATGACGTGTACGCGAAACTGTGAGCGCCACGCTGCGCGTCGCCGTGCCCAACAAGGGGACGCTTTCCGAATCGGCGGCCGAGATCCTGTCCGAGGCCGGATACCGGCGCCGCACCGACCCCAAGGATCTGACGGTCATCGATCCGGCGAACAACGTCGAATTCTTCTTCCTGCGGCCGAAAGACATTGCGATCTACGTCGGTTCCGGACAACTGGATTTCGGCATCACTGGCCGCGATCTGGCGTGGGAATCCGACGCCCCGGTGCGGGAGCGACTCGCTCTTGGCTTCGGGTCGTCGACGTTCCGTTACGCGGGACCGGCCGATGCGCAGTGGCGTGTCGAGGATCTCGCGGGTAAGCGAATCGCGACGGCATTTCCCAACCTGGTTCGAAAAGACCTCGCCGCAAGGGGGATTGAGGCGACGGTCATTCGGCTCGATGGCGCTGTGGAGATCTCCGTCCAGCTCGGCGTCGCCGATGCCATCGCAGACGTGGTCGGCTCGGGCCGCACCCTGCGGCTGCACAACCTTGCGGCCTTCGGGGAACCCCTGTGTGATTCGGAGGCGGTGCTCATCGAGCGCAGCGACGTCGCCGACGAGCCGGCCGAAATCACGCTTGCCCGCGACCAACTTGCCGCGCGTGTCCAGGGTGTCGTGTTCGGACAGCAATATCTGATGCTCGACTACGACTGTCCGCGCACCGTGCTCGAAGAGGCCAGCGCGGTCACCCCGGGTCTGGAGTCGCCCACCATCGCGCCGCTCGCCGATCCGGCTTGGGTGGCGGTGCGGGCGCTGGTACCGCGACGCGATGTCAACGACATCATGGACAAACTCGCGGCGATCGGCGCCAAGGCGATCCTCGCGTCCGACATCCGGTTCTGCCGCTTCTGATTCGACAAGTTATGCCCAGCCAACCGTGTTAGCGTCCGGGGGTCGTCTTCTCCCGGTACGGAGGTTGGCATGACCCAAGTCCTCGTTATCGTCCTCGCTCTACTGATCGGCGTGATCGCCGGGTTGCGGGCGATGACCGCCCCGGCGGTGATCGCTTGGGGGGCCCTGCTCGGTTGGATCAACGTCGACGGCAAGTGGTCGGAATGGGTGGCGCACCCGATCACCGTCACCGTCCTCACGATCTTTCTGCTGGTCGAACTGGTCACCGACCAGCTTCCGAAGACGCCGAGTCGTAAGACGGCACCGCAGTTCGCCACCAGGCTCATCATGGGTGCGTTCGCAGGTGCGGTGATCGGCAGCGCGTTCTTCCACACTTTCAGCGCGCTCGGCGCCGGCATCGTCGGTGCGGTGTTGGGCACACTGGGCGGAGCCGCGGTCAGAACGAAGCTCTATGAGGCCAACAACGGTAAGGACCGGCCGGGGGCCTTCCTCGAAGACGTGGTGGCGGTGGGCGGCGGTTTCCTGATCGCCTTCCTGGTCAGCTTCGTCTGAACCGCGTTCTATGACCGAAGAATTCGACGCCATCATCATCGGCGCCGGCCAGGCCGGGCCGCCGCTGGCAGGCCGGCTGACCGAGGCCGGTCACACGGTCGCCGTGATCGAGCGCAAGCTCGTCGGCGGCACCTGCGTCAACTACGGCTGCATCCCCACCAAGACCCTGGTCGCCAGTGCGCACGCCGCCCATGTCGCACGCCGCGGAGCCGAATTCGGCATCGGCACAGGCGATATCAGCATCGAGATGGCCGCCGTCAAGGCACGTAAGGACGCGATCGTGCGCGGTGATCGCGAAGGCGTCGAGTCCTGGCTAGCGGGTATGAAGGGCGCGACGTTCATCCGCGGGCACGCCCGCTTCGAGAGCCCACACGCGGTGAGGGTGGACGAGCGGCTGCTCAAGGCGGACAGGATATTCCTCAATGTCGGCGGGCGGGCGGTGGCCCCCGCTATGCCGGGGCTTTCCGAGATCGACTACATGACGAATGTCGGCATCCTCGAACTCGACACGGTGCCAGAACATCTGGTCATCATCGGCGGGAGCTACATCGCCTTGGAGTTCGCGCAGATGTACCGCCGCTTCGGCGCTCGGGTGACGGTGATCGAGAAGGGTCCGCGACTGACCTCACGCGAGGACGAGGACGTCTCCGCAACCATCAAGGAGATATTGGAAGCCGAGGGCATCGACGTGGTCGTCGACGCCAGTGATATCAGATTCGCCAAGCGCGACAACGACTTTGAAGTCATTCCGCGCGACGGTGCACAACCGATCGCCGGGACCCATCTGCTGATTGCCGTCGGACGTCAGCCCAACACCGACGACCTGGGTCTCGAGGCGGCCGGCGTGGAAACGGACCACCGCGGCTACATCGTCGTCGACGACCAGCTGCGCACGAACGTCGAACACATCTGGGCGATGGGGGACTGCAACGGTCGCGGTGCCTTCACCCACACCTCCTACAACGACTTCGAGATCGTCGCGGCGAATCTGCTCGACGACGATCCGCGACGGGTGAGCGATCGAGTCACCACGTACGCGCTCTACATCGACCCGCCACTGGGGCGCGCCGGTATGACGGTCGATGAGGTTCGCAAGTCAGGACGAAAGGCATTGGTGGGTAAGCGGCCCATGACGCGCGTGGGCCGTGCTGTCGAGAAGGGCGAGACCCAGGGGTTCATGAAGATCGTCGTCGATGCGGAGACCGAACTGATCCTCGGCGCGGCGATCCTCGGCGTCGGCGGTGATGAAGTCATCCACTCGATCCTCGACATCATGACCGCCAAGGAGCCTTACACCGCGATCTCACGGACCATGCACATCCACCCGACCGTCAGTGAGCTGGTGCCGACGATGCTCCAGGAGCTGAAGCCGCTGGACTAGTGTCGTGAGTCGTTAATTCGTTTGCAGTAGTTGCCGATGGATTCGAGGATT
>JBIQHU010000208.1:0-6321 GCA_044508395.1 Mycobacterium sp. | reverse complement strand
CACAGTCTTCCGATGCGTCCTTCGGCGGTTTTGCGAGCAGTCCGGCGGTCAATTGGTCGCCGGTGTGGTTGACGTGGATGACGAACGGGCGCACCGCCGTGTAACGGATCACACTCATCGACGCCGGATCCGCCGTGATGCGCTGAAAGCTGTCGAGATGGGTGCCCAGCGCGTCGGCCACGATCGCCTTGATGACATCGCCGTGGGTGCACGCAAGCCACAGCACGTCGCCGGCGTGCTCTTCGGCGAGCCTGCGGTCGTGTTCGCGCACCGCGGCCACTGCCCGCGACTGGACCGCGGCGAGTCCCTCCCCTTCGGGAAACACCGCCGCGCTGGGCTGCTGCTGCACCACCACCCACAGCGGCTCCTTGACCAGTTCGCCGATCTTGCGGCCGGTCCACGAGCCGTAGTCGACCTCGGAGATGCGCTCGTCGACGACCGGCTGCAGGCCCAATGCCGCGGCCAGCGGTTGCACGGTGCGTTCGCATCGCAGCAGCGGTGAGCGCACGATCGCCTTGATCGGCAGCATCCCGATCCGGCCGACCAGCCCCTCGGCCTGTTCCTGCCCCTTGTCGTCGAGGTCGACACCTTCGGTGCGGCCGGCGAGGGTGTGGGCGGTGTTCGACGTCGAGCGGCCGTGACGCAACAAAATGACCGTCATACCGCCGCCACCACCCCGGTGCCGAGCAGGATCAGCACGACGGTCCCGAGCAGCACGCGGTAGCCGACGAACCAGTACATGCTGTGGCGCACCAGAAATCGCAGGAACCAGGCGACAGCGCCGAATCCGACCACGAACGCGATCACCGTCGCCACGAACAACTGCGCACCGCTGGCGCTCATCCCCTCGCCGACCGGATGGAAGGCGTCGGGTAGTGAGAACAGCCCCGATGCGAACACCGCCGGAATGGCAAGCAGGAAGCCGAACCGCGCAGCGAGTTCACGTTCCATGCCGAGAAAGAGCCCTGCGCTGATGGTCGCGCCCGATCTCGACACACCGGGAATCAGCGCCAGACACTGCGCGAGACCGACGATGATGCTGTCCTTCCACGTGAGCTGCTCGACGCGGCGCGTTTGGCGGCCGTAGTACTCCGCCGCGGCGATGACTGCCGAGAATACAATCAGTGCGATCGCAATCAACCACAGATTGCGTGCGCCCGTTCGGATTTGGTCCTTGAACACCAGACCGAACACACCGATCGGGATCGTGCCGATGATCACCCACCAGCCCAGCCAGTAGTCGGCGGTGCGGTGTGCAGTCACGAAGAGTCCGTTGAACCACGCCTTGACGATGCGGGCGATGTCGCGGGCAAAGTAGACCAGCACCGCCACCTCGGTGCCGAGCTGGGTGACCGCAGTGAACGACGCTCCTGCGTCATCGGTGAAAAACACCCGCGACGCGATCGCCAGGTGTCCCGACGACGAAACGGGCAGAAATTCCGTCAGCCCCTGCAGAATCGCGAGAACGATCACCTGGACCCACGACATCGCCGCCACGTCCGTCACGACGACGACCGTACCTGGGCTGGGTCAGCGGTTGCCGCGCGAAACCGGTTGCGCGGCCGCCACCGCGTCACGCACCGCGGCCGCCACGCTGCGCTCGTCGGTGAGGTCGATGTCGGCCAGCTTGCGGGTCGTGACCGCGACGACGTCCTCCGCCTGCGGGACGGGCCCGCTCAAGCGGGGGCGATACACCTCGACGATGAGCACCTGCCGCTCGACGTGAAAGGAGAAGCTCCGGCCGTCGCCGACCTGGCCAAACCCGCTAGCGTGAAGACCAGTGGAAATGTCCTCGATAGCAAACTCTTGGCCGCCCAATTCCCGGTCTGCGGCAATGGTCATGAGATGACCATAACTCGACTCATGCAGCCGATCGAGGGGGCACGACGAGCGGTCTGAATTTCACGATGAGCGGTTTGCCTACACTGGCTGGTCAACAGAGTTCCAATTCGCACATCCCGAGAGCTACCCCTTGCCGATCCGCGTAAACACCTTGATTCAGGTGGTGCTGGCCTCGCTGGCGATTGGACTATCGGGATGTTCGTCGAGCCCCGTCGATGCCCCGCCACCGACCATCACGCCTGCTCAGGCGGCCCTGTCGCCCCCTGTAACAGGTACCCCCGCCGGTACGGTCCGCCCGCTGGCAGGCCATGCACAGGGCGCGATATTCGACACGAAAACCAGGTCGTTGGCCGTGCTGAGCGAGTCGGAGATCACGACCCTCGGCGAGCCGGGCAGGACCAGGTCAGTGCCGTTGCCCGGGGCCGCGACCGCGATCACCGGAGACGGCGATGGCCGGGCATATGCGTCGACCCGCGGCGGCTATTTCCGGATCGATCTCGCCGAGGGCACCGCGACGCCGGTGCGCGTCGACGGGCAAGAGGAGACGGATTTCACCGCGATCACGCGTCGCGCGGACGGCAGGCTGGTGCTGGGCAGCTCCGACGGCACGGTGTTCACCCTGAGTTCCGATACCGCCGTCGGTGCGCATCTGAAGATCTTCGCTCGAGTGGATGACCTTGTGGCTCAAGGGAACACCGTCGTCGTGCTGGATCGGGGCCAGACGTCGGTGACCGCGCTTTCCGAGGATGGCGCGAAGGCCGAACAGGCTTTGCGCGCGGGCGAAGGGGCGACGACCATGGCCGCCGACAGCGTGGGCCGGGTGCTTGTTGCCGACACTCGCGGCGGCCAGCTGCTGGTCTTCAGCACCGACCCGCTGATCCTGCGCCAGAAGTATCCGGTGCGGGATGCGCCCTACGGGCTGGCCGGATCGTCGACGCTGGCCTGGGTGTCGCAGACGGCATCGAACTCGGTGGTTGGCTACGATCTGTCAACCGGCATCCCCGTCGAAAAGGTGCGCTATCGAACCGTGCAGCAGCCGAACTCCCTGGTCTACGACGAGTCATCTGGCACCCTCTATGTGGTGTCGAGCTCAGGCGCGGGTGTCCAGGTGATCCCGGATGCGGCGGTGGGTTCGTGACGACGATGCATCGCGGCCGGATGCCGGAGGGCTGGGATAAGGATCTGTCCGACGACTACGAGTGGATTCCGTTGCGGCTGCCGCCCGATCTGACCAGGATCAACGCGTCGACTCGGTTGTCCATCGAGGCCGAATACCGCGGCTGGGAGCTCACCCGCGTGCGCCTGTACACCGACGGGTCGCGGCGGGTGTTGCTGCGCCGCAAGAAATCGGCGATCCACGGGGCCGCGATCCCGGAGCAGCCCGCCCTGTGAGCTCATGATGTACCGCGCGGTGCAGCGGGTGCTGTTCCTGTTCGCGCCCGAACGCATTCACACCTGGGTTTTCGCGCTGCTGCGGGCCGTTACCGCGATCGCCGTCACTCGCCGCATGTTGGCGCGGTGGCTGGCGCCGCGCGATCCGATCCTGTCCAGCACCGTGTTCGGAGCGACGTTCCCGGGCCCACTGGGCCTCGCGGCGGGCTTCGACAAGGACGGCATCGGGCTGCAGACCTGGGGCGCGCTCGGGTTCGGCTATGCCGAGGTCGGCACCGTGACCGCGAAGGCACAACCGGGCAATCCGCCGCCGCGGCTGTTCCGGCTGCCCGACGATCGCGCGCTGCTGAACCGGATGGGGTTCAACAACCACGGCGCCGGCGAGTTGGCGCTGCAGCTGGCCAGGCACACTCCCGACGTGCCGATCGGGGTCAACATCGGCAAGACCAAGACCACCGCCCCCGAAGCCGCAGTCCACGATTACGCCGAAAGTGCTCGGCTGGTCGGGCCGCTCGCCGCGTATCTGGTGGTCAATGTCAGCTCGCCGAACACGCCGGGGCTGCGGGACCTGCAGGCGGTGGAGTCGTTGCGGCCGATTCTTCGTGCGGTCCGCGCGCAGACAACGACGCCCGTGCTGGTCAAGATCGCCCCCGACCTGTCAGATCAGGATGTCGACGAGATCGCAGACCTGGCAATCGAATTGGGCTTGGAAGGCATCGTCGCGACCAACACCACCGTGTCGCGCGACGGCCTGGCCACTCCCGGCGTCGACGATCTCGGCCCGGGCGGCATCTCCGGGCCGCCGGTCGCGCAACGCTCGCTGGAGGTGTTACGCCGGCTGTACCGCCGCGTCGGTGACCGGCTGGTGCTGATCAGTGTCGGGGGCATCGAAACGGCCGACGACGCGTGGGAGCGCATCGTTTCCGGCGCCTCACTGCTGCAGGGCTACACCGGATTCGTTTACGGCGGCGGGTTGTGGGCCAAGCGCATTCACGACGGCCTGGCCCGGCGCCTGCGCGACGAGGGTTTCGCTTCGTTGGCAGACGCCGTCGGCTCCGCCGCGCGCGACTAGTTCTGCTCGTAGGTCCCGTGGATCAGCGCACGGGCGATCGCGTTTTGGAACAGGTTGAAGCCCAGATAGGCCGGAGTCGCATCGGCGGGCAACTCGAGCTTCTCGACGCCGACGGCATGCACGGCGATGAAGTACCGGTGTGCGCCGTGTCCGGGGGGCGGCGCAGCGCCGATGTAGCGCCTCAACCCGGCGTCGTTGGCCAAAGTGAGTGCGTCACCGGGCAATCCGCTGCCATCGCCCGCGCCAGCCGGCAGATCCGTCACGGTCGCCGGCAGATTCGCCACCGCCCAGTGCCAGAAACCGGACGCCGTCGGCGCGTCGGGGTCGTAGATCGTCACCGCGAAGCTACGCGTCTCCTCGGGGAAGCCCGACCACGACAGCTGCGGCGAGATGTCGGATCCACCTGCGCCCATGATTCCGCTGACCTGGTCATTGGCCAGCGGTTGCCCGTCGGTCACCGATTGTGACGTCAGCTGGAACGACGGCAGCTTCGGCAGGAAGTCGTAGGGGTTGTAGGGAAAAGGCATTGCGATCCTTTCGTGTCGTCAGCAGTGCAATAGGAAATGCTCGAGAACTCTGGTGCCGAACGTCAGTGCGTCGACGGGTACCCGTTCGTCCACGCCGTGGAACAGCGCGGCGAAGTCGAGGTCAGGCGGCAGCTTGAGCGGTGCGAAACCGAAGCAGCGAATCCCGAGGCGCGCGAAGTGTTTTGCGTCGGTCCCGCCCGACAGCATGTACGGCACTGTGCGGGCGTCGGGATCGGCGGACAGGATCGCGGCGTTCATCGCCTCGAGCAGCTCGCCGTCGAAGCCCGTCTCATAGGGCGGCAGCTCGGTGATCCACTCGCGGGTGACGTCGGGGCCGATGATTTCGTCGACCTCGCGCTCGAAAGCGGCGAGCCGGCCCGGCAGCACACGGCAGTCGACGACGGCCTCAGCCGTCGCGGGGATGACGTTGGCCTTGTAGCCGGCCTTGAGCATCGTCGGATTGGCCGTATCGCGCAGCGTCGCGCCCACGATCCGCGCGATCGGGCCCAGCTTGGCGATCGCCCCCTCCAGATCCGGGGAGTCCACGTCGAAGGTGTAGCCCGTCTCCTCGGCGACAGCGGCCAGGAACTGCTCCACTGAGTCGGTCAATACCACCGGGAACTGGTGTCGACCCAGCTTGGCCACTGCATCGGCGACCGCGGTGACCGCGTTGTTGTCGTGGATCATCGATCCGTGGCCCGCCCGCCCGCGCGCCGTCAACCGCATCCACATCATCGCCTTCTCGGCGGTCTCGATGAGGTACAGCGTCCGCTCACCGCCGTCGCGGCGCGGAATCGTCAACGAGAACCCGCCGACCTCCCCGATCGCCTCTGTGACGCCCTCGAACAGGTCCGGACGGTTGTCGACCAGCCACTTACAGCCGTACTTTCCACCCGCTTCCTCGTCGGACACGAAGGCGAAGACGAGGTCGCGCGGCGGCACAATTCCCGAGCGTTTGAAGTGCCTGGCGACCGCGATGATCATCCCGACCATGTCCTTCATGTCGACCGCGCCGCGGCCCCAGACATAGCCGTCCTCGATGGCGCCGGAGAACGGGTGCACGCTCCAGTCGGCGGCCTCCGCGGGCACCACGTCGAGGTGGCCGTGCAGCATCAGGGCGCCGCGTTCGGGGTTGGCGCCTTTGAGCCGTGCGAACACGTTGCCCCTGCCGGGGGCGCCTGCCTCGACGTATTGGGTGGTGTAGCCGACCTCCTGCAGCTGTTCGGCCACCCAGCCGGCACATTCGGCCTCGCCTTTGGTGGTCTCGGGCTCACCGGTGTTCGACGTATCGAAGCGGATGAGCGTGCTGACGAGATCAACCACCTCGGCTTCGGCTGCTGAGGATGCGGTCACAGTCACATTCGTACCATTGCCGACTCCCCTGGGTTTGGGTCCGGCCTCGCTGATCCGATAGCCTTAGCTGCCCACAACGGGTCCGAGTGGCGGAATGGCAGACGCGCTAGCTTGAGGTGCTAGTGCCCTATTAAC
>JBIQHU010000207.1:0-6402 GCA_044508395.1 Mycobacterium sp. | reverse complement strand
GCGGTCGACTTCTGCTGGCCGGCCGCATGGCACATGTCAAGCCAGTCGTCGAGGGTGTCGGGCCACGGGCAGTCGCGGCCGAGCTTGGACCACCAGTCCCGGGCGATGGGCAGCAGCCGGGGGTACAGCGACTGCTTGAGTGCCTCGATCGGTTCGGGATAGGGCTGGTAAAAGTATCGGTACTCACCCTCGCCGAAACGGTATCTGCGCATGTCGATGGTCGAGCGGAAAAGGCGGTCGTCGGAGTAGAGCCGCTGGATGGCCGCAGCTTCGCGGTCGGTGAGCAGCCTGGGTAGCAGCGCACCCCCGAAGTCGTTGAGCTCAGCGGTGATTGTCTCCCAGTCGCCCGACTCGACGCGTCTGTGCCAGTCGGACATCAGAACAACCTCGCCGCCTTCACATCGGCCGGCTCTTCGAGTTCGAGGAGGAACTGCTTACGTCGCAGGCCACCCGCGTAGCCGGTCAATTGGCCGTTGCTGCCGATGACCCGGTGACATGGAACGACGATGCACAACGGATTGCGCCCGACCGCCTGCCCGACCTCCTGGGCCGTCGTCCCGTCGGCGAGCGCGGTGGCGAGCTCTCCGTAGGTGACCCTGCCGCCGTAGGGGATCGCGGTGAGCATGCTCCAGACGCGCTGCTGACGATCGTCGCCTTGGGGCCGGACCGCCAGGTCGAAGTCGGCGCGGTCGCCGGCAAGGTAGCCCGTCAGCTGCACTTGAGCCTCGGCGAAAACGGCATCGGACTGCGCCTCGACCCGAGGACCGAAAGCGGCCTGATCCGGTCGACGCCAGTGCTGCCGGAAATACACACCGGTCAGCGCGTTGTCGCTGGCGACCAAGGTCAGCTCATCCAGTGGGCTGTCGATGACGCAGTGTCGAGTGTTCATATCCTGTAGACGGTGACGACCGGCCGGATGTGAGATCCCTAGGCAGGGCGCCACGGGGTCAGGCGCGGCGTCCATGCTGGCACGTTGCGGCGGTACTCCTCGTACTGCTCGCCGTAGGTGCGCACCAGCGTGGGTTCTTCGTACCAGTGCACGAATGAGGCGGTAATGGCCCACCCGATGAGCGCGTAGACCACCAGCCACAGGCTGTCGAAGAGCAGCGCCTGGCCCAGGATCGCGATCAGCAGTCCGACGTACATCGGGTTGCGCACGAACCGGTTGAACCCGGTGACCACCAGCCGCTCGGTCGGTGCGACGGGCATCGGCGTTCCGCCCGCCTTGACGAATTGAATGAATGCGTGGATGGGCGGAACCAAGCCGACAACGACGAACACCGCTCCCAGAACCAATCGCAGCGGTGGGCTGGCCTCGGGGATCTCCCAACGGGTGATCAGCCACGGGCCCAACCCCACAAAGGTCCCCGGCGCAACGACGAAGAAGGCCGCCGAGCCCAGTGCTGCGGTTGAGGTTCGCACCTAGACAGTATTGGCGGGCGGGGGCGCCAATTGGGTGAGTCGCACGCTGTTTCCGGACGGATCGCGGAATCCCGAGTCGATGCCGTACGGCATCTGATGGGGCTCCTCGGTGAACTCGACTCCGCGGGCGCTCATGGCCTCGAAGTCGGACTGGATGTCGTCGGTGACGAGAAACACGGTGCCTGCGAAGCCCTTCGCCGTCAGGTCGAGAACCTGCGTGCGCGTCGGCTCGTCCATCACAGGTTGACCGGGCACCGCCATCAAGACGATCGACACATCGTCCTGACCCGGCGGGCCGACGGTCAGCCAGCGGAACGTGTCATCCATGTCGGGGAGTGAAACATCTTGCCGCACTTCCATCCCGACCAGTTCGGTCCAGAATTTCAATGCGACGTCCTGGTCGTGGACCCAGAGGTGGGCGCTTCCGATTTTCATCATGAGCACGACGCTACGGTCACGGTTGGCGGTCCGTCTTCTTCCCGTGTGCTGTCTTGACCCGGCTGTCGGCGGGCGGTCGGGTGTCACGCGCCAGGATGCAACTCGGCACGCGGGCGTAGATCGCGGCCGGCGGCATGCTTGCCCGGTAGGCCGCGGGCGGCATGCCGTACACCCGCGCGAAGCTCGTGGTGAACGATCCCACGCTCTGCAGGCCGACCATTACGCAGATGTCGGCGACCGAGCGGTCGGTGTGACGCAGCAGCGACGCGGCCCGTTCGAGCCGCCGGGTCTGCAGGTAGGCCCGCGGTGATTCGCCGAAGGTTTTGGTGAACATCCGGCTGAAATGCGCCCGCGACAGTCCGGCCGCCGCGGCCAGATCGTCGACCGTGATCGCATCGGCGTAACGAGCGTCCACCAGATCCTTTGCCCGCTGCAGATAACGGGAAGGTGGAAGCTGCGCCATGCGTTAAGTTTATGGAGCGGATGAGTTGGCTGGGCGGCCGCGGGCCTGAGAGGGTTCGAGGAAAGTCCGGACTTCGCAGAGCAGGGTGATTGCTAACAGCAATCCGAGGTGACTCGCGGGAAAGTGCCACAGAAAACAGACCGCCACCACCGTGCCTTCGGGTATGGCGGGGGTAAGGGTGAAACGGTGCGGTAAGAGCGCACCAGCATTCCGGGTGACCGGAGTGGCTAGGCAAACCCCACCCGAAGCAAGGCCAAGAAGGCCGCACCTGGTGCGGCCGCGCAGGCGTTTGAGGGCTGCTCGTCCGAGCCTGCGGGTAGGCCGCTTGAGGCACCCGGCAACGGTGTGTCCAGATGGATGGTCGCCACCTCGCCGCCGTGATAGTTCGCGGCGGTGCGGCACAGAATCCGGCTTACAGGCCAACTCATCCGCCTACCTAATTTTAACAGGCATTATGTCGCAGATTGGCGTTTCGCTACGCAGGCGCTACGCAGGGCAGCGTACGATCCCGGCCATGAGCGCACCGGCCATCAAACGTTCCGCGCGAACGGGCGTAGAAGATCAATGGCACCGTGACCCTCGTAGCGGAGAGCAGGTGTTCTACCCCGCCGACAACGCAGACGGTCCGCTTTGGTGCACCGACCGCACCCATTTCAAGGCGACGGGCGCGATGGTCTGCACGAAGCTGCATGGCCGGGGCAGGCGATGGCGCGTTCGGTGGGTCGGTCCAGACGGTAGGGAACTCACGGAGTCGTATGAGAAGCGCGCCGATGCAGACAGGCGCAAACGGCAACTCGATTCCGACCTGCATACCGGCAACTACATTGACCCCGCTGCGGGGCAGGTCACGTTCCGCGACTACGCGGAGGCGTGGCGCAAGCGACAGGTACACCGGGGCAGCTCGGGTGAGAGCGTGGAGAGCCGCTTACGGCTACACACCTATCCGGTATTCGGCGACCGCCCGATATCCGCGATCCTCCCGAGTGAGATACAGGCGTGGATTGCCGGGGTTGAGTTGGCACCGTCGACCGTGGGGGTTTTGCACGGCATCGTGTTCGGCATCTTCAAGGATGCGGTACGCGATAAGCGCATTGCGTCTAATCCGTGCGATGGCACCAAGCTCCCGAAGACGGAACCTAATCAGGTCATGCCGCCCACGACCGAACAGTTCGAGATCGTGCGACGCGAGTTACCCAGTGAATGGCAGGCTTTGGCGACGTTCGCCGCCGGTAGTGGGATGCGGAAAGGGGAGTGCTTCGGCTTGGTAGTGGACCGGCTGAACCTGCCCGAGAGCCCCGGCGACCGTAGCGGCACGGTGAAAGTCGACCAGCAACTAGTTCGAGCTAATCCACTGACATTTGGCCCGCTGAAAACGCGAGCAAGCTACCGGACGATCCCGATGCCGGATGTGGTGGTGGCGGCGCTCCGGGAACATCTGGAACAGTTCCCGCCCGGCCCCGATGGCCTGGTGTTTACGTGGCGCGGCAAGGCCATCCCTCGCTCGACATTTGGCTATCACTGGGGCGCGGCGGCGCGCGCCGCGAACCTGCCGCCACGGAGCGGCCTGCATTCCCTACGGCACTACTACGCCAGCTTGCTAATCCGCTATGGGGAGTCCGTCAAGACGGTGCAGGCCCGGCTGGGCCATGCGTCTGCTGCGGAGACATTGGACACCTATTCGCACCTGTGGCCTGATTCAGACGACCGGACACGGGATGCGATTGACTCAGTGCTGACTTAGACGATATGGCGGCCACGCGATGAGTTTGTCCGGAAATCTGGACAGTGAGTTTGTCCGGAAATCTGGACAGCGCGCGAGGCGGTTTTCGCAGGTAGCCGTATTTCATCGGTCCGGTGGTAATCCGTTTTGCCGGACTGGCTCGATTGTATTAATTCCATTGTGTCGCCCACTGCCAGTAGTGTTTCGACCACCGAGAGCCATTGGTGGCTATAGGAAGCGGTTCTCGGTCGCGAAGTGACCGCGAATAGCGCGGCGCTCGAAATAACACCAGGAGCAGTACGAATGTCAGAACAAAGCGTGTTCATTGATGCCGCCGGTATCGCTGACTACAGCGGTCGGAGCATCGACACTATTCGTTATTGGGAGCGGCTGGGCCAGCTTCCGCCTTCCGCCAAAATTGGCCGCAGGCGGGTTTGGAAACGTGCAGATATAGAAGGACACTTCGACTCAATGTTCGCGGCTTAGATCGGGGCATAACAATGAATGATGAGTTTTTTCTGAACTCTGGTAGCGACCAGTTGGAGAAGATTCACGGATGGGCACGCGCTCGTGTAGTGGCACCGTGGGCCGTGTTCTTCGGGGTGCTGCTGCGCGTATCAGCAAGCACCCCGCATTACGTGCAATTGCCGGGGATTAGAGGTGGTCGCGCCAGTCTCAACATGCTTAGTGCTTTCGTGGGTAGGTCGGGAGACGGAAAAGGTGCCGCGTTGAAGGTTGCGACTCTCGCGTGGCAGCGTGACATTCTCACGTTGCCAGTAGGGTCTGGCCAAGGCATTGCGGAAATGTTCACCAAGAAGACTGACGGTGAAATCGAACCGATCATCTTCGACATTCCTGAAATTGACACGCTCGCGGGCTTGGCTGGCACGCAAGGCAGCATCCTTCTGCCGACGCTAAAGAGTTTGGCAATGGGTGAACAGCTAGGGCAGGCAAATGCCACGAAGGATTCCCGGAGAATAGTGCCTGAGCATTCTTACCGGGCATGTCTTGCAGTGGGTGCCCAGCCCGGTCATACCCAAGTTTTGTTCAGAGACGCGACTGGCGGAACTCCGCAACGATTCCTCTGGGCTCCGGTTATCGACCCGACCACTCCGGACGGTAAATTTCCACAGCCCGAGCCGTTGATTACTGCGATGCCGCTGTGGACGCCAGGAGACGATGATGTCGTTGAGGTCGTCTACGGCGTGCCAGAGATCGAAGAGTCGATTCTCAATAACGCTCTCGCTCGTTTGCGCGGTGAGGGTGATCCGCTCGACGGCCATTCCTTACTGACGCGCTGCAAGGTCGCTGCTCTGCTTGCGATCATGCATCAGCGGATCAAAGTCACTCGATGGGACTGGGAGATGTCTGCTGCGGTCATGGCGGTTTCGGATCAGACCCGCCACAAGTTGCTTGAGCGAGAGGCTGAGTTGCGGGACAACGCTATCCGCGAGAGCGGGAGGCGAGACATGATCCGTAGCGAAGGGCGAGAGCGTCATGCGGTCGAGTCTGTAAAGAGCAGCGTCATCGCCACGATGAACAAGAAAAGTGGGAGCGCTTCTTTCAGCGAATTGAACTCGGCGATGGGGAAGCAGCACCGTCGCAAACTGCTTCCGCAGGCTCTTGAAGAGTTGGCTGACGAGCGTCGTGTGATCGCTGTGTCGGTAGCCGGGGGCACCCGTTACGAGTTCACGGAATCCGTTCAGGGTGAACAGCGCGTTCAGGGGTTGTTACCGCAGATGAAGGGGGGTGAACGGTCGGTTCAGGGTGAACGCGCATCAGAAGCTGTAAGCATCGAGAACCGCGTCTCGCAGCGCGATTGCAGCAGCACGCTTTCGTGTCAGAAATGGTACGACGGCCATGTCGAAAGGCTGCTCGCTCAAGGTGATGGCACCGTAGACGAGGTTGCCGTGCGTGAAGCCGGTATCGCTGCGGGCTACAACAAGAATCAGCTCTACGTTGCGTCTAGTACTCGGCGTAAGAGGGAGGGCCGGCTGTTAGCGGCGGGCTGCATTTCTACAGAGAGAGAAGCGTCGCTGGCCGTATGAGGCGCGCCTTCGAATCGCGTTAGGGTCACCCCCACCCCCCTGGCTGCGTACTCGCGGGCAGCTTCGGGGTCTCCCATCCGGCCTGGCAGGTCCCGTTAATGGGCAACCTGATGGTTCAGTTCAAATGGCGAAGCAGCCTGTTGAATGAGTCATGGTCGCGGACCGCCGTGATAGAACGCTCTAACACCGCGCGCATCGCAGCGTCACTTTGCAGTCGGTCGGCGAAAACGACAGTGACCGCTGTTGCGAGGTAGGCGTGTCAATGGCCAACTCGATGTCCCCGCTGGTGGCCGGATAAAAGTCCCCACCCC
>JBIQHU010000033.1:0-49372 GCA_044508395.1 Mycobacterium sp. | reverse complement strand
AAAGAACCCAACCACCGCAACAGCGGCGATCACGACAATGACACTGAGTGCGTGTTTGAGGCCGACACGCCGACGCGGAGCCAGATTTCACGCACGCTCGCGCTGGGCCGAGCGTTGACATCGCAGGTCAATCCTGGTTGCATGTCGGGTTATGCAGATATATCTGGTCATATCTACCAACTTTACGAGGAAATGATGACCGCGACGCAGCAACTCAATGCCGGCCGCTACGAGCTGAGCCATCTGCGCTCGCTGGAGGCCGAAGCCATCCACATCATTCGCGAGGTGGCCGCGGAGTTCGAGAAGCCTGTGCTGCTGTTCTCCGGTGGCAAGGACTCGATCGTCATGCTGCACCTCGCGCTGAAGGCTTTCCGGCCCGGCCGGCTGCCGTTCCCGGTGATGCACGTCGACACCGGGCACAACTTCGAAGAGGTCCTTCAGGCCCGCGACGAGCTCGTCGCCGAGGCGGGCGTGCGCCTCGTGGTCGCCAAGGTGCAGGACGACATCGATGCGGGGCGCGTCGTGGAGACCATCCCGTCGCGTAACCCCATGCAGACGTTCACCCTGCTGCGCGCCATCCGGGAGAACAAGTTCGATGCCGCCTTCGGTGGTGCCCGCCGCGACGAGGAGAAGGCGCGGGCCAAGGAGCGGGTGTTCAGCTTCCGCGACGAGTTCGGCCAGTGGGACCCCAAGGCGCAGCGACCCGAACTGTGGAACCTGTACAACGGCCGCCACCACAAGGGCGAGCACATCCGGGTGTTCCCGCTGTCGAACTGGACCGAGTTCGACATCTGGTCCTACATCGGCGCCGAGAAGATCAAGCTGCCGTCGATCTATTACGCCCACAAGCGCCAGGTCTTCGAGCGCGACGGAATGTTGCTTGCCGTGCACAAGTACCTGCAGCCGCGCAAGGACGAGAAGATCGTGGAGAAGACCGTGCGGTTCCGCACCGTCGGTGACGTCACCTGCACCGGCTGCGTGGAATCCCTTGCGGGAACGGTGTCCGAGGTGATCGCCGAGACCGCGGTTTCGCGCCTCACCGAACGCGGCGCCACCCGCGCCGACGATCGCATCTCCGAAGCCGGCATGGAAGACCGCAAGCGAGAGGGTTACTTCTGATGACCACACTTCTTCGCATCGCGACCGCCGGCTCCGTCGACGACGGCAAGTCGACCCTCATCGGCCGGTTGCTCTACGACTCGAAGGCCGTCATGGAGGATCAGCTCGCCGCGGTCGAGCGCACCTCCAAGGAACGCGGACACGATTACACCGACCTGGCATTGGTGACCGACGGCCTGCGCGCCGAGCGTGAGCAGGGCATCACCATCGACGTCGCGTACCGCTACTTCGCCACGGCCAAACGCAAATTCATCATCGCCGACACCCCCGGCCACATCCAGTACACCCGCAACATGGTGACCGGCACGTCGACTGCCCAGCTCGCGATCGTCTTGGTCGACGCCCGGCACGGACTCCTCGAGCAGTCACGGAGGCACGCTTTCCTGGCCTCGCTGCTGGGTATCAGGCATATCGTCCTCGCGGTCAACAAGATGGACCTCATCGATTGGGACCGTGAGCAATTCGAGAAGATCCGCGATGACTTCCACGAGTTCGCGGCGCGCCTGGACATCCACGATGTAACGACCATTCCGTTGTCGGCGCTCAACGGCGACAACGTGGTCACCAAGTCGGACGTTACGCCGTGGTACGACGGTCCTGCACTGCTGTCGCACCTCGAGGACGTCTACATCGCAGGTGACCGGAACCTCGTCGACGTGCGTTTCCCGGTGCAGTACGTCATCCGGCCGCAGAGCCTCGAGCATCACGACCACCGCAGCTACGCCGGCACCGTCGCCAGCGGTGTGATGCGTCCCGGTGACGAGGTCGTCGTACTTCCGACCGGCAAGTCCAGTCGTATCACCGCGATCGAGGGTCCCAGCGGGCCTGTCCAGGAAGCCTTTCCGCCAATGGCGGTGTCGGTCAGCCTGGCCGACGATATCGACATCTCGCGCGGTGACATGATCGCCCGGCCGAACAATCAGCCGAGGGTGGCGCAGGAATTCGACGCGACCGTGTGCTGGATGGCTGACGAGTCCTCGCTCGAGCCCGGCCGTGACTACCTCATCAAGCACACCACCCGCACGACGCGCGTCAAGGTGACGGCGCTGGATTACCGGCTCGATGTCAACACGCTGCACCGTGACAAGACTGCGACGGCACTGAAACTCAACGAGCTGGGCCGTATCTCACTGCGGACACACACACCGTTGCTGCTCGACGAGTACAGTCGCAACGCCGCCACTGGCTCGTTCATCCTGATCGATCCGAACACCAACGGAACCGTCGCCGCGGGCATGATCCTGCCTCAGGTCACGGCCCGTACCTCGAGCCCGAACACGGTGCGCCACGAATCGCTGTGCAAGGCCGAGGACCGGCTGTCCAAGGGCAGGACGGTGTGGTTCACGGGACTGTCTGGCTCGGGGAAATCTTCGGTGGCGATGCTCGTCGAACAGAAGCTCCTCGAAAAAGGTGTTCCCGCTTACGTTCTCGACGGCGACAATCTGCGTCATGGGCTCAACGCTGACCTCGGGTTCTCGATGGCCGACCGCGCCGAGAACCAGCGAAGGCTGGCACACGTCGCGGCCATTCTCGCCGATTCCGGTCAGGTGGTGTTGGTTCCCGCCATCAGTCCCCTCGAAGAGCACCGTGCGTTGGCGCGCAAGGTCACCACCGACGCCGGGCTCGACTTCTTCGAGGTGTTCTGCGATACCCCGCTTCAGGATTGCGAACGGCGCGATCCGAAGGGCCTGTACGCCAAAGCACGTGCGGGGGAGATCACCCACTTCACCGGAATCGACAGCCCGTATCAGCGACCCAAGAACCCTGATCTGCGGCTCACCCCCGATCACTCGCCCGAGGAGCTCGCCGACCGGGTGGTCGAACTGCTGGAAAGCAGGAAGTGAACGACCACGACGTCGCCGCTCGGTTGGCGACAGAGGCGGGCAAGCTGTTGCTCGACGTCCGCATCGAGTTCGCCGCCGCCGACCAGGCCGAGCGGAAAGCAGCGGGGGACAAGCGGTCTCACGACTTCCTGATGGCAGCGCTTGCCGCCGAGCGACCGAGTGACGCGGTGTTGTCCGAGGAGGGCGCGGACAATCCCATCAGGTTGTCCGCCGACCGGGTATGGATTGTCGACCCGCTGGACGGCACCCGCGAGTTCTCCGAGCTGGGTCGCGACGATTGGGCCGTCCACGTCGCCCTGTGGCAGTCGGGTGAATTGGTGGCGGGTGCGGTTGCCCTTCCGGCGCAGGGCATCACGCTCGCAACGCCTGCTGTCAACGCCCCGCCGCCGGCCCCCGCCAAGCCGCGCGTGGTGGTTTCGCGTACCCGGCCACCCGCGGTGGCACTGGACGTGCGTGACGCGTTGGACGGCGTACTGGTCGAAATGGGATCGGCAGGCGCGAAGGTCGCGTCTGTGGTTCAAGGTCTCTCGGATGTCTACGTCCATGCGGGTGGTCAGTACGAATGGGATTCGGCGGCGCCGGTCGCGGTGGCCCGGGCAGCGGGGTTGCACACTTCGCGCATCGACGGATCGCCGCTGCTCTACAACAGGCAGGACCCCCGATTGCCGGATCTGGTGGTGTGCCGGCCCGAACTCGCAGACGCGGTTCTCGAAGTGACACGTGATTGACTGGCCTCATGCGGATGTCGGCCAAAGCTGAGTATGCCGTCCGCGCGATGGTTCAGCTGGCCACCGCCGAGGCGGGGGTGGTGGTGAAGACGGAGGAGCTGGCCAAGGCGCAGGGCATTCCGCCGCAGTTCCTCGTCGACATCCTCTCCGACCTGCGCACCGACCGTTTGGTCCGCAGTCATCGCGGCCGCGAAGGCGGTTACGCACTGGCCCGACCCGCGACCGATATCAGCATCGCCGACGTGCTGAGATGCATCGACGGCCCGCTGGCCAGCGTGCGCGACATCGGGCTGGGCGATCTGCCGTACTCCGGTCCGACGGCTGCGCTGACCGACGTCTGGCGGGCGCTGCGGGCCAGCATGCGTTCGGTGCTCGAAGAGACCAGCCTCGCCGAAGTGGCCGCAGGCACCTTGCCGGAGCATGTCGGCAAGCTGGCCGACGACTACCGCGCGCAGGAGGAGACCCGCGGCCACTCCCTCGGTTAACGCCGACGGCGCTTGCCGACGCGTGCGGCGATCCCGTCGAGCAGCATGCGCAGACCCTGCGCGAAGTCCTCTTCGACAGAAACCCGTCGCGCGACGTGAGAAAGCGCCTCGACGTGGGGATATGCCGTCCCCGCCACCGATCCGATGCGCTTGGCGGCGTCGCCGGCGTCGCGACCGCGTGTGAACGAGCCTGCGAGTTCGGCCTGGGCGGCGCCGACGACCAGCGCGAGGACGGCGTGGAAGGCGGACAGCCGGTCGGCATCGGACAGGCCTCCGCGGGCAAGGGCCGCGATGAGCGCGTCGGCCGCGGCGAATCCGGTCGCCGACGCGGTGCGGCGCGTCAGCACCAGCGGAATGGCGGCCGGATGCGCGCGGATACCCCGCCACATCGCCTCGGCCACCGCGTAGACGTCGTCGATCCAGTCCTCAGTCGGCTCGGGCACCCGCACCTCGGCCACCACCGCCGCCACCACCAGTTCCTCGAGCCCCTCTTTGTCGGGCACGTAGTTGTAGACGGTCATCGGTCCGGTGCCCAATGCTGCGGCCAGTGCGCGCATGCTCAGTGCGCTCACTCCGGCGTCGTCGACGATGCTCAACGCTGCGGCGGCGATCTCCTCGGTGGTGAACCGTGCGCGCATTTTCCGCCCTTATGTCACATGCCTTGACAAGTACGCCGTACGTAAAGCAGTATAGCCATACGTACAGCGTACTTATAAGGAGTGGGTGATGACGGTGACGATCCCGACCGGCCGCGCGGACTTCGACTCGGGCGGTACCCGCTGCGCGGCGTGGTTGACGTTGCCGGCCGGCCGCGGTCCGCACCCCGCCGTGGTGTTGGTACACGGTCTGGGCGCGACGCACGACATGATGCTGACGCAGTACGAAGAACGCTTCGCCGCGGCGGGCATCGCCACGCTGGCATTCGATTATCGGAACACCGGAGCCTCCGACGGTGCTCCGCGGCAACATATTTCGATACGGAACCAGTGCCAGGATGTCGCGGCGGCGGTCGCGCACCTTCGCGGACTTGCGGACATCGATGCCGCGCGGATCGGCCTCTGGGGCACCAGCCTGGGTGCGATGAACGTCATCAGGGTCGCGGCGGTGCGTGACGACATCGCCGTCGCGATCGTGCAGTGCCCGATCGTGCACGGGCCAGGAGCCGCACGCAGACTCGGATTTCTCGCGGCGCTACGTCTCGCGCCGGCGATCGCCGAGGATTTCCTGCGTCTCGTCACGCGCCGGCGTCGCCGCTATGTACCGATCGTCGGTCCGCCGGGAAGCTTCGCGATGGTGACGGTCGAGGGCGCCGAATCGAGCTGGAACTCAACCGTTCCCCCGGGTGGGATCTTCGACAACCGCATTGTCGCCGCGGATGCCCTGGCCATGGTGACGACATCGGCGCTGCGCCAAGCCCGCGACGTCGAGGCGCCGCTGCTGGTGTGCGTGTGCGATCGCGAGAACCTGATGGACCCCGCGTACGCCGAACAGGTTGCGCGTAGAGCACCGCGTGGCGTCGCCCGCCACTACGACTCAGACCATTTCGCCATTTACCATCCACCGCTGGTCAGCGAGGTCCTGGCCGACCAGACGGCCTTCCTGCAGGAGCATCTCGATGTCCGTGCGTGAAATGCTGTGCCGCAACGACGAACGGTTCCGCACCGTTGCAGCTGGCCTCGGCCCGGACGAGTGGGCGCACCCCAGCCTGTGCGACCAGTGGTCCAACCACGACGTGCTGGCACACCTCGTCGTCGGCTACCGCTGTGGTCCCGCCGGCATGCTGCGCGAGATTGTGCGCCACGGCGGATCATTCGACCGCGCGAACTCCGCGATGGCGCGTGGGCTCGCTGAGATCCGCAGTCCCGCCGAACTACTTGACGAACTCGGTCAGCTGATATTCCGGCCGCGTGGGCTCGGCCGCGTGTTCCCGCCACGGCTGCTCCTTGGCGATCACATCACGCATGAACTCGACATCCTGTTCGCCGTCGAGAGCACACCGCAGATTCCGGGCGAGATGCTCGCGGCGGTGCTCAACACGCAAGTGGCGCTACCCAATCCGTTTGTGCCCGCCCACCGCAGCAGTCGCGGTTTGCGGCTGCGGGCCACAGATATCGACTGGGCACACGGTGACAGCGGGCCGGTCGTAGCGGGTCGCGCCGCCGAATTGGTGTCCGTGCTCGGCAGCCGGCCGCGGATGCTGCCCGCGCTACGCGGTGACGGTGTCGAACTGCTCGCCTCGCGAATCAGCCCGCGCCCGAGCCATAGGGCCGGGTGATGATCTCGAGGTAATGCCCAGCGGGATCCTGGAAGTACACCCCGCGGCCGCCGTCGTTGTGGTTGATCTCGCCGGGACGACTGCCTCTGGGGTCCGCCCAGTGCTGCAGGCCGCGCTCGCGGATACGTCCGTAGATGGCGTCGAACTCGTCTTCGGACACGAGGAACGCGTAGTGCTGCGGGCGGATGTCCTCGTCCGGTCCGACCTGGGCGTAGTCGAGGCTGGCGTCGTGGCTGAGTCCGACCGCAAGGAAGGGACCGAATTCCTTGGCCGGCGGCAGACCGAAGAGTTCGGTGAAGAACCGTGCCGATTCTTCCCGGTCGCGCGAGGCGACGATGGTGTGGTTGAACGTGATCGCCATGCCAATTCAGTCAACCACCGTCTGCGGCGCGACGGCAACGATGCACGATGGAGGGGTGACGCGAGTCGGTGTCCTCGAGGGTCCGCGGATCACGCTGCGGGCTGCCACCCTCGACGACGCAGATCCGCTGTTCGAGCGCATCGCCTCCGACCCGGAGGTGTCGAGGTACATGTCGTGGCGGCCGCATCGCGATGTCGACGAGACCCGGCGCGTCATCACCGAGGTGTTCGGCGCGGCCGGGGAGACGGTCCGGCTGATCGATCTGAACGACGGTGGCGGCGTGATCGGCGCCATCGGCTGGCGGCGTCCACAACCGCACATGGTCGACTTCGGCTACTACCTGGGCCGGCCATGGTGGGGGAAGGGCTACATGTCGGAGGCGGTGCGGCTGGTTCTCGACCATGTCGAGCGTGACCCGAGCGTTTACCGCGTCTCGGCACACTGCTACGTCGACAACACGGCATCGGCACGGGTGCTGGAGCGCAGCGGACTGAAATTGGAAGGCCGACTGCGGCGTTATGCGGTACTGCCGAATATCAGCTCCGAGCCGCAGGACTGTCTGCTGTTCGCGAAAGGGGTGCGCTAAGTGTTGGACCTTCGCGACCTCGCCGTGCCGATCATCGTGGCGCCCATGGCCGGTGGGCCGTCGACGCCGGAGCTGGCAGCGGCGGGAACCAACGCCGGCGGTCTCGGGTTCGTCCCCGCGGGCTACCTCACGCCCGACGCATTCGCCGAACGCATCGCCAAGGTGCGCCAGCTCACGACGGGGCCGGTCGGTGCCAATCTCTTTGTGCCGCAGGCGAGTGCGGGCACAACGGCCGAGATCGCGGCGTACGCCGCGGCGCTTGCCCCCGAAGCGGAACGTTACGGTGTCGCCCTCGGCGATCCTCGGTTCGACGACGATGCCTGGGCGGCGAAGCTGGATGTGCTGCTCGATCTGCGGCCTGCGGTGGCGTCATTCACGTTCGGCGTGCCGAGCCCAGAGGAATGTCAACGGCTGCGCGCGGCGGGCATCACAACCGTCGGCACCGTGACGACACTGTCGGAAGCGCGGACTGCGGTAGCGGCGGGTGTCGACGTGCTTGCGGCGCAGGGTCCGTCCGCCGGCGGCCACCGGGGGACATTCGATCCGTCGGCGCAACCCGCCACCGAGCCGCTGGAGCAACTACTCGCCGCGGTGACGGCGACTTTCGATGTTCCGGTGATCGCGGCGGGTGGGTTGTCGACCGCGGAAGACGTCGGCCGTGTGCTGCAATCAGGCGCGGTCGCAGCGCAACTCGGGACGGCCTTCCTGCTGGCCGACGAGGCAGGCAGCAGCCCCGTCCACCGAGCCGCTCTCACAGACCCGCAGTTCACCGAAACCGTTGTCACTCGGTCGTTTTCCGGCCGGTACGCCCGCGGGCTGCGGAACCGGTTCGTCAACGAGCACGAACCGCAGGCACCGTTCGGCTACCCGGAGGTCCACTACCTGACCAGCCCGGTGCGTGCGGCGTCGGTGCGTGCGGGTGATCCACATGCCGTCAATGTCTGGGCAGGCACGGGTTTCCGCCACGCCAAGGTGGGTTCGGTGGCCGAAATCTTTCAGAACCTGACCTAACTGGGCGTCAACCGATAGCGTCCACGCCATGTCGCAGATGACACGGCGTCAATTCGCCGCGAGTACAGGCGTGCTCGCAGCCGCGACGATGCTGGCCGGCTGCGGCGACAGCAGTGAAAGTAGTGGCAGTGATCAACGCGGCGACGCACCCAAGGAACGCATCGTGGTGGTGGGTGCCGGCATGGCCGGTCTGGCTGCCGCGCGGCGCCTGGCCGATGCGGGAATGGACGTCACCGTGCTGGAGGCCCGCGACCGGATCGGCGGCCGCATGTGGACCAATACGTCGCTAGGTGTTCCGATCGACCTGGGCGCGGCGTGGATTCACGGCACCGAGAACAATCCGCTCACCGAACTTGCCGACCAGGTGGGCGCGCGACGTGTCGAGACGGATTTCGATAGGCCCATCCTGTATCAGGACGGTGAGGAACTCAGCTCCGAGGTTGTGCAGAACACCTTGCAGCGCTGGCAGCAGATCACCAAAGACCTTGGCGCCCTGAGCGAGAACGCAGGCGAGGACGAGTCGGTCGCCAACGGTCTGGCTGAGGTCGCCGATATGAACGATCCGCTCATTGAATGGGCGGTGGCCAGCGAGATCGTCGGTGAGTACGCGGCCGACCCCGAAGAGCTCTCGCTCAAGTGGTTGGGCAACGAGGGCGAGTTCGGCGGACCCGACGTCATTCTGCCCGGCGGATACCAAGAGTTGGCACAGCATCTTGCACGCGGATTGAACATCCAGCTGAGTACGGAGGTCAGTCGCGTCACCTACGACGACCAGAGGGTGCGGCTCGAGACAACACAGGGCGCGGTAGACGCCGACCGGGTCATACTCACGATCCCGTTGGGTGTGCTCAAGGCGGGCACAATCGCCTTCGACCCGCCGCTACCCGACGAGAAGCAGGCCGCGATCGAACGACTCGGCTTCGGCTTGCTCGACAAGGTGGTACTGAAGTTCGACCAACCCTTCTGGCCGGATGCCGATGTCTTGGGCCTCGTCGGTGCCGACCAGCCGGTGTCGTTGCTGATCAATGGTGAGGTGTTCGCCGATGCGCCGCTGCTGGTCGCCTTGCGCGGTGGTCGCGATGCACGCGCGCGTGAGGCTCTTTCCGATGAGGACGCGGTCGCCCAGGTGGTGGCGGCGCTCAATTCGCCCAGCCCGACCGGATCACTCGTCACCCACTGGGCCGCGGACCCGTATGCGCGCGGCTCATACAGCTTCATCGCCGTCGGTTCGAGTCCCGATGACATGGAGGCCCTCGCCGAGCCGGTGAACGGCAGGCTGGCGTTCGCCGGAGAAGCGACCAATCCGGAATTCTTCGCGACCGTCCACGGGGCGTATCAGAGCGGCATCCGTGAGGCCGAACGGATCCTCGGTTAACCCGGTTTCTTGCGGTTTCGGCGTTGCTGGTCACGCTGAGCGTGACCCAGCACGCCGAAACCGCCAAGGGTGGGCATGCGGGGACGTGCCACAATCGCCCTCGTGCAGATCGGGATGACGATGCCGGTGATGGAGCCGGATCTGGATGCCGCGACGCTGGCGGCGTGGGCGCGGGCCATAGACACCGGACCGTTCTCGTCACTGTGCTGGGGTGAGCGCATCGCGTTCGACAACCCCGATTCCCTGACCCTGCTGGGTGCGCTGGCGGCATGGACCGATCGCGTGCGGCTGGTGACGACCGTGGTGGTGCCTCAGCTGCATGATCCAGTCATGCTGGCCAAGGCGCTGGCGACGGGCGACATGCTCAGCGGCGGCCGTCTGACCGTCGGTCTAGGGGTCGGCGGCAGGCACGAGGACTACAACGCCGTCGGCGCGGACATCGCGACCCAGACCATGCGCGGTATGGCCGTCAGCGTCGCGGTGATGAAACGTATCTGGGCGGGGGAGAAGGTCACCGACTCCACCGTTCCCGTCGGGCCGTCGCCGCACCAGGCCGGAGGACCGCAACTGCTGGTCGGCACCATCGGCCCCAAGACCGTCCGCAGTGCCGCGGTGTGGGCCGACGGGCTGGCGGGTACGACGCTCGACCTTGACGTCGAGAAGCAGGGCGAGCTCTTCGACGTCGCGCGAGCGGCGTGGGCGCAAGCGGGCAAGGGCCGTCCGCATCTGGCGACATCGTTCTGGTTCGCCATCGGCGACCGGGACGAGGCGCGAGCGCAGGTCCACGCGCATCTGCGCCGTTACATGAACTGGATTCCAGCCGAATTCGTCGACGCGATGGCGCCCACCACCGGTTGGGCCGGAACAGAGGACGAACTGGCCGAGGTCTTGCGCACATTCGAATCGATCGGCACCGACGAGATCCATTTGATTCCAACGAGTTCAGATATCGGTCAGCTTCGGCGGGCCGCAGACGTGGTCAAGGATTACCGTCCGGTCAACTGAACAACCACCGATCGAAGCAGACCTCGCTAATCTCAGACCGTGACGGCACAGTGGACGTCGAGCAGGCTGGGCGATTTGAGCGGTAAGCGCATCATCGTCACCGGCGCGACCAACGGTGTGGGTCTGGGCACGGCGCGGGCGTTGGCTCGTGCGGGTGCGTACGTAATCCTCGCTGTGCGCAACCTAGACCTGGGTGCGCAACGCGCGGCGGAAATCGGTGGTGACACCGAGGTCGTCAAACTGGATCTCGCCGATCTGTCGTCGGTGCGCGCGTTTCCCGACCTGCTGGCCGGTGAGGTGGACATTCTCATCAACAACGCGGGCCTGGTCGCGCAGACGCGAAGCGACACCGTCGACGGCTTCGAGATCACCCTTGGCACGAACTTCCTGGGTCCGTTCGCATTGACCAACCTGCTGTTCGAGCGGGTGCGGTCAAAGATCATCAATGTCGGCTCCAACGCCCACAAGACATCGTCGATCGCGTTCGACGATCCGCACCTGAGGTCGCGGAAGTGGTCGGCCTTCCCCGCGTACGGTCGCTCGAAGCTCGCCGTGATGTTGTGGGGCCTGCAATTGGACCGCCGGTTACGTGAGGCGGGTTCGCCCGTCGCTTCGTTCCTGACGGAACCGGGCTTCGTGGCGTCGAATCTGTCGAACGTATCCGACACCCGATTCATGTCAACATTCCATTCAGTGGTGACCCGGATCGCGAATGTGGTCGGCAACGATATCGATGCAGGAGCCGCTCCGACGCTGTACTGCATCAGCGAGCCGATTCCGCCCGGAAGCTATGTGGGCTGCGACGGAAGGCTCGGACTCAAGGGCGGCCCCACGCTGAGCGGTCGGTCCGCGAACGCATGTGACTACGACGACGCCCAAAAGCTCTGGGAATTCGCCGAAAGCGAGACCGGCACCTCGCTGCCCGTGTAACGGGTTCGTTGTGGGGGTGGCACCGTCACCCACTGCGCCCACATCGACTACGGCATCACCTCCAAATCCTCGCCCTAAACCGGGACGTCCGCCCGCGACCTCGGTCCCGGCGGCGCCGACCCTCCGCTGGCCGACCCTCCGTTGGCCGACCCAGCGCCGGTCAAGCGCCGAGCGACGCGGCTTCGGTCGACGCGGGTTCCTGTTCGCCGCCGCCCCGCATCAGCGATCCAAGGCGGTCCTGATCGTGTTCGGCCGGCGCGGTCGAGTCGACGAACCGCTCGACGACCTCCACGAAGCGGTCAGGATGGTCGCGGAATGGCAGGTGTCCGGAGCCTTGGAAGATGTCCAGTCGTGATTCCGGCATCGCGGCGTGTGCGATTCGGGCATGACGCACTGGAATGACCAAATCGTCCTCCCCCCAGATAATTTGCTTGGGGACGGATGTCATCAGGTAGCTGCGATCGAGCATGGTGACGAGCTGTCCCTGGCCGTCCACCACCGCCCGCAGGGTGCGCGAGAATGCCGACAATGCGGCAGGGTCCTGCAATCTTGCGAGCAGTCGAAGACCGTCTGGGAGATCGCGCCCGTACTTCGTCGAGCCAAACAGCGTCGCGGCGGCGCGGCCTACGAATTGCAGAGCAGGTGCGGCACCTGGAAGTCGCAACGTGGCCAACGCCTCGCTACCCATCGGCAGGGCCGCCATCCGCAGCGCGATGCTCACGTCCTTCGTGATGCCCCCACTGCTCACCAGCACCACGCGTTCGACCAGATGGGGGTACTGGTAGGCGAATTGCGCCGCGATACCGCCACCAAGTGAATGACCGACCAGGGTGAAACGGTCGATACCCAACGTGGCGAGCAGATCCCGCATACCGTTCGCGAAGGCCGCCAGCGAGTAGTCCGCGCGCGGTTTGTCGGACTCGCCGTGCCCCAGGAGGTCCGGTGCGATGACGGTAAACCGTTGCGCCAGTTTGGCGTGCACGGAGCTCCAGGTCGCGGAGGTGTCGCCGACGCCGTGGATCAACAGGAGTACGGGGCCTGTCCCGGAGATGCGGAAGGCCCGGCGATAGCCGTGAATGGTGCGAAACCGCCGCGAGGGGAGAGCGGCATTGCGAACCGGCCGCAAGTCGGCGCGTGAAGCGGGCATCTTCTCCCTTTCGTTGAGCGTTCTTAAGCAACGGAGCCTGAAAGGGCGGACTTGGCGATTCCTTGGAACCCGAGGACTGTGCGTTTCTCCGGTTGGGACCAGCGAAACCGCTACACCATCGACGGCAGAGCAGATAGCGACCGACTACAGCCGTGGTAAACCGGTAATCAGAAACCGAACAATGAAGAAACGGCCAGAGCTACGAAAAACGCCCCGACTAATTCGCGGGGCGTTAATCGTGAAGCTTGTGCGAGTCAGCTCACCTTCGACTCATACTCCGGACAATATGCAGCGGTCGCCGCACCGATAAGGAACGCGGCGTTTTCGACGCTCAGGTGGGGAGTGAGCGAGGTGACTTCCTGCTCGAAGGTGGCACCGGCAGCCCAGTCCTGGCAGACGCCTTTGCCCGCGGCGATCTGGTTGTCGGGAGTGGCGCCGGGCCACGTGACGCCCTGTTCTTCGAGCGCGCCGAGAAAGGCATCATCGGTGGGATCGGCTGACGCCAGCGGTGCCCAAATCAAGACGGCAGCAGATAAGCCGACCGTGACCGACCCGGCGAGTTTCAAGGGATGCTTCATGGTCGTACTTTCTGTAAGGGTTCGTAGGTAACGCGATTCGTTACATAACGAATCGTTACATGACGCCCAGAACTACCGGGTGAAAATTCGACAAATTGTGTGCCGGCTCGCATGGGTAATGAATTGGCCGCTAAGGAACCCCTTTTGGATTTATCTTATAAGGTGCGGCCGCCCGAGCGCCGTGGTAATGAAATGGAACTCCGGCCCGTTGGCTCACGACCTCTGGGCCCGGAGTTCTCAAACCGGTTCGAGGGAGTGGCGAATTATGGCCCCGAATATGCCGGCGTGGCCTATGAGTATCGTCGTTGCCGGCGTGTGCGCGTTCGCCGTTGCGGCAGTTACGAATACGACAGCATCAGCGACGCCGTGGTGCACACCCGATTCGTTGAGCCTGAACACCGGCCAGTAGCCGCCTGACGTTCCTGACGACACCCGACGGCTGGGTCCCCACTTCCATCGTGGTGCCCCCTGATGCCAGCACTCCACTGGAGGCCCCGCGGGTTCCCGGCGGTGTCGCCGTGCTGCGGCGAGACGGTGCGACAGGCCCCGGTACCTATATCGGACCGCTGGAGCCAACGAGTTGAGTGCAGCTGTCACGTGAAGCAGCCCTCCCGGAACAAGATCAGTTTGCACTCCAGCTGGGGGTCGTAGCACCTACCATCCCTTCATGCAGATCGACGTCGATTTCGTCATTCGGGCGACGATCGGGCTGCTCGTCATCACCGCGCCGTTCGATCCGGTCAAACTTTTGTTCTTCAACCAGGTCCTGACCGACCGGCCTCAGAGTCGCGCGGGCGCCGCTCTCAAAGTGATGCTGTACGTCTCGGTCATCCTGGCCGTCGCCGCATTGGCCGGCAAGGAACTGCTTGAGGCGATGGGCATCAACCTTCACGTGTTCGGCGCGGTCGGAGGTCTGGTCATCGCCGCGATGGGGTTCGAGATGTTGTACGGCGGCGGCGCATCGAAGGCCCAGGGTGAGGATGAGCGAAGGCAGGGTCCAGAGGAGGGCGACGGGCTGCTCATGCCCTTGTCGATCCCGCTGATCGCCGGGCCCGGCGCCATCGCGACGACGATTAGCTTCGGCTCGCAGAACACGTCCACATCCGGACTCGTCGCCATGGCCATCGCCATTGCGAGCGTGGCGGTCGTGACGTTCCTTTTTTACTGCTACATGGGCGGTCTGCTGGCCCGCCTGAAGCCAGGTGCCGTGGCGATCATGGCCCGCATCGGTGGCCTACTCCTGGCCACGCTGGGGTTTCAGATGTTCCTCGGCGGCGTCAAGAACTTCTTTGCTTAGGCGGTGTTTGGGAACGTGTAGCAGGGGGTAGGCCGCCGCCAATTAACGATCTTGGTAATTGTGCGAGTTCGTGGTATTACGGTGAGTCGGGACCTGAAGGGACTAGTCGAAGATGACTGGTAAACGCCGGACCGTGGGACGCTCTTCGAAGATCACGATTGTGGGTGCCGCCGCTGTCACGGCGTCGGCCCTGACGGTCGCGATGGCTGCCCCGACGCCCCCGGTCACCGCGGATGTGGCGCTCACAGCGGCGACCGGCCCCTATACGCAGTTCGTCACCGGCGCGTCGCATGGCATGGACAGCGGCTTGATGCTCATGGGCACCTACGGAGGTATGGCGGCGGGATTCTGGAACCCCATCGCGGCTATGTCGGGCGGTTGGCTGCCGACGTTCACCGCGCGGACCACCCGCAATGACCTGACCACCTACAAGGGCCTGGTCAATGCATCGGCCGCCGCGGCCGAAGGGAATGTCGTCCCCGGTATCACCAGGGATGCGGTCATCACCGTCGCTGCGACAACCGCTCACACGCTGCTCCCCGTCCCCGGCGTAACCGACCAGCTGGAAACGACTGCCGGGACGGTTCTGGTACCGCTCTCGACCGTCTCCGATGCGATCGAAAAACTTCACGCCCTCAACTCGACGCCAGTGTTGGGCGGCCCCCTCGTCGGAATCCCGACGGTCGAAGGCGTACTGGACGCTCTCGGCCTGACCGCGACTCAGACGACCTTCGAGACGACCTTCAACTGGCCCCTCTTCCGGGCCGACGGAAAGACGGCGATCGGCAACACGTTCATCCAGTTGCCAGCCCAGACCGCGTCCGTGCTGGTGCCTCGACTTCTGGATCGGCTCACCGTCGGCGGCGTGTCCATTCCGGACGCGCCGCCCGAAGTCCAGAAACTCGTCAAGGACACCTTGACTCCCCTGGACAAGGTCGTAAACACCCCCTCGGTGACCGCCTGGATACCGGCCGGTTCCGGTTCCTACCACGCGCTGGGCTATTCGCTCGGCTTCCTGGCCGCCGCGCCGATCGTCGTGATCGGACCCGTCGGCGCGCTGGCCCTTCTTCCTGTCGCGGGGATCCCCAGCGTTTCACTCCCTGCTCTCCCGGGCGTCCCCCTCCGCGCCACCCCGCCCGTCCCCATCAACCGCGCATCCGAGACGGTGATTGCGGTTCCTCTCGCCGCGTACGGCACAAACCTGCCGTTCGGCATCGCGTCGTTCGGTGTGCTCACCATGCCGATCGTGGTCAGTCCCGCCGCTGCGCTCGTGAGCCCACCGCTCATCGTCACCTATTCGCGCATCAATTCCGGGGCGGCGTTCTCCGTCGGACCCAACGGCGTCAACTACAACAGCGGGACCACGCTCGGACTCTTCCTCACGTCGGTCGGCATCGTTCCGGTTTTGTACTCGCTCGGCGCGGTCAGCGCCGGCCCCAACGGAGTTGGTTACATCGGACCGTCGGTGTTCGGCATCAGCGCCGTGCCGCCCGTGCAGTTCCGCACCGCGCAGCCGTTCCAATCCGTGGGACGCGTTGTCCCCACGCGATTGGCCGTTCCGCCATTGGCCCTTCCTGTGCCCGTGTCACCCGCGCAAGTGACCAATGTTCTTGCGTCCCTGGGGCTGCCGCTGCCGCCTCTCGGGCTGCCGCCCGTGGCGTTGCCACCGGTCAACACCGCGCCGGTCACGTCTACGGTCAACCCGGTGCTCGGCACTGCGACGGCGAATCTGCCCCAAATCACCAAAGCCCTTGACGGCGCGTTCGGGCCAGCTGCCGCCGAGATCGCTCGCAATGTCGTCGCGCTGAACGCGGAGCTAGCCAGAATCGCGCAGACGATTCCGCCTCCAGGCATACCGAACGGGTCCGATCTGCCTCTCCCGACGCCGTCGGTTCCGGCCGTCGCCGATAACCTGCTGCCGGTCTCCGCGCCGGCCGCGCCGAGCCTCCCCGCCGTGACGGGTCTCGTCGAGGACCTCGATGTGCCCAAGACCTCGCAACCACGGAACCGTCCACGGCTGAATGTCATCACCGGGACGGGCAACCCGGTGGAATCCGCGGTCGACAGTGCGCGCACAGCGACCGGCGGATCAGGTCCGACCGCAGCGGGCGGGCTCCGCTCGACGGTCCAGAACGCTCCAAAGAAGGTGACCGACGCGGTGAGCGGCTCGGTCAAATCGGTCACGGACACCGTCAGCGGCGCTGTCAGCGGTGCGGTTGGCAGCCTCGGCAAGATCGGAAAGGGCGGCCTCGGCTGAATGTCATTGACCGCACGAGTAATCCGGATGGGACCCTGGGGCGCCTTGCTCCGCTCACCGACACCAGGTGCGTAGGTCTGTGCTGTCGAAGCCGGCGCACGTCGCCGCTTCGGTCTTCGGTAGCACGATGTATGTCGCTTCTGCGCTACCAGTGAAGTGATAGTAGTTCCGGTCGTCCTCGCCGTATATCCACCAGTGGCCGGACCCGTCGTTCATCATCGTCGGCGCGAAACGCCACAGCGACGATTCATCGGGGATGACGTATGCCGGCTCCGTGATCAGAAGCCAGGCATTCGTCGCCGAAGGCGTGGCCGCCAGGATCGCAACCGCCGCCACGAGCCCGAGTGTCAGCAGCGCCCACTTGACGGCCCCGGGGACACGAGCGCGCGGCGCCATGCGCGGCAATGTACCTCAAACCCGCCGCAGCACATGGCCGTCGAGGCGAAAGCCATCACGTCACGCCGATGTCGGGGCGGCCTGGTGCATGTGTTGCGCGGGTCATCCGGATTCGGCGGCTGTCGCGTCGGCGGGTTCCAGCATCGCGCAATCGCCGATGGCTTTCGACAGCAACTCGTCGAATGTCGTCTCACCTGGGTCACCTGCCGCAGTACCGACCATGACGGTCGTGGGCAACTTACCGAGGTTGACTCCGCTGGTGCGCATCCCTTCCCGTAGCCGCCGAGCCAGTTCCTCTGCCTTAGGTCGACCCCCGACACCGGCGACGAGGAACTCGCCCTCTCGCCAGTGCGCTACGAGGTCACCTTTCCGCACCGCCGTTTGGAGGATCTTGGCCACCGCGCGGAGGACGTCGTCGCCGTAACGGCTGCCGTACTGTCTTTTCGCCGCGGTCAGATCTGGCACCGTGACGTACATCAGGCATACCGGGTCGCCGATTCGCTCGGCGATGGTGGCCACTGTCGGCATGATCGTGAGCAGCCCACGGGGCGTCAGGGTTCCAGTCAGCACATCGGTGGTGACCAGAGCCCGAGACTTGGCCTCCTCGTCGCTCTGCGCGGCCAGCGACCTGAGCCGCATCTGGAGCAGCATCGCACTGACCAGTAATGCAGCCACCCCCGCAATGACGAGACGGGCACCCTCGGCGCCTTGGGTCAGCTGAGTCGCCGTGACGAGGCCTGCCAGCATCAATACTCCGGCGGCGATGCTCGGACGCCAGTACCCTGTGAGCGGGGCGAACGCGGTCATGATGATGTAGGCGTACACCAACGGGTACGGACTTTCGTAGAAGTGCGCCCGGCCAACCGAAAGACCGACGAGCAGGACGCAGGCGACGGCCCAAGCCCACGTTATGGTCTCGGCCCGGAATGGGCGCAGAGCGAACAACTGGGCGCAGATGATCAGTAATACGCCGGTGGACATCTCGACGAGATGCAGTGCAATGCCGAGCGCGCCGAAAGCGATGAGCCCGGCCGTTGCGACCAGAACGACGAGCACCCCGCTGATAGCGAAAGCCAAGGGCAAATCGCGGCGGACTGTCCCGCTGCGCTTGTCCTCGAACGGATCCAATGCTTTCACCGGTTCGGGTTCGGGGATCTGTCGCACGGCGGTGTCCTTCTGTGGGTTCATGCCGAGCGTGCGCGCCCAGCCGCGCAGTCGACCGGGATGTAGCTGGTGGGGCATGGGTATGAGCTTGGCGACGGTGAGGCCCACATAGATGATCGTGTTCAGCGCCACCATCGTCAGTAACAGGATGAACCAGTCTGACGTGAGGACTTCGGCAGGCAACACGATGCCGGTGGGCAGGTGCTTCATGACTCGAACACCGCCGTTCGGTGTCGGACATGCCCCCAGCTCGCGCGGCGCGCGAAGGTGATATCGAACAAACACTTGCAGAACACGGCTTGCAGGAAGAGGTCATAGGCGAGCTCGGGGAGCAGCAGCGCGGCGAGAGCTCGGGCTCGCCATCCGCCGCTCCACACGGTCGCCACCCGCTCGATGAGAAAGACCGAGCCGACGACCAACCAGAACGGGAACCAAATCCATCTGTCGACAGCGAGAAAAGTGATGGCCGCCAACGTGAGTGCCAGGTTGAGGGCGATTACTCCGTAGGCGATCCCCACCTGCTGGCCCCAGTAACGGATGGTCGCGAGAGTGATCCCGTAGGCGCTGAGGTTCTCCAGGGCGCCGCGCTGCCAGCGCTCGCGCTGAAGCCACAAGTACTTCCATGTCGGCATGAGCTCGGTGGTCACCGCGCATTCCTTGGGTGACGTCATGGTTCCGCCGAGCGACTTGATCGCGAGGGTGAGTTCGTTGTCCTCGGTGAGCGCCGCAGTGTCATAAACCGAGCCGGTCGCACCGGGGATGAACACACCTCGAGCGGCGGCTACAGCCAGCAGCGCCTCGGCGCGGAACGTCGTGGCGGTGCCGGTGAGGACGAACACGCGTCCGCGGCGCATGCGGATCTGCATCGAGTAACGCGCGTACTCGTTGCGCTGGAATTGTCCGACCAACCCGTGCCCGCCCTCGCCGTAGAAAACCCCACCCACCGCGGTCAGTTCCGGATCCGCTTCAAGGCGGCCGGCCGCGACTTCGATGAACCGGCGGGACAGTATGGTGTCGGCGTCCATGACGAGGACGACGTCAAGTACATCGGATGCGGGCAGGATCGTGGCGAGCGCCTGGTTGAGGGCTCCCCCCTTCCTGCCGGTATTGCCTGTGGTGTGGAAGACATCCGCACCCATTTCCTGGGCGATCGCGGCTGTGCGGTCGGTGCAGTTGTCCGCGACCACGAGGACACGATCCGGCTGGCGGGACTGCGCGCGCACCCCACCCAACGTGGCGGGCAGCGACACCTCCTCGTTGTGCGCGGGTATCACCACGGTGACGCGAACGGGATTGTCGTTGGGCTGCGGGCTCTGCCCTTCGCGATACTTGGTCAGCAACTGATATCGCGGGTTGACAGACAGCAGGGCGGTGGTCATTTCGAAGGCGACCGCCGTCATTGCGATCAGAACGATGCCCAGGGCACCGAGAAGGACAAGCTTAGGCGTCGGAACCTCAAGCGACACAAGGGTCTTGTACTGACCCACCGTGACCTCGGACGCCAGGTCGGGGCGTTGCGACCCCGCGAAGACGAATCCGATGGCCGCACCAAGAGCCCCCAGGGTCGCCACGATGGCGACGACGCCCGCGACGACCAGCCGACCGTACATGATGGTCGGGTCCGCGAGGCGAGTCGGCACCGGAGGCACCTCGACGAACCGATGGCCCTCGCCCTCGAGTACGACCAGTCTGTGCTTCCCAGTCACCAGCCGCCCCTGTGAACCGCTGATTGTGAGGCGGCGAGCACGCACAGCCGCGAAGGGAGGGTCCGCACCGTGCCTCCTCACATGCCGCCGCCCATAACCGGGAATCACCGTTATCCGGGACAGGCCAAGCGATCCGCCCAGCCGACCCCGAGGCTAATTTGGCGGGGCCACCGCCGAAGGGGTCAGAAGTCACCAGGCTGAAGGCCATTGGCACTCTGCGTCCAAGCGAATCCGCGTGAGCCCACGCTCTCGCCGAGGTTGGCGTCGCGCATCTTCAGATCTGGGAATTCGGCCCGGGGGACTCCGCCGCGGTGGACCCATGGCTCGTAGGGGGATTCGTCGAGGTGACCGTTCCTACACGTTAGGAGATGCTGGGCCGGCACGGCCGGGCTTGCCCGCGGCGGGCGGTACCTTTCGTACCCGCCGCGGCCTGGACAACTCCGAGAAGGAACTGCGTCCGCTACCTCGCGGGACAGGATGGTAGCTGGTGAACCGAACTTTCTGTCGCTAGCTGCGCGCCGCGGACTGAGCCCTTAACGGGACGACGCAACACTCGCCGGCACCCAGGTGATGGACTTTGCCGCGGACGCGAACGGGCACTGGGTTGCGAAATCCCTCCGCCTGGGCGAGCACCGTCATCTCGCCGTCGTTGATGCTCACCCGCAGCGCGGTTCCACGAAACCGCATCGACAGGCCCAGTCCCTCGAGTCGGTCGATCATGCGCGGGTTGAAGTGCAGCATGCCGTTGCTGACGCTGGCGCCAACATAGCTGCGCTGCAACAGATCCAGCGTCCCGGACATCACACCCATGTGGATGCCCTCCTTGGTGGTGCCGCCCTGCACATCGCTGATGTCGCTTTCCAGCGCTGTCATGAACCGTTCCCAGGAACTCGGCGGATCAATGGCGGCCAGCACACCGGCGTAGGTGACAAGACTCAGGGTCGAGCCGTGCGAGGTGCGCTGGTCGTAGTAGTCGATGGTGCGCCTGGCCAGGTTGCTGTCGTAGGGGTAGCCGAGCTGGTCGAACAATTCCTGCAGTTCGTCATGTTCGAACAGGAAGAACAGCATCACGGTGTCGGCCTGCTTGGCGAGCTGGTAGGCGTTGGGATCCTTGCCCTCGGCCCGCAGGATCCGGTCGCGCCGGCCGATGTTGCCGTACTGGGCGCGGTAGCGGTCCCAATCGAGTTCCTCCAGCGTGTCGTAGCCTTCGAACTGGCTGATCACACCCTGGTGGAACGTCACGTACATCAGCCGACTCATCTCTTCCCAGAGGCGCAATTCCTCGTTCGTGACGTTCAGCCCTGCGTACAGCCCCGTGCGCCTGCTGGCCGGCAACAGGTCGAGCACCTGGCTCGAGGTGGCCGCGATCCAGGCCACCATCACGTTGGTGTAGGCGTTGTTTCGCACCCCCGCTTCGGAGGAGCCGGGGTAGCGCTCGTGGAACTCATCGGGGCCCATCACCCCGTGGATCTCGTATCGTCCTCGCTCCGGGTTGAAATGGGCGATCGATGCCCAGAACCGCATGATGTCGACCATCAGCTCGATGCCGTACTCGGTGAGGAAGTCGACGTCGTTGGTGATCTCGTCGTACCGCCAGACGTTGTAGTAGATCGCAGCGTTGACGTGACGCTGGTTGTGGGTGAGGTCCGGATCCCATTCTCCCGACATCGGATTCAGGTGCACGGTTTGGGTTTCCTCGGTGCCGTCGCTGCCGCTCTGCCACGGGAACATGGCTCCGCGGTAGCCCGCCTCCTGCGCTGCGGCACGGGCCTCCGCCAACCGGCGGTAGCGGTACAGCAGGAGGCTGCGGGTGATCTCGGGAAGCCGGAAGTCGAGGAACGGGTAGACGTATAGCTCGTCCCAGAACACGTGGCCGCGGTACGCCTCGCCGTTGAGTCCGCGGGCCGGCACGCCGGCGTCGTGGCGGGCGGTGTGCCGCGAGCACCCGCACCGGAGTGCCCTGCGTGACGTCGAACGCCAGGACCTGCTGGATGTAGTCCTCGGTCTGGAACAGCTCGCGTACAACTTCGATCGGGCGGTCGCCGAACACGCGGGTGCGGGCCGCCTCGGCGAGGTAGATGTCGGACTGGCGGGTCTGCACGCGCAGAGCAATCGTCTCGTCGCCGAAGGTACGCGGCGAGTCCGGGTCGAGATGACGACCCCACAGATCGAGGTAGCGCGCGACGTTGCCGTTGGTGACCCGTCCGTCCAGGGCCGAGATCACCTCGATGCGCCCTGACCAGTTCTCCGCGGTGAGGATCCATTCGATTGCGGCCTGGTGGCTGTGGGCCATGCTGACGAATCGACGGCTGCGGAGCGTGGTCTCGCGGCCCGCCCGGTCGCGGAACCGGATGCCTCGCTGCACCGTCGCCGTCTCGATGTCATAGCTGTGCCGATAGCTCAACAGGTCAACGTTGTCCAGGCGGATCGCGTCCTCACCCTCGATTCGCAGCTTGAGCACCAACCAGTTGGGAAGATTCACCAGATCTTCGTTGAGCACGGGGCGACCGCCCATGAGCGTGGTCTCGCGGTTGTAACAGCCATGGGCATAGGTGCCCGGGTAGTGCACCGCGCCCATGTCCTCCCACTCGGCTGTGCCACGTGTGCAGAAGTAGCCGTTGCCGGTAGAGGTCAGCGCCTCGCGCAAGCTCTCCGCCGCAGCGTCGAAGTGGTCGTAGGTGATGTCGAATTCGCTGTCCGCCAAGGGTTCTGACACCATCAGCGGGCCAGCGTTGTTAGAAAGCGTTGCACCTCGTCGACCGACTCGAGCACGAACTGCGCGGCGGTCTCCCGGTCGCTCACCTCAGGATCGTCGGCCCGGCCGACGAAGATGCCGATCCCGCGGTCCCGCAATGCGCCGAATGCGTCTTCGTCTGTGATGTCATCGCCGAGATAAAGCGGCATCACGTCGTCGCCGAGCCCGAGTACGTCGATCAGATGAAGCACCGCCTTGCCCTTGTCCCAGTCGACGTTCGGCTTGATCTCGTAGACCATCTTTCCGGGCGTGAGTGCGACTTCGTCAGGGTGCTCGGCGAGTAATTTCTGTACGCTCTTGGCGACCCGGTCGCGGTTCTGAGGGGCAGCGAGCCGATAGTGGACAGCCACCGAGGCCCGCTTGGGTTCAATCCGCACTCCGGGGATCGAACCGACGTCGTCGCGAAGCCGGGCGGTCACCTTGGTGATGAGATCGAGATAGCCGGCGACACGATCGTCGGTGATCGAACCTTGTCGCGGGGTCCAGATGTCGAAGCCGTGGCTTCCCGCCACCACCAGATCGTCGACACCCATCAACTGCTGCGCCACCGCGCGGTCACGGCCGGTGATGATGCAGACCGGGCAACGCGTCGCCAAACTCCGCACCGTCGTTCTCATGTCGTCGGACATCACCGCGTCCTCGGGGCGATCCACGATCGGCGTCAACACTCCGTCGTAGTCGAGGAACACCGCGGGCTTGCGCCCCGTCAACCGCCGCTCGACCGACCCGTCCTCGCCAAGCGCTGACGGCAGGTCGCTCACCCTGCTGGTGTTCATTCCGCAGACCTCCTCCACGACCCGGGAGCCACCAGCCGGCACCGGCAGTGTGTCGTCCCTGGCGCCTCAATGATCGTCGAGATCTTCGTCGAAACGTATGGATCGCGGCAACAACCCCAACGACGGAAGTTTCATGACGACCGTACTCACCTCAAACCGTCATACGGGCTGGAGCCTGGGCCGCGAAGGTTCGATGCCTACTGGTCGTAGCAGCGCTTGAATTCGCTCAGCAGCTCGCGCTCGTGTACCGCCTCGGATGCGCTTGCGTGGGCGGCACTAGCCGACGACGGCGCCCACCAGGTGGCCGATGGCGAACGTGACGGCCATGGCAAGCGCACCTCCAATCGTCACGCGCAACACCGCCCGGACGGGATTCGCACCACCGAGCCGCGCGCTGATCCAGCCGGTGATGGCAAGCGCCACCAGTGTGGCGGCTACAGTAATCGGTATCCGGAAGGCGGGTGGCGGCAACAAGATTGCGATAAGCGGAAGCAGCGCGCCCACAGTGAACGAAATCGCCGACGAGATGGCGGCTTGCCACGGGCTGGTCAACTCGTGGGGACGAAGACCCAGCTCGAGTTCGACGTGGGCGCCGAAGGGATCTTTCTCGCTGAGTTCGTCGGCGACCAAATTAGCCGTCTCCGGCGAGAGTCCCCTGGCCTGTAACAGCCCGGCGAGCTCGTCACGTTCGGCGGCCGGTTGCTCGGCAAGCTCGATCCGTTCCCGCCGCAGTAGGGCTTTCTCGGTGTCTCGTTGCGTGCTGACGGATACGTATTCACCGGCGGCCATTGAGATCGCCCCGGCGATGAGGCCCGCGATTCCGGCGGTGAAGATTTGTGGAGTCGAAGTGGTCGCTGCCGCTACACCCACGACGATGCCGGAGGTAGAGACGATGCCATCGTTGGCGCCGAGCACGCCTGCGCGGAGCCAGTTGAGCTTGCTGGCCACCGACCCCTCGTGTGGTTCCGCGTGGGACCCGCCGCGCTTGTCGCCATTCGGTGAAGGGCTACCACCCGCGTTCGTCACAACCTGAGGCTAGTGAGTCCGCGCCGTGCGCGGTCCGGCTTTGGCGATGTTGATCGGTAAGGGTCGAATCGCCGGCCCGGTAGCGTCGTTTCGGCGAGATGCGTTGGGTCGACAAACTCGTCCGACGATCCTGTCCAACGGTGCAAACGGTTGCCTCCAGTCACGGCTGTCGCACGAAGCGGCGCGGTTGTCTCCCAGCAGGAAGCAGTGACCTTCGGGCACCAGCCACGAGCCACTCGTGCCTGAAGCGCGAGACACATAAGGCTCGGCCACTTCGGCGGCATCCGAACCCAATGCGCGCACCTTGACGGCCCTGTCGAAGATGGGGCGCAGCTCCGACTCCCCCTCGGGGAGAATCCATTTCAGCGCATAGTTGACATTGCCGGTTTGCAGAGCTTTGCGCCCGTCGGTGACGGCCGGCCCGCCCTCGGTGTCGCAATGGGCACTGGCAACCTCCCGTGCACCAATGAATAGCCTACGTCGGGGACTGCATCTACCGCGTTTGAACATGTATCAAATCCTGCGACTGTTGGCTGCGCGCGATCAGCCGGACTGGTCCGCAGGTTCGACGTGGATGAACGTCTCGGTAAGCGGCAGCGCCGCCTCGATGTCGGCCTCGAGGCGGTCGGCCAGATCGTGGGCCGCCTGTACGGTCCACTGCCCGGGTACGGTGACGACCACGAATACCTGGCGCTGCCGGCCGGATTCGACCGTACGCAGAGGCGCGAACTCGATCGGGTACTCGGTGCGGTAGCGGGCCAGGACTGCGTTCACTGCGGCCTGATCCTCCTTGGGCAGGGCGGCGCTGAGCAGACCGCTCATCGAGCCGCGCAACAGCCGGTAGCCGGTCCACAAGATGTTGACCCCGACCGCGAGTGCCACGAGGGGATCGAGCGGCTGCCAGTTCGTCAGTGCGACAAGGGCAATGCCGACAATCACCGCGGCCGATGTCCACACGTCGGTCATCAGATGTTTGCCGTCGGCGACGAGGGTGATCGAGCGGTGCCGCCGACCCACGCGCTGCAGGGTGATCCCTACGGCGAGGTTGACCGCTGCCGCGACGGTGGACAGGGCCAGACCCAACCCGGGCTGGACGAGCGCGACCGGGCTGATCAGGCGCTCGACGGCGGTCCAGATGATCGCGGTGGCGGCGACAAAGATCATCGCGCCCTCGACCAGGGCCGAGAAGTACTCGGCCTTGCCGTGGCCGAAGTGGTGGCTGGCGTCGCGCGGGCGGGCGGCCACCCGCAGCGCGATCAGGGCCACCCCCGCCGCCACGAGGTTAACCCCGGATTCGAGGGCGTCGGAGAGGAATCCGACCGAACCGGTGACCAGAGCGGCGCCGGCCTTGAGCGCCATGGTCGCCACCGCAGCAGCCAGCGACAGCAGCATGAACCGCGACAGCAGACGGTCCTCTTGCTGCTTGGATATCGGGGTCGACGGCTGTGTCACGGGGTCGATCCGCGAAGCTTCGCCCGCAGCATCAGCTTGCGTAGTTCGTCGAACCAGAGTACCGCCGAGGCCATCGCGATCGCCACGCCCCAGTGGGCGAGGTCCATCGGTGCCGTGCCGAAAGCGGTTTGCAGCAGCGGCGTTTGGACCACCGCGATCTGCAATGCCACCCCCAGGCCCAAAGACGCCCACAACCATCCGTTGCTGAACAGGTGCCGGAACGCGCTGGTCGTCTCCGAGCGGGAGTTGAGGGCGTTGAAGAATTGCGCGAACACCAGCGTGGTGAATCCCGCTGTGCGCGCCACATCCAACGAGTCCGATCCCTCGATGAGACCGCCCGGCAGAAAGACGTCGATCGTCAACAACGTGGCCGCGCCCATGACCAGGCCTATGGACACGATGCCGCGCCACATCTCGCGGTCGATGAGTCGATCGGTCGGGCGCCGCGGTGGGCGGTCCATCACGTCGTCGATCTCCGGATCCACGCCCATGGCAAGGGCGGGTCCGGCGTCGGTGACGAGATTGATCCAGAGGATCTGGGTGGCCAGCAACGGCAGGACGATGCCGTCTCCCGAGCTGGCTGCCAGTCCGATGGCACCGGCGAACACCACGCCGAAGAACACCGTGAAGACCTCACCCATATTCGACGACAGCAGGTAGCGCAGGAACTTCTTGATGTTGTCGAAGATGACCCGACCCTGGCGCACCGCCGCGACGATGGTGGCGAAGTTGTCGTCGGCCAGGATCATCTTCGCGGCTTCCTTGGTCACCTGTGTCCCGGTGATCCCCATCGCCACGCCGATGTCGGCCTTCTTCAGTGCCGGAGCATCGTTGACGCCGTCGCCGGTCATCGCGACAATCTGGCCTTGGGCCTGCAAGGCGTCTACGATCTGCAGCTTGTTTCGCGGTGCGACGCGCGCGTAGACCGATGTCGTGGCAGTAACCTTGCGCAGCTCGTCGTCGGACAGCGAAGCGAGCTCGACGCCGGTTATCGCGTTGGCCCCCGACTCGACGATCCCCAGGTCTTCGGCGATACAGACCGCGGTGCTTGGGTGGTCGCCGGTGATCATCATGACCCGTACGCCCGCCCGGTGGGCCTCGGCGATGGCATCGGCCACCTCGGGGCGGGGTGGGTCGATGATGCCGACAACGCCGACGTAGACGAAGTCGTGTTCATCACCTTCGTCGAGTCGATCGGGCGTGTCTGCCTCGTCGACCCAGCGGTAGGCGACCCCGAGCGTGCGGAATGCCTGCGCCGACAGCTCTTCGACGGCGGCGAGCGCAGTCGCGCGCCGGTCGGCGTCGAGCGGGACCACCTCCTCGCCGACCTGCAGCGCAACGCAACGCGACAGCAGTACGTCGGGCGCGCCCTTGGCCATTACGGCGGCGCCCTCACCCTCACCGGCGACCAACGTGGACATCATTTTGCGTTCGGAGGTGAACGGCACCTCGGCGTGCCGCTCGAAGTGCCGCGCACGGTCGACCGTGCCTTCGAGCTTGTGGGCGGCCACCAGGAACGCCGCCTCGGTCGGATCGCCCTGGATCTGCCACTCGTCATCGCGGAAGGTCAGTTGCGCGTTGTTGGCCAGGCAGCCGCCGGTAAGCACCATGCGTGCCTCGAGCGTCAACGCCGGATCGGACAGCGGCTGGCCGCCGGCCAGCGCGATGCCCTCGGGGCGGTACCCCACGCCCGTCAGTTCGACCTCGCCCGAGGCGGTGAGGATGTGCTGGATCGTCATCTCGCTCTTCGTCAACGTGCCGGTCTTGTCCGATGCGATAACGGTGGCCGAACCCAGCGTCTCGACCGATTGCAGCTTCTTGACGATCGCATTGCGCCGCGCCATCCGCTGCACGCCGATGGCCAGCACGACCGACAGGATGGCGGGCAGCCCCTCGGGCACCGCCGCCACCGCGAGCGACACACCCAGCAGCAAGACTGTGACGAAGTCGCTGGCCGTGGAGACGTCGTTGGCCAGAGCGGTGACAATCATGACCACCGCGGCGATGACGATGACCGCGATGCCGAGCAGCTTGCTGACGCCGGCGATCTCCTTCTGCAGGGTGCTCGGTTCCTCTTCGGTGGACTCGAGCATCTCGGCGATCGAACCCATCTCGGTGTCCATGCCAGTCGCCGTCACGACCGCGCGGCCCACCCCCTGGGCCACCGCGGTGCCGCGAAACACCATGTTCTTGCGGTCGCCGAGCGGCACCCGCTCTGCCAACGTGGTGGCGTTCTTCGTCACTGATTCGCTTTCGCCGGTCAAGGACGCCTCGGAGACGCGCAGCGCCGCCGCGGTCAACAGCCGAGCATCGGCACCGACGGCGTCGCCCTCGTTCAGCACCAGGATGTCGCCGCGCACCAACTCCCTCGACGGCACCGTGCGCAGTTCACCCTCACGCAGCACCACCGACGTCGACGCGGTCATCGACTGCAATGCCGCCACAGCCGTTTCGGCCTTACTCTCCTGGACGAATCCCAGGATGCCGTTGAGCACCACGATCGCGGCGATGACGATTGCGTCGATCGGCGCACCGGATGCTCCCTCGGCCAGCCAGGCGGCGATAGAGATCGCGACCGCGACCAGCAACAGATAGATCAGCGGATCCTGGAATTGCGCCAGCACCTTTCGCCACAGCGGTACCGGCGGCGTGGCCCGCAGCTCATTGGGACCGTCGCGCTGCAGGCGACGTTCGGCCTCCTCAAACTGAAGCCCGGTGGCAGGATCAACCGTGAAGCCACGGGCGACGTCGGCGCTGTCCCGTAACGATGGATCCAGCGACGCATCGACGGACACACCCACCTGGCCGATCATTCCCCTATCACGGCGCTGGGCCAAAAACTGGCGATGACCCCGTTGCGGAAGTCGTCGAGAGGGCGCCCGACGACGGCGTTCCAGTCGCCGTCTTTCGGAATGTTCTGAAGTGGATTGGCGGTGGCGCTCAAGCTGCGTCGGTCGGCTGCTGTAGCCAGCGCCACGCGTCTTCATACTGGGAAGTATCGAACTGCCGTACTTCTCCAGTCGACAGGGCATCCGCCAACTTGGAGGTCCCTTCGAGAACTGAGCTGTCGCTCACGACCGCGTACCGTTCGATGTCGTTTCGGTAGCGAATGAGCTTTAGATCCTCCCATAATGCGCTCGGCGTGAGGATCGGCAATTCAGGCATGTAGACCAGCAGGCGGGCCTTGCCGTGACGTTCGATTGCCGCCTCGAACTCTTCTGCGAATGCGGTGAACTCTTCCTCTGTGATCTTGTCTTCGGCCTCATAGCCCAATACATTTTCCGTACTTTCGGGCAGCTTCTTGAGCACCGGTCTTTCCTTCCCCGCTATTTGGATTTGTCTGGCAAGGTCGTCGTACCACCGCCGACTCGCTGGCGCAATGCAGGGCGGGCACAATACAACCGCTTCGGTCCTGCCAAACTGAAATCACACCGTTACCAGCGACATTCGCTGGTAACGGCGCCAGCGCTCATGGCCTACTATTCAGTGGGAAAGATGGCGCCCGCCGACGGGCAGGAAGTCGGGTCGTGCAGGCAGGTCATCAGCGCCGTCCGCTAGCCGGACCGAAATGCTTTGACACAACACCTAGTTCGGCTCGTGAGACAACCGTACTGGCGCGGTCGTGAGATGTTCATAAAGGGTTTCACTCAGCGGCCGCGCAAGCGGATGCGATCGAAGGTGGCAATCTACCCGGCCACTGGCGATTCGCCCGGCCGAACAGGTCGTCGGCGGCAAGGCGAAGTGGGCGGTGGTGATCGGCATCAATTTCGTGGGGCCGCTGCTGTATTTCACCAGGGGACGCCGAGCCGGCAGTTGACGGCGCGGATCGCGCACGCACCATCGCACCGCCCCTTGCCGCGTGTCGACTTGAATGTGACGGGGTTACACAGATATATTAGTGCAACCGATAGACACAGATAACTGGGAGGGGCCATGGCGCAAGGCCTGACCGACGTGCAGCTACTTCACGAACTCGAACCAGTGGCCGAGCGACTTCTCAACCGCCACCTGTCGATGTTCAAGGAGTGGCGTCCACATGACTACATTCCATGGTCGGACGGCAAGAACTACTACGCGCTGGGAGGTCAGGACTGGCACCCCGACCAGGCCCAACTGTCCGAGCTGGCCCAGGTGGCGATGGTGCAGAACCTTCTGACCGAGGACAACCTGCCCTCGTACCACCGCGAGATCGCGATGAACTTCAGCATGGACGGCGCGTGGGGCCAGTGGGTCAACCGCTGGACGGCCGAGGAAAACCGGCACAGTGTCGCACTGCGTGACTACCTCGTCGTCACCCGTTCGGTCGATCCGGTTCAGCTCGAGCAGCTGCGCCTCGAGCAGGTCACCCGCGGCTTCTCCCCGGGCCAGAATCAGCAGGGCGATCTGTTTGCCGAGAGCCTGTTCGACTCCGTCGTCTATGTCTCGTTCCAGGAGCTGGCCACGCGTGTCTCGCACCGCAACACCGGCAAGGCGTGCAACGAGACGATCGCCGACAAACTGCTGGCGCGCGTGTCGCACGACGAGAACCTGCATATGATCTTCTACCGCGACATCACGGAGGCCGGTCTCGAGATCGCCCCCAATCAGGCCATGGGTGCGATACATCGCGTGCTGCGCAACTTCAAGATGCCCGGGTACACGGTTCCGGAGTTCCGCCGTAAGGCCGTGATCATCGCCGTCGGCGGCGTGTATGACCCGCGCATCCACCTCGACGATGTGGTAATGCCGGTGCTGAGGAAGTGGCGCATCTTCGAACGCGACGACTTCACCGGCGAGGCCGCTCGGATGCGCGACGACCTCGGTCTGCTCATCGAGGAGCTCGAGGAGGCCTCACAGAAGTTCGAGGAATCCAAACAGCGTCGCCTCGAGCGCGAAGCCCGCAAGGCCGAGAAGCTCGCTGGCAAGACGCTGGGCGCATCGGCGTGATGGAGGTCCCCGTCGCGGCTGAAGGAAGCGTTGACGTGCGACCACAACGACAATTCGGCTGACGGTCCTCTAACCGGCTACGGATCGGCGATGAAGACCTCGCACATCGGTCGGGCAATTCGAGCGCGATACGACGCGACGCTGCGCGAAATGTACTCCGGCGCAAAGGGAAACGCGACCGCGCGCCGATATGCGCGATTCTGGGCCGCCGTCGTCCGTCGCCGGGCACGCCAGGTGCACCTGACCGAGGTGCCGGCCGAGTCGCGACCACGGCTGCTGAAGGCTTACCTGCAACAAGTACCCGGCGCGCGCCCGCACCTGCCGGTGAAGCACACACAGCCGGTCGCTGATTTCGAGGCGATAGCTCAGGACTACCCGATCTTCTACGTCGAGTTTCTGCCTGACCATGCGCCGTCGTGACACCCGGCGACGTCGACGGGCGGTGTCGTCGGCGCGTTCGCCTGACCGGCTGGTGTGCCGTCGGCCGAGCGGGTAGCACTTTCATATGGGTGACTACTGGTCGAGCCTGGCATTGGTCGGGGCGCTGATACTGGTCAACGCCATCTTCGCGGGAAGTGAGATGGCCCTGATCTCGCTTCGAGAGGGACAACTTCGGCAATTGGAGCACCGCGGTACCCGCACCGCACGGACGCTGGTTGGGCTCGCGCGCGACCCCAACCGCTTTCTCGCCACCATCCAGCTCGGTATCACGTTGTCGGGCTACCTGGCTTCGGCGGCTGCGGCCGTCACGCTGGCCCAGCCATTGGTGCCGACACTGGAACGATTCCTCGCCACCGCCGCCCCGGCGGCGGCGGTGGGACTGGTCACCGTCGCCATCGCCTTCCTCACCCTGGTGATCGGGGAGCTGGCACCCAAACGGCTGGCCATGCAGCACGCACTTCGGTGGGCCATGCTGATCGCCCGCCCGCTCGACCTGTTGGCCACCATTTCCCGGCCCGCGGTTTGGCTGCTGGGCAAGGCCACCGACATCGTCGTGCGACTGCTCGGTGGTGACCCGAGCGTCGGCCAGCAGCCACCCACTCCCGAGGAGCTACGGGACCTGGTCGCCGGTCACCGCGGGTTGACGGTCGAACAACGGATGATCATTCTCGGCGCGCTGGAGATCAACGAACGCGTGCTGCGCGAAGTCGTCGTACCCCGCCGGTCGGTGCTGATGCTGGCGGCAGACACGCCGGTCGAGGAGGCCAGGACGGCGCTCGCCGACAGCGGCCATACTCGTGCCCCCGTTGTGGAGACCCAAAACCTCGACGACGTCGTCGGCGTGGTGCACCTGCGCGACCTGCTCGGCGAGCACCAAGTCGTGGCCGACATTGCACGCCCCGTTGTCTGGTTCCCGGATAGCCTGCGCGTCTCAGAAGCCCTGCGCCGGTTCAGATCTGACCGCGAGCAGTTCGCCGTCGTCATCGACGAACACGGCGGCGCCCAGGGCATCGTCACCCTCGAGGACCTACTGGAGGAGATCGTCGGCGAGATCTACGACGAAGCCGACACCGACGTCCAGTCGGTGCGAGACCTGCCCGACGGCAGCATGCTGGTGCCGGGCACCTTTCCCATCCACGACATGCCCGATATCGGCGTCGACCTCCGCGATGCCGCCGACGGTGACTACACGACGATCGCCGGCCTGGTGCTGGCTGCCCTCGGCCGCATCCCCACCGAGCCAGGCGATCGCGTGGACCTTGATCAGTGGACGGTGGAGGTGACCGCAACCGATCAACACGCCATCACCGAGGTGCGCCTCATCCCGCGCCGTAAGCCGGGCGTCGAGACTGAGCCCGATTGAACGCGGATCCCGAACTTGCGGCCGCGCACCGAAACCAGATGCAGCGGGTCGCACAACTATTGCGCCAATAGTGCTCCAACTGTTACCGCTGCCGCCAGATCACCGATGCCCTGGCTGGTGCGGTGGCTCGGGGTAGGTCGTGGGTGGTGCGGGAACGTGCTCGTCGGAGTGGTGTGACGGTGGTTGCCCGCTGCGGTCCTCGTTTGGTGTGGTGGCGGGTGCGGGGAGGTTCAGCGCGACGCTGGGCGCGCTTTGCGCAGGCGGACGCGGTGAGTAGCTGATGCCGTTGGGGCCGTCGCCGACCGGGACGGTGGCCGCGACCGTCTGGCTGGCCAAGTCGATGACGGTGACGGTGTTGTCGTAACTGTTGGTGACCCAGGCCCGGGTGCCGGCGGGATCGATCACCACACCGTGCGGCCCTGCCCCGGTAGGGACGGTGGCGCGCACGGTCATCGTGGCGGTATCGATCAGCGATGCAGCATGCCCGGGGGCATCCGGGGTGCCTTGGTCGGCCGAGACGACCGTGGCGCCGTCGGGCGTGAGGTACACCTGCACCGGAGCAGCCGACACCGCGACGCTGCCGACCACTGTGCGCGCGGTGAGGTCCACCTTCACCACTGCCGCCGGCCTGGTTGTGCCGGTGTAGGCGTAGCGTCCGTCGCTGGTGACCGCTACCTGGGCCGGCCCGTCGCCCACCGGCACACTGCCGCGTACCTGGTCGGTGCGGGAATCGATCACATCCAGCGCGCCGGTCATGTGGTTGGCGACGACGATCACCGACCCCTCGGTCGAGGCGCGCAGACCGTGCGGCATCCCGCCCACCTCGATCCGGCCGACCGGCTGCAGGCTCTGACCCTGGAACATCGACACAGTGCCGTCGTCGGAGTTGGCCACATAGACCTTGCCGTTGGCCGCCTCGATCACGTGCGCCGGGTGCGGGCCAGTCGGGGCGGTCGCTGTGACCTGGTAGGTATCGGCGTCGATGGCCACCACGGTGTCGGCGCCGGTGCTGGTCGCGTACACGGTGGCGGCGTCCCGGCCGACTTGGACGTTGTGTGGTCCCTGGATGCCGGTCAGGGTGGTCGCCACGGTGTTGGTCGCCGTATCGAGGACCGTCAGGCTGTTTCCGGACTCGTCGGCCACCCATACGGATCCCGCCAAACCAGTCGACTCCGGCGGGACGGGACTGGTCGGTGACTGCCCAGCAGTCTCGGTTTCGCCGCCGGCGCAGCCCGCCGACACCGCAGCCAGCAGCACAGCGGAGCGGACGACAACAAGTTTGGCGCGCGCCGATCCGGCCAGCCGTGAACCGCCCCGAGCCGGTCGGGTTCCAGACGAGTTCCTAGCGATAACCGGCGACATGCGCCGACGCTACCCCGACCGGTATTTCGCCCAGGGCCACTCGAGATGATGTCCAGACTGAATTGGCACAGTTGAGGCAGATGGCCCACCCGCGCGCACGCTGATCCGCAGTACGAGGCTGGACCTTGTCGCCGGCAACGTGAGCGTATGGCAACCAATGTGTGTGCGGGCGTTACGGAGTCGCCGTGAGTACGAGCCGTAACGGCGGGCTGTAGAGCTGAATTAATTCATCAGAACGCATAGAGGCGACTGGTTCGAGGCGGAGGATGTAGCGGGTCACGAGCAAGCCGGCGATCTGGGCGCAGAATGCTCCGGCGCGTTTTCGGGCGTTCGCCCCACCGATTCGAGCCGCGATCGTGTCGATCAATTCGACCTCTACCATCTCTTTGACGAGGTTGGCGACAACTGCATCGTGAGCGGCGCCGGCCACCAATGCGCGCAGCGGCGCACCACTTTCGGCGTCTTCCCAAAGGCGTAGTAGAGAGTGCAGGGCGCGTTGGGGAAACAAAGCGGGTTCCCCCTCAGCGGCGCGACCGAGGATGTCGGCCGGATTGACGGCCAGGGCGAGGGCGGCGCTCAACAGACCCTTTTTCGAGCCGAAGTAGTAGCTGACCAGGGCGAGGTCAACACCGGCTCCCATCGCGACCGACCGCATAGTAACCGCCTGATATCCGCCTTCGAGGAAGCGCCTCCGGGCGACGTCGAGAATCTGGTTACGGGTGTCTGGCTTCCCGGCCCTGCGTCCCCGGCGGGAAACAGAATTCATCACCGTTGATATCTTACTGGTCGGCAGCGCAGAGTGGACACGGTTTATCCCTGCTACGAACGGCCTTTCCCCGTGCCTGTGTCACCCCTGTCCCCGCCGAGCGCCCGGGATGACCGCCGCACCAGGAGCTTCGTGTTCTGGACAGGCATTTGGTCGGCCGTTTCAGACCGCGGTCTGCGCGAGGCGGTTTTCAGCTTGACGATCGTCTGCCCGCTGCTGCTCGTCTTCGGGAGCGGAAAGGTCAACGGGTGAATGGGATTTCAGTGGGGAGCATCGTCCGACGAGGCTGGATGGCGCTGGTCGTGGTGTTGGTGGCGGCCGTCGCGGGGTTCAGCGTGTATCGGCTCCAGGGAAGCTCCGGATCGCATGGTGGCGCTTCGCCGACCAACGGGATATCGAACGAAATCGTTCCTTTCAACCCCAAGCACGTGACCCTCGAGGTTTTCGGAGTTGCGGGCACGGTGGCGACCATCAACTACCTCGACGGCGACAGCGAGCCACGCCAGGTCCACGATGCGACGCTGCCGTGGGCGTACACGATCACGACGACTCAGCCGGCGGTCTTCGCAAACGTGGTGGCACAGGGCGACAGCGACGTCATCGGCTGCCGCATCACCGTCAACGGTGTCGTCAAGGACGAGAGGACCGTCAACAAGGTGAATGCCTATACCTTCTGCCTAGATAAGTCCTCATGACCGACACGCATGGCGCTCGGTCTTCCCTCTCGGGCACGATCCGCAGGCTGGCGGTGCCGATTCTGCTGTTCTGGGTGGGCCTGGCTGTCGTAACGAATATCGCCGTGCCGCGCTTGGAAGAGGTCGCAAAGGAACGCAACGTGTCCTTGAGCCCCGCGGATGCGCCGTCGCTGCAGGCCATGAGGCGCATGGGCGAGGTGTTCCACGAGTTCGATTTCGACAGTGCGGCCATGATCGTTTTGGAAGGCGACGAGCCGCTCGGCGAGGACGCGCACCGCTACTACGACACGCTGGTCCAGAAGTTGGGCCAGGACACCAAGCATGTAGAACACGTCCAGAACTTCTGGGGAGACCCGGTGACGGCCGCGGGCGTCCAGAGCGCCGACGGGAAAGCCGCCTATGTTCAGGTATACCTGGCCGGCAATCAAGGCGAGGCTTTGGCAAACGAGTCCGTCGGTGCTGTTCGAGACATCGTGGCAGATACGCCGGCGCCGAGCGGAGTCAAGACCTATGTCACGGGCGCAGGACCACTGCTCGCGGATCAATTCGGGGTCGGTACCAAGGGCACCTTCAAGGTCACGCTGATAACTCTTCTGGTGATCGCCGTGATGTTGTTTTTTGTCTATCGTTCAGTCGTCACGATGTTCCTGGTGCTGCTCACGGTTTTCGTGCAGTTGCTTGCCGCCCGGGGGATCGTCGCGCTGCTGGCCGACTCCGGAATCATCGGGCTTTCGGTGTACGCGACCAATCTGCTCACGCTACTTGTCATTGCAGCCGGAACCGATTACGCCATATTTTTCATCGGCCGATATCAGGAAGCGCGCAGCGCCCGCGAGGATCGGCCGACGGCGTATCACACGATGTTCAACGGGACCGCGCACGTCGTTCTGGGCTCTGGATTGACCATTGCCGGGGCGGTGTACTGCCTCAGCTTCACCCGGCTGCCCTACTTTCAGAGTCTCGGCGGTCCTGTCACCGTAGCCGTCCTGGTCGCCCTCGGGGCAGCGGTCACGCTCATCCCTGCGGTGGTCACCGTGGGCGGTCGTCTGGGTCTTTTCGAACCGAAACGCACCATGCGGACGCGCGGATGGCGGCGGATCGGCACCGCGATTGTCCGCTGGCCCGGGCCGATCCTGACGGTGACCGGCGCGGTAGCCTTCATCGGTCTGCTCGCACTGCCAGGCTATGAGACGAATTATGATGTGCGCCATTACATTCCGGCCAGTGCTCCGGCGAATATCGGGTACGCCGCCGCCGAGCGCCACTTTCCTTCAGGCCGGTTGAATCCCGACCTGCTGCTGATCGAGGCCGATCACGATATGCGCAATCCGGCCGACATGCTGGTCTTGGACAGAGTGGCCAGGGAGATCTTTCGCATTCCCGGTATCGCCCAAGTGCAGTCCATCACCCGGCCACTCGGAACTCCAATTGACCACGCCTCGATTCCTTTTCAGATGAGCATGCAAAGCACCGGGCAGGTCATGAATCTCACCTATCAGCAGGACCGCGCGGACGACATGCTCAAACAGGCTGACGAGATGGTGAAGTCCATCGACGTCTTGAAGCGTCAGTATGCGCTTCAACAGCAAATGGCCGCTGCGACGAATGACCAGGTTGCGAGCTTTGAGGATGTGACCGCCACACTGAACGAAATCCGAGACAATATGGCAAACGTCGACGATTTCCTAAGACCAATTCGCAATTACTTCTACTGGGAACAGCATTGTTTCAATGTCCCATCCTGCTCAGCGATGAGGTCCGCATTCGACGCGCTCGACGGCATCAACAAACTCAGTGGGCAGTTGGAAGGTTTCAAGAAGAGCTTGGACAAGCTGAATGCGGTCCAACCGCAACTGGTGGAGTTGATACCGGGCCAGATTGCCAGCCAAGAGACCAACCATGAACTGCTGCTGTCCAATTACTCCACGATGTCGGGGATATACGAACAGATGGCAGCACTGACGGAAAATTCCACCGCGATGGGAAAAGCCTTCGATACTGCCAAGGTCGACGATTTCTTTTATCTGCCGCCGGAAGCTTTTGAGAATCCGGATTTCCGGCGAGGTTTGAAGATGTTTCTCTCGTCGGACGGCAAGGCGGCCCGCATGATCATCACCCAGGAAGGTGATCCTGCGACGCCCGAGGGTATCTCGCATGTCGACCCCATCAAGAACGCAGCGTATGTGGCCATGAAGGGGACCTCCTTGCAGGGTGCCAAAACCTCTCTGGCCGGCACCGCTGCGACGTATAAAGATATCCAGGACAGTGCGAAATACGATCTGATGATCGCCGTCATCGCCGCGCTCAGTCTTATTCTGCTCATCATGATGTTCATCACGCGCAGCCTGGTCGCCGCGATCGTCATCGTGGGCACGGTGACGCTTTCGCTGGGCGCCTCTTTTGGACTATCGGTGCTCGTGTGGCAGCATATTTTCGGCATCGAATTGTATTGGATCGTGCTCGCACTGGCGATTATCGTGCTTCTGGGAGTCGGGTCGGATTACAACCTATTATTGATCTCCCGATTCAAAGAGGAAATCGGTGCCGGAGTGAAAACCGGGATGATCCGTACGATGGCCGGCACCGGCTCGGTCGTGACGGCCGCTGGCCTCGTTTTCGCCGCGACCATGTCCTCATTCGTATTCAGCGATCTGCGCGTTCTCGGTCAGATCGGGACCACCATCGGCCTCGGTCTGCTGTTCGACACCCTGATCGTGCGTGCCTTCATGACACCCTCCATCGCGGTCCTTCTCGGGCGCTGGTTCTGGTGGCCACAACGCGTGCGTCCGCGCCCGGCCAGCCACATGCTTCGGCCGTACGGTCCCCGTCCTGTCGTTCGGAAGTTGCTTCTAATCGATGCTGACAAAACAGATTCCGGTTGAACACGCGCGGGGTTAGCAGTTGATGGTTGTGTCCGTCCTGCGGCTATGCCGTGGCGGCTTTGCGCGCGGCGATGTCGGCGCGTACCGCCGCCATGTCCAGCGCTTTGACTCGGACGATGAGATCCTCGAGCGCCGCGGGATGCATGGCGCCGGGCTGGCTGTACACCAGAACGCCGTCGCGAAAGGCCATCACTGTGGGAATGGACCGGATCTGCAGCGCCGTGGCGAGGTCCAGCTCCTTCTCGGTATTGACCTTGGCGTGCACGATGTCCGGGTGCGCGGTCGACGACCGGTCGTAGACCGGGCCGAACGCGCGGCATGGCCCGCACCACGATGCCCAGAAGTCGACGAGGACGAGCGGGTTCTCGACGATCGTGGACTCGAAGTCGTCGAAGGTGAGGTCGACTGTGCTCATTGCGAATTCCTTTCCCGCGGATGGTGCCCTAGCTATAAGCTCCAACCTCAATACCCGGTGGGGTATTCCGGCAAGGCTCAGTGGACAACGCCTCGTTCCGGGGGTATCTGAGGGGTAAACCTAGGGAAAATGCCTGGTCGGATGGTGCCCCCGGCAGGATTCGAATTAGCCGGTAGACTTCGTGCAACATTGCCGGTGACCTCCCAAGACTCCTCGAAACATGTAATGACGTCGTATTACAGTGCTTTTGCTCCGTTAGGTTCTGTTGGGTTGCGTTAGGGTGACTATTGCACGGACATTGCACGACGGGAGCGGAGCATGGCACGACAGAAGGCGGCGGCGAAGCCCGAGCGCACGCGGCGGTCGTTTGGGCGGCTGCGCCAGCTGCCCTCGGGGCGCTGGCAGGCGAGCTACCTCCACAACGGTGTTGTCTACAAAGCGCTGGCGACGTTTCCGACCAAGAGCAGCGCCGGGCATTGGCTCCAGGGCGAGGCCGACCTGATCGACCTGGACCGCCGCCGACCGGGGGAGTGGACACCGCCCGCCGAGCGCGCCTCGCGCAGGCAGGCCGAGAAGCTGACGCTTCGCGCCTACGCCAAGACGTGGCTGGACAACAAGACCAAGCTGGCCCGCCGCACTCGCGACAACTATCGCGGACACCTCGACAACCACATCCTCCCGGCGCTGGGCGACCTCGGGCTGGCCGAGATCACGCCCGAGCATGTGCGGACCTGGTTCGCCGGGCTTGGCAACGGGCATGAGACCCGCAACGCGCAGGCTTACGCCGTCCTCAACGGTGTGCTCAACACCGCTGTGGCCGACGACCTGATCGACCGCAACCCGTGCCGGATCAAGGGTGCCGCCCAGGTGAAGCACGCCCGCCGCTCGGTGGTGCTGCTCGACGCCGCGCAGCTGACCGAGCTGGCCGAGAAGATGCCCGCCGACCTACGCCTGGCAGTGCTGCTCGCCGGGTGGTGCGGGCTGCGCAAGGGCGAGGTGTTCGCGCTGCGGCGCGGCGACGTCGCCGCCGACGGCTCCAGTGTGCGCATCGAGCGGTCGGTGACCTACCGCGAGCGCCGCTTCGAGGTCGGGCCGACCAAGACCCGCGAGTCGCGGCGAGTGGTCAGCGTGCCGCCCCACGTTCGGCCCGCCGTCCTGGAGCACCTCGCCCACCACGTCGCCGAGGACGGCGAGGCGCTGCTGTTCACCGACCCGGCCACCGGGTCATTCCACGGTGAGTGGCAGTTTCGTGGCCCCTGGGACGCCGCCAGGGCGGCGATCGGGCTACCGGAGTTGCACTTCCACGACCTGCGCCACGCGGCGGGCGTGATGGCTGCGCAGACCGGCGCGACGCTGCGCGAGCTGATGGACCGCCTGGGCCACACCTCGCCCAACATGTCGATGCGGTACCAGCACACCGCCGAGGGACGCGCCGCCGCGCTGGCCGATCGCCTGTCTGCGCTGGCGGTCACTAACCTGACAAAGTCGGGAAACTCAAGCGCCACAACCTAATTCGTTTGGCGTGTTTCGCGCGGAATGTGGCGCAACCTCACAGACCCGCGCTATATTCGTGGGCGTGTAGGCGGGACTGACCCGCCGTAACCCGAGAGGGCCACCCGGTCCTCCTCGGCTACGGCGAGGTCAGAGGAGAGACCGAAGTGTCCAGCCGCACCACCCCAACCCCCGAGTACGAATCGCTGCGCTCTGCCGCCGCCCGCACGGGCTACTCGGTGTTCACCTTCCGCGAGAAGATCGCCAGCGGCGAACTGCCCGCCTACCGGATCAGCGACAAGCCCGGCAGTGCCATGCGGGTCAAGGTCGCCGACGTCAACGCGATGCTGAAGCCCGTCATGCCCGCCGAGATCGCGGCATCGCGGTGAGCGAGACGCGAAGCGGCACAAGCCTTACCAAGTCGGGGAAGTCGATTCGGTCCGACCGACCTTTGCACGGTGTCTCCGTAACGTCAGCGCAGCCAACCACATTCACCCAGAGATGGAGGCGCGCGCGATGACCGCAGTCACCGTCAGTTTCGCCAACCCTGATGCTCTGTTCCTGCCCCGGCACGTCGCCGAGCACCGCCACATGTCCGAGAACGCTCCGGCTCAGGAGCGCTTCGCCGGGACCGGCCCGCGCTACGTGAAGCTCGGTCGGCGGGTGTATTACCGGGCGTCCGATTTGGAGGCGTGGCTGGCCGAGCACACCGTCACGCCGGAATCGGCAGCAACGCAACAGGTCTGATCCAGAAACAGCGATGCCAGGCCCTGCGCGTCGCCATCGCGCGTAGCGGACCTGGCACCACCAACAAACGACTCCAGCTGAGTCAAATGTCCCGAGGGAGGACAAGTGCATCATAGCCCGCAGGCAGGCAACCGAGCCGCTGAGTTGACGGGGCTGCTCAACGCCGCGCCGTCGGACCCGACCGACCATGAGGCGGTCGGCAAGTACATCCGGCAGCTGGCCGAGGCGGGGCTGGCGGTGATGCTGGTCTGGCCGGGCTCGAAGCTGCCCGCCGACCTGCGCACCCCGCAGCGCAGGCGCGCCGACGACAAGGCCGCGCAGAAGGTCGTGCGCGAGGCGGGACGGCGGGACTGGCAGCGGGTCAAGTCCCCCGCCGGGCTGACGCTGGCGACCACCGACACCGCCGTGCTGGACGGCTACCTCCAGGGCTACGTCAAGACGTTCGCGTCTCGCTACCCCGACGGTGTGCCGGTGAACCTCGCCGTGGAGACCGGCGGGTCCAGGCTGGTGGTCATCGACTGCGACACCGCCGCGCAGCTGGAGCGCTTCTACGCCGTCGCGATGCCCGAGGGCGTGCCCGCCGAAAACCGGCCCGTGCCAACGGTCCTCACACCTGGTCAGGTCGGCGTGGGCGGCGACCAGGCGGACGGCGACACCTGGACGCACCGCGACGGCGGTCATTTCTGGTTCACGGTGCCCGAGGGCGTCGAGCTGCCGAGCAACGTCGGGACGATGACGTGGCCTGGTGACGACGGCTTCGCCGTGCTGTGGGATCACCGCTACGCGCTCATCCCGCCCAGCGTGCGCCCCGAGGGTGCCTACACCGCCCCCGGCGAGGTGCACGACCTGGCGGAGTCGGGCTGGCTGGTCGAGGCGATCACCGACTACGCCGCCCGGCGCGTCGAGCGCAGCAGCAAGCGCGCGGGCGTGGCTGCCAACGGCGACATGGCCGCGAGCATCGACGCCTGGGCCGAGGGCGTCAGCTGGGCGTCGATCCTGGAGCCGCTGAGCTGGACGCTGGCCGCACGCGCCGACAGCTGTGGGTGCGAGGTGTGGACCGCACCGGGGCCGCACGCATCGCCGAAGTCGGCCACCGCTCACGACTCCGGTTGCACCGCTGGGCGATACACCGAGACCAACGCGCCGCTGCACATCTGGACCGACCACGACCGCGCGCCGTTCGACGCCTGGCTGGACGAGCGCGGCACCGCGACGCTCTCGAAGCTCCAGGCGGTCGCGGCGGGCTACTACGACAACGACACGGGGGCCGCGATGGACGACCTGGGCATCGAGGCGAGCGATATCGACGCGATGGTGCCGCCGGGCGAGGAGCTGCCCGCCGACTTCGGCAAGGCCCCGAAGGAGGACGACACCGCCGGGGCCGAGGACGGCGCGAGCGTCTGCCTGCCCGAGGAGTTCTGGAGCGCCCATCCCGTCCTGGAGCACATCCGCGCCTTCGCCCACTACGGCGTCAACTCCGCCGACGCGGTGCTCGGCGCGGCGCTGGCGCGGCTGTCGGCGCACCTCGACCCGTGCGTGCGCGTCGAGACCGGCGTGAAGCAACCGCTGCCGCTCAACACCTTCACCGGCATTGTGGGCTCGGCGGGCACCGGCAAGTCCTCGGCGTATCACGCCAGCGAGAAGCTGCTCGCCTTCCAGTTCCCCGACCCGATGAATCCCGACCTCGACGCCAGCGCCACCGCCGTCCCGCCGGAGCTGCCGGTGGGCTCCGGCCCCGGCGTCGCCGAGGCGTTCATGGGCACCATCCCCGACCCGCTGGACCGCAAGATCAAGTACCGCCGCCAGGTGCGCCACAAGGTGCTGTTTCACTCCGACGAGGGCGCGGGGCTGGTCTCGGGCATCCTCGACAACAAGCGCGGCACGGACATCGGTCCGACGCTGCGCGCCGCCTGGACCGGCGCGGTGCTCGGGCAGGCCAACGCCAGCGCCGACCGCACCCGCGAGGTCCGCGACTACAGCCTGGGGCTGTGCGTCGGCTTCCAGCTGGAGGCGCTCGCGGCGCTGTCGACCGAGGAGCAGCTGGAGTACGGCACCCCGCAGCGGTTCGTCTACGTCTCGGCCACCGACCCGACCATCCCCGACGAAGCGCCGCCCTACCCCGGCCCGCTGGAGGTGAAGCTGCCCACCGCGCCGCTGCGCTATGACGCCGAGCTGCGCACCCGTGCGCGGCAGGAGGCGCTGGCGCGGGCTCGCGGGGAGGCCGACGGCACACCCGAGGGCGATCCGATGCTCGCCCACCGCCCGGCTCTGGTGGCACGCTGCGCGGCGCTGCTGGTGGTCTTGTGCGATCCAGGGCGCAGCGAGGTGCACGCCGCCGACGTCGCGCTGGCCGACATGCTCCTGGACACCTCCGCGCGGCTGCACGGCGCGGCGATGGAGTGGCGGCGGGAGCGCGAAGCCGCCGAGCGCGAGCGCCAGCTGCAAGGCCGCATCCGCGAGCAGGTCGCCACCGCCGTGGCGCTCGACAGCCGCGACGACGACATGGCGCGGCTCAGCGACCGCATCGTGCGCTATGTCGATGAGGCGTCGGGCGGGACGCTGGAGTGGTCCGGTCGAAACGGCGTCCGCAAGAACAAGTTCGACAACAGCGACCGGCAGCTGGCCGACGCCGCCCTGGCGCGACTGACCGCCGAGGGCGGTCCCCTGGAGCGCGACGGCAACATGGTGCGGCGTCGGAGTTAGCCGAGGGCGATCCCCCCGGTCGTCGGGGGGATCGCGGGGGATCATCCCCCCGACCCCCTCGCGCGCGCGCTCTATACGATTCAATTGACCTACCTATAATTACTGGTCAGAGAGTTGACTTCCCTTGTCGGGTAAGTGGTTTGGGTCCCTCTCGCGCCCGTATGGCGATCCCACCATCCCCCCGATCCCCCCATTAGCGGGACGGCGGGACAGCGATTCTGGACGCTGCCAAGCAGGAGCAGCGGTGAGCTGTGGAGCCACGGCGGGCCCGCGCACGCGGCCGACCCCTGCACGGTCGGTTGACAACATGTTGACTGTGACCAACCGACTCGACGCCCGGCACCGCGCGGAGCAGGCTGCGCGCCTGGCCGCGACCGGCGCGACGTGGCAAGAGGTCGCGGACTCTCTCGGATACCGGAGCCGCCAGGCCGCGCAACAGGCGGTGCACCGGCTGCGGGATCGCACCCCCGCCGAGTCCGTCGAGCAGGCACGCGCCAAGCACGACGCCGCCCTACAACTGCTCCAGCGCAACGGCTTCACCCGGTACCTACTGGCGCTCGAAGCCGGAGACGACGAGACGGCCCTGAGCTACAGCAAGGAACTTCGGTCCACCGTCAGCGAACGGGCCAAGCTCGCCGGGGTCCACGCGCCCGAGCGCCAGCAGGTGGACGTGAACGTGTCCACCGACCCCAGCGCGATCATCGACCGCATCGAGGCCGAGCTACTGGCGCTGGCGGCTCAGCGGCAACCGCAGACCGCCCTCGGCGGCAACGTGATTGAAGGAGAATTGATCGAGTGACCATCACACCCGACGACGTGATCAAGGCGGCGACGTCGGTCGCCCGCGACGCCGCCGAGGGCCGACTGGCCCCGCTCGACCTGGAGCAGCACGCGGTGACCGAGTGCCGTGGCCTGTTCGGCACCGTGGCCGGGCCGGGCGACCCGCTCTGGTCGTTGCACCTCGACGTCGCGCGCCAGGTGCTCGCCCTCGACGGCATCCCCGCCGACGAGCTGGCCGAGTGGCTGGCCGTGGCCCGCCAGCGGGCCGGTGAGCTGACGCCTTCGCTCGACCCTGCCGAGACCCTGGCCGAGCCGGTATCGCTCGCCACCGAGGCGCACAGCCCTGAGGCCGTGGACCCCGAGCCGGACGACCAGCTGGAGCCCCAGCCGCCAGCGCTGGCCGTGGTCGAGTCCGAGCCGGTGCCCGACGCCACGCCCGTCCCGCCCCGCCGCACTGGTGGCTATGACGCGCTGGCCGGGTGGTCGCCGGGCGGCAGCCGCCGCAGCTGATGTGCGTCGATACTGGATCACGCCATGCTTATCGAACTTCTCACCGCGCCGGGGTGTCCAAACGCCGAACAGGCCAGGGCCGTGGTCGCGGAGTGCCTCGACACCCTCGGGCTCGACGTGCCGTTCAACCATCTTGTCGGGCACTATCCCTCCCCGACGGTGCTCATCGACGGCATCGACGTGATGCGTCCAGAGTCAGGACCGCCTACCGGAGACGCATGCCGATTGGACCTGCCGACACACCAGCGTGTGCTTGAGGCGCTTCGCGGACGGCTCGGGCCAGGCTGAACCACCGTCTCGAAACTTTAGTTCCGAGACACCGCCGGACAGCGCCGCAGTAGAAGGCATCGGCCCTGCTCGTCAGTCTCGAAAGTTGTCGCGTATCGAAATAGCGCTGTGCGCTCTTTTGAGATAGGGTGAGCGCATGACGACCGCCCCGGCCACCTCGGGCCAGCTGCTCGGCTACGCCCGAGTGTCCACCGATCACCAGTCCCTCGACGCCCAGACCGACGCGCTCACCGCCGCCGGGGTCGACGTCGCGCGGGTCTACTCCGACAAGCTCACCGGCGCCTCGACCAAGGAGCAGCGCCCCGGCCTCGGCGCGCTGCTCGACTATGCCCGGCCTGGCGACACGATCGTGGTCGCCGGTATCGACCGGCTCGGGCGCAACGCCGCCGAGGTCATGTTGACCATCCGCGACCTCGGCGAGCGCGGCATCGTGCTGCGGTCGCTGCGCGAGGGCATCGACACGTCGAACGCCACCGGGCGCATGGTCGCCGGGGTGCTTGCGTCGCTCGCCGAGCTGGAGCTGGAGCTGGGCCGCGAGCGCCGGTTAGCCTCGCGCGCCGCGCGCAAGGCGCGCGACCTGCCCATCGGTCGACCCCGCGCGCTGACCGCCGACCAGATCGCCCTCGCCGAGCGGATGCGCGCCAGCGGCGAGCCGGTGCCGGTGATCGCCCAGACCCTTGGGGTCAGCCGCGCCACCCTCTACCGCACGCTCGCCGGAAGAGGCTGAGACTTGAACCGGCACAGCACATCAGGATGGCTGCGGTCCCATCATGCCGCCGGGTCCCATCATGCCGCCGGGTCCCATCATTCCTTGCATCATCGCTGGCATTCCGTCGCGGACGAACCCGCTGACCTCTTGAGCGTGGGCGCGGATGACCTGGACGAGGTTCGGGTCGTCGGCTGTTTCCTCGGCGATCACCCCCGTTGGGGTGAAGGTCAATTGACGGCGATAGCCTCCGGCGCTTCTAAACAGGGTTGGCAGCGTCGAACTCATGCACATGACCTCGGAACCTTGTCCCAGATGGCTGTACATGCTCGAAACGTGCGTTTGTAACTGTGTCGCCAGGTCCGGCGAGTTCGATTCGGTGGTGGTGCGCACTCCACCTGGTATTTCTTCCACCGTGCGCGTGATCTCATTGTGCCGAGCGAACATGTCCATATAGACCCGCATGTCGGCGGGACCGACACCCATCATCCCGCCGTCGCCGGGCCCGTTGGTGAGCCGCAGGCCCGGCGGCGGTGAGTCGAGCATGTTGCGGATGACATATCCGATGCCTAGGACACTGCCCGCCGCCAACGCGCCCAACGCGGCTAGCGCCGCTCGGCGATTTATCAACTGCGCCATCGCGACCTCCGTCGGCTGCGGCCTTAAGGCTGAGGAGTAGTGGGAGCCGTCGTTGTCGGTGGCTGTTGACCGGGCCATTGATAATTCGGTCCCATCATCCCGCCGGGACCCATCATGCCTGGTCCCCACTGGCCAGATGGTCCCGTCTCGCTCGGCCACATCATCCCCGGCTGGTGATAGCCATCCCTGAAAGTTGCGGTGTTTCTTCCTATGAAGAACCCGGCGAAAAACACAACGGAAACGATGAAGACGACACCGGCGACGATGCCCACCCAGACCAAGATCGAGTGCGGCCTGTTGCGGCTCTCGTCGTATGGCGGGGTCCCAACGGCGCGTCGCTCTGCCGCCGGTACCGCGGGGTGGTCGGACCGGGACTCAATGCCTTCTGTCATGGCTGAATCGTCGCTCGCCCTGGAAGTGGCGGGGTAGGGCATTTGTGCCTCTTCAACTGGGGCACAGTGTTGTCTTCTTGAGGCCGCGAACCGACCAGAGCAGCGCGCAAGTCCTCCGCGTCGCGCTCCGTTCAGTCGTCATCGTCGTCCTCGACCAGTTCGCCTTCCCAGGCTTCTTTGCCTTCGTGGATGGCGAACGCGGCGATGATGAAGCCAGCAACGGGGTCGAGCCAGGCGGCGCCCGTGAGGGCGTAGAGCCCGACGCCGAGCAGCGTGGAGATGCTCAGCAGCACACAGATTCTGGTCTGGGCGGCGTCGGCGAGAATGAGGTTGTCCTTAAGCTGGGTGCCGACCTTCTTCTTGGCCGCAGCCAGCACCGGCATCACGATGATCGACGCCACCAGCAGACCGATGGCCAGCGGTGAGCTTTCCGGCTCCTCGCCGCCAACCAGTCTGCGGATGCCCTCGATGGTGACGTAGGCGGCGAGCAGGAAGAACGTGCTGGCGACGAGCTTGAGGGCGATGCGCTCTTTGCGTTCGTCGGCGTGGCCGTGGCGCAGGCGGGCCGATAGCCGGATGGCGACCAGGACAGCGGCGATGGACTCGATGGCCGAGTCGATGCCGAACCCGACGACCGACACCAGCCCCGCCATGAGCCCGGCGGTGATGGCCACCGCGCCTTCGATGACGTTGTAGCCGACCGTGAATTGAGCCAGTCGCAGCCCCCGGCGGGTGAGCCGTTCGGTCTCGGCGGCGGTCAGGGTCGCGTCCGGTGTGCTCATCGAGTCGTCCTGTCGGTGCCGTAGGTCGGGCAGAGCGCGACGGCGTTGCCCGTCGCCGCGAGGAGGGTTTCGGCGCTGGCCAGCAGGTCGAGCAGCTCGGGCCGGGCCAGCGAGTAGAACATCTGCCGGCCCTCGGGGCGTCCGTTGATTAGTTCGCAGTCGCGCAGGCAGGACAAGTGCGAGGAGACCGTTGACTGCGGCAATCCGAGCGCCCGCACCAGATCGACCACGCGCGCCTCGCCGCCGCTCAGGTGGCGGACGATGGCCAGCCGCGTCGGATCGGACAGGCCGTGGAACAGGGCGACTGCACCCGCTAGGTCCTCGCGTGAGGCCGCCGGAGGGACGCTACTACTTTTCATCGGCATTTCACGATGATAGCTTTCGATCCAGATTAATCAACTTCTGCCGATGATAACGGCAGCAAGCGATGAGATGAGGTATCCGATGAAGCTCAACGCCATCGAACGGGCCGCGATGAACAACCCCATCCGCGCCGCCCACCAACACAGTCGGGAGGCGGCGTGGTTCCGTCGCCTGGCCGGTGGCGACCTCGCGGGCCAGGACGTGCTGGAAGTCGGGTGCGGGCGCGGCGTTGGGGCCGAGGTCATCCTCGACCGCCTCAACGCCAGCCGGGTCACCGCATTCGACCTTGACGAGAGCATGGTCGAGCTTGCGCGCCGACGCCTACACAATCGTCCGGTGTCGCTGTCGGTCGGTGATGCTTGCCAGATCAAAGAACCAGCCGCCAGTCAGGACACCGTGATGGACTTCGGCATCATTCACCACGTGCCGCAGTGGCAGGAGGCCATCGCCGAGATCGCTCGCGTGCTGCGACCCGGCGGGCAACTGCTGTTCGAGGAGGTTCCGCGCCACATGCTCGACACGTGGGCCTTCCGCACCTTCACCGACCATCCGCGCGAGAACCGTTTCGACGCAGAGGAGTTCGCCGCCGAGCTGGCCCGCCACGGGCTGCACGGCACGGCGCGGATCGAGCGCCACCTCGGCGGAATGCTGTTCGTCGGAGCTGCCCAGAAGTCCTGAGCTGATGGGAGCGGCCAGCCTCGACCGAGACCGACTTACCTGCCAAAGTCGGTGAACTGCAAGGCATTTCACAACACGCCGACCAACTTGCGGGTGGAGCTGCTTGCACGCAAGCCGTCTAGTTGTACCGGGTCATGACGTTGGTGTCAGTCGGCTGATCGGTGGGAGGC
>JBIQHU010000206.1:0-6472 GCA_044508395.1 Mycobacterium sp. | reverse complement strand
CTGGGCGCCGACGTCGTGCTGCCGCTGACCGAGGGTTGGCTGGATGCGGTGAAGGCTGAGACGGGTGGGCGCGGCGTCGACCTTGTGGTCGATCCGATCGGCGGGCCGGCCTTCGACGACGCGATCCGGGCATTGGCCACCGAGGGCAGGCTGCTCGTCATCGGCTTCGCCGCCGGCGGGATCCCCACCGTCAAGGTCAACCGGCTGCTGCTGCGCAACGTCAGCGTCGTCGGCGTCGGGTGGGGTGAGTTCGTCAACCGCACGCCCGGCGCGCAGGCGCAGGTGGGTGCCGCGCTGGCCACGCTCGTCGACCAAGGACTCAGACCGCCTGAGCCCGTGCGGTTCTCGCTGTCGGACGGGGTGGCGGCGTTGCAGGCCGTCGCGGACGGCGCCGTCAACGGAAAACTCGTCCTGGAGCCGGACCGATGAGCGCTTGCGCGAAGAGCGGATGGCACCGATGAGCGCTTGCGCGAAGAGCAGATGGCACCGATGAGCGCTTGCGCGAAGAGCAGACAGTCGTGATCCGTGCGCTGGCCTTCGACGTGTTCGGCACCGTCGTGGACTGGCGCTCGAGCGTCATCCGCGAACTCGGAGATTTCGGGCGCCGCAACGGTGTCTCCGCGGACTGGCCGCGTTTCGCCGACGACTGGCGGGCCGGCTACGTGCCCGCGATGGATCGGGTGCGGCGCGGCGAGCTGCCGTGGACGCGGCTGGACGACCTGCACCGCGGGCGTCTCGTCGAGTTGCTGGAAGGCACCGGAATCACGGTGAGCGACAGCGAGATCGACGAGCTGAACCGGGCGTGGCACCGGCTGGACCCGTGGCCGGACGCGGTCGCCGGCCTGACCCGGCTGAAGCGGCGCTTCGTCATCACCACGCTGTCGAACGGCAACGTGTCACTGCTGACGAACATGGCCAAGCGTGCGGGTCTACCGTGGGACTGCGTGCTGTCGGCCGAGATCTTCGGCCACTACAAACCCGACCGGGAGGCTTACCTCGGTTGCGCGGAGATCCTCGACGTGGCACCCGGCGAGCTGATGCTGGTCGCCGCGCACCCGTCCGATCTGCGTGGTGCGCGTCGTGCGGGGCTGGCCACGGCGTTCGTCCACCGGCCTCTCGAGCAGGGGCCCGACCGTGCGCCGGCCCGCCCGGCTGACGGCGAATTCGACGTCATGGCAGACGATTTCCACGATCTGGCAGACCGCCTGGGAGTGTGAATCGCGGGCGTACCGTGGTGGCATGACTCACACCGTGCTGCGCATGACCGAGCGGCTGTTGATCGACCCGCCGGAGCACCCCGACACCAGCAAGGGCTACCTGGACCTGCTCGGCGACGAGCCGGACAGCAACCGCGGCGCGATCCAGGCGCTGTGGGCGTCGCGCCTCGGCTCGATGTTCTACGACAACGCCCAGACGCTCGCGCGGCGGCTGATGACCGCCTGGCAGCAGCCCACCGAATGGCTCAACGTCCCGGTCGGCGGTACCGCGCTCGACGTCGGCAGCGGACCGGGCAATGTCACCGGGGCGCTGGGCCGCGCGGTCGGCCCCGGCGGGCTGGCGCTCGGCGTGGACATCTCCGAGCCGATGCTGGCGCGTGCCGTGCGCGCCGAAGCCGGACCGAACGTGGGTTTCATCCGCGCCGACGCGCAACACCTGCCGTTCCGTGACGAGTCGTTCGACGCGGTGGTGTCGATCGCGATGCTGCAACTGATCCCCGACCCGGCGGTGGCGCTGGCGGAAATGGTGCGGGTGCTGCGGCCCGGGCGGCGCATGGCCGTGATGGTGCCGACCGCGGGCCCGGCGGCCGGCCTGCTGCGCTACCTGCCCAATGCCGGTGCCCACGCCTTCGGCGACGATGAACTCGGCGACACCTTCGAGAGCCTGGGTCTGGCCGGTGTGCGAATCAAGACGGTCGGCACCATCCAGTGGGTGCGCGGCAGGAAGTCGTGAGCCGGCGGGCCTGGGCCGCAGTCGAGCGATAATCCCTTTTCGGCGAACCCGCGGCAGTAGGGTTTCGCCTGTGCCAATACCGACGAGCGGTGCGCCGGCAACGGTGGAGATCCCCGCGCAGGGCGGCGCGATCGTCAGCGTGGCGTGCGGCCACCAACTGCGGCTCATCGACGTGGAGGGCACGCAGGTCGCCGACCTGTTCGCGGTGTCGATCGAGAACGAGACCGAGTGGCTCAGCGTCTCGGTGACCCGTGCGATGAACTGGCGGTTGTTCCCCGCGGTGGGACAGTCATTCTTCAGCACCGGATACCGGGCGTTGCTGACGTTCGAACGTGATGACTCGCCGGGCCCGCACGACATGCTCGCCGCACCGTGCAGCACCGAGATGTACCGCGCGCTCGGGTACGACGGTCACCATCGCAGTTGCAGTGAGAATTTTCGGACCGCCGCCTCGACGGTCGACTGGCGGCCCCTGCACGTTCCGGATCCGGTCAACTTCTTCCAGCGCACCCCGGTCGACGAGACCGGGGTCGTGTCAGCCCTGCCCGCGCTCAGCAGACCGGGGGACTCGGTCACGCTTCGCGCCGAGGCCGACATCCATGTGATCGTGACGGCGTGCTCGATGGACCTCGAGCCGATCAACGGGGGGCACTGCACCCCGTTGCGCGTCGAGGTGAGGCCGTAGGCGGGTGCTCAACGCCCTGACGGCGGGGTTGCTCATCGGGCTTTCCGCTGCGGCGCTGGCCGGGGGTGCGGCTCTGCTGGTGCTGGAGACGGCGGCGCTCCGCGGCTGGTTGGTCGCACTGGCCGCCGGCGCCGGCATCGCCTCCGGTGACGCCGCGTGGTCGGCGGTGGTGGCAGCGGCCGGTTCGCCACTTGGGCGACTGCTGGCGCCGGGGGCGGTCGTCTTGCAGTGGACCGGGGTCGTGGTCGTGCTGGCGCTCTGGGTACTCGCTGTCAGAGCGCTCCTTCGAATCGATGCCGTCTCCGGCCCACCAGACGCGGGGCTCCCGACGTCGCCTCGGCGTGCATACCTGGAATGCGCCGCCTTCACCGCGGCGGACACGGTGACAGTCCTCTTCTTCCTCAGCGTCATCGTGGGCGCCGCGCCGTCCTACGGTGGCCTGGAAGCAACGGTCTTCGTCGGAGGTGCCTTCCTGGCGTCGTTGTCGTGGCAATGGGGCGCCGCCGCAATCGGTCGGCGGCGACGCCGCGGCGTCAGCGTGCGTACACGCAGGATCGTCCACCTCATCGACATCGTCCTGCTGACGGTGTTCATGGCGTACATAGGCCTCGGGATGTATCAGACCTGAGGCGCTACTCTCGCTGGCATGAGCACCGGCGGAATCGTCCTGGTCGCGTTGGCGATCGCGATCGGCCTGGTGGGCATCATCGTGCCGATCCTGCCCGGCGGGATTCTGGTGATCGGTGCGATCGGGGTGTGGGCGTTCGTCGAGAACACCGCGGTGGCCTGGGTGGCTTTCGGTGTCGCGGCAGCGTTGTTCATCGCGTCCCAGATCATCAAATACACCTGGCCGGTCAAGCGGATGCGCCGGGCCGACGTGCGCACCTCGGTGCTCGTGGTCGGCGGCGTCGCGGGCGTCGTCGGGTTCTTCGTCATCCCCGTCATCGGGCTGCTCATCGGTTTTGTGCTGGGCGTCTACGCCGCCGAGTTGGGCATCCGTCGGGACGCGGCCCGGGCGTGGGCCTCCACCTGGCATGCCCTGAAGGGCGTCGCGCTGTCGGTCGGCGTGGAGCTCACCGGTGCGCTGCTGGCCACGGTGGCCTGGGTCGTCGGGGTGTTCCTGACGGCGTAGCCGAGCGAGCTTCCGGGTTGCCCGACAACCGCGAACCGTGGTCGCTGAATCTGGTGCGCTCCGCGTGGCAGTTGTGTCGTCGTACTGCCGGCAGATCGAGAGCTGTCGGGGTCGTTCAGGGCGTATGTGTGGACGGCGCGCGAGTCTTGAACTGCAGATGATCGGAGCGGCGTGCGTTCTCGGCGATCAGGTCGGCGATGCGGTCGTATAGCGGGGCAGGGATGTCGTGGCCCATGCCGTCGATCAGCTCAAGCTGCGCACCAGGGATGGCGGCAGCGGTGGCACGGCCCCCACTGGGGTCACACATCCTGTCCGCGCGGCCGTGGATGACCAGAGTGGGGATCTTCAGCGTCCTCAGCGCACCGGTGCGATCACCAGAGGCGACGACGGCTACCGCGTTTCTGGTGATCCCCGCGATGTCATGGCTGCGGTCGTAGGCGATTCCGGCCCGGCGAGCGATGGCTGCGGGATCCGGCGGATATGCCGGGGATCCGACGACAGTGGCGGCGCGGATCGCCCGCGCGGCCTCTTCCTCCCGTGTGGTGACCGGCGGTTCGCCGAACAGGGCGGCCATGACGTCGGGGTGAGCCGCGCCCACCTCGGGCGCACCGGTGGTGGACATCATCGACGACAGGGACAGCGTCCGGTCCGGATGCTCGATGGCGATCGTCTGAGCGATAGCCCCTCCCATGGAGGCGCCAACCAGATGCGCCGCTCTGATGCCGAGGTGGTCCATCAGCCCGACGGTGTCAGCAGCCATGTCCGACAGTGTGTAGCTGACCGAGGTCAGGTCCCCGGCCTGCACTGCCGAAAGATCCGCCGGCGCGCTATCGAGATGGGTGGAACGTCCGGTGTCGCGATTGTCGAAGACGATCACCTGTAGTCCGCGATCGGTCAACGCTCGGATGAACTCAGGCGGCCAATTCACCAACTGCGCGGCGATTCCCATGATGAGTACCGCTGCCGGATCGCCGGAGTGACCATGGCGCCGGTAGGCGATGTCGAGGCGATCAGGTCCCACGCCGTGCGCGATCTGTTCGGATGTCATCGAAGGTCCTCCTGCCGGTCGAGTGCGGTGAGTGCGTCGTCGAGGAACTCGATCAGGTCCTGATCCCAGCCGGCGGCGTCGAGCTGGGGTGCATTGCGTCGCAGATGGGCGAGGGCATCCAGCACGGCCTGGTCGTGGTCGGCGATTATCTGTTCGACTCCACTCTCAATGGCCTGCTGGATTCCTCTGACGTGGCGACCGACATCATCGTCACCGAGATGATGAAGCTGCGCCGCGCGCGCGACGGGACTCGCGGAACCGCTTCCGACCGGATCAATCGCGATTACTTCGAGAACTATCGCGGCCTCGGCCCTTATCGCGAGGTCTGGCAGCAGTTCAGTGATCCGGACTTCCTGATCGAGATGATCCGGATCGCCTGGAACGGGACGACGGTCTGCAAGCTGCTGGTGGCCGGGTCGGCGAGCGGTGAACTGGTCGGCGCGCTGCGTGACCGCGGCATCGATGCCGTCGGCATCGAGAACAACCGCGCCATTCATGCGATGACGCCGGCGGCGCTGCAGACTTTCAACCGGTTTGGTTCGATCCTCGACATGCCGTTCGCGGACGGGCAGTTCGATTTCGTCTATGAAACGAGCCTTTGCCACGTTCCGGAATCCCGGACCATGCGGGCGGTTCGCGAACTGAACCGCGTGGTTAAAGCCGGGCTGATCTTCGGCTCCGTCACCTCCGACATGAAGCCGGCGGTGATCGATCGCTATGATTTGCTGCGCGGCGTGAAGAAGCTCGCCGCCCGGTGGGAATGGTCGGAAATCTTTTTCAACAACGGCTTCGACCTCGCCATGAACCGCAACGACCGCATCGATGATTTGTGGGCGGCGGCTCTTGCAGCCGGGAAGGGGCCGGATCGATGGTACGTGGATTCCGGAAGCCTGCGTTACTCGCTGTTTGACAAGATCGAGGACGACGCCTGAACCGTCAGAAAATGTCGAACATGCGCCCCGCCTCTGATTCCATGTCCATCAGAAGCGGAAATCCGTGGTGCTCCGATTTCGAAGTTCGCATGTTCTTTTGCAACGGTAAAACCGATCGTGCCCAACGCTCCGCTGCCGCTCGACGATCTGCCCGCCCCCGACGCGGTTGAGGTTCTGCCGGAGAGCCCGCCTGGCGCGACTGAAGCGACGACAGCGTTGTCCGCACCGCCCAAGCCGGTTACCGGTCCTCATGCGCGCATCGGCGATGAGGACGACGAGGGGGACGAGGGCGAGGACGACGGGCCCGATCTCGACGAGGACGACGAGGAACTCGTCATCTATACCGCGCGCGAGGCAGCCGGCGCGCTTGCGACGATCTACGCGTTCATTCGGCCCTCGCTCCGGAATTACCGAAAGGCGTTGACGTTCGTCGGGTTCGGCCTATTGGTCGAGACGTTGTTCAACGTCATCATGCCGCTCAGCCTCAAGTTTCTGATCGACGATGCGCTTGGCGAAGAGGACTTCGGCGTTCTGGTGAGAATCCTGTCGGTGCTCGCGGTCGCCGGCGTCGTCACCTCGCTGATCTCGATCTGGTACGAACGATGGGATGCGTGGCTGTCGTCGTCGGTCGTCTCGGAGGTGCGGCAGCAGCTTTTCAGTCATGTGCAGGATCTGCCGTCGGCATTTTTCGCACGCGTCCGGCGCGGGGAAATCCTGTCGCGCTT
>JBIQHU010000032.1:0-50229 GCA_044508395.1 Mycobacterium sp. | reverse complement strand
GACACCGACGCCGCGATCGAGGAGACCACCGGCCGCACCATCGCCGACATCTTCGCCACCGACGGTGAAGCGGAGTTCCGCCGCATCGAGGAGCGCGTCATCCGGTCCGCGCTCCAAACCCATGACGGAGTGCTGTCGCTGGGCGGGGGAGCGGTCACCACGCCGGGTGTACGCGAGGCTCTCCGCGGACACACGGTCATTTATCTGGAGATCAATGCGGCGGAGGGCGTGCGCCGCACCAGCGGCCCCACCGTGCGCCCGCTGCTGGCGGGCGGAGACCGCGGCGAGAAGTTCAAAGCTTTGATGACCCAACGTGTCCCGCTGTACCGGCGGGTCGCCACCATGCGGGTCAACACCAACCGGCGCAACCCAGGCGCTGTCGTGCGTTACATCGTCGACCGGCTGGAGAACCCCGAGACGCGGCGCCCGCAACGGCGCCGGCGTCGTCCCCCGTGGCGCCGGACCCCCACGACGCTGACCGCGGCGCCGAACACCGATGCGCCCCCGACGCCCGCGGAACTGGCAGCCAAGAAAGCGGGTCCCCATGGCTGAACCGGTAACCGTTGAGGTCCTTGTGGATCCGCCTTATCCGGTGATCATCGGCACCGGATTGCTTTCCGAGCTGGAACGCATCCTCGCCGGTCGGCACAAGGTCGCCATCCTGCACCAGCCGGTGCTCGCGCAGACCGCCGAGGTCATCCGGAACACCTTGGCGGACATGGGTATCGACGCGCATCGCATCGAGATTCCGGACGCCGAGAAGGGCAAGGATCTCCCGGTTGTCGGGTTCATCTGGGAAGTCTTGGGCCGCATCGGGGTTGGCCGCAAGGATGCGATCGTCAGCCTCGGCGGCGGGGCGGCCACCGACGTCGCCGGTTTCGCCGCCGCGACGTGGCTGCGCGGCATCGACATCGTCCACGTGCCCACCACGCTGCTGGGCATGGTCGACGCCGCGGTCGGCGGCAAGACGGGGATCAACACCGACGCGGGCAAGAACCTCGTCGGGGCATTCCATCAGCCGGCCGCCGTGCTCGTCGATATCGCGACACTAGAGACGTTGCCGCGCAACGAACTTGTCGCAGGCATGGCCGAGATCGTGAAGGCGGGTTTCATCGCCGACCCGGTCATCCTCGACCTGATCGAAGCCGACCCCGAGGCCGCGGTGGACCCGACGGGCACGGTGCTGCCCGAGCTGATCCGGCGAGCGATCGCGGTCAAGGCAGAGGTCGTCGCGGCCGACGAGAAGGAGTCGCAGCTGCGCGAGATCCTCAACTACGGACACACCCTCGCCCATGCGATCGAGCGCCGGGAGCGCTACGAATGGCGACACGGCGCGGCGGTGTCCGTCGGCCTGGTGTTCGCCGCCGAGCTCGGCCGACTGGCCGGCCGGCTGGACGACGACACCGCAGACCGGCATCGCAATGTTCTTACGGCACTTGGGCTTCCGGTCGAATACGACGCCGACGCGCTGCCGCAGCTGCTGGAGTACATGGCAGGCGACAAGAAGACCCGCGCCGGGGTGCTGCGGTTCGTGGTGCTCGACGGCCTTGGCAAGCCCGGACGCCTCGAAGGGCCGGATCCGTCGCTGCTGGCGGCGGCGTACTCGGTGATCGGAAAGGTGACCTAGCGATGACGACCGTGCTGGTCCTCAACGGGCCCAACCTCGGCCGGCTCGGCAAGCGCGAGCCGGAGGTCTACGGCAGCACGACCTACGAGGATCTGGTGGCGCTGATCGAAAGCGAAGCCGAGGACCTCGGTCTCGCAGCGGTGGTGCGACAGAGCGACAGCGAAGCCGAACTGCTGAACTTCATCCACGCCGCCGCCGATGCAGGCGATCCCGTCATCCTCAACGCCGGTGCGCTGACCCACACCTCGATCGCCCTCCGCGACGCATGTGCGGAGCTGACGGGCCCGCTGATCGAGGTGCACATCTCCAATGTGCACAAGCGCGAGGAGTTTCGGCACCACTCCTACATCAGCGCGGTGGCGTCCGGGGTCATCGTCGGCCTCGGCGTGCAGGGCTACGTCCTGGCCCTGCGGTACCTCGCCAGCCTCGGATAGAGATGCGCTCGTCGGTGCTGGCCACCGAGTAGCAGATCGCGGTCGACACGATCGTCGGCAGCACAAAGGTGAGTATCAGGACGAACACGACGAGGCCGAGGTTCGGATCGATCAACCACGACTTGGGGAATCGGGCCAGACTCATTGCCAGCCAAGACGCGACGATCGCGAGGCCCAGAGTGGTCACGGTGGCGACCTTGATCGACCGAAGCGCCAACCTGGTCGGCTCGTCCGGATCGGCCAGCGACTTGCGCAGCGTCCTGGTTCGCACGTACACCAGCACGAAATTCACGAAGACGATCAACGCGGCGCTCGTGACGATCAGGCCGGTGACCCATATCTCGGGGCGACGGCCGTACATGAAGTGCAGGTAGTCGACCGACGTTTCGGACAGGATCAGCGTGGTCGCCATCGTCGCGGCGAACGTCAGCCAGCCCCCGAGGTCGGCAAGGAAGCTGTAGGCGCCGGCATCCTCGGCCTCCTGCTCGGAAATCTTCTTGACGGCGTGACTGGCGAGCATCCAGCCCAGGCCTCCGAACAACGCCGTCGCGCCCGCGGCGAGCATCCCCGTCGACACAGCACCCTGAGTCCACGCGATCGCGCAGATGCCGCGCCGGTCGCCGTCGGAGGGCACCTGGGTGCCGGTGATCAAGCTGAACAGGAAGCTGTCCAGCATGAGGATCAGCACCGCGGAGGAGAACAGCGCAAGCGTGTGCACGCTTTCGCGGCTGTTCTTGTCCATCAGCAGGGCGATCGCGGTGATCAGAAACCCGCCCAGGACGCCGGCGAACTGAGAATGCGACGCCGCAGACGTCAGCGCACTCCACTGGTCGGACGTACAGAATTCGTCGGGGTTTATGTCGGGGTTCATGAGGCCCGATGATCAGGGGCGCGACGTCAGGATGCGGCGGGTCTAGTTGTCGCGACGACCTTCGGTTGTGTCGTACTCGACCGTCTGCTCGCCATCCGACTGCCGGACCGCTGCGAACACATCCGTGTCGGCTCGCTCGTCGTCACCTGCATGGCCGTGGTGGGGCACCTCGGCCGCCTTGCGGTCAATGAGATAGCGGCCGAGCGCGACGCCGGCGATGGCCATCAGGAACGTCAGCAGCGCGGTGAACGCGGCGAACGTGGTGAGTTCGTTGATCAGCCCCTCGACGTAGAGGCTCTTATAGAAGAGGTGGATGAACCAGGCGACGGCGCCGCTGACGATGCCGGCGAACAGGCCGGCGAGCAGCCATGTCATCGCCAAGTCGCCGCGGCGGTCGGGATCCGGGTTGGCGCGGGCGTCGGCGCGGCCGTCGGCCACTCCCCACAGGAAGACCGCGATGGCGAAGAGCGCCACCAGAATGATGCTGATCAGCCCGGCCCTGGTCTCCCAGGTATTGATCAACGCCCCCTGCAGCAGTCGCACGATGACCATCAGGGCCGCGAACACCAGTCCGCGCAGCAACCACTTACTCATGAGGCCTCACCTTAGCGAGTAGGTTCATCAACCGTGACTATTTCACAGCGTCGGGAGCGGCTCCGTCAGCGGCTTGTCGACGCCGATCTCGATGCGATGTTGGTGTCGGACCGGGTCAACGTCCGATATCTCTCGGGGTTCACGGGGTCGAACGCTGCGCTGCTGATCCGCGCGGAGGACCCGACTCCCGTGCTCGCCACCGACGGGCGCTACCGCACGCAGGCCGCGCAGCAGGCACCCGATGCCGAACTCGTCATCGAGCGGGCCTGCGGACCGCATCTGGTCGCCCGCGCGGCGGCTGATGGCATCGTGCGGTTGGGCTTCGAGAGCCACGTGGTGACCGTCGATGCCTTCAGCGTGCTGACGAAGGCGGCCGGTGAGCGGACCGAGCTGGTCCGCTCCTCCGGAACGGTGGAGGCGTTGCGTGAGGTCAAGGACGCCGGCGAGATCGCGCTGCTGCGACTGGCCTGCGAGGCCGCCGACGCGGCGCTGCACGATCTGGTGGAGCGAGGCGGACTGCGGCCGGGACGTACCGAGAAAGAGGTGGGCCGCGAACTCGAGGCGCTGATGCTCGATCACGGTGCCGACGGCGTCTCGTTCGAGACCATCGTGGCGGCCGGGCTCAACTCGGCGATTCCCCACCATCGGCCCACCGATGCGGTGTTGGCCGCCGGCGACTTCGTCAAGATCGACTTCGGCGCGCTGGTGTGCGGCTACCACTCCGATATGACGCGCACGTTCGTGCTCTCGCCCGCTGCGCAGTGGCAGATCGACATCTACGACCTGGTGGCGACCGCCCAGCGCGCGGGCAGAGAGGCGCTGGCACCCGGGGCCTCGCTCAAGGACGTCGACGCGGCATCGCGGCAGATCATCGCCGACGCGGGGTATGCCGAAAACTTCAGTCACGGATTGGGGCACGGCGTCGGTTTGCAGATTCACGAAGCGCCGGCGATCAGCGCGTCATCCGCCGGTACACTGCTTGCTGGCTCCGCGGTGACCGTGGAACCCGGTGTCTATCTGTCAGACCGCGGCGGTGTCCGGATCGAGGACACGCTAGTCGTCGGCAGTGACTTGCACCCGAACCCGGAGCCGGGTAGCCGGCGACATCAGACCGCTGACTTGCTCACCCGGTTCCCCAGGGAACTGGCGATCCTCTAAAAGGAGAACAACCGACCGTGGCATCGACCGCCGACTTCAAGAACGGGCTCGTCCTTCAGATTGACGGCCAACTGTGGCAGATCGTGGAATTCCAGCACGTCAAACCGGGTAAGGGCCCTGCCTTCGTCCGTACCAAGCTCAAGAACGTGATCTCGGGCAAGGTCGTCGACAAGACGTATAACGCGGGCGTCAAGGTCGAGACGGCAACCGTGGACCGCCGCGATGCCACATATCTGTACCGCGACGGCTCCGACTTCGTGTTCATGGACTCCGAGGACTACGAGCAGCACGCACTGCCGGAGTCGCTGGTCGGCGACGCCGCCAAGTTCCTGCTCGAGAGCCTGCCGGTGCAGATCGCGTTCCACGACGGCGCCCCGCTGTATCTCGAGCTGCCGGTCACCGTCGAGCTCGAGGTCACTCACACCGAGCCCGGCCTGCAAGGCGACCGCTCCAGTGCCGGCACCAAGCCGGCTACCGTGGAGACCGGAGCGGAGATCCAGGTGCCGTTGTTCATCAACACCGGCGACAAGCTGAAGGTCGATTCGCGCGATGGCAGCTACCTGGGAAGGGTGAATGCCTAATCCCCGGAGGGCAGGGGACGACGGGAAAAGTCGTCGGCCCGACAAGGGCCGTCACCAGGCCCGTAAGCGCGCCGTCGACCTGCTCTTCGAGGCTGAGGCGCGTGGGCTCACTGCCGCCGAGGTAGCGCATGCACGAAATGAGCTGGCGCAGAAGCAATCCGACGTATCGCCGCTGAACCCGTACACATTGACGGTCGCGCAGGGGGTGACCGACCACATCGCGCACATCGACGATCTGATCTCGGCTCACCTTCAGGGCTGGACGCTGGACCGGCTGCCTGCCGTCGACCGGGCGATCCTGCGGGTGGCGGTGTGGGAGCTGCTGCACGCCGACGACGTTCCCGAACCCGTCGCTGTCGACGAAGCCGTCGAGTTGGCCAAACAGTTGTCCACCGACGACTCACCTGGTTTCGTCAACGGTGTGCTGGGCCAGGTGATGTTGGTGACTCCGCAGATCAGGGCCGCCGCCCAAGCGGTACGGGGGGCCGGTGATTCAGGCGCGGACACCTGATGGGAGTGCCGCAAGACTGGGCGCCGTACTCCAACCTCGACGAGGCGGCCAAGGTCTACTTGCGCGATCCCGAGCTGGCGCTGGACCAATTGCGTTCGGTGATCGGCTTTCCCGAGATCAAGTCGTTCGTCATGTCGCGGGGCACCAGCGAGGGCTCCTGGGGCGATACCGACGAGAGTCCGCTGTGGCAGGAGATCGTGCTGACCGACGGCCACCGGCTGATCATCTGGCGCGCTGACGACGAGACGTCGACCGTCGACGAGCGTGCGCGCCGGGTGCTCAATGCCGCGGTCCGCACAATCTTGTTGTCGACGATCACTGACCATGTGCTCACCACCGAATACGAAGTATTCGACGACGGCACCCGCCGGCTGTCCGAGGTCCGGCTGCGGATGTACACCCAACTGATCACGCGGTCTCGCCAGAAGTCGGTCACCGAGACCGACATCTTCTGCGAATCGTTCCGCTACTACAAGTCCGTCGACAACGGCGGCTTGGCGCAAATGCAGCGGCTGCTGCAGTTCGGTCGCGTGCTCTCGCGCAGTATGCAGTAGCCGAGTCCCCGGCGAGCGTGCGGTTTCTAGGCCCAGGCACCGGCGTGTCGCCTGCCAACACGCACGCTCGGCACTTCGAGGAGTAGCTAACTGTAGTCCGGCAAGTCGACCGAATCCGCGGTCGTGAACCAGAGCCTGGCGGCCAGCGGCCGAAACGGCCAGCGCTGCATCCACTTCATCACGAACGCGTTGGCCGCGATGTCGGACGCTGTCTTCGGGGCATACCGGTCGATGGAGTTGGGCAGGTCCTGGCATTTGTCGACATACGGGCGCATCACGGTCTCGTACCGCGCCAGCTTCGCCGGAAGCTGTTCGGCGTCAAACGAATCCGCGGGCCCGAGCTCACCGGCGAGAACGTAAGCGCCGACGAGCGCCAGGCTGGTGCCCATCCCGGACAGCGGCGACGCGCAGTAACCGGCGTCGCCCACCAGCGTGACGCATCCCGACGACCAGGTCGGCATGTGGACCTGGGCGAAGGAGTCGAAGTAGAAGTCGTCGGCGTCCTGCGCAGCGGCCAGCAGAGCGTCGCATTCCCACCCCGCGCCCGCGAAACGTTCGGCGAGGAGTTGGCGCTGTTCGTCGAGGTTGTGCCGGTCGTAGACGATGGGTTCGGACTGAAACGCCAAGCCCGCCTTGGCGATCGACGGATCATGCGACGGTCGCATCGAGGCGTTCAGACCGCCCGGTGCCTGATAGAGCAGAAACCAGCCGTCCAGGCCGACGGTGTCAGGAGCCGAGAACCACGCATTGTAACCGCCGATGGGCTTGACGAACTGCTCCTCGGGTCCGAAGACCAACCGCCGGACGCCCGAGTGCGGGCCGTCGGCGCCGACGACGAGGTCGGCCTGCAGCACGGTTCCGTCGGCGAGGGTGACCTCGGCGCCGTCTCCGGCCTGTGCCACATTCGAAATGCTGGTTCCGAAGCGATATTCGGTGGTGTCCTTGGTGGCTTGGTACAACACGTCGACGAGATCGCCGCGCAGAATCTCGAGTTTGGACACCAAGCCGTTGCCGTTGAACGCCGTGACCGGCATCTCGGCGCGTCTGCTGCCGTCGGTGCGGACCCATGCCGCACCGCGTTGTTCCAGTGCCCGGTCGCGCATCTGCTCGATCAGGCCCATGCGCTCCACGACGTCGCCGCCCGCGCCGCGTAGGTCGACCGTCTGCCCGCCGGGCCGGATGCCGGGTCCGATCTCCACGACGATGACCCGGTATCCGTTGCGCGACAGCCAGAACGCGAGTGTGGGGCCCGCGATTCCGGCGCCGCTGATCACCACTGTGCGTTGTGTCATGGCGTCACCGTAGTGCTAGATGTCGAGGGCCTGGTAGGTGCGCCGGACGAATTTGGGCTGCGCGCTTTGCAGTTTCGCCAGCGAGGTGTTGCCCGCGATGGCTGCGGCCGCGTCGACGCTGAGGTCGGGGAGGTTCTGGATCAGGTAGATGAGAATGAGATCGGCGCTCGGATCCGCCTGCCACCAGGTGCCGTACGCGCCCGGCCAGCCGAAGGTGCCCACGCCGCCAGGTCCGAACAGTTGCCTCGACTTGGCCGGGTCGGTGACGACCGAGAGGTTGAGTCCAAAACCCCGGCCGACCCAGAACGGTGCTCCGAGGAACGGATGTCGCTTCTGCTCGTCGGTCAATCGATCTGTGCGCATCTGTTGCACGGACTGTTCCGACAGCACGCGCACACCGTCGAGAGTGCCGCCCGCCAGCAGCATCCGGGCGAACCGGAGGTAGTCGTCGACGGTCGACCACAACCCGCCGCCGCCCATGCAGAACGGTGGATCGGTGATCGGGGCGGGACCCATCACGTCATGCTGCAAGGTCATGTCCGCGTCGAGTTTGTACATCGTTGCCGCGCGACGGCGTCCTGCGACGCCGACCGAGAAGCCGGTGTCGGACATGCCCAGCGGATCGAAGATCCGCTCGGACAGCACGTCGGCCAACGACTTGCCCTCGATTCGGGACAGCGCGATGCCGAGCACATCGGTGGCGTGGCTGTAGGTGAGGCGGTCGCCGGGCTGGTGCACCAGCGGCAGCGTCGCCAGTTCCGCGAGCCAGCGGTCCTGGTCCTGTCGGACGGACATCCGGCCGTACGCCTTGCTCAGCGGACCGGCGATGAAGAACGGATACGCCAGACCGCAGCGGTGGGTCATCAGATCCTCGATCGTGATCTGCCGCCGGGCGGGCGTGGTCTTGTCGAGCGGGCCGAGCGGATCGACGAGCACCCGCATGTCCGATAGCTCGGGCAGCCACCCCGTCACGGGGTCGGTCAAGGCGAGCTTGCCTTCCTCCACCATGCTCATCGCGGCGGCGATGGTGACGGGTTTGGTCATGGAGGCGATGCGGAAGATCGTGTCGCGCTCCATCGGCACGCCTGCGTCGACGTCCCGGTATCCGAGTTCGTTGACCTGCAGGACCTCGCCGGCCTGGTACACGAGGGTGACCGCGCCTGCGAGCAGTCCGGCGTCGATGGCCTCTTGGATGGATGCATGGTTACCGTCGAGCTTCATCGGCGTCAGCGTACTGAAGCGCCGAGGGCGATCGGTGTCGCGTGTAGCGGGTCCCTCGTCCTCGTGCGTCCTGCTGGTGTTAAGCTCCCCGCAGTTTCGACATCCTTTAAAGAGCCGTCCCGAGAGGCGGAGAAGGAGGTCAGGGTCACTTGGGCGCGCCTGGCACCGACCGGGAACTGATGTCCGCAGCGGACGTCAGCCGAACCATCTCCCGCATCGCTCATCAGATCATCGAGAAGACCGCCCTCGACGGTCCTGATGCGCCGCGCGTGATCCTGCTCGGCATTCCCACCCGCGGCGTCACGCTGGCCGCGCGGCTGGCCGAGAAGATCAAGGAGTTCTCCGACGTCACGGTTGCGCGTGGGGCGCTGGACATCACGCTCTACCGCGACGACCTCGACAGCAAGCCGCCGCGGCCGCTGGAGGACACCTCGATCCCCGAGCGCGGCATCGACGGCGCACTCGTGATCCTGGTTGACGACGTGCTCTACACGGGTCGCTCCGTCCGCTCGGCGCTCGACGCGTTGCGGGACATCGGCAGGCCGCGTGCCGTCCAACTCGCCGTCCTCGTCGACAGGGGTCACCGCGAGTTGCCGCTGCGGGCCGACTACGTCGGCAAGAACGTGCCGACATCGCGCAGTGAGAACGTCAAGGTGCGGCTCACCGAGGACGACGAAATCGAGGGGATCTGGATCGCGCCGCAGGGAGGCCCGCCACGATGAAGCACCTGCTCTCGGCAGCCGATCTGTCGCGTGAGGACGCGGTGGCGATCCTCGACAACGCCGATCGCTTCAGCCAGGCGCTGCTGGGCCGTGAGGTCAAGAAGCTGCCGACGCTACGGGGCCGCACCATCATCACGATGTTCTACGAGAACTCCACCCGTACCCGGGTGTCGTTCGAGGTGGCGGGCAAGTGGATGAGCGCAGACGTCATCAACGTCAGCGCCTCGGGATCCTCTGTCTCCAAAGGTGAGTCGCTGCGCGACACCGCCCTCACCCTGCGCGCAGCAGGCGCCGACGCGCTGATCATCCGTCACCCCGCGTCGGGGGCGGCCCAGCAGCTCGCGGAGTGGACCGTCACCGAGCAGGGCGGTCCTGCGGTTATCAACGCCGGCGACGGCACCCACGAGCACCCGACGCAGGCGCTGCTCGATGCGCTCACCATCCGCCAGCGGCTCGGCGATATCGAGGGCAAGCGCGTGGTCATCGTCGGCGACGTCCTGCACAGCCGGGTCGCCCGCTCCAACGTGCTGCTGCTCCACACGCTCGGCGCGGAGGTGGTACTCGTCGCACCGCCCACCCTGCTGCCGGTCGGGGTGACGGACTGGCCGGTCACCGTGTCGCACGACCTCGACGCGGAACTGCCCATCGCCGACGCGGTGCTGATGCTCCGCGTGCAGGCCGAGCGGATGAACGGCGGGTTCTTCCCGTCCCCGCGCGAATACTCGGTGCTCTACGGACTCTCGGAGAAGCGGCAGGCAATGCTTCCCGGCAATGCGGTGGTGCTGCACCCCGGCCCGATGGTGCGCGGTATGGAGATCGCGTTCTCGGTCGCTGATTCCTCGCAATCGGCTGTCCTGCAACAGGTTTCCAACGGCGTGCATATCCGAATGGCGGTTCTGTTCCACCTGCTGGTGGGCACTGAGCAGGAAGCGATCAGCGCATGAGCGTCTTGATCCGCGCGGTGCGGCTCTACGGCGAGGGGGACCGCGTCGACGTCCTGGTTTCGGACGGCCAGATCGCCGACATCGGGCCCGGCCTCGCCGTGCCGGAGGACGCCGATGTCGTCGACGCCACAGGTCAAATCCTGCTGCCCGGATTCGTCGACTTGCACACCCACCTGCGCGAGCCCGGCCGCGAATACGCCGAGGACATCGAAACCGGCTCGGCGGCAGCGGCTTTGGGTGGCTACACCGCGGTGTTCGCGATGGCCAACACCAATCCGGTCGCAGACAGCCCGGTCGTCACCGACCACGTCTGGCACCGCGGCCAGCAGGTCGGTCTGGTCGACGTCCATCCTGTGGGCGCCGTGACGATGGGGCTGGCCGGTACCCAGCTGACCGAGATGGGCATGATGGCCGCGGGCGCCGGCCAGGTGCGGATGTTCTCCGACGACGGCATCTGTGTGCACGATCCGCTGATCATGCGCCGCGCGCTCGAGTACGCCACCGGGCTCGGGGTGCTTATCGCCCAGCACGCAGAGGAGCCACGGCTGACCGTCGATGCCGTCGCCCACGAGGGGCCCAACGCTGCGCGACTGGGGCTTGCGGGCTGGCCCCGCGCCGCCGAGGAATCCATCGTCGCCAGGGACGCGCTGCTGGCCCGGGATGCCGGGGCCCGCGTGCACATCTGCCACGCGTCCACGGCGGGCACCGTCGAGATCATCAGATGGGCCAAGGAACAAGGCATTTCGATCACCGCCGAGGTGACGCCGCACCACCTCCTGCTCGACGACCGGCGGCTGGCCACCTACGACGGCCGCAACCGGGTGAACCCGCCGCTTCGTGAGGCGTCAGACGCCGAGGCGCTGCGCCAGGCGCTCGCCGACGGTGTCGTCGACTGTGTGGCCACCGACCATGCGCCGCACGCCGAGCACGAGAAGTTCTGCGAGTTCTCCCTCGCGCGGCCGGGCATGCTGGGCTTGCAGACCGCACTGTCCGTCGTCGTCGAGACGATGGTGCGGCCCGGCCTGCTGAGCTGGCGCGACGTGGCGCGGGTGATGAGCGAGAAGCCCGCCGAGATCGTGGGATTGCCCGATCAGGGCCGTCCGCTGGATGTGGGCGAGCCGGCCAACCTGACCGTCGTCGATCCCGACGCGACCTGGACGGTCGAGGGCGCGGCACTGGCGAGCCGGTCCGACAACACCCCGTACGAGTCGATGACGTTGCCCGCGACGGTGACGTTGACATTGTTGCGCGGCAAGGTCACCGCCCGCGACGGCAAGAGCCCGGCATGAACGCCGAGCGAGTAGCGCAGGCGGATCGCGCATGAACACCGAGCGAGTAGCGCAGGCGGATCGCGCATGAACACCGGAACCCTCGTCGGGTCGCTGATCATGGCCGCGGTGGTGGTCATTCTCATCGCCGTGATCATCCAGGCGATGCTGCGCGGCTGGCGTCGCCGCGCGGAGCGTCAGGCCGAACTGATCGGTACCCTGCCGCCCCTGCCCGACACGGTGGGACCGGCGATCATCCCCGCCACCAAGGGCCTCTATGTCGGCAGCACGCTCGTGCCCAATTGGAACGATCGCGTCGCGGTCGGCGACCTCGGGTTCCGCCACAAGGCAGTCCTGACCCGTTACCCAGAAGGAATTATGTTGCAGCGCAATGGCGCAGGACCGATCTGGATACCCGACGAATCGATCATCAGCATCCGCACCGAACGCGGCATCGCCGGCAAGGCGCTGACGCACGAGGGCATCCTGGCGATCAGGTGGCGCCTACCCTCGGGCACTGAGATCGACACGGGCTTCCGCGCCGACAACCGCGCCGCATACGAGCCCTGGCTGGAGGTGGCGTGAGCAAGGCAGTGCTGGTCCTCGAAGACGGCCGCATTTTCACCGGTACCGAGTTCGGGGCTGTGGGCCAGACGCTCGGCGAGGCGGTCTTCTCCACCGGCATGTCCGGTTACCAGGAGACGCTGACCGATCCGAGCTATCACGGCCAGATCGTGGTGGCGACTGCGCCGCAGATCGGCAACACCGGCTGGAATCAAGAGGACGCCGAGAGCCGTGGCGACAAGATCTGGGTGGCGGGCTACGCGGTGCGCGACCCGTCCCCGCGGGCGTCGAACTGGCGCGCGACCGGGACCCTCGAGGACGAGCTCGTCCGGCAGGGCATCGTGGGGATCGCCGGGATCGACACCCGTGCGGTGGTCCGCCACCTGCGCAGCGTCGGTTCGATGAAGGCCGGCGTGTTCTCCGGACCCGCCCTGGCACATGCCGACGAACTGCTGGCACGGGTTCGTGCCCAGCCGTCGATGCTGGGTGCCAACCTGGCGGGCGAGGTCAGCACCGACACCGAGTACATCGTCGAACCCGATGGACCGCAACGCTTCACGGTGGCGGCGATCGACCTCGGTATCAAGACCAACACGCCGCGTAACTTCGCGCGCCGTGGTATCCGCAGTCACGTCCTGCCATCGTCGGTCGCGTTCGATCAGATCGCCGACATCAAGCCCGACGGGGTGTTCCTGTCCAACGGCCCTGGCGATCCCGCCACCGCCGACCACATCGTCGGGGTGACGCGCGAAGTCCTCGGCGAGGGGATTCCGCTGTTCGGGATCTGCTTCGGCAACCAGATCCTCGGCCGCGCGCTGGGCCGGTCGACCTACAAGATGGTGTTCGGCCACCGTGGGATCAACGTGCCGGTCATCGACCACGCCACCGGCCGCGTCGCGGTGACCGCGCAGAATCACGGTTTCGCACTCGAGGGCGAAGCCGGAGAGCGGTTCGAGACTCCGTTCGGTCCTGCCATCGTCAGTCACACCTGCGCCAACGACGGAGTCGTCGAGGGCATCAAACTGGTTGATGGGAGAGCCTTTTCGGTGCAGTACCACCCCGAGGCCGCTGCGGGCCCGCACGACGCGAACTACTTGTTCGACCAGTTCATCGACCTGATGTCGGAGGGCAAGTGATCACCGCGAGCGTGCACATACGTATGGATCTACGCGGCGTGTCGTGTGCCAACACGCACGGTCGCGGGGGAGGGAAGCACTAGATGCCGCGCCGCACTGATCTCAACCACGTGCTGGTGATCGGCTCCGGACCGATCATCATCGGCCAGGCGTGTGAGTTCGACTACTCCGGAACGCAGGCCTGCCGCGTGCTGCGCGCCGAGGGTCTCGAGGTCAGCCTCGTCAACTCCAACCCGGCGACGATCATGACCGACCCGGAGTTCGCCGACCACACCTACATCGAACCGATCACGCCGGAGTTCGTCGAGCGCGTCATCGCGCAACAGGCCGAGCGCGGCAACAAGATCGACGCGCTGCTCGCCACACTCGGCGGCCAGACGGCGCTGAACACCGCCGTCGCGCTGTACGAGAACGGTGCACTCGAGCGCTACGGCGTCGAGCTCATCGGCGCGGACTTCGAGGCGATCCAGCGCGGCGAGGACCGGCAGAAGTTCAAGGACATCGTCAGCAAGGTCGGTGGCGAATCCGCACGGTCTCGCGTGTGTTTCACGATGGACGAGGTGCGTGAGACCGTCGCCGATCTGGGACTGCCGGTGGTCGTGCGGCCGTCGTTCACGATGGGCGGCCTCGGCTCCGGCATGGCCTACTCCGCCGAGGACGTGGAGCGAATGGCAGGCGACGGGTTGGCCGCATCGCCCAGCGCCAACGTGCTGATCGAGGAATCTATCTTCGGCTGGAAGGAATTCGAGCTCGAGCTGATGCGCGACGGTCACGACAACGTGGTGGTCGTGTGCTCGATCGAGAACGTCGACCCGATGGGTGTGCACACCGGCGATTCGGTCACCGTCGCCCCGGCGATGACGCTGACCGACCGTGAGTACCAGAACATGCGCAGCCTGGGCATCGACATCCTGCGCGAGGTCGGTGTCGACACCGGCGGCTGCAACATCCAGTTCGCCGTCAACCCGGTCGACGGCCGGCTCATCGTCATCGAGATGAACCCGCGGGTGTCGCGCTCGAGCGCGTTGGCCTCCAAGGCCACCGGTTTCCCGATCGCCAAGATCGCCGCCAAGCTCGCGATCGGCTACACGCTCGACGAGATCGTCAACGACATCACCAAGGAGACGCCGGCCTGCTTCGAGCCGACGCTGGACTATGTCGTGGTGAAGGCGCCGCGGTTCGCATTTGAGAAGTTCCCGGGCGCCGATCCCACGCTGACGACGACGATGAAGTCCGTCGGCGAGGCGATGTCGTTGGGCCGCAACTTCATCGAGGCGCTCGGCAAGGTGATGCGCTCGCTGGAGACCAAGCGTGCCGGGTTCTGGACCGCACCCGACCCCGACGTCACCGTCGAGGAGCTGCTGACCCGGCTGGGCACCCCGACCGACGGCCGCCTCTACGACCTGGAGCTGGCGCTGCGCAAGGGCGCGACGGTCGAGCAGGTCGCCGAGGCCTCCGGGGTGGACCCGTGGTTCGTCGACCAGATCGCGCAGCTGGTGGCGCTGCGCAACGAGATCGTCGACGCGCCGGTGCTCGACGCCGATCTGCTGCGCCGGGCCAAGTACAACGGTCTGTCCGACCGCCAGATCGCCGCGCTGCGCCCGGAACTGGCCGGTGAGGTGGGGGTGCGGGCGCTGCGGGAGCGGCTCGGCATCCACCCGGTGTACAAGACCGTCGACACCTGCGCCGCGGAGTTCGAGGCCAAGACGCCGTACCACTACAGCAGCTACGAGCTCGACCCCGCCGCCGAGACCGAGGTGGCGCCGCAGACCGAGAAGCCCAAGGTGATGATCCTGGGCTCGGGCCCCAACCGCATCGGGCAGGGCATCGAGTTCGACTACAGCTGCGTGCACGCCGCGACCACGCTGAGCCAGGCCGGCTACGAGACCATCATGGTCAACTGCAACCCCGAGACGGTGTCCACCGACTACGACACCGCCGACCGGCTGTACTTCGAACCGCTGACCTTCGAGGACGTCCTGGAGGTGTACCACGCCGAATCCGAGTCCGGCGCAGGTGGACCCGGCGTGGTGGGCGTCATCGTTCAGCTCGGCGGGCAGACCCCGCTCGGCTTGGCGCAGCGTCTCGAAGACGCCGGGGTGCCGATCGTGGGCACCAGCCCCAAGGCCATCGACCTGGCCGAGGACCGCGGCGCGTTCGGTGAGGTGCTGACCAACGCGGGGCTGCCAGCGCCCAGGTTCGGCACTGCCACGAGCTTCGACCAGGCCCGCCGGATCGCGGCGGACATCGGCTACCCCGTGCTGGTGCGGCCGTCCTACGTGCTGGGTGGTCGCGGCATGGAGATCGTGTACGACGAGGAGACCCTCAAGGGCTACATCACCCGCGCCACCCAGCTCTCGCCCGAGCATCCGGTGCTGGTCGACCGGTTCCTCGAGGACGCTATCGAGATCGACGTCGACGCGCTGTGCGACGGCACCGAGGTGTACCTCGGCGGCATCATGGAGCACATCGAGGAGGCCGGCATCCACTCCGGCGACTCGGCGTGCGCACTGCCGCCGGTGACGCTGGGCCGCAGCGATATCGAGTCCGTCCGGCGTGCGACCGAGGCGATTGCGCACGGTATCGGGGTGGTCGGTCTGCTCAACGTGCAGTATGCGCTCAAGGACGACGTGCTCTACGTGCTGGAGGCCAATCCGCGCGCCAGCCGCACCGTGCCGTTCGTCTCGAAGGCGACTGCAGTGCCACTCGCGAAAGCCTGCGCCCGAGTCATGTTGGGCGCCACCATCGCCCAACTGCGGGAGGAAGGCATCCTCGCGCAGACCGGCGACGGTGCGGCGACCGCGCGCAACGCCCCGGTGGCGGTTAAGGAAGCGGTGTTGCCCTTTCATCGCTTCCGCAAGTCGGACGGCGCGCAGATCGACTCGCTGCTCGGCCCCGAGATGAAATCCACGGGCGAGGTCATGGGTATCGACCACGACTTCGGCAGCGCCTTCGCCAAGAGCCAGACCGCGGCCTACGGATCGCTGCCCGCCGAGGGCACCGTCTTCGTCTCGGTGGCCAACAGGGACAAGCGCTCGTTGGTGTTCCCGGTGAAACGGCTCGCCGATCTGGGATTCCGGGTGCTGGCCACGGCGGGCACGGCGGAGATGTTGCGACGCAACGGTATTCCATGCGACGAGGTGCGCAAGCACTTCGAGGAACCGGGCGACGGCCGGCCCGCCTCGTCCGCGGTGGACCTGATCCAGTCCGGCGAAGTGGACATGGTGATCAACACCCCGTACGGAAACTCGGGTCCGCGAATCGACGGCTACGAAATCCGATCGGCCGCGGTGTCGATGAACATCCCGTGTGTCACGACGGTGCAGGGCGCCTCGGCCGCGGTGCAGGGCATCGAGGCGGGAATCCGCGGGGACATCGGCGTGATGTCGCTGCAAGAGCTGCACAGCGTGCTGGGGCCGTGACGGGTTTCGGTGTCCGCCTAGCCGAGGCGATCAAATCCCGCGGCCCACTGTGCCCCGGTATCGATCCCCACCCCGAGCTGCTGAGCGCCTGGGGGTTGACCGTCGACGCCGACGGGTTGGCGCGGTTCTGCGAAACATGCGTCACGGCGTTCTCCGGCTTCGCCATCGTCAAACCACAGGTGGCGTTCTTCGAGGCCTATGGCGCGGCGGGATACACGGTGCTGGAACACACGATCCGGGCGCTGCGGGACGCCGGTGTGTTGGTGCTCGCCGACGCCAAACGCGGTGATATCGGCTCGACGATGGCCGCCTATGCCGAGGCGTGGGCGGGTGATTCACCGCTGGCCACCGACGCCGTGACCGCGTCGCCGTATCTGGGCTTCGGCTCGCTGCAACCGCTGCTCGATACCGCCCACGCCAACAATCGCGGTGTCTTCGTCCTCGCCGCCACGTCCAATCCGGAGGGTGGCACCGTCCAGCGCGCCGAGACCGGGGGACGGACTGTCGCGCAGTCGATCGTCGACGCCGCCGCAGCGGTCAACCGCGACCGCTCGCCCGGGCCGGGTGCGGTCGGCGTTGTCGTCGGCGCGACACTCGCGGAACCGCCGGACGTCAGCGGCCTGGGCGGACCTGTCCTTGTTCCCGGCGTCGGGGCGCAGGGCGGTCGTCCAGAGGCGCTGGGCGGCCTCGGCGGCGCCCACCGCGGGCAGCTGCTGCCCGCGGTGTCGCGAGATGTGTTGCGGGCCGGGCCGGGCGCGGATGCGGTGCGTGCCGCGGCGGAGAAGTTCCGCGACGCGGTCGCCTATCTGGTGTAGCTGCTACTGACGCGACGGTTTCCTGGGAAGAAGGCGCACCAGCAGCACGATCGCCACGATGCCGGCGACGCCGATCGCGCCGAGCAGTATCAGGGTGGTCACTTCGCCCCGGTCGCGCGTGCGGTAGATGACCTGCTGGAAGGGCGTATCCGAGGCCGCCTGCTCGAATACGTAGTCACCCTCGATCGCCGCCGGTTCGGAGATCGTGTTCTTCCAGCGCGTGAGGAACGCGCCATCGCCGACATAGTCGGCCAGTGTGGGGGAGTCGCCCGGTTCGATGCGTCCGGCGAACTCCAGCGTCGCCTTGTCGGCGGCGACGGGAACCGCGGTCGGATCCATCCGGTGGTCGGCAAGCACGTACAGGTCGATGAACTGCGACACCGTCGCCGATCGCGACAGTCGCATCGGGTAGATGACGGTGTCGGAGGCGAACGACAGCCGTAGCGGCTGGAGGGGTCCCGACAGCGAGCCGTCGGCTTCTGCCGGAACGAGTTGCACCGCAACAATTTCCCAGCCATCTTCGACATATGGCGCGAGATTCTCGTCGAGCCCGTCGGGATGGGGAAACCCGTTGTCCCGCAACCAATTCGCCAGTGCGGTTGGATCATTCGCCGCCAGTCGGGTGACGTCGAATGGCCCCAGGCGCTCGCGGCTGAGCACGTTGACCGCACCGCCGGGCGCACCCGCGGTCTCCGGTTCCGCCCCGGCCCAGACCAACCACGGCAACGTCGGCCACCACGAGTCGCGGTACTCGATGCGCGGCGCGGTGAGCTTGCCGAGCTCCTCGAACACCGCGGTGTCGCCGAGGGTGATGTCGGCGGCCGACGGCACCGGCATCACCCACGCGGCCCGGTCCGAACTGCCCATCACCGACAGCGACATCACGATGTCCTCGGTGGTGCCGTCCCACGCGATCAGCGCGCGCTCGTCGGCGATCGTGGAGCCGGGATTGTCGGGGATGTAGGCGCCGCACCCGCAGGCCCATGCCGGGCTCGCGACGCCGAACAGCACCGCCCCGGCCAGCACGGCGAGCACCATGGCGAACGACTGACAGGCGCGAACGACCACGAGCACCTCCTCGCGGTGAATCCTAGGTTCGCGCTGGACCGCGCTCACGCGGTTTGCGGCCGATGAAACCAGCTGCAACTGGTCACATGAGTCTCGCCAATAACTTCTGTCACACCAACCCCGTCAGGCACGGACAAAACGGCCCACTACCTGGGCGTTTTTTGAATTCAACGGGACATCGAGGGTCGCGCTGTCTCGTGGACCGACGGCCACGGCGGCTGCGACACGCCCGACACGCAGTGACCAGGAAAAATCTTAGTTTTTGGTCTTTCGATGCCCCTGAGGTGTGGTCCAGGCCACACGCAAAGCCCCTCGGCGGACCGCCCATCGGGGTTCGAAATGCCTTGATATGCAGGTAAATCCGGCGGCGGCCGAGCCGAAAGCGTGGCCGCCGAACCGAGTGAGACGCGTCGGAGCCGAGCGCGGCTCCGCCTTACACGCTGGGCTTTTGACCCCGGAACCAGGGGGTGGGGTTCGCTTTCATCAGGTTGCGTGGGTACGGTCGTCGTCGCTGGCTGTTCTGCATCAGCCCAGACAAAATATTGAATGGTGAGAGACGGAGGAACCCGTGGCCCTTCCCCAGTTGACCGACGAACAGCGCGCGGCAGCGTTGGAGAAGGCTGCTGCCGCTCGTCGAGCGCGAGCTGAGCTCAAGGATCGGCTCAAGCGTGGCGGCACCAACCTCAAGCAGGTCCTCAAGGACGCCGAGTCCGACGAGGTCCTGGGCAAGATGAAGGTTTCTGCCCTGCTGGAAGCCCTGCCCAAGGTCGGCAAGGTCAAGGCGCAGGAGATCATGACCGAACTCGAGATCGCCCCCACCCGCCGCCTGCGCGGTCTGGGCGATCGTCAGCGCAAAGCGCTGCTGGAAAAGTTCGACCAGTAATCCCGGGCGCGTAAGTTGAGCGCCGGCCGGGGGGCCGGCCGGGTGATGGTGCTGTCCGGCCCCTCAGCCGTCGGGAAATCGAGCGTCGTCCGCTGCCTGCGCGAACGCATTCCCGACCTGCACTTCAGCGTGTCCGTCACCACCCGGGCCCCGCGTCCGGGTGAGGTCGACGGCGTCGACTATTCGTTTGTCACCCCCGAGCGGTTTCAAGAGCTGATCGATCACGGTGCCCTTCTGGAGTGGGCCGAGATTCATGGCGGCCTGCACCGCTCCGGCACTCCCGGTGAACCCGTCCGCGAGGCCACCCAGGCTGGTCGGCCCGTGCTCATCGAGGTGGACCTGGCCGGGGCCCGCGCCGTCAAGAAATCCATGCCGGAAGCCCTCACGGTGTTCCTCGCGCCGCCCAGCTGGGAGGCGTTGGAGAGCCGGCTGATCGGGCGCGGCACCGAGAGCCCCGAAGCGATCGCCCGTAGGCTGGCCACGGCGCGTGACGAACTGGCAGCTCAGGGCGACTTCGACGTCGTCGTCGTGAACAGCGAATTGGAGTCTGCGTGCTCCGAATTGGTATCCTTGCTGGTGGCCCACGGATAAACCCAGCGCCGGGCACGGTGCGATCAGGCCAAGATCTATCTCAGAGCCACCCACATTTCACGCAAACCGCAGGAGATCTTCTACGTGAGCACCCCTCATGTCGACACCCAGCTGAGCGCTGTCGACGACCTCGAGTCCGGCGCCGGCGCCTACGACACACCGCTGGGCATCACCAATCCGCCCATCGACGAGCTGCTCGACCGGGCGTCCAGCAAGTACGCGCTCGTGATCTACGCGGCCAAGCGCGCGCGGCAGATCAACGACTACTACAACCAACTCGGCGACGGCATCCTCGAATACGTCGGCCCGCTGGTGGAGCCCGGTTTGCAGGAGAAGCCGCTGTCCATCGCGCTGCGCGAGATCCACGCAGACCTTCTCGAACACACCGAAGGCGAGTAGCGGAGGAGACCCGGTCGCGATGAGCCTCGAGGGCGAAAGCTGAAGTGACCGAACGCAAGCGGATCGTCGTCGGCGTCGCCGGCGGCATCGCCGCGTACAAGGCGGCCACCGTCGTCCGTCAGCTGACCGAGGCCGGCCATTCCGTTCGGGTCGTCCCGACCGAATCGGCTCTGCGCTTCATCGGCGCCGCCACGTTCGAAGCGCTCTCCGGCAACCCGGTCCACACCGGCGTCTGGGACGACGTCCACGAGGTGCCCCATGTCCGGATCGGGCAGGAGGCCGACCTCGTCGTGGTCGCCCCGGCGACCGCCGACCTGCTGGCGCGGGCCGTCGCAGGGCGGGCCGACGATCTACTGACCGCCACCCTGCTCACCGCCCGATGTCCGGTGCTCTTCGCGCCCGCGATGCACACCGAGATGTGGTTTCACCCAGCCACCGTCGAGAACGTGGCCACGCTGCGCCGCCGTGGCGTGGTGGTGCTCGAGCCGGCCTCAGGGCGGCTCACCGGCGCCGACAGCGGCGCGGGTCGGCTACCCGAGGCCGAGGAGATCTCCACGCTGGCGCACCTGCTGCTGGAACGCGGCGACGCACTGCCGTATGACCTGGCCGGAGTTCGGGCGCTGGTCACCGCGGGCGGCACCCGCGAGCCGATCGACCCGGTGCGCTTCATCGGTAACCGGAGCTCGGGTAAACAGGGCTACGCGATGGCCCGGGTGATGGCCCAGCGCGGGGCGGACGTGACGCTGATCGCGGGCAATACCGCGGGACTGGTCGATCCGGCGGGGGTAGACGTGGTCCACATCGGCTCGGCCGCTCAGCTCAAGGACGCCGTCTCGAAGCACGCGCCCGACGCACATGTGCTGGTCATGGCCGCCGCGGTCGCCGACTTCCGCCCGACGCAGTTCCAGGCCAGCAAGATCAAGAAGTCCGCCGATCCCAACGCCGCGACTCCGGTCATCGAGCTCAGCCGCACCGACGACGTGCTGGCGGGTGCCGTGCGGGCGCGCCGGGACGGCCAGCTGCCGAATATGCGCGCCATCGTCGGGTTCGCCGCCGAGACCGGCGACGCGAACGGAGACGTCCTCTTCCACGCCCGGGCCAAATTGCAGCGCAAGGGCTGCGATTTGCTCGTGGTCAACGCCGTCGGCGAGAATCGGGCGTTCGAAGTGGACAACAACGACGGATGGCTGCTTGCGGCCGACGGCGCCGAGTCTGCCCTGGAGCACGGTTCGAAAACTCTGATGGCCAGCCGTATCGTTGACGCGATCGCGGCGATCCTGCAGAGCGGCGGAGTGTAACGCGAATTACATGCCGGGCCGCGTGAAAGGGTTGTGCGAAACGGATGCACACGCTTGGGTGCACCTGGGCACGCATATAATTTGACTACCTAAGTTTTGAGAGGATCAACACCGTGAGTGATGCTCGGCTGTTTACCAGTGAGTCGGTGACCGAGGGCCATCCCGACAAGATCTGCGACGCCATCAGCGACTCGGTGCTCGACGCGTTGCTCGCGGACGATCCGAAATCCCGCGTCGCGGTGGAAACGCTGGTCACCACCGGGCAGGTGCACGTGGTCGGCGAGGTGACCACGCAGGCCAAGGAGGCGTTCGCCGACATCACCAACACCGTTCGGGCGCGCATCCTCGAGATCGGCTACGACTCCTCGGAGAAGGGCTTCGACGGGGAGACCTGCGGCGTCAACATCGGCATCGGCAAGCAGTCGCCCGATATCGCGCAGGGCGTCGACACCGCCCATGAGACACGGGTCGAGGGTGCCGGTGACCCGCTGGACGCCCAGGGCGCCGGCGACCAGGGCCTGATGTTCGGCTATGCCATCAAAGACACGCCCGAACTCATGCCCTTGCCGATCGCGCTGGCTCACCGCTTGTCCCGCCGGCTCACCGAGGTCCGCAAGAACGGGGTGCTGGACTACCTTCGCCCCGACGGAAAGACCCAGGTCACCGTGCAGTACGACGGCACCACCCCGGTGCGGCTCGACACCGTGGTGCTCTCGACCCAGCACGCCGCAGGAATCGACCTGGAGGCGACCCTGACGCCCGATATCCGGGAGAAGGTCGTCAACACCGTGCTGGCCGACCTGAACCACGACACGCTCGATACCTCCGACTTCCGCCTGCTGGTCAACCCGACCGGCAAGTTCGTGCTCGGCGGGCCGATGGGCGACGCCGGCCTGACCGGTCGCAAGATCATCGTCGACACCTACGGCGGATGGGCCCGTCACGGCGGCGGCGCGTTCTCGGGCAAGGATCCGTCCAAGGTCGACCGTTCCGCGGCGTATGCGATGCGCTGGGTGGCAAAGAACGTGGTCGCCGCTGGCCTGGCGGAGCGCGTCGAGGTCCAGGTCGCGTACGCAATCGGCAAGGCGGCCCCGGTCGGGCTGTTCGTGGAGACCTTCGGCACCGAGACCGTCGACCCGGCGCGCATCGAGAAGGCGATCACCTCGGTGTTCGACCTGCGACCCGGTGCGATCGTCCGCGACCTCGACCTGCTGCGGCCCATCTACGCGCAGACCGCCGCCTACGGCCACTTCGGCCGCACAGACGTCGCGCTGCCGTGGGAGCAACTGAACAAGGTCGACGAGCTGAAGGCCGCCGTCTAGTTTTTCCTGCGATTTGTGTGCGTCCAGGAGCGCTCGTCACCGCAAGAAGCGAACACAAATCGCTCAGGCGGTGAACTCGTAATCGCCGATCGGGAAACGGCGGGCGCGCCAGTACGTGTGCAGCGTGGTAGCCGGCCGTAGCGGCACATCGCCGTTCTTGTCGAAGTAGTAACTCCTGGCGTCCTTGCAGGTGTCCTGCCAGAAGATCTGCCGGTGCCGTTTGCGCATCATCTCGGCGAAGTAGCGGTCGTTGGCTTCCTGTTTGACTTCGACACGGCGCGCACCCCTGCGGCGGGCGTGTTTGAGGCAGCGCACGATGTGGTGCGTCTGCGCCTCGATCAACGCGAAGTACGAGTTGCCGACGTACCCGTAGGGGCCGAACACCGTGAAGAAGTTGGGGAATCCAGGCACGGAAACGCCCTCGTAGGACTGCAGCCGCCGCTCCCTGAAGTACTCGTTCCACGACCGGCCGCCCGACCCGGTCAGCGGATAGGTCGGATTGTCTTCGACGTCCATCACCTTGAATCCCGTTGCCAGGATGAGCACGTCGACGTCGCGGGTCTCGCCGTCGACGGTCGCCACCCCCGAGCCGGTGATCTTGTCGATCGGCTCGGTCACCAATTCGACGTTGTCGCGGTTGAACGTCGACAGATACGTGTTGTGGAAGCCGGGGCGCTTGCAGCCGACGGCGTAGCGAGGGGTCAGCTTGTCGCGCACCTCCGGATCGTGGACCTCCTTGCGTAGATACGATTCACCGAACTTCGCCATGTTCTTGGCCATCGGATTCAGGGTGAAGTACTGCGCAGGCAGGGTGAACGTGAGCTCGACGTAGATCTGGCTCAGCGCACGCTGCACCGCGTGGCCACCGGGAAGTCGCATCAGGCGCCTCGTCATCGGCGACAACGGCATATCGGGTTTGGGCAGGCACCAGATGGGGGTGCGCTGAAAAACGCTGAGGCGCTCCACGATTGGCGCGATCTCGGGTATGACCTGCACAGCGGAGGCGCCTGTACCGATGATGGCCACCCGCTTACCGGTCAGGTCCTGTTCGTGGTCCCACCGCGCGGTGTGCATCGTGACGCCCGCGAACGAGTCGACGCCGTCGATGTCGGGATAGTTCGGCGTGATCAGCACACCGCTGGCATTGATGAGGAACCGCGCGGTGACCGAGTCGCCGGTGTCGAGCTCGACGTGCCACAGGTTGTCGTCGTCGTCGAAGCTTGCGCCCAGCACGTTCGTGTTGAAGCGGATTTTCGGGCGCAGTCCGTACTTGTCGACGCAGTGCTCGGCATAGGCCTTCAGCTCCTGCCCGGGTGCGTATGTGCGCGTCCAATCCGGGCTCTTCTCGAACGAAAACTGGTAGGAGAACGACGGAATGTCTACGGCGATACCGGGATAGGTGTTCCAGTACCAGGTGCCGCCGGGGCCGGCGCCCGCCTCGATGACGAGGTATTCACCCATCCCGGACTTGTCGAGCTTGATCGCGGTTCCGATACCGGAGAATCCGGCGCCGACGATGACCGTGTCGTAGTCGGGTGCTGTCATAGCGGGCACTCCTCCCGTCGTCGGGCGATGACGTGTACGCCGTCCTTGCCCATGGACCCGACGTCGAAGCCGATGGTGATCGCCTCGCGTGCGGCCATGACCCACGCTAAACTCCCGGCTCTTTGTCCGGTAGTCCCGAGGTGCCGGGTGCCTATCCCGCACTCAAGCGCTGATACTGCTCCAACGCGGCCCGCTACGACGTGACTGCCGAGCAGCTTGCCGTCCTGGCGCACCGCCCACAGGGTCCGTGCCGGGTCTTCAGCTGGAGTGCAACGCCGCTCGTAGGGCGTTCATGCCCCGCTCGACGGCCTCGGTGGCCGCCGGCACCACGCCGTCATAGCCGGCATAGCCGTGGATGAGGGTCTCGGCATTGTGCAGCTCGACGGGTACACCAGCGGCGGTGAGCAGTTCGGCGTATCGCACGCCGTCGTCGCGCAGCGGGTCGTGGCCCGCGACTGCGATGTAGGCGGGCGGCAGGCCCGTCAGGTCGTCGGCACGCGCGGGAGCCAGCGTTGCGGGAATCTCAGTCATGTCGAGATCGCCGATGTACCAACGGGTGCAGCCTTTGCAGCCCTCGACGTTGAGGATCGGCGCGGTGGCATTCTCCGTGAAGGAGGGCAGCGACGTATCGAAGGTCGTCGCCGGATACCACAACAGCTGGAACGCAAGTCGCGGCCCATCGGCGTCGCGCGCCAGTTGAGACACCACCGCGGCCAGATTGCCGCCCGCGGAGTCGCCGGCGACGGCCAGCCGATCCGGATCAGCACCCAGGTCCGCGGCGTGCTCAGCCACCCATTGCGTTGCCGCCCAGGCGTCGTCGACGGCAGCGGGGTAGGGGTGCTCGGGTGCCAGCCGGTAGTCGATCGACACGACGATCGCGTCCGCGCCGACCACGTGCCGCCGGGCGATGCCGTCGTAGGTGTCCAGATCGCCGACCGACCACCCACCGCCATGGATGAACAGAACGACCGGTAACGAGGTGTCGCCGTCGGCGGCCGGCCGGTACACCCGGGTCGGAATCGGACCGCCGGGTCCGTCGACGGTGATGTCCTCGCTGCGTACCTCGGTATGGACCTCGAGGCGAGGAATGTCGCGGAACCGCCGGCGTGCCTCTTCGACGCCTCCGTCGGTTGTCAACTGAAACGGGACGGCTTCTATTACCTTCAGCAGAATGGCGTCGACGGCCGGCTTCTCCTCAGCGATGGACATGGGGACACGGTACGCACACCCGCGAACCAGGCTGCTGTGGGTTGCCGCCGCGGCCGTCGGCGCCTGTTACGGCATATTTCTGCTGGTCACGGCGCTCCGCCTGCCATCCGGCGCCGAGCTGACCGGCCAGTTCGCGTTGCAGCCGGCGGTCAAGGCCGCGACGGCGGTGCTGCTCGCCGTCGCCGCGCTGACGCACCCGATCGTCCGCGAGCGCCGCTGGCTCGTTGCGGCGCTGATCTTCTCGGCCGCGGGCGATTACCTGCTGGCGATGCCGTGGTGGGAGCCGTCGTTCATGCTGGGCCTTGGCGCCTTCCTGGTGGCGCATCTCTGCTTCCTGGCCGCGCTGATTCCGTTGGCGCGCCGCTCAGCCCCCCGGCTGGCCGCCGCGGCGATCCTGGTGGCCGCCTGCGTCGCCTTGCTGGTGTGGTTCTGGCCGCGGCTTATCGCCGACGGGATGGCGATACCGGTCACGCTGTACATCGCGGTACTCGGCGCAATGGTGTGCGCGGCGCTGATGGCCCGGCTGCCCACTCCGTGGACCGCACTCGGGGCCGTGTGTTTCGCGGTGTCCGACTCGATGATCGGCATCTCGAAGTTTGTGTTGGGTAACGAGGTGCTCGCCGTGCCAATCTGGTGGGCCTATGCGACATCACTTGTGCTCATCACCGCGGGCCTCTTCTTCGGCCGCGGGGCATCACCGTCGGTGCGGTCTGCTACCACTGCATAGGTGGTGACCGAGCGGCAGCAGGCCGAGCACGAGCCGATCGCGCGCGTGCTCCCGATGCTGACGGTGCCGCACCTCGACCGCGAGTTCGACTATCTGGTGTCTGCGGACCAGTCGGACGACGCGCAGCCCGGCGTGCGGGTGCGGGTGCGTTTCCACGGTCGGCTGGTGGACGCGTTTGTTCTTGAAAGGCGCTCGGACACAGACCATGTCGGAAAGCTCGGTTGGCTGGACCGCGTCGTGTCGGCCGAGCCGGTGCTCACCCCCGACGTGCGCAGGCTGACCGACGCCGTTGCCGCGCGCTATGCGGGCACCCGCGCCGACGTCTTGCGGCTCGCCGTCCCGCCGCGGCATGCCAACGTCGAGAGGCAGTTGCCGCCCGAGCAGTCGCCGCCGGCGGCAACCGCCGTGGACACCTCGGCGTGGCTGGCCTACCGGGGTGGTGAGCAGTACGTCGCCGCTCTGCACGAGGGGCGTGCCGCGCGGGCGGTGTGGCAGGCGTTGCCGGGGGAGCGTTGGGCGCTCCGCCTCGCTGAGCTGGCTGCCGTGACGGCTCACTCCGGCCGCGCCGCGCTGGTGATCGTGCCGGATCAGCGTGATGTCGACGCAGTGCACGCGGCCGCCGTCGGGCTCTACGACGAGTCGCATCTGGTGGCGTTGTCCGCCGGTCTCGGTCCCGCACAGCGCTACCGGCGATGGCTGGCGGTACTGCGCGGCGCCGCCCGCATCGTGATCGGCACTCGCAGCGCGGCGTTCGCTCCGGTGGTCAATCTCGGCCTGGTGATGGTGTGGGACGACGGCGACGACACGCTCGCGGAGCCACGCGCACCCTACCCGCACGCCCGAGAGGTGGCGATGCTGCGCGCCCACCAGGTGCGCTGCGCGGCCCTCGTCGGTGGCTTCGCCCGCACCGCGGAGGCGCAGGCGTTGGTCCGTAGCGGGTGGGCGCACGATCTGGTGGCCACCCGGCAGGAGGTGCGCGCTCGGTCGCCCCGCATCGTCGCGCTCGAGGACAGCGGATTCGAGCAAGAACGCGACCCCGCCGCGCGCACTGCAAGGCTGCCGTCGATGGCGCTCCAGGCGGCCCGCACGGCGCTGGGGACCGGTCGGCCAGTGCTCGTCCAGGTGCCCCGCCGCGGCTATGTACCCGCGCTGGCATGCGGCCGCTGCCGCACCATCGCGCGCTGCCGCCATTGCACTGGCCCGTTGTCACTGCCCGCACGGGATACCGCGGGGGCGGCGTGTCGGTGGTGCGGCCGCGAAGAACCCGCGCTGCGGTGTACCCGCTGCGGTTCCGACGCCGTCCGCGCCGTCGTCATCGGGGCAAGGCGAACCGCTGAGGAACTGGGGCGCGCGTTCCCCGGCGTGCACGTGGTGACATCGGGCGGCGACGCGATGGTCGCCGCGGTGCCTGCGGAGGCTGCGGTTGTGGTGTCGACACCGGGCGCGGAACCCGTCGCCGCCGGTGGGTACGGCGCCGCGCTGCTGCTGGACACCTGGGCGCTGCTCGGACGCCAGGATCTTCGCGCCTCCGAGGATGCACTGCGACGCTGGATGGCCGCCGCCGCGCTGGTCTGCAGTCGCACCGTTGGCGGGGTGGTGGCCGTCGTCGCCGATTCGGCGATTCCCACCGTGCAGGCGCTGATCCGCTGGGACCCCGTCGGCCATGCCGATGCCGAACTCGATTCGCGCGCCGAGGTCGGTCTGCCTCCGGCTGTGCACATGGCGGCCATCGACGGCTCGCCCGACGCCGTGCGCGCCATGGTCGAAACCGCGAACCTCCCCGTCGGTGCAGAGCCCCTCGGACCCGTCGACTTGCCGCCCGGCGTGCGTCGACCGCCCGGCACGGCGCCGGAAAAGCCGGTTGAGCGGATGTTGGTGCGGGTGCCGCGCGACGCCGGACTACCCCTCGCGGCGGCGCTGCGACGCGCGGCGGGCGTTCTCAGCGCGCGACGCGATAACGAGCCAGTTCGTGTGCAAATCGACCCGTTGCACATAGGGTAATCCGGGCACCTATCGGCGCATCGGACAGGAGGTCGGCGTGCGGCGGTTCTTCTTGATGCTGTTTCCGTTGGCGCTCATCGCCATTGGCGTGCTGTGGCCTGTGGTGTTCCGCCCCGGCTCGGATGCGTCCGAAGTTTCTGACCCGGTGGTTTTCAGTCATTACGAGGTCGACCTGATCGTCAGCGCGGGCGGTCGCCTCGATGCGGTGGAGACGATCACCGCGGAATTTCCGGGCGGACGGCACGGGCTCTTCAAGTACTGGGCCGTCGACAATCCGAACGATCCCGGGGTGCGGCAGATACCGGAAGTCACCTCGATCCTGCTCGATGGGAACCCGGCGCCCTACCAAATGCTCTGGGAGGGTGGCGAACGGTTCCGGGTGGCGAAGATCGGCGATCCCGACGAGTACCTGAGCTACGGCACGCATGTCTTCGAGATCCGCTACAACATCGACGGGGTACTCGATCCCGGAAGCACCGGCGCCGACAAGAGCTTCGCCGCATCGACCGGACAAGCCACCGATTCGCCGTCGGTCTTCTATTGGAACGTCATCGCGCAGGCGTGGAACAACGAGATCGAGCGCGCGGACGTCACGGTCTCCCTGCCCGGCGCGGTCGACCGGGCCCAGTGCTCGGTGGGCTTCGGCGTCGGTCGGGCCTGCGAGGACCTGACCATCACCGGAAACAGGGTCACGCTCGCCGCGACGGATCTGCCGCCGCGAACCCCGGTGACGTTGCGCGCCGGCGTCGACGTGCCGACCCCACCTCGGACCGAGGTGCCGTGGTCCTACGTGTGGGACCGCGTTCTCGGCCAGTCGGTGTCCGGCGTGCTGGGGGTGCTCGCGCTCACCGTGGCGGGCGCGATCGGCGGAATCCTCTACTACCGCAGCACCGTTGAACCCTCACCGGGATTCCCGCTGCAGTACGCGCCGCCGCCCGGCCTTGGGCCCGTGCAGACCCAGTACATTCGCACCGAGAGCGTGCCGAAGAAGGGTCTGACCGCCACGCTGTTCTACCTCGCCGAACGAGGACTGATCGACATGCGGCAGGTCAGCGAGAAGCACTGGAAGATCCGCAGCAACGTCACCGAGTGGGGCCCCTGGGCTGATGTCGACCCGGTCAGCAACGCCGTCGCGGCCGCGCTCAACGTGCAGGGCCCGGGCAGAGATTTCGATGCCAAGCCCACCGCGAAAGCCGGCAAGAAGCTCAACAAGGCGAAGACGGATATGGCCGCGGCGGTGCACAAGTGGGCCTTCGGCGACGGACTGATGGTCAAACGCAAGAAAGAACTGTGGGTGCGCACCGCCAATGCGATCGCTTTCATCCTCATGCTCTTCGGGTTCTTCCGCTGGGGTTTCCCCACCACCATGTTTGCGCTGCCCTTCGCGGCGTTCTTCCTGTTCTCCGCGGCGTCCTGGAAGGATGGTGTCGGCAGTAGGCGAACCGAAACCGGCCGCGAACTTTGGTCGCGTGCGGGCGGATTCCACCGGATGCTGACCACCGACTCGGCCGAGGCGCGGTTTGACTTCGGCGCCCGCAAGGACCTCTACTCCGCCTACGTGCCGTTCGCTGTGGCGGCGGGGGCGGCCGCGTTGTGGGCGAAGAAGTACGAGGAGGCAACCGGAACCCCTGCGCCGCAACCGGATTGGTATCACTCGTCAACCCCCACCGCCGCGGCGTTTGCCAGCAGTTCCGGCGGGACGGACTTCGACAGCTTCGAGTCGGCATTGACATCGTCGATCGGCGCCTACACCGCATCGCAGGCGTCGTCCTCCAGCGGCGGCAGCAGTGGCAGCAGCTTCAGCAGCGGCGGCGGTGGAGGCGGCGGCGGCGGAGGAGGAGGCGGATCATGGTGAGATTGCTACTCGTTATCCTGCTGGTGCTCGCGCTGGCGGCGCTGATCGTGTTCGTGCTGGGCTACAACAAGATCCGCTCAGCCGAGGTGCGGGTCGCCGAGGCGCTGTCGGGCATCGACGTCGAGCTGACGCGGCGGGCATCGCTGATCCCCAGCCTGGTGCACACGGTGCAGACGTTCGCATCGCACGAGAAGGGCATCCTCGACCACGTCACCAACGCCCGCGCCGCATTGACGTCGGCCACCAGTGGCAAGTCGGTGGCGCAGCGCAGCGCCGCGGAGAAAGATCTGGACAGCGCATTGGTGCCGCTACTGGCGCTCGGCCAGAGCTATCCGCAGCTCAACTCCTCGAACAACTTCCTCAATCTGCAGGACAACCTGGCCGACACCGAGAACAAGCTGGCGTTCGCCCGGCAGTACTACAACGATTCCGTGGCGACCCTGAACCGGCTGATCAGCTCCATCCCCTGGATGTTCGTCGCACCGCTGACCGGCGTGCACGAGCACGAGTACTACCAGACCCCGCGATAGGCGCTTCTAGACTGGCGCGGTGCGCCTCGTCTTCGCCGGTACCCCCGAACCCGCCGTGCCCTCACTCGCGCGGCTCGTCGAGTCGCGCCGTCACGACGTCGTGGCCGTGCTGACCCGCCCTGATGCCGCGTCGGGCCGCCGCGGCAAGCCGTCGCCGTCACCCGTGGCCCGCTTCGCGCTCGAGCACGATATCCCGCTGCTGCGCCCGAGCACGCCCAACTCCGAGGAGTTCGTCGCCGAGCTGGCCGCGCTGGCGCCCGAGTGCTGCGCCGTCGTCGCCTACGGTGCGCTGCTGAAAGAGCAACTGCTTGCCGTGCCCGAACGCGGCTGGATCAATCTGCATTTCTCACTGCTGCCCGCATGGCGCGGTGCGGCACCGGTGCAGGCGGCCATCGCCGCGGGTGACACGGTGACGGGGGCCACGACGTTCCAGATCGAACCGGCGCTCGACTCGGGGCCGGTGTACGGCGTGGTGACCGAGACGATCCGGCCCACCGACACCGCAGGCGAACTCCTTGAGCGGCTGTCCATTTCGGGGGCGCAGCTGTTAGCCGCGACCCTCGACGGCATCGCCGACGGCTCGCTGACACCCGTGCCGCAGCCGTCCGACGGGATCACCATCGCACCGAAGATCACCGTCGAGGACGCTCGCGTGCGGTGGGATCTGCCCGCCCACGTCGTCGAGCGACGGATCCGCGCGGCCACGCCCAACCCCGGCGCGTGGACCATGATCGGCGATCTGCGCGTCAAGCTCGGGCCCGTGACGCTCGACGAATCTGCGGACCCGTTGCCGCACGGTGCGATCCGGGTCGGGCGAAAAGAGGTGCGCGTCGGCACTGGCTCACAACCCGTGGTACTCGGCGTCATCCAGGCCCCGGGAAAGAAGCCGATGAACGCCGCCGACTGGGCCCGCGGCGCTCGGCTCGACGGATCTGAGCGAGCCGAATGACCCCGAAGACCAACAAGCCCCACAAGAACAGGCGACCCCCGCGGCGTAAACAACTCGACCCGGCGCGGCGCGCCGCGTTCGATGTACTGCGGGCCGTCTCCGAGAAGGACGCGTATGCCAACCTTGCACTGCCCGCAGTGCTGCGCGAGCGTGGAATCACCGGCCGCGACGCCGCTTTCGCGACCGAACTCACCTACGGCACCTGTCGCACCCGCGGATTGTTGGACGCGATCATCGGTGCCGCGGCGGGACGTTCGACGGACAAGATCGACCCCGTCCTGCTCGATCTGCTGCGCCTCGGCACCTACCAGCTGCTGCGGACCCGCGTCGAACAACACGCCGCGGTGTCGACCACCGTCGAGCAGGCAGGTATCGAATTCGACTCGGCGCGAGCCGGTTTCGTCAACGGCGTGTTGCGCACCATCGCCGGACGCGATGAGCAGGCCTGGGTCGACGAACTGGCGCCGGATGCCCTTACCGATCCGGTCGGCCACGCGGCGTTCGTGCACGCTCACCCCCGCTGGATCGCGCAGGCCTTCGCCGACGCGCTGGGCGCCGATGCGGGGCAGCTGGACGCGTTGCTCGCCAGCGACGACGAGCGGCCGTCCGTGCATCTGGCCGCCCGGCCCGGAGTGCTGACCGCGGAGCAGTTGGCCGAGCAGGTCGACGGCACCGTGGGCCGCTACTCGCCGTACGCGGTGTATCTGTCCGGCGGTGACCCCGGTCAGCTCGCCCCGATCCGTGACGGCGCCGCGCTCGTGCAGGACGAGGGCAGTCAATTGGTGGCCCGCGCGCTGACGCTGGCCGAACTGGACGGCCCGGATTCGGGGCGCTGGCTCGACCTCTGCGCCGGGCCTGGTGGCAAGACCGCTCTGCTGGCGGCACTTGTCGGTGGTGGGCGGGTCACCGCAGTCGAACCCGCCCCGCGCCGCGCCGACTACGTCGAGCAGAACACCGCCGGCCTGCCGGTCGACGTGCTCCGGGTCGACGGACGGGACCCGGGGTTGGACCCCGGCTTCGACCGGGTCCTGGTCGATGCACCGTGCACCGGGCTGGGGGCGCTGAGACGCAGACCCGAGGCGCGCTGGCGGCGGGTGCCCGCCGATGTGCCTCAGCTGGCCAAGCTGCAACGTGAGCTGTTGGCCTCGGCGATCCGGCTGACCCGCCCTGGCGGTGTGGTGCTCTACGCGACCTGCTCGCCGCATCTTGCCGAGACCGTGGGCATCGTTGCCGATGCGCTGCGCAGGCATCCGGTGGCGGCGATGGACACCCGGGAACTCTTCGCGCCGGTGGACGGGCTCGGTGCCGGACCGTACGTGCAGTTGTGGCCGCACCGGCACGGCACCGATGCGATGTTCGCGGCGGCCCTCAGAGTCCTCAAAGTAGGGTGAGTCGCATGTCGAAGCCGTTGATTGCGCCGTCGATTCTGGCCGCCGACTTCGCCGAGCTAGCCGACGAGGCCGCCGCGGTAACCGGCGCGGACTGGCTGCACGTCGATGTCATGGACAATCACTTCGTGCCCAATCTCACCATCGGGCTGCCGGTCGTCGAAGCTCTGCTCAAACGGACCGACATCCCGATGGACTGCCATCTGATGATCGACAACCCCGACCGGTGGGCGCCGCCATACGCGGAGGCGGGCGCCTACAACGTCACCTTCCACGCTGAAGCGACCGACAACCCCGTCGGGGTGGCGCGCGACATCCGCGCCGCGGGTGCGAAGGCGGGACTGTCGGTGAAGCCCGGTACGCCCATCGAGCCCTACCTGGAAATCCTGCCGGAGTTCGACACGGTCCTGATCATGTCCGTGGAACCGGGATTCGGTGGCCAGAAGTTCATCCCCGAGGTGTTGCCGAAGGTCGGCATTTTGCGCCGCCTTGTCGACTCGGGTGAGCTGACGATCGTGGTCGAGATCGACGGCGGCATCAACGCCGACACCATCGAACAGGCGGCTCTGGCCGGCGTGGACTGCTTCGTGGCCGGTTCGGCGGTCTACAGCGCCGAGGACCCCGCTGCCGCCGTAGAGTCGTTGCGGCGCCAGGCGAATGCGGCGTCCAAGCATCTACGCCTATGAACCTCGAGACCGCGATGCGGCTGGCGATCGAACAGTCCGAACGGGTCAAAGGAGCTACCTATCCCAACCCGCCGGTCGGCGCGGTGATCCTGGACAGCGACAAGGAGGTCGCCGGTGTCGGGGCGACCGAACCGCCCGGGGGACCGCACGCCGAGGTCTTGGCTCTGCGCCGAGCGGGGCAGCGCGCCGTCGGCGGCACAGCGGTGGTGACCCTGGAGCCGTGCAATCACCACGGCCGCACCCCGCCCTGCGTGGACGCGCTTGTCGCGGCAGGAATTTCGGCGGTGGCGTACGCCGTCACCGATCCGAATCCGGTGGCCGCCGGCGGTGCGGCGCGACTGTCCGACCTCGGACTCGAGGTGGTCGGGGGCGTGTCAGCCGACGAGGTCTCGCGCGGGCCGTTGCGCGAATGGCTGCACAAGCAGCGCACCGGGCTGCCGCACGTGACTTGGAAATTCGCCACCAGCGTGGACGGCCGCAGCGCCGCAGCGGACGGTTCCAGTCAGTGGATCACCAGTGAGGCGTCGCGGGCCGACGTCCACCGCAGGCGCGCCGTGGCGGACGCGGTGCTGGTCGGGACGGGCACCGTATTCATCGACGATCCCTTGCTCACCGCGCGGCAGCCCGACGGATCCCTCGCGGAACGTCAGCCGTTGCGCGTCGTGGTCGGCGAGCGCGAGATACCGCCCGAGGCCAAAATTTTGAACGACGACTCCCGAACGATGGTGATTCGCACCCGGGATCCGCACGAGGTGATCAAGGCGCTGTCGGACCGCACCGATCTGCTGCTCGAGGGCGGGCCGACGCTCGCGGGTGCGTTTCTTCGCGCCGGTGTGATCGACAGGATCCTGGCCTATATCGGGCCGATTCTGCTGGGTGGCCCGATCACCGCGGTCGACGACGTCGGGGTGCTGTCGATCGCGCACGCGCAGCGCTGGCGTTTCGACGGTGTCGAGTCGATCGGTCCGGACGTACGGCTCAGTCTGGTACCGAACTAGTCGGTTTCAGCGGCCTGTGTTCGATCAGGTCGCGGATACCGTTGGCGCCAAGGCGTTCCCGAAAGGCGCGCACGGTGTAACCGATGACCGTCGCGTCGGTGCGCGCCCGCACCGTCGCCGAGCGCGGCAGGTGGAAGACCGGGCCGATCTCGCCGAGGTAATCGCCGGCCTTGGCGACCTTCTGCAGTTCCTCACCGCCGCTGGGTAATTCGCGGATGATCTCGAGCTCGCCATCGGCGACGACATAGATCAAGTCACCCATCGTGCCCTGTTCGAACAACACGTCGCCGGCTTCCAGCTCAACGGTGTCGGGGGGCCGCTCCGTCGACGCGAATTCGGGAACGAGCTCGACGACACGGTCGGCCAGCGGCAAAATCCGGCTGTCGTGGGTCGCCACGACCACCATCCGGTCGCCGCTGGCGAGTTCACGGATGAGTCGCAGCACCTCCTCGACCTGGATGAAATCCAGGTGCGCGGTGGGCTCATCGGCCAATATCAGCGGGGGATCCAGCGCAATCGCACGCGCGACCGCGACCCGCTGCTGTTGGCCGCCGCTGAGATCACCCGGTCGATGAGATACTCGGTCCTCGAGGCCGACTCGCGAAAGCAGCTGCCCCGCGCGCTTGCGCGCGGCGCGTCGGGGCTGACCCGCCGCCAGCAGCGGCACCATGACGTTCTCCAGTGCGGTCAGGCTCGGCACGAGATTGAACGCCTGAAAGACGATGCCGACGGTCTCGCGGCGGTATTTGGACAGCTCGTGTCCGGTGAGCGACGTCACATCGACATCGCCGAATTTGATTGCGCCCGAGGTGGGCTTCAAGATGCCGCCGAGACACGACAACAGCGTCGTCTTGCCACACCCGCTGGGACCCATCAGGATCACGAGTGAGCCGGCGGACACATCGAGGTTGAAACCGTTGATGGGACGGACGGTGTCGGCGCGGCCTTTGTACTCGACCACCAGGTTCTGGATGCTGAGATCGCCCACGGCTCAGGGACCTCCGAATGCGATGGCCGGGTCGACCGAGACCGCCCGGTGCAGCCCTGTCGCGCTGGCGATGAGGCCGATCACGATGGCTAGGACGGGAAGTGCGATGAACGCCTGGGCGGGAATGATGACCTGCATCGGGAACAGCGGCCCGAGCACCATCGAAAGTCCGGCCCCGACAAGCGCTGCCAGCAGCGCAACAATGATCGCCTGCAGCGCGAGCCCGCCGGCGATGCTCTTGGTGGAGACTCCAATCGCCTTGAACACCGCAAAATCTCGTAGCCGTTCCAGTGCCGACAGATAGATCACCGATCCCACAACGAGCGCGGCGACCACCCACAGCAGAATGGCCACGATCGTGATCGAGTTCACGGCGACTTTCAACGGGCGCAACAGATCTTCGACCGCGCCGTCGCGGTCGATCGCGCGGTACCCGGGAGGTGGCTCCTCGAGAGTGCCGCGCAGCCCGATCGATGCCACCAGCGGCTCGCCACCGTAGACAAGCTGCTGTGCGCCCTCGGTGGTGAGGAACACGTTGGGCAGGTTGGCCAGCGCAGTGGAGTTCTCCACGATGCCGACGATACGCAGCGTGCGCGAGGCGATCTCGACGTCCTCGCCGATCCCTCGACCGAGGGTGCTCGATACCGCGACCTCGTCCCGCGTCGACGGTCTGCGTCCCTCGGTGACCTCGGGCATGCCCGGGCCGTTCTCGGGGGCACCGAAGATGTCCACGTTGCGCGTCGAGCCGTCCAACGTGGCCGTACCGCCCGCGTAGGCCAGGGGAGCAGCCGTGTCCACCCCGGGAGCCTGCGCTACTCTGCGCAACTCCACCGGGGCGAACGGCGTTGCCCCAACAAACGGACCCGACGCACCTGCCTTGACGAGAAACAGGTCGACACCGAGGGAATCGACGGTCTTATCGGCTTCCACCCGGAACCCGTTGGCCAGACCCGTCAGAACGAGGGTCATCGCGAAGATGATGGCGGTGGACAGGACCGCGATGACGAATCGCCGTCGTCGCCACTGCATGTCGCGCAACGCGGCCATCAGCATGGCGGCGACGTTACCGACGCTGACACGTTCGCGGGACGGGTTTGGCTAGGTGACCTTTTGGATGTGACCTTTTTGGATGTGACCTACTACGATGTGACCCCGCCGACGACCTCGACCAACGCATTGCAGAATGCGGGCAGGTCATCGGGCTTGCGGCTGGAAACCAATGTGTTTGGGCCGCGCGAGCATTCGACTACTTCGTTATCGACCCAGTTCGCACCGGCATTGACGAGGTCGGTCTTGACGCTGGGCCACGAGGTCATCGTCCGCCCGCGCACCACGTCGGCCTCCACCAGCGTCCAAGGTCCGTGGCAGATGACCGCGACGGGTTTGCCCGCGTCGAAGAAGCCCTTGGCGAAGGCGACAGCATCGGTGTTAGTGCGCAGAAAGTCCGGGTTGGCAACACCGCCCGGCAGCACCAACGCGGCGTAATCCGATACAGAAACGGCGTCGGCTGCCTTGTCCGCCTCGAACGTATCGGCGGGAGTGAGATGGTTGAATGCCTGGACCTTGCCGACTTCCGTCGATACGAGCTCGGGTGTGCCGCCCGCGTCCTGCACGGCCTTCCACGGTTCTGTCAGCTCGACCTGTTCGACACCCTCGAGGGCCACCAGAAACGCTATTTTCTTGCCACTCAGTGAACTTGCCATTGATGATCGTCCTCCGAAAATTGTTGCCTTCCTCACGCGCATACCCGGCGTGGTGAGCAGCAAACCGGGGTCCCGTCGTCGGTACACTCGTACCAGAGTCGGCCACCGTGGCCTGACGTGGTTATCGCCGCATCGCGCTTTCACCGACGAGGTGCGCGTGTGAGCACGAAATGAAGGACGACGAGCATGACTGCATTGCAGGACTGGCTCAGCGATCGCCCTGCGAATCCGTTGAATCCGCGAAATCTCAAGGCGTTGATTTGCGACGCATTGCGGGGCGGTTCCAGCGACGAGTCTGAAACGCGTTCCGAACCTACCCTGATGGGGCGGGGCCTCGAGCGCTGCTGATCTGTCGGGTCAGTCCGCGCGGTGGTGGCCCCGCGGACTCTCCAGCCGAGCTGTCTCGTCGGCGGCCTGACCCGATATCCGCTGGGTAGGCGTCCCGAAGGACTGCGTCGGGTTGTCATCGGCAGGTGAGCCGACCCCTTCCCGGCGCGGGGCGGTGCCCACCGGTTCGGCCGCAGGCTCATCGGCGTGCTCGTGGCGGCCGCTGATCAGCAGTGCGAGGAGCGCACCGATCACGCACACGACGGCCGTGATCTTGAAGATTTCGCCGTATTGCATCACGTAGGCCTCGACGGAGGCCTGCGCGAGCCGAGTGGTCTCGGCAAGAAATCGGCCACCCGGGGTGTCGGCATTGATGGGCGGCAGGGCCGCCAGCCGTTCCTGTAGGTACTGGTTGAACTTGTAGAACCCCCACGCCGACAGCGCCGCGAGGCCGATCAGCATGCCGATCATCCGCGCGACCACGACCGCGGCGGACGCGATGCCGTGCTGGGCGGCAGGCACCACTCGCAGGGTGGCCGAGGTCAACGGGCCGATGACCAGGCCAAGACCCAGGCCGGCGATCACGAGGTCGGTGTCCAGCATGGGCAGCGTGATGAACCCGAGGTCGTGGCGGGCGGACAGCACATTGGCTGGCCAGCCTGCGATTAGGTAATAGCCGCCCGCAGCGATCAGCAGTCCGGCACACGCGACGATCCGGTCGCCGACCTTGGTGGCGATCCAACCGCCGAGCAGGGCACCGATCGGCAGCGCGACCAGGAAGCGCAGCAAGAGGAAGGCGGCCTGGTTCTGGTCCTGGTTCAGCACGCCCTGGCCGAACAGCTCGACGTTCACCAGGGTCACCATCAGCGCCGCGCCCGCGACCAGGGAGGCACCCAGGGCGGCGAGGAACGGCCGGAAATGCACGCCTGCAGGTTCGATCAGCCGGGTCCTGGCGAACCGCTCCCACACGAAGAACGCCACGGCTGCGACCAGCGCGCCGATGACCAACGGCGGACCGTAGCTCGGCAGCACCTGCTTACCGTCGGGCGCCGGGTTGTAGAGACCCCAGGTCGCCAGGCCGAGGGTGACCGCGAGCAGCAGCCCGCCGACCACATCGACCTTCTCCGGATGGTCGGTCGTCTGGCGCGACGGCAGGCTGAACTGGATCATCACCATCGCGATCAGCGCGAGCGGCACATTCACCCAGAACACCGACTGCCAATGGTGGAAAAGCCAGACCAGGCTGATGCCGTAGATGGGTCCGAGCACGCTGCCCAGTTCCTGGGCGGCGCCCACACCGCCGAGCACGGCCGCACGGTTGCGGGCGGCCCACAGGTCAGCGGCGAGCGCCAGCGTGACCGGCAGCAGGGCACCGCTGGCAACGCCCTGTATCAAGCGGCCGACGACGAGGATGTCCAGATCCGTCGAGAGCGCCGTCACCACGGAACCGACGGCGAAACCGGCAAGGCTCGCCTGTAACAACAGCTTTCGGCCGAACCGGTCCGATGCCCGGCCGAGTAACGGCATCGCCGCGATGTAGCCGAGCAGATACACGGTGACGATCGGCGTGACCCGCTGGATCTGATTGATGCCGATGCCGACGTCGACCATGATGTCGCGGATGATCGTGACCACGACGTAGGTGTCGAGGGCACCGAGCAACACCGCGAGGCTGCCCGCATTGATTGCGATGCGCCTGCCGGACGTCGCCGGCGCGAGGACCTCGGCCGAGGCTTCGGGCGAGGCGGCCATCAGACGGCCGGCTTGGTGACCGTCACAGGCTTACCCCAGTCAGACAAGGTCATCGTGAGGCTGGTGTCCTTGCTCGGATCCAACTTGGCCTGCACCAGTTCGTGGTTGCCTTCCTCGGCGATCCAGGCGGTGCCCGGTACCGGGCCGGTCGCCCCGACCTGCGGCACGATCTTGTCGACGGCGTCCTTGCTGACGGTTCCCGTCACGCGGACCGTCTGGACACCGTTGATGGTCTCGCGGCCCTCGGCCTTGGCGTCGGAGAAGCTGGACAGCACATTGGCCAGACCCTTATCGGGCGACAGGAGCACCGAGGCGTCGTAGATATCGGCGGCCGGTCCGAAGTCCTGGAAGGTGCCCGCCGTGATCGCGCCGTACAGGATGCCGTCGACGACGACGAAGTTCACGCCCTGCAACTTCTGACCGAGGAACAGGATGTCGGCCTTGCCCTGCGCGGCGACCGCGGGCTTGGTCGTCAGATCACCTTCGAGGGTTTCGATCGGAAACGAGGCGATCTCGCCCTGCACCGTCAGCAGGAGGTGCACGCTCGATTGGGCCTTGGTGGTCTCGGCGGACTGCTTGAGCAGCGTCGCGGCGTCGGGCAGGTTCTTGTTGTCCTCGGAGCCGGAGCACCCTGCGAGGAGAGCGGCGGCGGTGACGAGGGCGGCGAAGATCGCCAGGAGGCGGGTCTGCATGACTGCATCGTAGAGGGTCAGCTGACCGGGACGGGGTCGCCCGGCGCGGGTCGAAGTGGAAAAATGGCCGCTGAGCTGGACCTTGGATGTGTCTCCACGGAGGACGACGACGGCGCTGCGCTACCGGCCGCGATGGTGAGGAGATGCGCGAACCCTGGGCGACGGCCTCGACCTCACGTCGCCCACGGCAATCGGGAGATCGACGACTTCAACGGCAATCCGGCGGCGAGGTTCTTCGGCGAGAAGCGACTGTCCGGGGATTACTCTGGCGGCGTGTTCACCGGAATCGTCGAAGAAATGGGCGAAGTCGTCGGCAAGGAAGACCTCGGCGATTTCGCCCGGTTTGCCATCCGGGGACCCGTCGTCACCTCGGACGCCAGTCACGGCGACTCGATTGCGGTGAACGGCGTTTGCCTCACCGTGGTCGAGGTGCGCCCCGACGGTGCCTTCACCGCCGACGTCATGGGCGAGACGCTGAACAGAACCAGCCTGCGCCGTGTCGGGGTGGGCAGTCGGGTCAATCTGGAGCGCGCCGCCGCCGTGAACAGCCGTCTGGGTGGTCACATCGTGCAGGGCCATATCGACGGAACCGGTCACGTGATCGCGCGTACACCGGCCGAGCACTGGGAGGTGGTGCGGATCGCGCTGCCGATGGCGCTGAGCCGGTATGTGGTCGAGAAGGGCTCGATCACCGTCGACGGGGTGTCGCTGACGGTCTCCGCTGTGGGTCACGACTGGTTCGAGATCTCCCTGATTCCGACGACACTCGAGTTGACGACGCTTGGCCAGGCCGAGGTGGGCACCCCCGTCAACCTCGAGGTCGACATCATCGCGAAGTATGTCGAACGGCTGCTGGATGCCAAGGACGGCATTATCGACGCCATGGGTGATTGACGACCGAAGTTCCAGGTCAGGGGAGCGGCAATAAGACTTGGGCTCTGGTGGTTCATACTGATGTGGTGACGAGGCTGGACACCGTGGAGCGGGCGGTTGCCGATATCGCCGCGGGGAAAGCCGTGGTGGTCATCGACGATGAGGATCGCGAGAACGAAGGCGACCTGATTTTCGCCGCCGAGAAGGCGACTCCGGAACTCGTCGCGTTCATGGTTCGGTACACGTCCGGCTATCTGTGCGTCCCGCTCGACGGTGCGATCTGCGACAAACTCGGCCTGCTGCCGATGTACGCGGTGAACCAGGACAAGCACGGCACTGCCTACACGGTCACCGTGGATGCGAAAAAGGGTGTGGGAACGGGCATTTCGGCCTCCGACCGTGCAACTACGATGCGCTTGCTCGCCGATCCGACCAGTGTCGCCGACGATTTCACCCGACCGGGCCATGTCGTCCCCCTTCGCGCCAAGGACGGTGGCGTGTTGCGCCGTCCCGGGCACACCGAGGCAGCCGTCGATCTGGCCCGCCTCGCCGGTCTGCAGCCTGCGGGCGCGATCTGCGAGATCGTCAGCCAGAAGGACGAAGGCGCGATGGCGCAGACCGATGAGCTGAGGGTCTTCGCCGACGAGCACGATCTGGCCCTGATCTCGATCGCCGACCTCATAGAGTGGCGGCGCAAGCACGAGAAGCACATCGAGCGCATCGCCGAGGCTCGCATTCCGACCCGTCACGGCGAGTTCCGAGCCGTCGGCTACAGCAGCATCTACGAAGACGTCGAGCATGTCGCCCTGGTGAAAGGTGACATCGCCGGATCGCACGGTGACGGCCATGACGTCCTGGTTCGCGTGCACTCCGAATGCCTCACCGGCGACGTTTTCGGTTCCCGCCGCTGCGACTGCGGCCCCCAACTGGACGCTGCACTGGCGATGGTCGCCCGCGAGGGGCGCGGTGTCGTGCTGTACATGCGCGGACACGAAGGCCGGGGTATCGGCCTGATGCACAAGCTGCAGGCGTATCAGCTGCAGGACGCCGGCGAGGACACGGTCGACGCCAACCTGAAGCTGGGCCTGCCCGCCGACGCGCGTGACTACGGGATCGGCGCGCAGATCCTCGTCGACCTGGGTGTGCGGTCGATGCGGCTGCTCACCAACAACCCCGCCAAACGCGTTGGGCTCGACGGTTACGGACTGCACATCATCGAGCGTGTTCCGCTGCCGGTGCGCGCCAATGCGGAGAACATCCGGTACCTGATGACCAAGCGCGATCGGATGGGCCACGACCTGATCGGCCTCGACGAGTACCACGAGGCCGTCACCATGGACTCCTACGAAGAAGGCGTGTATCTGCTCGGCGATCGCACGCCGCCGGAGCGAGATCTCGGCGGAGCTCTGTGAGTCCAGCCGCAGGCGTTCCCGATCTGCCCCAGCTCGACGCCGCTGGATTGAGGCTGGCCGTCGTCGCCAGCACGTGGCACGAAACCATTTGTGATGCGCTGCTCGACGGCGCGCGTAAGGTCGCCGCCGACGCCGGAATCGAGAACCCGACGGTCGTCCGCGTCCTGGGCGCGATCGAAATCCCCGTCGTCGCACAGGCATTGGCAGCCGATCACGATGCGGTGGTGGCGCTGGGTGTGGTGATCCGCGGTCAGACGCCGCACTTCGACTACGTCTGCGACGCCGTCACGCAGGGGCTCACGCGGGTGTCGCTCGACTCGTCGACGCCCGTCGCCAACGGAGTGCTCACCACGAACACCGAGGAGCAAGCCCTCGATCGCGCCGGACTGCCGGATTCGGCCGAGGACAAGGGCGCACAAGCGGCGGCTGCGGCGATCTCCACCGCGTTGACGCTGCGCGACCTGCGCAAACGATCATGAGCGACTGGGATGTGGAGATACGGCCCCATCTCACAACGTATTTCGCCTACGGCGCGGCGGCGCTCATCCTGGCGGCACACGTTACCGTCGGTGCGCTACTGAAGATCGCGTCGACGGGCGTCATCTTCCAGACCGCCGACCAGGTGGCGATCGCCATGCTCGGTGTCGTCATCGCCGGCGTGGTCCTGTTGTTCGCCCGTCCCAGACTGCGCGTCGGCGCCGGCGGCATCGCGGTGCGAAACTTGTTGACCTACCGGCTGATTCCATGGTCGGACGTCATCGATGTGTCATTCCATCCCGGTGCGCGCTGGGCGCGCATCGACCTGCCGGACGACGAATACGTCCCGGTGCTGGCGATACAGGCGGTCGACAAGGACCGTGCGGTCGAGGCGATGGACACCGTGCGCACGCTCATCGGGCGCTACAAGGCGATCAACTCACGCTGAGCGTCATCGCGACTTCGTCTTGGGGGCCTGCGGTTTCGACCGTCGGCGAGGCGGCGAATCCCAGGCTTCGGTACACGGCACATGCCGTCGCATTGTCGGAGGCCACCCGGAGCGTGATGGTCCGAGCCCGTTGTTCGCGGGCCCAATCCACCGCTGCGGCAACCAGCTGACGCGCCAGGCCGCGTCCTCGTACGGCGGGGTCCAGCCACAGCGAGTAGAGGTAGACGGAGTCCGGATTCTCTCGCTGGGCGGCGATCAGTCCGACGGGGCGATCGCCGACCAGCGCCGCGAACTGCGCGTGGTCCCGCAGCCGGCGTCGCCACTGTGCAGCCGTGAACGTGACCTCTTTCCGGTACTGGGGATCCTTCTCACCCAGCGAGTCGATCAAGGCGCGTAACCGAATCACGGCGAAGGCCCGCCAGTCGGATTCGGTCAGGCGGGTGATTCGTGTGGTCACTTGGTGTCGCCCATCACCAGCCCCTCGCGGCGAGGGTCGGCACCACCGATCAGGCCCGTATCGGCGTAAATGAGCGCGGATAAACCGCTGGACTGATCCGCGAGATCGACTTGATGTCCCAGCTCCCGCAGGCCGGTCACGAGGGGGTCGTGGTCGCCGTTATCGGAGGTGTCGATGATGGGATGTTCACCGCCCACGTTGGTCTTGGGCGTGTTCGCCGCCCCGAAGTCGACCATGGATGTCGCCTGTTGCGGATCCAGACCCCAATCCAGCATCCCGACAATGGTTTTGACGACGAACTGGATGATGACCGAGCCGCCTGGCGAACCGAGCACCGCGTACAGCGGTCCTCGGGTGCCCGGCTGACCCGGAGCGTCGAAGATCAACGTGGGTGCCATCGAGCTGCGCGGCCGCTTACCTGGCTGGATTCGGTTGGCTACCGCAGCGCCGTCGATTCCGACCGGTTCGGCCGAGAAGTCGGTCAGTTGATTGTTCAGGATGAAGCCGTCCACCATGTGAAATGAGCCGAACGAAGACTCGACCGTGGTGGTCATCGACGCGGCGTTGCCATGAGCGTCGACGATGCTGATCTGACTTGTGCCGTGCTCCGGCGGCGACGGCACCGGGGTCGTCGGAGGTCCGAATTCACCCGGTTTCGCCGTCCCCATCGAGCGTTGTTCGGAGATCAGCCGCGCGCGGCCTGCGAGATAGTCGCTGTTGATCAACGTATTCGGCGAGCCACCGGGCAGCGGCACGAAATCGGTGTCGGCCACGTACTTGTCGCGGTCGGCGTAGGCCAGCCGCTCCGCCTCGGAGATCAGGTGCACGCCCGTCACCGATGGTCTGCCGCCGTTGAGATCGATGTCGCCGGGCTTGTGGTCGGCCATTGCGAAGTGTTCGAGCATGCCCAGCGTCGCGGCGACTGCGATGCCTCCAGACGACGGCGGTGGCATACCGCAGATCTCCTTGCCGCGGTACGGCGAACACAGCGCCTCGCGCATCTTGACGGTGTATCCGGCAAGGTCGTCGCGAGTCATCAGACCTGCTGTCCGCCCACCCGAGGTGTCGGCGACCGCGTCGACGATATCGTCGGCGATCACGCCGGTGTAAAACGACTGTGGATCGGATGCGATGACCCCCAACGTCTTTGCATAGGCCGGGTTGGTCAGGCGCGTCCCGTTGGTCTTGGGGCTGCCGTCGGGGTTGAGGAAGTATTCCGCTGCCTGTGGATCCAGCTTCAATTCCGGCGCGGAGTCGGCGATGGCGGCCGCCATCCGCGGACTGATGTCGAAACCGTCATCGGCCAGGATGATGGCGGGGTTGAACAGGTCGCGCCAGCCGGTCTTGCCGTGCTCGGCGTGCACGTCGGCCATCAGGCGGACGATGCCGGGCACGCCGATGGATCGTCCCGACGCGCGGGCGTCGGGCCTGGGCTCGGTGCGGTCGGTGTCGGAAACCCAGCGCAGGTAGTTCTCGGTCGCCGCTGCCGGTGCCACCTCCCGTCCGTCATATGCCTCGACGGACCCCGCTGCCGCGTCGTAGTGCAGCAGGAAGCCGCCGCCGCCGACGCCGGAGGACTGCGGCTCGACGAGGCCGAGCACCATCTGCGCGGTGACCAGCGCGTCGGCGGCGGTCCCGCCGTCGCGGAGAATCTCACACGCCGCCTGGGTGGCCAGCGGGTTGGCGGTGGCCACCGAGTAGCTGCTGGTGCGCACGGCGGTCATGTCCTTGCGGTAGCCGGCCGCGACCTCCGGATTGGTGGCGATGTTTTGAGAGGTCGTGACGGCTGGGCTGGCGGGGGCCTTGGGTGCCGGGGTCCCGTTGGCGACGATTGCGCACGGACCGGTGGCGCTGGGCTCGGTGTTCTCCTCGGCGGCACATCCGGCCAGCACCACGACGACCCCGGTCAGCGGCGCCATCACTTTGGTCAGCGATGAGATCCGCATCACCCGACGGTAGTTGATCTGTCGCGTCCGAGGTCGGCAGTAACCTGGAATCCGTGCCCGATCCAGCCACGTACCGACCCGCCCCAGGGTCGATTCCCGTCGAACCGGGCGTCTATCGGTTCCGGGATCCGCACGGCCGGGTGATCTACGTCGGCAAGGCCAAGAGTCTGCGCAGCCGATTGAACTCCTACTTCGCCGACCTCTCCGGGCTGGCGCCGCGCACCCGTCAGATGGTGACGACGGCCGCAGGCGTCGAGTGGACGGTGGTCAACACCGAAGTCGAGGCGCTTCAGCTCGAGTACAACTGGATCAAGGAATTCGATCCGCGATTCAACGTGCGGTACCGCGACGACAAGTCGTACCCGGTGCTGGCGGTGACGTTGAACGAGGAGTACCCGCGGCTGATGGTCTACCGCGGTGCGCGCCGTAAGGGAGTCCGCTACTTCGGGCCGTACTCACACGCGTGGGCCATCCGCGAGACGCTGGACCTCCTCACCCGGGTGTTCCCGGCGCGTACCTGCTCCGCAGGAGTTTTCAAGCGGCACAGTCAAATCGACCGGCCGTGCCTGCTGGGGTACATCGACAAGTGTTCGGCACCGTGCGTCGGGCGGGTGACCGCCGAGCAGCATCGACGGATCGTCGACGACTTCTGCGACTTCCTGGCGGGCAAGACCGACCGGCTGATCCGTGACATGGAGCACGAGATGAACCAGGCGGCCGAGCTGCTCGACTTCGAGCGGGCAGCCCGGTTGCGGGACAACATCTCTGCGATGAAACGGGCCATGGAGAAGCAGGCCGTGGTATTCGGCGACGGCACCGACGCAGACGTGGTCGCCTTCGCCGACGACGAGCTGGAGGCGGCCGTGCAGGTGTTCCACGTGCGCGGTGGACGGGTGCGTGGTCAGCGGGGGTGGATCGTCGAAAAGTCAGGTGAGCCAGGCGACTCGGGTCAGGAGCGCCTCGTCGAGCAGTTCCTGACACAGTTCTATGGCGATCAGGCCGAACTCGACGGCGCGGCAGACGTGTCGTTGACCCCGGTGCCGCGACAGGTGTTGGTGCCGTGCCTGCCCGACAACGCCGAGGAACTGGAGACGTGGTTGTCCCAACTGCGCGGGTCACGGGTGTCGGTGCGGGTGCCGCAGCGGGGTGACAAGCGCGCACTCGCCGAGACCGTGCGGCGCAACGCGCAGGATGCGCTGGCCCAACACAAACTCAAGCGGGCGGGCGACTTCACTGCGAGAAGCGCTGCACTGCAGAACATTCAGGAGTCGCTGGGGCTTGCAGACGCGCCGTTGCGCATCGAATGCGTCGACATCAGCCATGTGCAGGGCACCGATGTGGTGGCGTCGCTGGTGGTGTTCGAGGACGGGTTGCCGCGCAAGTCCGACTATCGTCACTATGCGATCAGGAGCGCCGCGGGAGAGGGTCGTTCCGACGACGTGGCGTCCATCGCCGAGGTCACCCGGCGGCGCTTCTACCGGCACCTGCACGACATGCAACACCCGACCGAGCTTGCGCCGGAGGGTAAGTCGCGCAAGTTCGCCTATCCGCCCAACCTGTACGTGGTCGACGGTGGCGCCCCGCAGGTCAATGCCGCACAGGCGGTGCTCGATGACCTGGGCATCGACGATGTCGCCGTCATCGGGCTGGCGAAACGGCTGGAAGAGGTGTGGGTGCCCGCCGAGCCCGACCCCCTGATCATGCCGCGCAACAGCGAGGGCCTGTATCTGCTGCAACGGGTGCGCGACGAGGCCCACCGGTTCGCGATCACCTACCACCGCAGCAAGCGGTCCAAGCGGATGACGGCGTCGGCGCTGGATTCGATCCGCGGGCTTGGCGAGCATCGCCGCAAGGCGCTGGTGACGCACTTCGGATCGGTGGCACGTCTGAAAGAGGCCAGCGTCGAGGAGATCACCGCGGTGCCCGGCATCGGGGTCGCGACCGCCAGGGCCGTCCTGGAGGCACTCGGAGTCCCGCCCGATTCATCTCCGTCCGCAGCGGGTATCGGCGATGATCAGAGCAGAGCATCCGGATGACAGACCGAGGCATGCACGACGAACTCCACGATGGCGCACCAACCGGCGACGGCGCTGAATCCGGCATTGACGTCGTACTGGTCACCGGGCTGTCCGGCGCGGGTCGGGGTACGGCGGCCAAGGTGCTGGAGGATCTCGGCTGGTACGTGGCGGACAACCTGCCGCCGGAGCTGATCGCGCGGATGGTGGAGCTGGGGCTCGCGGCCGGGTCGCGTATCACCCAGCTCGCGGTGGTGATGGACGTGCGCTCACGCGGGTTCACCGGGGATCTGGACTGGGTGCGCAGCGAGCTGGCCACCCGCAACATCACCCCGCGGGTGCTGTTCCTCGAGGCGTCCGACGACACCCTGGTTCGACGGTATGAGCAAAATCGCCGCAGCCATCCACTGCAGGGAAATCAGACACTTGCCGAAGGCATCGCGGCCGAGCGGGCGATGCTCGCGCCGGTACGGGCCGCGGCCGATCTGGTGATCGACACGTCAACGCTGCCGGTTCCTGCCCTGCGGGAGAGCATCGAGCGCGCCTTCGGCGGGGAGACCGTCGCGTACACGAATGTGACCGTGGAGTCGTTCGGATACAAGTACGGGTTGCCCATGGACGCCGATACGGTGATGGACGTGCGTTTTCTGCCTAACCCGCACTGGGTGGACGCGCTACGGCCACATACCGGGCAGGACCCCGCGGTACGCGATTACGTGCTCGGTCAGCCGGGCGCGACGGACTTCCTCGAGCTCTATCATCGACTGCTGGACTTCGTCATCGACGGATACCGTCGCGAGGGAAAGCGCTACATGACTGTTGCCATCGGCTGCACGGGCGGCAAGCATCGCAGCGTCGCCATCGCCGAGGCGCTGGCGGCGCGACTGCAGAGCGGAGATGGCCTGACGGTGCGGGTACTGCACCGGGATCTGGGCCGCGAATGAGTCCGCGGATCGTCGCCCTGGGGGGTGGGCACGGCCTTTACGCCACGCTGTCCGCCGCCCGCAGACTGTCTCCGCACGTCACCGCCATCGTGACGGTCGCCGACGACGGCGGTTCCTCGGGCCGGCTGCGCAGCGAACTGAATGTGCTGCCCCCAGGTGATCTGCGAATGGCGCTGGCCGCGTTGGCATCTGACAGCCCGCACGGCCGGCTCTGGGCGACCATCCTCCAGCACCGCTTCGGAGGCAACGGTGCGCTCGCGGGTCATCCGATCGGCAACCTCCTGCTGGCGGGTCTCAATGAGGTGCTGGCCGACCCGGTCGCGGCGCTCGACGAGCTCGGCCGCCTGCTCGGCATCCACGGCCGGGTGTTACCGATGTGCCCGATGGGGCTCGAGATCGAGGCCGACGTCGCGGGACTGGAATCCGACCCCCGGATGAGCCGGGTGATTCGAGGTCAGGTGGCGATCGCAACCACCGTCGGCAAGGTGCGCCGGGTGCGGCTGATACCGGGCGATCCGCCGGCCACGCGTCAGGCCGTCGACGCGATCATGGCCGCCGATCTGGTGGTGCTGGGGCCCGGATCGTGGTTCACCAGCGTCATCCCGCACGTGCTGGTTCCCCAGCTCGCGGCTGCCCTGCAGGCGACGACGGCGCGGCGGGCCCTGGTCGTGAACCTGGTCGCCGAGCCGGGGGAGACGGCGGAGTTCTCCGCGGAGCGGCATATCCACGTGTTGTCGCAGCACGCGCCAGGTTTCACGATGCACGAGGTGATCGTCGACGCCAGCCGTGTGCCCAGCGAGCGCGAACGTGAGCAGTTGCGCCGCACCGCCAGAATTTTGGATGCCCAAGTCGAGTTTGCCGATGTGTCCAGACCTGGTACACCTTTACATGACCCGGCGAAGTTGGCCGCGGCCCTGGAAGGTGTGCGGTTGCGCGGGACGGCGCCGCCGGCGCCCGCAGCGCCGACTGTGCCCACACCGACAGCGAACGGACCGAGAGGTGACGACCCGTGGCGATGACAGCCGAGGTCAA
>JBIQHU010000205.1:0-6673 GCA_044508395.1 Mycobacterium sp. | reverse complement strand
GCGGCAACTCGATTCCCGCCGACATCAGGAACGCCGGCCAGTACACGGTGTGGAACCGGATGATGTCCTTGCCGATCATGTGCAGATCGGCGGGCCAGTACCGCTGGAACAGCGGTGAGGACGTATCGGGGAACCCGACGCCCGTGAGGTAGTTGGTCAGCGCGTCGACCCAGACGTACATCACGTGGTCGGGGTGATCCGGGACCGGCACACCCCAGTCGAACGTCGTGCGCGAGATGGAGAAGTCTCGCAATCCGCCGGAGACGAAGCTGACCATCTCGTTGCGCCGCACGGCGGGCTCGATGAACTCTGGATGCGCTTCGTAGTGCGCCAACAGCTTGTCGGTATAGGCCGACAGCCGGAAGAAGTACGTCTGCTCTTCGGTCCACGTGACGGGGGCGCCGGTCTCGGTGGCGATCCGCACGCCGTCGGCGCCGACGGTGGTCTCCGCCTCGGTGAAGAAGCGCTCGTCGCGCACCGAATACCAGCCCGCGTACGTGTCGAGGTAGATGTCGCCGGATTCGTCCATCCGCTTCCAGAGCTCGATCGACGCCTCGTAGTGGTCGGCATCGGACGTGCGGATGAAGCGGTCGAACGAGATGTTGAGTCGCTCCTGCAAGCGTTGGAACACATCGGAGTTGCGGCGCGCCAGCTCGGCGGTCGGAATGCCGAGTGCGGCGGCCGTCTCGGCCATCTTCTGGCCGTGTACGTCGGTGCCCGTCAGGTAGCGCACGTCGAAGCCGTCGAGCCTCTTGAAGCGGGCTATCGAGTCGGTGGCGATGTACTCGTACGCGTGCCCGATGTGCGGGTCGCCGTTGGGGTAGGCGATGGCGGTGGTGATGTAGTACGGGGTCTGCGTCCCCGCGCCGGGGGAAGGCGAGGTACTCATTTGGGCCTCAGCTTATTGTGTGGCCGTGAGTGACAAGCGCTCAGCCAGACGGGAGAAGCCCCCGGCCCCGCGGCCGCTCGCACCCCTCATCGACGCGCACACCCATCTCGATGCCTGCGGTGCGACCGATGCCGCCAGCATTCGCGCGATCGTCGACCGAGCCGAGGCGGTGGGCGTACAGGCGGTCGTGACGATCGCCGACGACCTCGCGTCCGCGCGCTGGGTCGTTGAGGCCGCCGACGCCGATCCGCGCGTCTACGCCGCCGTCGCCCTGCATCCCACGCGCGCCAACGCGCTCACCGACGAAGCCAAGGCCGTCATCGAACAGCTGGCCAAGCATCCTCGCGTGGTGGCCGTCGGCGAGACGGGGCTGGACATGTACTGGCCTGGCCGCCTCGAGGGGTGCGCCGACCCCGCGACCCAGCGCGAGGGGTTCGCCTGGCACATCGACCTCGCCAAGCGCACCGGAAAGCCGCTGATGATCCACAATCGCGACGCCGACGCCGAGGTGCTGGACGTCCTGCGCGCCGAGGGCGCACCTGAGACCGTGATCTTTCACTGCTTCTCGTCGGACGCCGACATGGCCAGGACCTGTGTGGCCAACGGCTGGCTGCTCAGCCTGTCCGGGACCGTCAGCTTCCGCAACGCCACTGCGCTACGGGAGGCGGCGTCGCTGATCCCGCCTGAGCAACTGCTCGTCGAGACCGACGCACCGTTCCTGACGCCGCATCCGTACCGAGGCGCGCCGAACGAGCCCTACTGCCTGCCCTACACTGTCCGTGCGCTGGCCGAACTCCTCAGCAGGCCCGCCGAGGACATCGCGCATGAAACCACGACGACGGCTGCCCGTGTCTACGGGCTGGCGAGTTGCTGCCCGTGAGGCTTTTCGTTACCGTCTTGTGATCAAATGCGGACGGTTTAGCGGGCTGACTCCAACCGATAGTCGGGGATAACGACGTTTTGAACATCTTGAATAAAATTCACGAAGAGCGGTCGCCGCTGCTGCGGCTGTTGGTCGGGCTGATGTTGCTTGTGCTGACATTCGCGGGTGGCTTCGCGGTAGCTGCCCACAAGACCGTGACCCTGGCGGTAGACGGCTCGACCGTCACCGTTCCCACCATGAAGACGCGGGTCATCGACGTCGTGCGGGAGAACGGATTCGAGGTCGGCGAACGCGACGATCTCTTCCCGGCGGCCGACGAATCGGTGCATGATTCCGACACCATCGTCCTTCGTCGCAGCAGACCACTGCAGATCTCGACCGACGGCAGGGACAGCCGTGAGGTGTGGACGACGGCATCGACCGTCGACGAGGCGCTGCGCCAGCTGGAGATGACCGACAAGGCGCCTGCGTCGGCGTCGCGCGGCAGCCGAGTGCCGCTGTCGGGCATGTCGCTTCCCGTCGTTAGCGCAAAGACCGTCCACCTTGCCGACGCCGGAGTGCAGCGCACCGTGCGTCTCGCCGCGCCGAACGTCGCCGCCCTCCTCGAGGCCGCAGGCGCACCGCTGCAGCAGAGCGACGAAGTGGTGCCCGCTGCCTCCGCGCCGATCGTCGACGGAATGCAGATCCAGGTGAACCGGGTCCGCATCGAGAAGGTCACCGAGCGGGTTCCTCTGGCGCCGGCCAATCACCGCATCGAAGATCCGACACTCAACATGAGCCGTCAGGTCGTCGAGGACCCCGGCACCCCGGGAACGCAGGACGTGACGTTTGCCATCGCAAAGGTCAACGGCCTCGAAACCGGGAGAATGCCAGTAGCCAATGTCGTTGTCGTACCGGCTCGCGACGGAGTGCTCCGCGTCGGGGCCAAGCCCGGTACCGAAGTTCCCCCCGTCTCAAACGGAGTTGTCTGGGACGCGCTCGCTCGGTGCGAAGCCGGAGGTAATTGGGCCATCAACACCGGCAACGGATATTACGGCGGTGTTCAGTTTGACCAAAACACCTGGGAGCGCAACGGTGGTCTGAGGTATGCTGACAGGGCCGATTTGGCAACGAGAGAAGAGCAGATCGCGATAGCTGAGGTCACTCGGGCACGCCAGGGGTGGGGCGCGTGGCCGACATGCAGCGGGAGGATTGGGGCGCGCTGACCATTCGACTACTCGGGCGGACCGAGATACGACACCTGGCGAGAGAGATCGACTTCAGGCCTCGCAAATCGTTCGGCCAGAACTTCGTTCACGACGCCAACACAGTTCGTCGGATCGTTTCGGCGTCCAGTGTCAACCGGCATGACCACGTTCTCGAGGTCGGACCGGGATTGGGCTCGCTGACACTGGCCCTGCTCGACCGGGGGGCGCGGGTAACCGCTGTGGAGATCGATCCTGTTCTCGCGCGGCAGCTGCCGATCACCGTCGCTGAACATTCCCACAGCGAAATCAACCGGCTGACGGTCCTCAACCGAGACATCCTTCATCTGAGTCGCAGCGAGCTGCCCGAGGAGCCGACGGCTCTGGTCGCCAACCTGCCCTACAACGTCGCGGTGCCGGCTTTGCTGCACCTGCTTGCCGAGTTCCCCTCGATCCGCACCGTGATGGTGATGGTTCAGGCTGAGGTCGCCGAGCGGTTGGCCGCCGAACCCGGCGGCAAGGACTACGGCGTTCCCAGCGTCAAGGTTCGCTACTTCGGCAACGTCCGGCGCTACGGCATGGTCTCGCCGACCGTCTTCTGGCCCATCCCGCGGGTGTACTCGGGCCTGGTGCGTATCGACCGTTATGAGACGCCGCCGTGGCCCTCCGACCCGGAGTTCCGCGAACAGGTCTTCAAGCTGATCGACATCGCTTTCGCGCAACGGCGCAAGACGTCGCGCAATGCCTTCGCCGAATGGGCGGGCTCGGGCAACGAGTCGGCCAGTCGGCTGCTCGCCGCGAGCATCGACCCGTCCCGCCGCGGTGAAACGCTTTCGGTCGCTGATTTCGTCAGGCTGCTGCAGCGCACCAAGGAAAGCGAAGAGGACGAAAACCCCGAGCCCAAGGCCGTCGTGCACCATCGGCGGCAACGGGAGGGCACTGTCCCGGTGTGACCCAAGCGCGGGCGAGTCAGCGCAGCGCCCGAGCCATCAGTGAGACGAACTCACGACACGATCCATAGCGGTCGCCTGGCGCCTTTGCCAGTGCTTTGGCCGCGATGGAGTCGAAAATGCGTGGCAGCCAAGTAATTTCGCGTGACCAACGCGGCGGCGGTAGGTGTAGGTGCGCTTCGATGAGTGCGAGCGCGGTCGGTGCCGTGAAGGGCGGGGATCCGGTGACCAATTCGACGACGGTGCATGCCAGCGCGTATTCGTCGGTGGCTTCCGTCGGGGCGTGTCCGGTGATCAGTTCCGGTGCGGCATAGGGCAACGACGCCTCGATCTGAGCCGACCGGTAGCCGATATCGTCGGCGATCGTGTGCGCGACGCCGAAGTCGATGAGCACAGCGCTCGAAAGATCCTGGCGAACAAGGATATTCGCGGGCTTAACGTCGCAGTGCACGATCGCTCGGTTGTGTGCATAGTCCAGCGCATCGGCGACCTGCTCCAGTGCGCCGAGCCGTCCGGTCACGTTGTCCACCACGGTGATGCCGCCACCGGAGACCAGCTCCATCGACAGCCATCCGGGTCCGCGGTCGAACACTGTCACGATGTGCGGATGGTGCAGGCGGTGGGCGAATTCGAACTCGCGTTTGAGCCGGGCGATGTGCGCGAGATCGCTGAGATGGCCGTCGAGCACTTTCAGCGCCACTTCCCGATCCGCCGCGTCGTGCGCCCGATAGACAGTCGCGTATCCGCCGCGGCCGACCACTTTGTCGACGACGTGACCTTCGAACTGCTCGCCCGGTGAGAGCACGTCCCCAGACTAGGGCCTTCATCAGCGACATTGACCTGCTCAGACGGCTGCTGGCGGGCGACCGACTCCGATAGTGTCGTCTGGTGTCCAATGGCAGCACCGCCTCCGAGTGGGTACCGACCGGATCGGTCACGGTGCGCGTGCCGGGCAAGGTCAATCTGTACCTCGAGGTCGGGGATAGCCGCGACGACGGATATCACGAGCTGACCACCGTCTTTCATGCGGTTTCGCTTCTCGACGAGGTCACCGTCCGCAATGCGGACGTGTTGTCCCTCGAGCTGTGTGGGGAAGGCGCTGACACCCTTCCGGCCGATTCGAGCAACCTCGCGTGGCGCGCCGCCGAGTTGCTGGCCGACCACGTCGGTCGGGCGCCCGATGTCGCGATCGTCGTCGAGAAGTCGATTCCCGTCGCGGGCGGGATGGCGGGCGGCAGCGCCGATGCGGCCGGGGTGCTCGTCGCGATGAACACGCTCTGGGAGCTGGGGGTGCCGCGTCGCGACCTGCATGCGCTGGCCGCCCAGCTGGGCAGTGACGTGCCGTTCGCGCTGCACGGCGGCACCGCACTGGGCACGGGCCGCGGCGAGGAATTGGCAACGGTGCTGGCCCGCAACATGTTTCATTGGGTGCTGGCGTTCGCCGACCGCGGGCTGTCGACACCGACGGTATTCGCCGAACTCGATCGGTTGCGTAAGGAACCGGACCGCGACATTCCTCCCCGGCTCGACGATCCCGAGCCGGTACTGGCGGCCTTGGCTTCCGGTGATCCGGCAGAGCTGGCGCCGCTGCTCGGCAACGACCTGCAGCCCGCCGCGCTGTCGCTGGATCCCGGGCTGCGCCGCACGCTGCGGGCGGGCACCGAGGCCGGCGCGCTCGCCGGCATCGTGTCGGGTTCGGGGCCGACGTGTGCGTTCCTCTGCGAGTCGGCCGCCGCGGCGGTCGACGTCGCCTCCGAGATGGCGGGGGCCGGGGTGTGCCGGACGGTGCGCGTCGCCAGCGGACCCGTGCAGGGCGCACGGGTGGTACCGGCACCATCCGCGTCGGTATGACGTCGGACGCGATGTGACTCAGGCCTCAATTATCGCAAGATTTTGGCACCTACTTAAGAGTTGTTTAAGATGAACGACGGTGAAAACTAGCGGTCATGGATTGGACGCGATAGTTACGCCCACCGAAAGCCTCGGTGGGCGTTTCGAACTAGCCCGTCGCGAGGCATCACCAATTCGAGACTCAACCGCTCCCCAATTGTGTGCGCGCCTCCTGGAAAGCGGCCCTGATCAGGCGGAGTATGACAATCGGGCATTTGCTGTCCCGGGACTGAGGAGGTTGTGGTGAGCCGATTCACCGAGAAGATGTACCGCAACGCCCGCACCGCCAAAACGGGCATGGTCACCGGTGAACCCCACGAACCCGTGCGCCACACCTGGGGCGAGGTCCATGAGCGTGCCCGCTGCATAGCCGGCGGCCTCGAGAAGGCCGGCATCGGCCTCGGCGACGCGGTGGGCGTGCTGGCCGGCTTCCCGGTGGAGATCGCGCCGACGGCGCAGGGCCTGTGGATGCGCGGCGCCAGTCTGACCATGCTCCACCAGCCCACACCACGCACCGACCTGGTGATCTGGGCCGACGACACCATGAATGTCATCGGCATGATCGAGGCCAAGGCCGTCATCGTCTCCGAGCCGTTCCTGGTGGCGATCCCGGTGCTGGAGGAGAAGGGCATCAAGGTCCTGACCGTCTCCGACCTGCTGGCCTCGGATCCGATCGACCCGATCGAGGTCGGCGAGGACGACCTCGCGCTGATGCAGCTGACGAGCGGCTCGACCGGGTCTCCCAAGGCCGTGCAGATCACGCACCGCAACATCTACTCCAACGCCGAGGCCATGTTCATCGGCGCCGAGTACGACGTCGACAAGGACGTCATGGTCAGCTGGCTGCCCTGCTTCCACGACATGGGCATGGTCGGCT
>JBIQHU010000204.1:0-6751 GCA_044508395.1 Mycobacterium sp. | reverse complement strand
CTACCCGGCTCGGGCAGCCTGCTGATGCCGCCGTACCGGGTCAGGCGGTTCGAATCCGACGGGGTCGAGCTCGACGTCCACTTCACCCGGTACTCCGTCGGCGGCAACTACGCCGTCCACGGCGGGGTGCTGCCACTGCTGTTCGACTCGGTGTTCGGCATGGTGATCCACGCCGCCGGCCGGCCGATCAGCCGCACCGCATTCCTGCACGTGGACTACCGCAACGTGACACCTATCGACACCCCGCTGGTGGCACGAGGCTGGCTGCGGGAAGCCGAGGGGCGCAAGGCCTTCGTCAATGCCGAACTGCATGACAACGACGGCACGCTCCTGGCGGAGGCGCACGGGCTGATGATCCGATTGCTCCCCGGCCAGCCCTAGAAATGCCACCATGGCCGGGTGACTTCGGACCCGGTCAATCGCCATTTTCGTAATCTGTCGACGCCGCGGGCGGCCGCGGCGGCGGGGGTGTTGTTCGCGCTGTTGTTCGGTACGGCGCTCGTCCTGATCCGCATCTCCCTCCCCGAAGACGCCGCCCCCGGCTCGCAGTGGACCCAGAGCGACCACAGCATCAGGATCGCGTCGCTGCTGATGCCGTTCGCGGGCATCGCGTTCCTGTGGTTCATCGGTGTGGTGCGCGACGGCTTCGGGGGATACGAGGACAAGTTCTTCTCGTCGGTCTTCATCGGCAGCGGATTGCTTTTCCTGGCAATGATCTTCGTCTCGTCGGCCGTGGGGACGGCGCTGACCCACAGCGGCCCTGAGGCCGCCGACTTCGGACGCTGGCTGCTGTTGGCGCTGAGCAAGACCTATGCGCTGCGGATGGGCGCGGTGTTCATGATCTCGCTGGCCACGATATGGCTGAAGACGGGACTGATGCCGAAGTGGTTGGTCGGAGTGACTTACGCGGTGGCCGTCGTACTCATACTCGCCAGCGAGATCACGATGTGGCTGACGCTGGCGTTTCCGATCTGGGTACTGGTGGTCAGCGTGCTGCTGTTGTCGCGGGCGGGGGTCATCGACCTCGACCGCGATGGCCGCTAATCGATCAACCGCAAAGCCTGTGAGGGGCAGAGCTTTACGGCCTCGCGGGCATGCTCCAACTGGTCGTCGGGAATTTCGTCGACGAGAACCACCACGATGCCGTCGTCGTCCTGATCGAAGACCGCACCGGCGACCATGACGCAGTTGCCCGCCTGAATACACACGTCGCGATCGGCTTGCACTCTCATTACCAACTCACCGCCAATGACCGCAGGCCGTAGATGAAGTGGAACGACCTGAACTGGACGTCGTCGAAATCCTCGGCGAGCGCCAGCGTCGGGAAGCGGCGCAGCAGCGCGGGAAACGCGATCCGCATCTCCATGCGTGCCAGCGGGGCGCCGAGGCAATGGTGCACACCGTGGCCGAACCCCAGGTGTCCCACCGCACCGCGCTGGATGTCCAGTATCTCCGGTGAGTCGATGAAGTCCGGGTCTCGATTGCCGGCAGGCAGCGACACGAACACCAACTCACCCGCCGGAATCCGTACGCCCGCGACCTCGACCTCGGTCGTGGTGATCCGCGGGATGGCGCTGTGCACGATCGACATCCATCGCATCAGCTCCTCGACTGCCGGCCCGACGGCGTCGGGATCGTCGCGGACCGCCGCGAGTTGATCGGGGTGCCGCAGCAGCGCGAGGGTGCCGAGCCCGAGCATGTTCGAGGTGGTCTCATGCCCGGCGAGAAGCAAGAGCCCGGCGATGCCGATGAGGTCGTCGTCGGTGCATTCGGTGCCGTGCTCGCGGACCAGCATTCCGAGAATGTCATCGCCGGGCTGCCTGCGTGCCCGTTCGACCAGCGATGACATGTAGGCGCGACCCTGCCGCTGCAGGTCCATCCGTTCGGCGATCGGCGCCGACAGGTCGAGCTGACGTGCGCTGCGTCGCTGGAAGTCGTCGCGGTCGTCGTAGGGCACCCCGAGTAACTCGCAGATGACCAGTGATGGAATCGGCAGCGCGAAGCTCTCGACCAGATCGACCGGCGGCCCGGCACTTTCCATTGCGTCGAGGTGCTGATCGACGATCTCGACGATGCGCGGCTCCAACCGCTTCATCCGGCGGATGGTGAATTCGGGAGTCAGCATGCGACGCAACCGCTGATGCTCCGGCGGGTCGAGCCCGAGCAGATTGCCGGCCCGCGCGCTCGCCTGCTCCTCCTCGGTAAGCGGGGGAACTCCTGGCAGGGCGAACCCCGGCGGGCGACCGTTGGAGAACCGCTCGTGGTCGGACAGCACGGCTTTGACGTCCTCGTATCGGGTGACGAGATAGACGGTCATACCGAACGAGTTGGTGGCTGTGCGGACCCCGGCGGTCTCCCGGATCTCCCGCAGCTCGGGAGTCGGATCGAATGCGTTGCGCCGCATGTGCAGCGGCAGTTGCGGGGTTTGGGTTCCGGAGGTGCCGGTCATCTTTCGAAGCTACCCGCGTCCGACGAACTCCTCGATGAGCTTGGCGACCAGAGGTGGATTCTCCAGCCCGGCAAGATGTGCGACTCCGTCGAGCACCACCAGCTGCGCACCAGGGATGGCCTCGGCCATTGCGGCCGTCTCGGGTAGCGGAAACGTCGCGTCCTCGGCACCCGCCACCACGAGAACGGGCGCCGAGATGTTCGCGAGCAGCGAAAGCTGGTCGGGCCGGGCCGGCACGACGCTGCGCACCGCCCAGGAGCACGACGAGATCTCGACGGCCCTGACGGCGTTGCGCACGAACGCGACGACGTCGGGGCGGGTGCCAAAGGTGGTCGGTCCGAGGAACGCGTTGAGCACCGACCGCGTCAGTGGGCCACGGATCGCGCCCAGCATCTTGGCGATGCGGAGCAGCAATCCGTATTCGACCTTCTGTCGTGTGCCCGCGGCGGACGCGGTGCAGTTCATCAGCACGGCGCGGCCGATGCGGTCGGGATAGGTGGCGGCGAACGTGCCGCCGATCATGCCGCCCCACGAGTTGCCGATGAAATGGGTGCGTTGCAATCCGAGGCTGTCGAGGATATCGACGATAACGCGGGCGCAGTCGTCGAAAGTGAATGGCGCAGAGAGCTTCTGGCTACCTCCGTGGCCGGGCGGGTCGACGAGGACGACCTGGTGCGATGCGCTGAAGTGGTCGGCCTGTGCCAGCCACATGTCACCGGTCATCAGCAGGCTCGGCCAGAACATCATGGCCTCACCGGTTCCGCTAGTCCGAATCCGCACCTGACCGAGCGCGGTGTCGACCGCCTGGTACTGCATTGCGTGCACGGTAGTCCTCGCTCCTGAGAGCGGGCCACCAGATCACCGGACCGATGAGCGTGAACAGCGCCGGGATGATCACCGTCCGCACGACGAACGTGTCCAGCAGGATGCCGAGGCCGACGATGATGCCCACCTGGGTGAGCACGATCAGCGGCAGCACGCCCAGCACGCAGAACACCGCGGCCAGCACGATGCCCGCACTGGTGATGACGGCTCCGGTGGCCGATACCGCGCGGACGATGCCGTCGCGGGTCCCGTGTTGCGGAGTCTCCTCGCGGGCGCGGGTGACCAAGAAGATCGTGTAGTCCACCCCGAGCGCCACCAGGAAGAGGAACGCGAACAGGGGTGCCGTGTTGTCCAGCGCCGGGAAGCCGAACAGGTGAACGCTGGCCCAGCCGCCGAGGCCCAACGCTGCCAGTGCGCTCAGCACCGTCACCGCCACCAGGATCAGCGGCGCGAGCACAGAGCGGAGCAGCACATAGAGCACCGCCAGCACCACGACCAGGATTGCGGGGATGACGACCAGCCGGTCGTGTTCGGCCGCCGCACCCGCATCGCGCGCCGATGCGTCCGACCCACCGACCAACGCGTCCGGATCGGCCGAATGAACCGAAACCCGCAGGGCATCAACGATTTCGAACGCCTTGTCGGATGCGGGCTCGGCATCGAGCACGACCGACCATTGCGACAGCCCGTCGAGGCTCTGGCCCGCGGGAGTTGCCGACAGCACGCCCGGGGTGTCGGTTATCGCCTGCTGGATCTCCGCGGCCCGGTTCGTCGGCGCGATGACGCGGGTGGGGTCGGTGAGGCCGCCGGGGAAATGTGCGGACAGAGTCTCGTAGCCGCTCACGGATTCAGCGGCCACCCGGAACTGTTCGGTCTGCGAGAGGCCGATCGGGGTGGTCAGCAGGCCCGTGCACAACAACGCAAGGCCTGCGATCGACACGACCGCGACGCGGCCCGGCCGCTTCGCCACCGCTGCGGCGATGCGATGCCACACTCCGCTGTCGGTAAGGGGTTTCGCGCCGACCTGGGGGATGAACGGCCAGAACAAGCGCCTACCGAACAGTGCCAGCAGCGGGGGCAGGACCAGCAGGACGAACACCGCGGCGACCACCAGCCCCGCCGCTGCCTGCACGCCGAGGCTGCGCACGCTCGGCGACGATGCGAACAGCAGCGTCAGCAGCGCGAGCACCACCGTCGCGTTGCTCGCCAGGATCGCCGGACCCGCCCGCCGCACGGCGAGGTTGAGCGCTTCGCGTGGATCTTCACCTATGCCGTTGCGGCCCAACTCCTCTCGATATCGCGAGATCAGCAGCAGGGCGTAGTTCGTCCCTGCGCCGAAGACCAGCACGCTGGTGATACCGGATGTCGAGCCGTCCGGGTTGAGCCCGAGCCCACTGGCAACGGCGGTGCCGAGCACGGCGGCAACCCGATCGGCGAAGCCGATTACCGCCAGCGGCACCAGCCACAACACCGGGGACCGGTATGTGGCGATCAGCAACAGCGCCACCACCGCCGCGGTGACCGCGAGCAGCGTGATGTTGGCTCCTGAGAACGAGTTCGCGATGTCGGCGCCGAACGCGGGCCCGCCGGTGACCTCCGTGCGCAGATCGCCGGGCAACCCCTCGGCGGCGGATTTGCGAAGCGCCATTACCGCGTCGGTAAGGGCGAAGCCTGACAGGTTTGCGTCCAGTGGCACCACCGTCAGCGCGGCCTTACCGTCGGCGGAAACCTGCGCGCGCCATTTCTGCTCGATCGCGGCCAGGTCGGCGGGGGCGAGTTGTGCGCCGTCGGCGCGGGTGATCACGATGATCGCCGGTACCTCGTCACCGCCCGGGAACTGGGCACGGACGGCGTCGGCACGTGCGGATTCGGCGGTGTCGGGAACGGGAACGGGGGAACGCTGGCTCGAGTCGTCGCCACCCAGCAGCCCCATCAGCGCACCGGACACGGCGACGACCACCAGTGCCAGAACCCAGGAGATGCGTCTCGACATGACTTCAATATTTCAGATACTTAAAGTTTAACCAAATGAAACTTCGCGCCTTATGCTCTACCCGTGCCTGAAGACCGCGAAACCCTGGAGTCGATGATCGCGGCCGACATGCGGGCGATGAACGCCGAGTCCGATCAGATCGGCAGGCACTTCGCGGGCCGACACGACGTCGCGGCCAACGACTTTCGTGCCCTACTGCACATCATGGTCGCCGAGTCCGCGGGAACCCCGATGACCGCGGGCGAACTGCGGAAACAGATGGGCATGTCGGGCGCGGCGATCACCTACCTTGTCGAGCGGATGATCGCGTCCGACCATGTGCGGCGCGAGTCCGACCCAAGCGACCGGCGCAAGGTGATCCTGCGTGTCGCCGATCACGGAATGGCCGTCGCGCGCAGCTTTTTCACCCCGTTGGCCGAACAAACACGCCTGGCCCTGGAACGGCTGTCCGATGACGAGTTGCGGGCCGCGCACCGCACCTTCACCGCACTCATCGACGCGATGGCGCAGTTCCGCAGCCAGCTCGACGCTACTTCCGGTTGAGTGTGGCCTCCTCGAGGTCGAGCCCGCGCAGCAAGGAGCGCAGCGCCTCGTCGAAATGGCGGGCGATTGCGGCCAGCAGGATCGACAGCACCAGAACTGCCAGCAGTGATACACCCACGTCGGAAAGCCTCCTCGGTCGCGATCCGTATCCTTGATCAGCATGCTGAGGAGATCACGTACGCGCACTGCGAGATCGTCTACGGTCCCCGATACGTGTGAACACCTCGCGGCCTCGGTCGATGCCGTCATCGACGCCCGGCTCGGCTGACGTCTGGCAGTCTGGACCCGCCATGAGTGAAACGACGGACGACCCGACGATCGACTCCGACGAGCCGGACACGGGACCCTCTCGAACTTCTCAACCGACAGTCATGCTGCTCGGCTCTGGTGAATTGAGCCGGGAGTTGGCGCTGGCGTTCCAGCGACTGGGTGCGACCGTCATCGCGGTGGATCGCTACGCCGATGCGCCCGCGCACGGGGTGGCCAATCGGACCGCCGTCGTCAAGATGAACGACGCGGACGCGCTGACCGCACTGATCGAGAAGGAGCACCCGCGTTACGTGGTAGCCGAGGCGAACTTGATCGCCGCCGACGCGCTGATCGCGGTTGCCGAGCGGGGTGACATCGAGGTGTTCCCGACCCCGCGCAGTACCCGGCTGTCGCTCGATCGTGAAGGGCTGCGGCGGCTCGCCGCCGACGAGCTCGGGCTGCCCACCGCTCCATTCTGGTTTGCGGGCTCTGTCGACGAGCTGACCGCCGTCGCCAACCATGCCGGCTTCCCGCTGGTGGTGAAGCCGATCGCGGCGGCGCCGGGCGAGGGTGAATCGGTGCTGGTGCGTTCCGAGGACGTCGAGCCTGCCTGGCACCGCGCCATCGCCGCCGGCCGGATTCCCCATAACCGGGTGATGGCCGAGGCGGTCGTCGAGGTCGACTTCGAAGTG
>JBIQHU010000203.1:0-6821 GCA_044508395.1 Mycobacterium sp. | reverse complement strand
CCAGACAAGCTCAGACACCCCGTTCCGAGCTCACTCACGAAAGATCGAGGCTAGGGTTTTTCGGTGCGCGTATTGCACCGACTGGTCCTGGTGTGCTGTCTGGCGCTGACGGCGTGCGGGGTCGGCGGCGCGAGTTCTGCACCGGCATACCTTGGGCAGCAGCAGTTCGCCCCCGATGTGTACTTCGACGGCACCGTTGTCGGCGGGCTGTCGGGCATCAGCTACAACCCGGATGCGCAGCTGTACTACATCGTCAGTGACGACCGTTCGGCGCGCAATCCGGCGCGGTTCTACACGGCACGAATAGCCTTGTCGGACAACGGGATCAGTCGGGTCGACTTCGTGTCGACGCATCCGTGGCTGGCGATGAACGGGCAGCCGTTCCCGCCGCTGGACGCCGCCGCGCGGCCGCCGGTGGTACCGCCGGACCCGGAGGGCATCGCGGTCGACGGGCGCCGACAGTTGTTGTACTGGTCCAGCGAGGGTGAACGCCGCACCGGCGAGCCGAACGGGCCAGTTCTGCTCGACCCCTGGGTGCGGATCGCCACGCTCGACGGCGGCTACGTCGGCGAGTTCGCCTTGCCGCCAGTGCTGCGGATGTCCGTCGACCCGACCGGGCCGCGGCGGAACCAGGGGCTCGAGGGCCTGACCCTGACGCCCAGCGGGCGCTATCTGTGGGCGGGGATGGAGGGGCCGGGCTACAACGACGGCGCGCCGCCGTCCGAGGATGCCGGCGCGCTGACGCGGATCACTCGCTTCGATACCGAATCACGTGTCGCGACAGCGCAATACACCTACCCGCTGGACGCGGTGACCGCTGGGCCCGGCGGCGGCAACGGCTTGTCGGATTTGGTGGCGCTCGACGACGACAGCTTTTTGGTGATCGAACGCGGCTTCGGCACTCACGTCGCGGCGCGCATCTACCGGGTGAGTGTGGGCGATGCGGAGGACGTGCTGGCGCGCCCGTCGCTGACGGGGGCGCCGGTGCGGACGATGGAAAAGAGTCTGCTCGTCGACCTGACGGAAACCGTGCGGCCGTTGGACAACGTCGAGGGCATCACGTTGGGACCGAGGCTGCCCGATGGTCGGCAGTCGCTGGTGTTGGTGAGCGACGACAACTTCTCGCTGCGACAGTTCACCCAATTCTTGGCGTTCGCCCTGTGGTGATTTCGGGGTGCCACGCCCATCACCGCCATATAGCTGGTGAACAGCAGCGACACCTGCGACGGCGACGCGTTCAGGTTGTCGGCTATCGGCTTGAGGATCGGGTCGACGAGACCGATGCCCATGAACGCGACGACGGACGCGAACATGGGCGACGCCGCGTTCTACGTGGCGTGCAGCAGGATGCTCTGCTGATCGTGTCGGTGAGGCTGACGCAGAGTGTGATAAAGGCCCGGGCAACGCCTTGACAGGCTAGCCGCTGCGCTGCTGCGCCGATGCCAAGTACTTAACCAATTCGCAGAGGTTTACAACAGCTGCGCTCAACTTGTAGATGGTGTCGTCCCGATCTTCTACGCACGACTGCCAGTCGGGGAACTCTTGCGGGGGTTTCTGGTTGTCTGCGCGGAGGTGGATTTTCTGCTCGATCTGGTCGCAGACATCTGCGATGGTCAGCTCTCCCGGCGCACCGATGTCGGAAAACCACTTATCGGTCATGTCAGAACGTCTCCCGCCTGAAAGAGCAAAGCTCCCCAAAGCCGCAGGATAGCGCAGTCGCTGTCACGAGCTCTCTGCGGGCACCCTAATGACCAACTGACGCGTTCGCTTTATGGCGATTTCGGCGTGCTGGGTCACGCTGAGCGTGACCAGCCACGCCGAAATCGCAAAAAATTACACAGCTTTCGTGGGGGAGGACGCGTCGGCGAGCAGGCGACGCAGCACCTCGACGGCATCGCTGAGCGTCTGCTGATCCTTCGCATCGAGACGCTCGAGATACGGGTCGATGGCGGCGCCCCGGTCCACCCGCACCTGCCTCAGCGTTTCGACACCCTTGGGCGTGATCTCGATGAGCACGGCCCGCGCGTCGTCGGGGTCGGCGGTGCGCGATACATAACCCCCGTCTTCGAGCCGGCGAACCTGGGTCGTCATCGTCGGCTGCGAGCAGTGATCCAGCGCGGCGAGGTCGGATATCCGCGTCGGGCCCTGGTCCTCGATGGTCGACAGCAGGCGCGCCTGGGCGAACCCGAGCGGCAGCCGGGCGCGCTGCGTGGCGAGTCGATTGACCCGGGCGACCACAGCCAGCAGGTCAGCTCCGAGGGTCTGAGACATAGCGCCAGATTACATAGTTTTACTATGCAGTTCAAACCCTCCGCAGGTCGGAGCGCGGCGCTGACCACTCTCCGGCTGCGACTGGCAGAATCGTGAAATGGCCGTGACCGGGGATTCGAGCATGTCTCGACGGTCCGGCTCGCTCAATCCCGTGGAACTCGCGCAGGCGTCGGTCATCGCCGCCCTGTCTGCCGCCACGGCGATCATCTCCGTCGTGGTTCCCTTTGCCGCCGCGCTCTCGTTGGTGGGCACGGTCCCGATGGGCCTGCTGGCCTACCGCTACCGAATGCGGGTGCTGCTCACCGCGACCGTCGCGGGCGCGATCATCGCCTTCCTGATCGCCGGCATGGGCGGCTTCATGACCGTCGTCAACTGCGCCTACATCGGCGGACTGACCGGCATCGTCAAGCGCCGCGGCCGCGGCACCACGACCGTCTTCCTCTGCTCACTGGTCGCCGGTTCCGTGTTCGGCGTCGCCGTCGTGACGGCGCTGGCGGTCCTGGCGCGGCTGCGCCACCTGATCTTCGAATCGGTGACCGCCAACATCAACGGCGTCGCCGCGATCATCGCGCGCATCCCCGACATGCAAGGCGTGGCCGACCAACTCAAGCGCGACTTCGCGACCGCGCTCCACTACTGGCCGTACCTGTTCTTCACGTCCTCGGTGCTGATCATCGCCATGGTGACGCTCATCGGCTGGTGGGCGTTGTCGCGGGTGCTGTCGCGCCTGTTCGGCATTCCCGACGTGCACAAGCTCGACGCCTCGACCGACACCGGGCCCATCGCGCCGGTGCCGATGCGCCTGCACGACGTCCGCTTCCGCTATCCCAACGCCGATCACGACGCGCTGGGCCCGGTGTCGCTGACGGTCGAACCGGGCGAGCACCTCGCCATTACCGGCGCCAACGGCTCGGGCAAGACGACGCTGATGCTGATGCTCGCCGGACGCGAACCCACCGCGGGCACCATCGAGCGGCCCGGCGCCGTCGGCCTCGGCCGGCTCGGCGGTACGGCGGTGATCATGCAGCACCCCGAGAGTCAGGTGCTCGGCACGCGGGTCGCCGACGACGTGGTGTGGGGGCTGCCGCCGGGCACCACCACCGACGTGCACAAGCTGCTCAACGAGGTCGGCCTCGACGGGCTGGCCGAACGTGACACCGGCGGCCTGTCCGGCGGCGAGTTGCAGCGCCTCGCGGTCGCGGCAGCGTTGGCCCGCGAGCCGTCGCTGCTGATCGCCGACGAGGTCACCAGCATGGTCGACCAGGACGGCCGGACGGCGTTGATGTCGGTGCTGTCCGGGCTGACTCAGCACCACGATATGTCGCTGGTGCACATCACCCACTACAACGACGAGGCTGACGCCGCCGACCGCGCCGTGAACCTCACCGGGAACGGCGGCGCCGCCGACAACACCGAGATGGTGGAGACCGCCTCGGCGCCCGCGGCGACGGTGGCGCATGGCCACCACTCGGACACACCGGTGCTCCAGCTGATTGACGTCAACCACGAATACGCCAGCGGGACGCCCTGGGCCGCAACGGCTCTGCGTGACATCACGTTCACCGTCAACGAGGGCGACGGGTTGCTGATCCACGGTCTCAACGGATCCGGCAAGTCGACCCTGGCTTGGATCATGGCGGGCCTCACCGTCCCGACATCCGGCAGCTGCCTGCTCGACGGAAGGCCGGTGTCCGAACAGGTCGGCGGCGTGGCCATCTCGTTCCAGGCGGCCCGACTGCAGTTGATGCGCGGCCGGGTCGACCTGGAGATCGCGTCGGCCGCCGGGTTCTCTCATCGCGACCGCAAGCGGGTGGCGGACGCACTGGGGACCGTCGGCCTGGATCCGGCCCTGGCGAAGCGGCGCATCGATCAACTCAGCGGCGGCCAGATGCGCCGCGTGGTGCTCGCCGGGCTGTTGGCCCGTTCGCCGCGTGCGCTCATCCTCGACGAGCCGCTCGCCGGGCTCGACGCCGCGAGTCAGCGTGGGCTGCTGCGACTTCTGGCCGAGTTGCGGCGCAACGCCGGCCTCACCGTGATCATGATCTCCCACGACTTCTCGGGTCTCGAGGAGGTGTGTCCGCGCATCCTGCATCTGCAGGACGGCGTCCTGGCACCGATACCCACCACGGCGGGAGGCGTGTCATGACGGCCCCGACGGCGACCAAGCGGCAGCGCAAGCCGGTCGTGCTGCTGCGCCCGGTTCCCGGCGACAGCGCCATCCATCGGCTGTGGGCGGGCTCGAAACTCCTTATGGTGGCGGGCATCGGCGTCCTGATGACGTTCTACCCGGGCTGGGTGCCCATCGCTGCAGTCGCCGTCCTGGTGCTGGTGGCCGCGTGGATCGCACGGATCCCCCGAGGTGTGCTGCCCTCGATTCCGGGCTGGCTGTGGATTCTGATCTTCTTCGGCGGCCTCACCGCCACCTTCGCGGGCGGCAGTCCCGTCATCGACTTCGGTTCGGTCGAGATCGGGCTCGGCGGGCTGTTCAACTTCCTGCGCATCACCGCGCTTTCGATCGTGCTGCTCGGCCTCGGCGCCATGGTGTCGTGGACGACGAACATCGCCGAAATCGCGCCCGCCGTCGCGACATTGGGCCGCCCGCTGCGGGTGCTGCGGATCCCGGTCGACGAGTGGTCGGTGGCGCTGGCGTTGGCGTTGCGCGCGTTCCCGATGCTGATCGAGGAGTTCCGCGTCCTCTACGCGGCGCGCAGGCTGCGGCCCAAGAACGTGGCGGCCAGCAGACGAGGCCGCTTCCGCGGCGCCTGGCTCGAGCTCATCGATCTGCTCGCGGCGGCCATCACGGTCGCGTTGCGCCGGGCCGACGAGATGGGCGACGCCATCACCGCCCGCGGCGGCGCGGGTCAGATCTCCGCCTTTCCGTCCCGCCCGAAGATGATCGACCTGTGGGCGTTCGTGATCGTGATCTTGGTGTGCGGCACGGCACTTGCGTTGGAGCTCACGATTCTGGGCACCAGCGCCGTCACGACCTGAGTCCGTCCAGCGAGCCCGTGGGGCCGCTATTACGGTGGGGGCGTGACAGCGCAACACCGGGTCGACGCCGACTTCCTCGGGCTGCCGCGCCGTGAGCTGGCCGATGCGGCACTGTCGGCGGCCACCGCCGCCGGAGCCAGCTACGCCGACCTGCGTATTCACGGGATTACCACAGAGCTCATTCAGCTGCGCGATGCCGAGCTGGAGGCCGCCGTCGTCAACCGCGAGATCGGTCTGGCGGTGCGGGTGATCGTCGACGGTACGTGGGGCTTCGCGTCCCACGCCGAGCTGGATCCCGCCACGGCCGCCGAGACCGCGCGCCGAGCCGTGCACGTGGCGGCGACGCTCAAGCCGTTGAACGCCGAGCACATCGAGCTGGCCCCCGAACCGGTGTACTCCGACGCCAGCTGGGTGTCCGACTATCGCATCGACCCGTTCACCGTTCCCGCCGCGGACAAGATCGCCGTGCTGAGCGAATACTCCGGGCGGTTGCTGGCCGCCGACGGCGTCGACTACGTCTCGGCCGGACTGCATGCGACCAAGGAGCAGACCTTCTACGCCGATACGTTCGGCTCGTCGATCACCCAGCAGCGGGTGCGGCTGATGCCGACGCTGGAGGCGGTCACCGTCGACGCCGCGGCGGGCACCTTCGAAACCATGCGCACACTGGCGCCCCCGATGGCCAGGGGCTGGGAGGTCGTCGCGGGCGACGACGTGTGGAACTGGACCGACGAGCTGGCGCAGATACCGTCACTGTTGGCCGAGAAGGCCAAGGCGCCCAGCGTTTCTGCCGGTCCGACGGACCTGGTGATCGACCCGACCAACCTGTGGTTGACGATCCACGAGTCGATCGGGCACGCCACCGAATACGACCGCGCGATCGGCTACGAGGCCGCCTATGCCGGCACGTCGTTCGCCACGCCGGACAAACTGGGGACCATGCGGTACGGCTCGCCGATCATGAACGTCACCGCCGACCGCACCGTCGAATACGGTTTGGCCAGCGTCGGTTTCGACGACGAGGGCGTGGCCGCGCAGAGTTGGGATCTGGTGCGCGACGGGATCTTCGTCGGCTATCAGCTCGATCGGGTGTTCGCCCCGCGACTCGGGGTCGCGCGGTCCAACGGCTGCTCGTATGCCGATTCGCCGCATCATGTACCGATACAGCGGATGGCCAACGTGTCGCTGCAGCCCGGCACCGACGATCTGAGCACCGACGACCTCATCGCTCGCGTGGAGGACGGTATCTACATCGTCGGCGATAAGTCATGGTCGATCGATATGCAGCGCTACAACTTTCAGTTCACCGGGCAACGGTTCTTCCGTATCCGCAACGGGCGCCTGGACGGCCAGCTGCGGGACGTCGCCTACCAAGCGACCACAACCGACTTCTGGGGATCGATGGAAGCGGTCGGTGGGCCGGCGACATGGCGTCTCGGCGGTGCCTTCAATTGCGGTAAGGCACAACCCGGCCAGGTCGCGGCGGTCAGCCACGGCTGCCCGTCGGCGCTGTTCCGTGGGGTGAACGTGCTCAATACGCGCGACGAGGCGGGGCGGTA
>JBIQHU010000031.1:0-51973 GCA_044508395.1 Mycobacterium sp. | reverse complement strand
CCTCACATCAAGCCAACACGCCTGCTACCAACGTCCTGTCCCGGTACATCTAGTCGCTTACGCGCGTGCGCGCTCGCCCTACTATGGCCAGCTCTATCGCGATGTGCCCGAATCTTTTTCGGATATTCGGCAATTGCCGGTTGTCACCAAGGTTGAACTGATGCGTCATTTCGACACCTGGGTGACTGATCCCGAGGTTACGAAAGCAGGTGTGGAGGACTTCCTGGCTGACCTACGCAATATCGGACACGACTACCTGGATCGCTACGTCGTGTGTACGACGTCTGGGGTGACTGGCATACCGGCTATCCTGCTGCACGACCACGCCGCATTGGTCGTCTACAACACGCTGGGCTACATGCGTTCCCTGCCGGTGGCGTTATCATCGCCGCGGCACGTGTGGGGTCTGATACGCGGAAGAGCGCGACTGGCCGCGGTTTTCGTCACCACTGGTCACTTTCTGGGCAACACGATGATGGCCCGACGCATTCGAAAGCTGCCCTGGCGGGCGAGAACACAACGCATCTTCTCCGCTCTTGCGCCGCTGGATGAACTCGTCGCAGGCCTCAACGAGTTTCAACCCGTGATACTAGGTGGCTATCCAAGCGCTCTTGAAAGCCTGGCCCACGAACAGCAAGCCGGCAGATTGCACATCCGGCCGATGCTCATCAACGCCGCAGGGGAGACCCTTACCTCCCAGAACCGACAGCTGATTGCCGCGGCGTTCGATTGTCGAGTCGGAAATTACTATGGATCCTCCGAGGCCATCGGCCTCACCTTCGAATGCGCCGCACAGCGGCTCCACGTCAACAGCGACTGGTACATCCTCGAACCCGTCGATGGCCGTTGCCGTCCCGTCCCGCCCGGACAGCTCTCCGACGGCGTATTGGTGACCAACCTGGCCAACAGGATTCAGCCAATCATTCGCTACCAGATGGGCGATCGCGTGGCAATCGAGTCTGACCCCTGCCCGTGCGGGAGTCGCTTCACGCAGATCCGTGTTGTCGGCCGCACCGACGACATCCTGACGTTCACCAGACCCCACGGCGCCCCGGTGCGCATCTTGCCCCTGCCGATCGTCACGGTTGCCGAACAAACCCCTGGCGTGGCCAGATGCCAGTTCATTCAACACACGCCGACGAGTCTGACCGTGAGACTCAGCGTCGAGAATGGCAACGATGAACAAGTAGTCTGGCGCGCACTGCGCGACCGGCTGGCGACCTTCCTGTCGGCACACAGAGCAACAACAGTGACGATCGAGAAGTCCGACGGACCACCCGCGCTTAATCCACTTAGCGGAAAGTTCCGACAGGTCTGCAGTGATCTCACCGCAAGTCGTCAGGGACCGATTCAGCAGAGCTGCTAGGACCGCGCTGCCGAGAAGAAACGGAGCAGCATCACCAAGAAAGGACCCAAAGTCCCCACTAACCTGGGGCTTTCGGCCCGCGCCCCGATGGCCTGCGATCGCGCAGAATCAAACCGCATTGACGCTTCACGCGAAGGGTCCGAAGTGCTGATGGGTGCTGTCGAAGTCATCGCCTTGACTATCGCGGCGGTCGTTCTTGCCGCCATGTTGTGTGTGCTTGCAGTAGCCGTCGCAGTCTGGTGGACAGCACGCCCATCCCTCGCGCCCCGCCCGACGGCGATTCACCGACGCAAAGGGTAGGCGCGTGCATCAATGACATTGCCGATGGAAGCTGCTCGTGAGCGCGAATGACCATGTGGTCGGGCGCCACGGATTGACGTCGCTGGAGGCGGCCAGGCGCCGAGCTGCCGAGGGTCCCAACACGCTGCCCGCGCAACGCAAGGTGCCGGCTTGGCGGCTCCTGCTATCCGAGATGGTTCACTTCTTCGCCCTGCTGTTCTGGGTGGCCGGCGCGCTGGCCTTCCTGGCCGGCATGCCGCAGCTGGGGATCGCGGTGTTTGTTGTCATCGTTCTCAACGGGCTGTTCGCTTTCGCGCAGGAGCACAAGGCCGAGCACGCGGCCGAGCAGTTGCGTGGCCTGCTACCGCGCCAGGTCACCGTCGTGCGTGACGGGGCCACGATGCAGGTGCCTGCCGAAGACCTCGTCACCGACGACGTGGTGCTGCTGGCCGAAGGCGACCGCATCTCAGCGGATCTGCGCTTGGACAAGGTCCAGGCGCTGGCGGTGGACACCTCGGCCCTGACCGGGGAAAGCGTTCCTGATCACCCCGCGCGGGGGGATCACGTCTACGCGGGATGCTTCGTCGTGGAAGGCGAGGCCCAAGCCACGGTCATGGCAACTGGAGCACGAACCAGGCTCGCCAGCATCGCGAAACTCAGCCAGTCACAGCGACCGCCGCCGACCCCACTACGACGCGAGCTCGACCGGGTGTCGCGCATCATCGCGGCCGTCGCGATCGCCATCGGCGTTGCGTTCTTCTCGATCGCACTGCTACTCGGCACTCCCGCATCCGACGGTTTCCTGTTCGCCGTCGGCGTTACGGTGGCCGTCGTCCCCGAGGGGTTACTGCCCACTGTCACCCTCTCACTTGCCATGGGCGCCCAGCGAATGGCCGAGCGCCGCGCACTCGTGCGTCACCTCGAAGCCGTGGAAACGCTTGGCTCAACCACGTTCATCTGCACCGACAAAACCGGAACTCTCACCCAAAACGAGATGTCGGTGGTCGAGGTCTGGATGCCCGACGGCACAGCCACTGTGCAGGGCAACGGCTATCAACCCACCGGCACGCTCACCTGCACACCATCCACCGGTCGCGGTGCGCTAAATGACATGGCGCTGGCCGCGCGGCGTTGCTCCTCGGGCCACGCGGTGCTGAGAGACGGGCGGTGGCTTGCGCAGGGCGACCCGATGGAAGCCGCGCTCGACGCGTTCGCTCGCCGCGCCGGCGTCGATGTCGCCGAGGAGATCCACGCGGCGCCCGAGCAAGCCCGATTTCCATTCGACGCCCGGCGGCGCCGGATGTCGGTCATCGTAGGTAACCGCGTGCTCGTCAAGGGCGCACCCGATGCCATCCTTCCGCGCTGCCCGCCACAACCCGCGGCCACCGAGGCGCTGCGACGGCTAGCCGGGCGGGGCCTGCGCGTCATCGCGGTGGCCGCCCGCGCAATCACCGGCGATGTGCCCACATCGGCCGAGGAGGCGGAAACCGGGCTGACCCTGCTGGGGCTGGTGGCGCTGGAAGACCCGCCACGCCCGGGAGCCGCACACGCCCTTGCTGCGTGCCGCCGTGCGGGCATCCGGGTCGCCATGATCACCGGAGACCATCCCGACACAGCACGTGCGATCGCCCGCGAAATCGGGCTCACGGACGGCAACGACTGGGTTTTCACTGGGCACGAGCTGCCCGCCGACGAGGCTGCGCTGGGGGAGCTCTTGGATCACGACGGCGCCGTCGTCGCCAGGGTGACCGCCGAGGACAAACTCCGAATCGCCAAAGCCTTGCAGGCCCGCGGACACGTCGTCGCCATGACCGGTGACGGGGTTAACGACGCTCCTGCTCTGCAGGAGGCCGCGATCGGCGTGGCCATGGGCAAGTCCGGCACCGACGTCGCCCGCGAGGCCGCCGACCTTGTCTTGCTCGACGACGACTTCGGCACCATCGTCGCGGCCGTGGAGCAAGGCCGCTCGGCCTTCTCCAACATCCGCCGCTTCCTCACCTATCACCTCACCGACAATGTCGCCGAACTCGCCCCGTTCGTCGTTTGGGCACTTTCGGGCGGAGCGTTCCCCCTTGCGATCGGAGTACTTCAGGTGCTCGCACTCGACATCGGCACAGACGTCTTGCCCGCGCTGGCACTCGGCGCCGAGCCACCCGCCCGCCATGTGCTAGACCGTCCACCTACCCGCGGACACCTGATCGACCGCGCGGTGTTCGTCAGAGCATTCGGCATCCTCGGTCCGACGGAAGCCGCTACCGCGCTTGCCGCATTCGTCATCTCCTTCCTCGCGGTGGGCTGGTGGTTCGGAGAACCCTTCCCGACCGGCGCGGCGATGCTGGCTGCCTCCGGTGCCACATTCAGCGCAATCGTCTTCGGCCAAGTGACCAATGCGTTCGCGTGCCGCAGCACAGTCCGAATGACCTGGCAGATCCCGTTGCTTGCCAACCGGCTGCTCATCGGGGCGGTCCTCGCCGAACTCGCATTGCTGGCCGCGTTTTTGTACGTCCCGCCCATCGCGCACCTGCTCGGCCAGTCGCCCCCGAACCGCGCCGGCATCCTCGCTGCGACACTTGCGGCACCCGCGGTCCTCATAGCGGACACACTGCACAAGCGAATCGCCCTGTCCACCAGGCAGACCCACAGAATCCGAAGCGCAACGACCAGTGCAATCGACAAACAGGCCGCCGAATAAACCCCTCGAAGACTGATACCTCAGCGATACCGGCTTACGCCGGCAAAGTGCGGGTGTGAACCACAAGATCGGCGCGGACGAGTGAAGCCGGCACGGCTGCAGACGCCGGATCGGATACGGCCCAATGATCACATGACGAAGGACTTTAGCCACTCGTGTTGGAGCCTTGACGGCCATAACGTCGGCCCGACAGCACAACCACTGCGTGAGCCGCTTCCACATATCGAGAAAGCGGCAATATCGGGCTAATCATGAACCGGGTCGACTATGTTGTGGGGCAAGGGGATAGGAATAGTTTGGTGTTTTTTCAGGTGGCAGCGGTGGATTTGGACGGCACCCTGACAATGAGGGGCCGTCTTTCAGCGGAGGCTTTGGAGTCGATCGACCGAGTCCGGCAAACCGGTCGGGTGGTCGTGCTTATCACGGGCCGTATCGGATCGGAACTGGCGGCGGAATTTCCTGACATTGCCGATCATTTCGACGCACTGGTCCTCGAAAACGGTGCCGTGATGGTGACGGATGGGAGGACCCAATCGCTTGCGCCGCCTGTTGACCGTGTGCTCGATGAGGCGCTGGTCGAGCGCGGGGTGCCGTTTCGGCGTGGGGAGGTGCTGTTAGCGATTGACGGTGAGCATGCGGCGACCGTCGTCGAGGTGATCGGCTCGTTGGGTTTGGATTGTCAGATCGTGCGAAACCGAGCTGCCGTGATGGTGGTGCCCGCGGGCGTCACGAAGGGCACCGGGTTCGAGGCGGTGATGACTGAAATGGACCTATCGCTACACAATGCGGTCGCGGTCGGGGATGCCGAGAATGACCTGTCGCTGTTGGGGGCCGCGGAGATCGGGGCTGCAGTGGCCAACGCAGTCCCTTCGGTACGAGAACACGCCGACCTCGTGCTTCAAAACGAAGACGGCGCTGGCATCGCCGAGTTGCTCGCCGGCCCTTACGTCAACGGGGCGCGACGATGGTGTCCGCCACGCCGGTGGATCGAGATCGGCACCTTCGACGATGGAACGCCGGCGAAAGTGCCAGGCAGCCAGGCGCGGATGTTGGTGACGGGCCCCGCCGGAGCGGGCAAGAGTTACCTCATCGGACTCTTGGCGGAGCAATGGATCCAGGCCGGTTACTGTGTGCTTCTCCTTGACCCCGAGGGCGACCACAGGGAATTACAGGAATTCAACCAGGTCCAGCTAGTCGATGCCGGGGAGTGGCTACCAGAACCAGACGAGTTGGTCAACGCGATGCATCCACACACAAGCGTCGTGGTGGATCTATCCGGACTTGCCAGCCCCCACAAGATCGACTATCTGCATCGACTGCGCTCAGCGGCGAGCGTGCACCGGGAAGCACGCGGATTCCCACACTGGGTGATCTACGACGAAGCCCACCTCCTAGGCAGCCACGAGGAAGCACACTGGACACGCCGTGGTGGCTATGTCTTGTCGTCGTTTGCGCCGGCGTCACTGCCCGCCAATGAGGTCGACGACACCGATTTAGTGCTCACACTCCACGCTGCCGACGCCGCAGCAGACACGGGCTCACGACCGCTACCGCGGGCCAGTGTACGTTTCGGCGCTGGGCCGCCGCGCGTGTTTACTATCGCGGAGCGCCGCACCGCGCACGTGCGGCACCGCCACAAGTATGCCGACGTGACCTTGCCCAGCCATCGGCGATTCTACTTTCGGCCGGTCAACGGTAAAGTCATCACCGCAGGCAGTATGGGTGACTTCCGCAGCGCCATAAGGCATCTGGACCCGCGAGCGCTCCAGTACCACCTCGAACGCGGGGACTTCTCTCACTGGCTCGATGACACGATTTCCGACAAAGAGCTGGCATCGCAAGTAGCCGCATGGGAGGACGAGCTACTGGCGCATCGAGCCGCAGACCTCGAGCGAATACGTCGCGAGCTAGTAGAGGCGGTCGAGCAGAGGTATCTCGACTCGCCGGGCCGGGAGTGACTGGTCCTCGATGCTGGCGGGCATCGGCGAGAACGCCGGCGGCGTGGGACATCACCGACGGCTGCGCGGCGGCCGTCAAGGACGCCGGAGAGGTGCGGGGCGTGTTCACCGTTTCGTTGGGCGAGCTTCGTGCCACGTCCGAGGTCGTGCTGCCAGGATTGTTCGGGTAAGCGGCTGGGCTACCGGATGAAGGCCGCGGTCAACACCGTCACCGGCACGGGCGCGCAGGCGGCCGAAGCTGTCGCGGGTCGCCGTCTTCATCCGATGCTGAGATGGGCGTGGGGTCTGCTGCGGCCGGACTACGTCGGCGTCGCCTTCAGCGCGCTGTTCTTCTGCCTATCGCTGACCCCGTCGCTGCTGCCGCGCGAATGGCTGGCCCAGGGGGTCATCGGCGGCTTCAACGCGGCCATCGGTTACGGGCTCGGCGTGATCGTCGGCAGATTGGTCTGTGGGATCGCTCTCAAGGGGAGGCGCTGGTGGCCGCCCAGCCAGCGGGTGCTGTTCCTGATCAAGGCGCTGACGGTGGGGCTATCGGCGACGGTCAGCGTGCTGATGCTTATCCCCGCCGCGGCCTGGCAGCGGCAGGTGTCAGCGGTGATGGGCATGGAAGGCCCGTCCACGCTGGGCTACCTGCGCACGCTGATCATCGCCGTCGTCGTCGGCCCTGCGCTGGTTGGTGTGGTGCGGGTCTTGTTCGACACGATCAGGGTGCTGGCGCGGTTCCTCATCAGGCGGTGGCACGTCAACGACGAGGTCGCGCTATTCATCGGGACCGCCATAGTCGTGATACTGGTCATCACCCTGGTCAATGGCGTGCTGATCCGCGGCCTCACCGCCGGAGCGAGTGCGGCGTTCCAGCCGCAGAATGCCAGCACACGTCCCGGCATCACTCAGCCGACACAGTCCGAAAGATCTGGCAGCCCAGACTCTTTCGCACAGTGGGACACCCTCGGCTATCAGGGCCGCAACTTCGTCGCGACCGGCCCGCACGCCGACGAGCTAACCGAACTAAACGGCCACCCGGCCAAGGAGCCGATCCGGATCTATACCGGACTGCAAAGCGCCGACACAATGGCGGGCCGGCTGGCCGTCCTGCTCAGCGAACTGCAGCGCACCCGCGCGTTCGACCGCAAGCTGCTGGTGATCATCCCGACCACCGGCACCGGCTGGGTGGATCCGGTGGCCGCGCGGACCATCGAATCGATCTACAACGGCGACACCGCGCTAGTCGCGATGCAGTACTCGTACCTGCCGAGCTGGATCTCGTTTCTGACCGATCAGCAGAAGTCCGTTGACGCCGGCAGACAGATGATCGACGCGATCCATGATCGGTGGTCGGAGCAGCCGGAGGGCCGCCGGCCCGAACTGGCGCTGTACGGCGAAAGCCTGGGCTCGATGGCCGGCCAGGGTGCGTTCGGCAATCTGCCTGACATCGTCAGCATGGATTTCTCGTCGGTGCTGTGGGTGGGCCCGCCGCACGCCAGTCCGCTGTGGAAGGCGCTGACCACCAACCGAGATGCCGGATCCCCGGAGGTCGAGCCGCGCTACGACAACGGTCGCACCGTGCGGTTTTCGCAGGCGTCCAACCCACAGGAGGTCGCCACCGATACCGCGCAGCCGTGGAGCGGGACGCGCGTCCTTTTTCTCCAGCACGCGTCGGACCCCGTCGTGTGGTGGTCCCCGGATCTGCTGTTCGAACGGCCGGACTGGCTCGTCGAACCACCGGGCCACGACCGTTCCGCCTTGATGAGGTGGTACCCAATTGTGACGTTCTGGCAGGTCGGTGCCGACATCAGTGCCAGCGTCACCAATGCGGAAGGTATGCCCGCTGGACACGCCCACAACTATGGAGACACACACCTCGACGCCTGGGTCGCAGTGGCGGGGCCTGACGGCTGGACAGACGCCGACACCGAGCGGATCCGGCGCGCGCTGGAAAAGGCCGTCGCTGCCAACGGTCCCGAATTCCAATGAGCCTTCGCCCTTCCGGGCGTTACCAGTCGCTTGCATCTCGACCGCGTTGAAGGGCGGACCTCGATTTGTGCGCCGGGCCACCGGTTTGCGATCGCTCACGGCGGCGACGCCATATGGCATGCACCCGACAGACAACTTCGATGATCCGCTACCCGACGCGGGAATCGCTGCGTGGGAACGCGATTCGTCCTCATAGACGCAGATAGCCGATCCCGTCAGCCAGATACATTGCGTCACTGTGACGTAATGGACTCTTGACGGTCTGGCATTAGTCCTCGGGGGAGGCAGCAGCCTCGAGGTGACCCAAGAGTGCTGGCGATGCGTGCACAGCGACCTCGCCGACTGCGCTCGGCTTCCTGGCTCCGCTGAATAGATCGGCTAGACGTCGCCATTGAGAGATGGGTGAGTCTGCAACTGAATAGAGCTGTATCCCAACGTATCTCATCACAGCGACGTCTGGTGGCGGTACGGCCCCCCGGGCTCATGGACAGGGGAGTCGGAAGGCGTCGAGTTCGGTATTCTTGAGCAGCGTCGATAAGCCGAGCGGCTCCGTCACCGCACATACTTCAGCAAGCCGATTGGGGTCGACGTACTCCGCATGGAACACAGCTTTGTTGGAGGCCAGGAAGTTGCCTCGGTAACGCTCGCACTCGTTGAAGGCGAAGCATTCCTCGTTGATGGCCCAATCGAAGTACGGCTCGAGTTCGGCGAGCTGGTCGACGTCATTCTTGAGTCCGACCGACAGTGCGCGTTCGCGTGCTTGGGCGGCAATGAAGCGGTTGTAGTCGAGTTGATCAGCGGCTGTCAGCTCAAAGCCGGTGTCGTTCTGGTAGCCGTCGACGTTGTCGGGCTCGACGGCGTCGCAGCCGCGCGCCGCTGCCAGATCAAGTCGGCGCTGCATGAGCATGCGAACCTCAGCGCTGCGTATGTCGAGCCACAGTTCGTCCTCGAAGGGAGCATCGAGCGGATTGCCCTTGACTGCCGTCGGAATGTCGGCGGCGTCGGGGCGAAAGTTCTCCCAGCTGCCGGCGCTGAAATAGCAGATGACACTGCGACCCTTGGCCTTGAGTGTCGCCAGTTCTCCGTCGGTGGTGGTGAACAAATCGACGTCGTAAGCGTCGACATCCATCGAGGTGTCGAGCGGCAAGCCCGCCAGCTGCCACTGCCACGTCGCGCCGACGCGCGGTTGCCAAACCATCGTATGACTGTCTGCCGGGGTCGTGGCCGAGGTGTTCGATCCGCCGGTACCGTCACCACACGCAGCAGTAGACGCGACAGCGAGAATGCTGCACAGCATCCTTGTCGCGATACGCATTGCTTCACCCTGACACGGGCTTTCAACCAAGTCCATTAAGCGTCTGAAAGCCGCTGTAGCCCAGGGTATTCGTCACTGTGACGTTTTGTAGCGGTACGTGCGGGAGGGGTGAGGTTGCCCGAGCGGAGATCCGGGTCGGCCAGACAGGCCCAGCGCACAATGCGGGACGTCTATTGCGGGAGCCCACGACGGCCGCGCATATCGGCCTGCGGAGTCGGATGGGGCGACGGCCCGCGGCAAAAGCCGACAACAACGGGGCCGTTCAAGAGTGTGCGTGCCACTCTCGCCCGTCCACCGACTCTTTGGTGAATGCCGATAAGCCACATTATGTCAATTTAGAGGTTGCGCTGTATTGTGCTGCGGGACCAACGACTCTCGCCTATCGCGCAAGGTCGAAGAAAGCCCATCATCGCCCGCTCTACCTCGACGACTTGCTCAGCGGTCAGCCGTCCGACTCGGGCGTGGACGTGCGACCTTTTGACGGTTATGAGCTTGTCGATCATCACGTCACTATCGTGATCAAGCCCGGATAGCCGGCCGACTCCCCGCCGGCTATCCCGATGCGCATCAAGGGCGCGTCCAACAGCGCGCTGGACATCGGAGCAACCGTCACTGAACTCGTGGCATCAAAGAGATCATCCTGAACGATCACTGCCGGACGCGCCGGCGAGATTGCCCGCTGCATCGCCGCAACTGTGGCGAACTGGACGAATGTGGTCGAAAATTGCGACAGCACGCGACGGGATGCCCTGATCGGGCCGTCATCGCGCACACTAGGACTCGCATCCAACGCCAATGGAGGAATGGTGCCGGAACAGAGCCCTGTGGCCGAATTCGACTACATCATCGTGGGCGCAGGCAGCGCGGGCTGCCTGCTCGCCAATCGGCTCAGCGCCAACCCTGATCACCGTGTGCTCTTGATCGAGGCCGGCGGCAAGGACAATTGGTTCTGGATCAAGGTGCCGGTGGGCTACCTGTACACAATTGCCAACCCCCGCACCGACTGGTGCTTCACGACTGAGCCCGATCCAGGCCTGGCCGGGCGCAGCATCATCTACGCGCGCGGCCGCGTGATCGGCGGCTGCTCGTCGATCAACGCCATGATCCACATGCGCGGGCAGGCAAGCGATTACGAACTGTGGGCGCAAGCCACCGGTGACGAGCGATGGCTTTGGGGTGGTCCAGACCGGCCGGGCGAGACACTGAAGATCTACAAGGAGTTGGAAAACTACTTCGGCGGAGCCGACGACTGGCACGGCGCCAGCGGTGAGATCCGGGTCGAGCGGCCGCGGGTGCGCTGGAAGATTCTGGACGCCTGGCAGGCCGCCGCTGCCGAATTGGGCATCGCGCCCATCGATGAGTTCAACCGGGGCGACAACTCCGGCAGCGCGTACTTCCATGTCAATCAACGGCGTGGCCGGCGCTGGTCGATGGCCGATGCGTTCCTGCACCCCGTCGCCCACCGACCCAACCTCACCGTCTACACACAGACCCAGGCCCTAAAGCTGCTGATGGATGATCAGGTCCGCGAGGATCACCGTTGCGGTGCCTGGACCACGGCCCAGCACCGCGTCAATGGCGTACGGCTGCTCAAAGACGGCCGAATCGTCGACGTTCGAGCGCGCTGGGAGGTGATCCTGAGCGCCGGAGCCATCGGCTCCCCTCACCTGATGCAGGTCTCAGGTCTGGGCCCGGCCGGGCTGCTCAGCCAGCATCAAGTGCCGGTAGCCGTCGATCTGCCCGGAGTCGGTGAAAACCTCCAAGACCACCTACAGCTTCGAATGGTCTACCGCATCCGCGGCGCGCGAACCGTCAACACGCTCTACCGGAACTGGATCACCCGCGCTGGCATGGGAATTCAGTACCTACTGCTGCGATCGGGGCCCATGACCATGCCGCCGTCCACGCTGGGGGCATTCGCCAAGAGTGACCCCGCGCTGGCCAGCCCCGATCTGGAGTGGCATGTCCAGCCCTTGTCGTTGCCGAAGTTCGGCGAGCCTCTGCACCCCTTCGGAGCCATCACTCCCTCGGTCTGCAATCTGCGACCGAGTTCGCGTGGCCACGTGCGAATGGCCAGCGCGGACCCGTTGACCGACCCGAAGATCCTCTGCAACTACCTGTCCACGGACTCCGATCTGCAGATCGCCGTGCGTGGCCTTCGGATGACCCGCCAGATTATGGCGGCCCCGGCACTGGCCCGCTACCGCCCGGAGGAGTTGCTACCCGGCCCACAACTGGCGAGCGACGAAGACCTGCAAAAGGCAGCCACTGAACTGGGGACGACCATCTTCCACCCGGTGGGCACCTGCGCGATGGGCGCTTTCGACTCACACGGCGTGCCTCGGTCGGCAACCACGGTGCTCGACACCGACTTCCGCGTGTTTCGCGTCGCAGGCCTGCGAGTGGTCGACGCTTCGGCAATGCCCACCATCACTTCTGGAAACACCAACGCGCCGGTCATGCTCATCGCAGAGCGCGCAGCGCGGGCGATCACGGAATGAGTCGGCCTAGTCAGGCGAAGTAGTGCCCGTCGTTCAGGTCTTCGAGCAGGGTCGGCTGCTCGGGCGTCCAACCAAGCAGTCGCTGCGTAATCGCACTGGATGTCGGATTGTCCAGTGAGGCAACCCATCCGATGAAGCCGAGCTGTTCCGAGGCTTCCTCAACGGAGACGCTGACGGCGGGAACCTCGAGTTGCTTGCCGATGGCTTCGGCAATGTCCCGGAACGGGATGCCTTCCTCGGCGGCCCCGTGTAAACGGGACCCGGCCGGCGCGGACTCTACGGCCAGTCGGTACAGCCGTGCCGCATCGACGTTGTGGACCGCGGGCCAGCGGTTGGTTCCATCGCCGATGTAGATGGACTGCCCCGTCTTTCGTGCATTCTCGATGAGCGTCGGGATGAACCCGCGGCGGTCGGTGGGCCCATGGACCGTCGGCGCCAGCCGAATGACCGAGGCGCGCACGCCCTGGCCTGCCAGTGCAAGTGCGGCGTTCTCCGACGGTACGCGGGGACCCTCCGACGGCGGCACGGTCTCCTCGGTCGCTAACGCGCTCGACGAACCGGCGGCAAGCACTGCGGTCCCGGATGTATTGACGAACGGCTTACCCGAGCCCGCCAACGCTGCCCCGATGGCCCTTACCGCCAGAACATCGGCTTCCACGGCGCCGACGTAGTCGGCGAAGTCGTGTTTGAACGCCAGGTGGATGACCCCGTCGGACTCCCCTGCCGTGTTCGTTAGGACGTCGAGCTCGTCAAGCGTGCCGCGAATCACCTGAGCCCCCGCCCGTTCCACCACCTCAGCTCCCGCGTCTGAACGGGCCAAACCCGAGACCTGATGGCCGTTGTCGAGCAACTCCCGCACCACCAATGAACCGATGTGGCCCGACGCGCCCGTGACGAATACACGCATCTGTATTTCCTTCCGCAGGGATGTCAGTCACTGACATCGAACTTACATCTGATGTCAGCGACTGTCATCCCCGTACTATTCCCTCATGGGTCGATGGGAGCCGGACGCGAAGGGCCGCCTCGAGCGCGCCGCGCTCGAGCTCTACGCGGGCCGCGGCTTCGACGACACCACCGTTGCCGAGATCGCCGAGCGGGCAGGCGTCACCGAGCGCACGTTCTTCCGGCATTTCTCTGATAAGCGCGAGGTGCTGTTCCGCGGCGACGAGCTGGCCCGAAGCGTCGCCGACGCGCTCAGGGGCGCGCCCCGCGACCTGTCCCCTCTTGATGCCGTCGTCGCGGCGTTCGAATCGACCGCCGACTTCTTCGACGGCCGGCGATCGCATTCGAAGACACGCCAGGGCATCATCGACGCCCATCCGGCGCTTCGAGAACGCGAACTGATCAAACTCGCGACGATGGCCAAGTTGGTCGGCCAGGCGCTTGGCGATCGAGGAGTCCCGGAGCCGGCAGCCGGCTTGGCGGCAGAGGCAGGTACTGCCGTATTCAAGGTCGCGTTCGAGCGCTGGCTCGACGACCCGGCGGAACGCAGCATCACGGTGCACCTGCGTGAGTCGCTGGCGGAACTCAAGTCGGTTACAGGACGCTGAAGCCGCGGCCACGCGTTCATGACCAATGACTGGCTTGAAAAAGGCGCCTTGTAGCCGACGTGTGGCGACTCAGCCGTGACGATAGGACGTTCTTCAGCTATTCGTATGATCATGGTGCAACATGGCGGTCACTGCTCAGGATAATTCAACGTCTTTCATTGACGGTTCGGCCTCATGGTCATACTCTTTCTACAGAAATGTCCGACACTGACAAAGGTCGAGCCACTGATGACCGTGACCAGCACCGCGCCCAGCGTCTTCGACGCTGACCTCCCCACCTTCAGCTACGACCTCACGGCCACACCGCACGACATCCTCGAGGACGTGCGAAGCGCACAAGCACGTGCACCCATCGCCGTCGGCCCCTTTGGCCCGGAGATCCTGTCGTACGAACTATCCAGAGACATGCTGCGCGACAACAGATTCCGTTTGCCGCCCGGTATCACCCTGGCATCCCAGGGCATCACATCGGGTCCGTTGTTCGACAAGATGGCGAACAGCCTCCTGGGCCTGGAGGGCGCACCACATGTCCGTTTACGCAAGCTGGTCTCCAAGGCGTTCACCCCGCGCGCGACAGCACGTCTTCAAGACACCATCCACGAGGTGGTCAACGGCCTGATCGACCAGGTGGTGGACGCGGGACGATGCGACGTCGTGACCGACATCGCCCGCCCCTACCCCACTCCCATCATGTGTGCGCTGCTCGGTGCGCCTCGCGAAGACTGGCAGCTGTTCGCAGATTGGACAGAAGAAGTCTTCAAAGCTCTCAACTTTCAGCCAGACGTCAACTTCGATGAGTCCGCGATCATGCGGGCGTGGGGCGAACTCGACGCCTACGTCGACGACATGGTCGCCGCCCGCCGGAACCATCTGACCGATGATCTGCTCTCCGAACTCATCCGGGCTGAAAGCGACGGCGACCGGCTGAATCTCGACGAACTCCGCATGCTGGTCGCCGGCTTCCTGATGGCGGGAACCGACACGACGCGAAACCAACTGGCCGCGTCGGTGCAGGTGCTCTGCGAGCACCCAGATCAATGGACAAAGCTGCGCGATCACCCCGAGTTTGCGATGCAGGCGGTCGAGGAGAGCATGCGACACTCACCGGCTGCGAGTATCGTGCCGCGCGCCGCCACCGAGGACGTCGAATTCGCCGGCTACCTGTTCCCGGCAGGAACCTTCATACTCGTGAACACCTTTGCCGCCAATCGCGACCCGGCGATCTATCACGATGCTGACCATTTCGACATCACGCGCAAAGACCTCCCCCCGATTCTGACCTTCGGCGGTGGTGCGCACTACTGCCTAGGTGCCAACCTCGCACGCCGCGAGTTGGCGGAAGCACTTGTTGTCCTTACTCGCCGTCTGGCTGAACCCCGCCGTATCGGTGCAGCCCCGTGGAAATCTCTGCTTGGAATGACGGGTCCTGTAACGCTTCCGATCGAGTTCACACGCGCAGGGCTCGTGACTTCGAATGCGTAGTCGCGGGTGGGCGGGCTCCACGCCCGCATCAGACGAGGAGGCGATTGCCCGCATTCTGGACGCGGTGGACGAGGTGGTCGCCGAGCACGGCGCCGCGATACGCCTTGCCGACGTCGCCCGCAGACTGGGCGTCACGCGCCAGACGGTGTACCGCTACTTTCCCAATGCCGACGCGCTGCTGATCGCCAGCGGGATGCGTGCGGTCGACGGGTTCATCGATCAAGTTGTACACCACGTCGAGGGTGTGAACGACCCGGTGAGTGCACTCGTCGAATGCATTTCGTTCGCGGTCGAGAAGCTCACGGGCGACCCGCAGTTGGACGGCCTACTGACCCGACGACACGACGGCGCGGCCGCCACGTCGTTGTCCTCCGACACCGCGAAGGCGTTCTGCCTGTCGTTCTTCCGCCGCCTTGAGGTGGACTGGGAGCTGCATGGCTTCGACAGCGCCGGCCTGGAGATGCTTGCTGAAATGACCTTACGCACGATGCAGTCCATGTTGACCGACCCCGGGGCGTCGCCGCGCAGTGGTGTCGCGCTGCGCCGCTTCGTTGCACGATGGCTGGGTCCAGCGATTCTCTACCCACGGATGGCGTCGCTGTCAGTCGACGAGTAAGCGCTTCACATGGGACGGCCTCACGACCAGCTGGCTTTGCCGTCAACGACACCGTGAGCCTGCACGACGTGGCCGCGACCCTCGACGCGCTGCGCTCACCCGACGAGCGGGTTAAGGTGCTGATCGAGCCGTCACTGCGTTAGAGCTGCACAAGACTGTCCACAGTCACCCACACCGACATCCAGATGGTCGGTTCCATCGATCCGCATCCGGCCGCCCCGACCGCACAGCACTGTCCAAAATGCCATGCACCGGATCTTCCCGCGTCGGGATGTATCGGTCATGATTTCTTCGAGACCTGGCGCAGTCCGGATGAGCAAATAGAATGAGATATGCTGTGCAGCAATAGTTTTTAGCATATCTCGGCGTCGCGATCTAGATCTTGCGCGCACCATCTTCTCGGTGCGACAACTGTCGCGTTGCCCATTACCATTTTATGGTGAGTTTGAAAGCCTCCCCCGAGCGTGTCACCACATGTGACGATGCGGATCGCCATAGCCTGGCTGCTGTGACAAGCTCCGCGCCGTTGCTGTGTTCGGCCACAGAAACTCATGATGCGGCCGTCCCGCAGTGGACGGGACTCCAGAAGCTCGGTTTCCGGCTGCTTTTCACCATCGGTGGCGGGATGCTTGTCGTCACCGCTGGCGTTTCGCTGCTGGTCACGGTGTATTCCAGCGTGGTTAGCGCCGATACCGGCCGATACCCGTTCGAACCGGCGATTTGGCTGGTCGCACAGATCGGCAGCTACCTGGCTCGAGGTCGTGGCGTCGAGATCACCAGGTCGGCCGGCGGAGACACGGTGTGGATGTGGTGTTTCCAGCTCGGGTGGATCGTCATAGCGCTGCTGATCACCGTGGTGTGGACTGCCATGGATCGGCGACGTCACAATTACCGCAGTTTGGCCGCGTCGCTGCTTGTGTTCGCACGCTTTGGCTTGGCGCTGGTGATGATCTTTTACGGACTGGGCAAGGTGATCCCGGTTCAGATGGGCTACATGGCGCTGCCGGATCACCAGCTGCAGTTGGTCGGCGATACGAGCTTGTTCGAGACTCTATGGGGCTCCGTGGGTGCCTCTGAGCCGTACTCAGTCGTGATTGGGCTGATTGAACTGCTGTCGGGCGTGCTGCTGCTGTGGAGCCGTACGTGGCTGCTCGGGGCGCTCGGCGCAGTGATAGCGACAGCGCAGATCTTCTTACTGAACCTGACCTACGACGTCCCGGTCAAGCTGGTGTCGGGCCAATTGTTCTTGGTGGCAATCGGTATCACGTCGCCATATTGGTCGAATCTTGTGCGCGTGGTGTTCAACCGCGGTGAAATTCGCCCGGTTGAGCTCTGTTCGCCGGTCGGGTCAGGCAGACCCTGGCTGCGGCGAACCGGGGTGGCCGCCAAGTTCGGCGTCGCCGGGATATTGCTCGCGACTTCCGGCGCGGGGGGCGTCATGGCATACACCGTCTATCACACTCCCAGTTCAACTCTCGACGGAGTGTGGCGCACAACCTCATTCACCGTCGAGGGTCGCGAATCCATGGTGAACCAGACGAGTCCGCAGCCGTGGACCAACGTTGCGATCACCGACCGCAATAGCGTGCCGAGCTTCGGCGTGGTCAGGTTTGTGAGCCAGGTTCCGACGGGTTACACCACCAGGTGGCTGCTCACGATCGACGGAGATCGCCTCGAGTTGCGCAACGACAAGTCAGAGTCGGCCCAGATCGTGCTGCGCGCCACGCAACCGGACAAGGACCGACTGATATTGACCGGCGTACTGGATGGCAAGCAGATCGAGGGCACATTCGAGCGCCGGTTCATGGAGCGCAGCAAGTCCGGCTTTCGACTGATCAGCCCGCCGATACCGTTGGACGCGGTGCGATAGCCCGCGCCATCGGACGAGCAATCCGCCGTCCCGCGCAGGAGGCTTCATGCGCGCAACGCGGCGATGCGTACGGATCACGCCAGTTCCCCGTGGGCATTTCGGTGAAACGGACCCTGACTCAATGGTCGAATAACAGTACGATGGGTCGAATTCTGCGACAGTTGATGCCGGGGTCGAGCGGTTAGGGAAGGTGCTCATGGCCGAGCCTTCGAAGGCGAGACGGCGTTCGTCGAGTCGCGTGGAACGGCGGAGGGATCGACGCAAGGCTGAGATCGTCGCGACCGCTACCCAACTGCTGTCGTCTCGCGGGTACCAGGGGATGAACCTCGAGGACGTTGCGGAGCAGACGGACATCGCCAAAGCCACTCTATATCACTACTTTTCGAGCAAAGACGAGCTGGTCAAGACGGTCTTGGAAGAGTTGACCACCGACGTCAACAACCGGTTGCAGGCGGCATTGGACGAGGCTGGCGACTGCAGCCACCTCGAGCAGCTGCAGACACTCATTCGCGAGCAGGTCCGCATCCTGACCGAGACCGCACCGGAGGTAGCAACGGTTTTCGCGTGGCCCAAGTCATGGCCGGATGCCTTCGAACCGATCATCAAGGACAGCCGTCGCCGCCATGATGCTCTGTTCCGCAAGGTGGTGCTCGCGGGCATCGCAGCGGGCGAATTCGACTGTCCCAATGCCGATATCGCCCTTCAATGCCTCCATGGGGTGCTCAACCATTCGTCGTTGTGGATCAGGACGGAGCTGCCCGCCAGGAAGAAGGCCCAATTACGTGAGGCCGTCGTGGTGATGGCTTCACGAATGGTCGGGTCGTGAGCGCCTCTGCCGGTCTATCCGGCCATGGTCAGACCGCCGCTGACACTGAGGACCTGGCCGGTCACGTAATTGGCACTGTCCGAAGCGAAGAACAGCACTGAGTCAGCGATCTCCTCCGGAGTCGCCAACCGGCGAAACGGAATTGCCCGGATGAGACCGTCTTTCACCTTGTCAGGCAGCGAGGCGAAGAGCGGCGTATCGGTGGGTCCCGGGCACACACAGTTGACGTTGATCTGATACTTGGCCATCTCGCGTGCGAGCGACTTGGTAAAGGCGATCACCCCACCTTTGGTGCCCGCGTACACGGTCTCCCCCAGGCTCCCTACCCGTCCGGCGTCACTAGCGATGTTGACGATCTTCAGGGGTGAACCCTCGGGCAGAACAACGTCCAGCAGAGCTCGCGTGAGTCGAACCGGACCCAGGAAGTTCACCGCGACCAGGGCTTGCCACAACTCGTCGTCGTTACTCATGAACGGCTCGACCCGATCGAATCCCGCGGCATTGACCAAGACGTGCGGCAGGCCGAGGTCTCTGACTATCGCATCACGAGCTGCGGAAATCGCCGAGGCGTCGCCGAGGTCGACTTCATAGGGTCGGGCATTCTCGCCGATGGCCGCTACGGTCTCGGCGAGGCCGTCGGAATCACGATCCAGCGCCGCGACGACAGCGCCGGCATCGGCCATGCGGACGGCGATCGCGCGGCCGATGCCTGAGGCCGCTCCCGTCACGATCGCCATCTTGTTCGCGAATTGCATGGTCTCTCCCGTGGTGTCGCAGCGCCCTTGGGCCAAGGTTGCCTGGTTCCCTGAAGGTACTCCGGCGAACAGTCAATTTATTCAACCGTGGGGTCGAACTTTAGGACAGTTGGTCGAGTTGCGGTCGATATGGTTGTCTACCTAGATGCCGGTGACGGGTTCTCGCCGGGGTGGCCTCAATGATGAAGCGAGCGGAGCACGCCATGAACTTTGACGACTACAAGCAATTGACATTGTCCCGCCGCGACAACGGCGTCCTGCTCATCACCATCGACCGGCCCGAGAAGTACAACGCCGCCGACGAGCAGATGCACACTGAGCTCGCCCGGATTTGGGTCGAGGTGGCCGCCGACCCGCATACCCGCGTCGCCGTGATCACCGGCGCCGGCAAGGCCTTCTCCGCCGGTGGTGATCTGGCCATGGTTGAACGCATGGCCGGCGATTACGAGCGGGTTTCGCACATGCTCGACGAGATGAGTGCGCTCGTCTACAACATCATCAACTGCGACAAGCCGATCGTGTCGGCCATCAACGGAGTCGCCGTCGGAGCCGGAACCGTCGCCGCCCTGCTGGCCGATGTCGCCATTGCCGCCGAAGATGCCCGGATCGGGGACGGCCACGTGAAACTCGGCGTGGCCGCCGGTGACCACGCTGCGATCATCTGGCCTCTGCTGATCGGCATGGCCAAGGCCCGCTACTACCTGCTCACCGGCGAGATGGTCACTGGTGCCGAAGCAGAGCGCATCGGACTTGTCGCCAAAGCGCTTCCGCGCGAGGAAGTTCTGGACGAAGCTCTTCGTGTCGCCGATGCGCTGGCGACCGGGTCTCAGCAGGCGATCCGTCTCACCAAACGGACCCTGAACAACTGGCTGCGCACCGCGGGGCCGACTTTCGACCAGTCCGCGGCATACGAGATGTTGACCTTCCTCGGCCCCGACGTGGTCGAGGGCTATACCGCGCTCCGCGAGAAGCGCCCACCACGGTTTCCCTCAGTGCTGACGACGCCAGACGAACAGCGCTGAAAGTTCAGACCGCCGGCAGCGATCCTTTCGGATCACCGCGGTTTAATCGCCCGTCGCGGAATAACAGGAACGGCGCTGCGCTTGTGCTCAGGAGAGCCCAACTTCCTGAGGAGATCATCCATGTCGCGACCCATTCGAATCGGCGTGCAGATAAGCCCCGGCGGAACACCCGACTACCGGACGTGGCGCGACGCGGTGTTACACGCTGAGGACCTGGGTACCGACATCGTCTTCGGTTACGACCACTTCCACGCCCCGAACTTCGCCGGCATCGTCGATGCGAAGCCGATTCTGGCCGAAGACCAACCCGATGTACCGAACTTCGAAGGATGGACCGCGCTGGCCTCCTGGGGTGAAATCACCACCCGCGCCGAGATCGGCCTCCTGGTCAGCGGCATCGGATATCGCAATCCCGATCTGCTCGCCGATATGGCCCGCACCGTCGACCACATCAGCGGTGGCCGCCTCATCCTCGGTGTCGGCGCCGGATGGTACGAAAAGGATTACACCACTTACGGTTACGACTTCGGCACGGTGAAGACGCGGGCCGACCTCTTCGATGAGAGCCTGCTGCGGATCGAAAACCGGTTGAGTCAGCTCAATCCCGCGCCGCTACGCAAGATCCCGATCCTGATCGGCGGCTCGGGCCAGAAGCGGACGCTGCCCGCCGTCGCGCGGCACGCGGACATCTGGCATACGTTCCTGCCGATTGAGTTGTACCGGCAGGCCAACGTCCGTGTGGGTGAACTGGCCGCCGAGTTCGGTCGTTCAGACAGCGATATCGAACGGTCAGTCGTGTGGGAGGACGAACGCAGCGCCGATCAGTACCTCGACGTCGGCGCCACCTTGATCACCACGGAGATCCGACCCACTGCGGAGGGTTTTGACTTCACCGACCTGGAGCGGCTGCTCAAGTGGCGGGCCAATCGAAGCTGACCCGATCCCGATAGGCAGTCCACCCATGCGCTAACGCCGTGGTCGGAACTGCCGATAACTGAGTCGTGACCCTGCTCCGTATCGCCGGCGCTGCTGCCACCGCCCTGATCTCGCCCTGGCTGTGGGCCACCCCCGCTCACGCCGACGCCTTCGCTGAACTCCCGGCGGTTCCCGTGGTCGCCTCCCCCACCTGCGGTGGCACTGTCAGTGCGGAAGCCCAGGTGACGCCGGTGCAGGTAGATGACCGGGTCGACGATGGCGTCCGAGTGGCGATCCACTACGACGCCGGTGTGTACGACGGCTCCTGCTCGCTGACCGTGACCGCCGCCTGGACCAACCTCGACACCGGAGCCACCGGCAGCGGAGACATCACCGCGGTGTCGACTATCGACGGGCACTACGGCTTCATCGGCTACGCCAACACCACCTTCGATACCGGTGGCGGCACGGTCGTCGTTACCGTCAGCTCACACCCCGGTGCCGAAATGCGCCTCACGTCTTGAGATCTGCTTTGCAGAGGTCCTCCGGTATCGGGGTGCCCAAGTGGTAGCCCATGCGCATCTCGTAGTCGCCGGGTTGATTCCGTCCGGCAGCCAGTGCGGCGGCGAGACGGCGTTTCGAGCCCGGCCACTGGAAGGACTGCAGGTAGATCTGTAGTGAGGACAACACGTCCTCCGGGGACGGGGGCGTGTGCCGATTGATCTGCTGCTTGACGGCAGCGATCGACTCCTTGTCGCAGGACGCGATACGCCGGGCCAGGGTGTCCACGAGTCCGTCGAGGTCGGCGTCGTCGACAGTGCGGTTGACCCATCCGTAGCGCTCGGCCAGTTCGGCCGGGTAGTCGTCGCTGGACAGCGCTACCTCTAACGCTCGGGCTCTGCCCATCAACAGCGGAAGATGTTCCAGTCCGCCGCCGCCGGGCAGATTGCCGCTTGCGGTTTCGGGCTGGCCGAAAAGCGCGCGATCGCTCGCGAAACGCATATCCATCGCCAGGGTCAGCTCACTGCCGATTCCGCGTACCCGACCCCGGATCTTCGCGATGGATGCGACAGGCAGTCGCGCGAGGCGCGTGCTCGTGTCGATGGTCAGCGGATAGCCGGTCACCCCCCGCTCCTTGGGCGTCTCCGCGACGCGGGAGGTGTCGTAGTGATTCAAAAAGTAGTCCGAATTCGCCGAGTCGAAAACCACCACGCGCAGTTCGGGCGCCGCCTCCATTTGAGTGATCAGCTCGGGAAGCTCCACGAGCATCTCCGGGGTCACCAGATTGATCGGCGGATTGTCGAAGGTGACCCGCCAGAGGCGCTCGTCGTCAGCGGAGACCGAGAAGTGGGTCCAGTGCTGCGTTTTCATCCGCTGCTCGTTTCTCTGTCGACGACGCGTCGGTCGTCGGCGCAACGTCTTTCCCTAGTTCAACGCAGACGAGCGTGAAACCACTTCACCGAGCTGACACCGAAGGCTGACATAAATCGCTCCCGAGAGCTGTTGCCGATGACGAGCAATTGCCGCATCGGTCTGCCTGCGGGCGGATCGACCATCGTGGGAGGGCGTAGTGAAGGCAGTCGGATTCCACCGCTTCGGCGGGCCAGAGGTGCTCGAAGTACTCGACCTACCGGAACCGCACGCCGGTCGCGGCGAGGTCCGCATCAAAGTGACCGCCGCCGCGGTCAATCCGTCGGACACCGTGTCCCGCATCGCCGACGTCCTGCCCATTGAGAATGCGAGCGAAGCACACCGGCGCCTGGAAGCCGGCGGGGTGCGCGGCCGCTTCGTGCTGACGCTGTGAACAAGACTCCCTGCCTGGAGCTCACTGCAGTCCCCTGATGGCGACGGCGGTGGCGGTACATAATTTCCCCAAAGCAATGAATTCAAGGGGAATCATGTCGAAACCGTTCCATCGCAGGGCCGTCGCCGGCTTGGTCGCGGCCGGCCTGTGTGCACTCATCGCGGGCGCACCCACGGCGGGCGCTGACAACCCCGCTGTCCCGACGCAGGACAATGCCGTGTACGCAATCGCGGACGGCTACATCGCGAAGCAGACGGCCTGCACTCCTGAGCTCACCCCGTTCTTCGAGTCGATCACCTGGGACCCGCCGGGGTTCACCCCCGAGGGCGGCACCGGCATGATTCACGACGCCAACCCGGCGCTCGGTGGCCAGTTCGCGGCCACGTGGAACGGTCAATCCTGGGACGTCGAGTACCAGTTCTGCTGAGCACCGCACCTCTACCTGCGCAAACGCGCGGGTTACCGCGAGGTGGTCAGCACGGGCGCATCGAGGACTCCATGTGATGGAACCCTCGTCGGCGGTTTGGGCTGGACCTCCACGAAAGTTCCCGAGGACAAATCGGTGCTCACGATCGGCGGAAACTTCTTCGGCGGATCCGGTTGCACCTCGAGTACGGCTCCTCCGCTTGGCTGCAGGAGATCATCCGGATTGATGCAGGCGCCGTTGCGCATAACGCCGCCGGCATGTTCGCAGCAGTAGTCGGTCGGCATGTCGCGCTCCAGGCACGATGCGAAGTCGGCTTCTTTGTAGGTGGCATTCGCGACGGCGATAGCCCCGAACGGTATTGCGGCGAGGGCAAGTACACCTGCGGTCAGCGTGGTGCGCGCCATCAGACGCGAAGGCGCTGAAACTGTCACGGGGTGATTGGTGGTCGAAAGTTTCATGGTGGTGTCTCCTCGGGTCCTGGGTCTCGGCGTCCGGCGGATGCCGTTTTCTTCGGTGGTGGAGGTAAGTCTCCGACGGCCGGCTATCTCTCCGTAATCGCTAAGACGAGAGATTCCACTTCCGAAAGGGAAGGGTTTGCTATCCGCTGGGTAAGAGGCGCAGTCCTGCACGCGGGATAACTGCCGCCCTCGGACGGCGTTCCACGGATCAGACAGGTGAACTCACCTTGTCCTCAGCCCCGAAAATCGAGGAGAACAATGAGCGTGGACAGCATTTCTCTCGGCAGCGCAGGACTCGACGAGTTGGTCCCGTCGCGTTACGCGGTACAGGTCGGCGACATCGAGGTGCTGGTGATCAGCGACGGCGTCCTGCCCATCACGGCCCGAACGATGGCGACCAATGCCGACCCGACCGAGTACGGGCAATGGCTCAACGACATGTTCCTGCCGCAGGACGTGCTCGACTGGCCGCTGAACGTCGTCGTGGTCCGCAGCGGCGGCCGGACCATCCTCGTCGACGCGGGCCTGGGCGTGGAGTTCCCCGACTTCCCGCGGGCCGGGCAGACAGTCCACCGCCTGGAGGCCGCCGGTATCGACCCCTCAACCGTGACCGACGTCGTGCTCACCCACCTGCACATGGACCACGTCGGCGGGCTGCTGTCCCAGGGCTTCAAGGAACGGCTGCGCCCAGATCTGCGGGTCCACGTGGCCACCCGTGAAGCCGAGTTCTGGGAAGCGCCGGACTTCAGCCACACCGATATGCCGGCGCCGGTGCCCGACCCGCTGCGCTCGATCGCCACGCGCTTCCTCAACGAATACCGCAGCTACATAAAGACGTTCGAGACCGAGTACGAGATCGCACCGGGAGTGCTCGTCGCACGCAACGGTGGCCACACCCCCGGACACAGCATCGTTCGCCTCGCGTCCGGCGGCGATGCACTGACGTTCGCCGGCGACTCGGTGTTCGCCCCCGGTTTCGACAACCCCGAGTGGCACAACGGCTTTGAACACGATCCCGAGGAGTCCGCCCGCGTCCGAATCGAACTGCTTCGGGAGCTGGCCGCAACCGGTGAGGCGATGGTGGCGACCCATTTGCCGTTCCCATCCGTCTGCCACGTGGCGACGGCGGGCGACGTCTTCCGGTGCGTACCGGCCAGCTGGGACTACTGACCCGCAGTCATCGCCTCTGGCTGACGAGTCGCCGCATTGCCCCTAGAAGAGTTGCGGCGTCTCGGGTGGCACGTCGTCGAGGAACGCATTCACCATCGGTACGAGCCGTTCGGTCTCCCCCGCGATACCGATGTGCGACGTCGCCGGCAGCACCACCAAGCGCGCCGCCGGCGACCCTTGCAACACACCTGTCCTCGCCGCCTCCTCGTCGCCTCCGCCGCGCAGCTTGAACATGGCGAGCGCATGTTCGAGCCTCACGCCGTCCGCGTCACCAACGATGACCATCGTCGTCGCCGAGATCGACCGCACCTCCTCGTCGCTGATGTTCTGGTCGTCGATGTTCAGCCGCTTCATCTTCTCGACGTAGGCGTCGAAGCCGCAGCGTCCGGTGTGTGCTTCCTGAACGCGGTCTCGACGGGCGTTCCCGCGAAGTCCGCGGCGGTCACCCGGCCGATCGCGTCGAACACCGCGGGGTACCAGCCATCTTTGCGGAACGTCGCCGACATCGAGACCAGCTTGTTCACCAGCGAGGGGTGTCGGATCGAAAGCTGCAACGCGACCCCTCCGCCCTGCGAGTACCCCATCACGTCGGCCCGCTCGACCCGCAATGCACGCAATAAGGCCGCAGTATCGTCGCCGAACTGCTCGTACGACATGGCCCGCGACGTATCCGCGGTACGGCCATGCCCCTGCTGGTCCAACACGATCACGGCGCGGTCCCGGGCAAAGGCCTCGGCCCACGCCGACATCGAGTCAGTGGCCATGAACGCGCCGGGAATCAACATCAGCGGCGGCTTGGACGTCCCGAGTTTGCCGTAGACCGCGTAGTACAGGTTCAACCCGTTGACAGGCAGATAACCACCGCGTGGCGCCGGTCCCATCGCCTCCACCTTCCGATGTCTTGTGCGTCGGATAGACCGGCGGGGTGCCAGAAACTCATCGTTATGTAGCGTGGCGACCGTGAATTTCTCCCGTGTGTCCTCTTCCGTTGCACTTGCAGCCGGTGCCACGTTGCTTGTGACGACGCTGGCCGCATGCGGCTCCGACTCCGACTCGGCCGCGTCATCGACGAGCACGTCCACCACGTCCCCTGCGGACCCGTTTTCGGTCACCGAAACGCAAACGCCGACCGCAGCGCCCGCCGCGACACCGACTCCTGCCGCGGCCACGACGTGCCCGACGGCCGCGCCGGCTGACAGCGGCACCCCCGAGTGGACGCTGCCGGGGGCCACAGGAAGCGTCTCTGTCACCGGCTCCACGGATACGACGGCACCAAACATCAAGGTGGGCACGCCGTTCAGCGTGACCGAGACCCAGGTGCAGACGCTGCAGCCCGGTGACGGCCCAGTCGTTGCCGACACGGCGACGGTGTCGGTCTGCTACATGGGCGTCAACGGCCGCGACGGATCTGTGTTCGACAGCAGCTACCAGCGCGGCGCCCCTGAGCAATTCCCGCTCGACGGAGTCGTGCCCGGCTTCCAGAAGGCCATCGCAGGTCAGAAGGTCGGATCGACGGTCGCGGTGGCGATGACCTCGGCCGACGGCTACGCCGACGGTCAGCCCGCCGCGGGGATTCTGCCCGGCGACACGCTCGTCTTCGCGATCAAGATCCTCGACGCGTCGAGCTGAGCCGCAGGTCAGCGACCTGTCGCGCCGTCGATCTGTTCGCGCAGGATGTCGGCGTGGCCGGCGTGCCGCCCGGTCTCTTCGATCATGTGCACGAGAATCCACCGCATGGTCGGCGCCGACTGCGGTCGAGAGGGGCGCGGCGCCGGTTGACTCAGGTCCTCGCATGCGCTGATGACCGCGTTGGCTTGTGCCACCGCCTCCTCATACGAGGCCAGCACACCTTCGACGGTGTCGTCAGGCGTCGGCCGGAACGTGGCACTCCAGTCGCTGACGTCCTCCCCGAGGAAGTAGAACCTCTCGACATAGCTCAGATGCTTGACCAAGCCCAGCACGCTCGTCCCCGATGGCACGCCGGACGACCGCACCTGCGGCTCGGGCGCACCCTGGACGTTTGAAACCATCGCGCGGCGGAGGTAGTTGAGAAACTCCACCAGCGTCGCCTTCTCTCCAGCACTGGTCGGCGGCGGGCGGTGGTCGGTCTTGTCAGGCATCAGATTCCCTTCGCGCCGAGCGACGGTCGCTCGTCCATGATGCGCTCGGCTGCTATCAAGTCACGAACCCCGCGAGCGGCCGGTTATCGTGTGCCCCGTGGAAGGCACGCCATTCGGTCGCTACCGGCTGCTCGAATTGCTGGGTCGCGGCGGGATGGGTGAGGTCTGGCGCGCTTACGACACCGAGATCGACCGCGTCGTCGCGCTCAAGATGCTGCTCCCGCACCTGAGCGAAGACCCCGAGTTCGAGAAGCGTTTCCGTCGCGAGGTCCGCGCGGCCGCCCGCCTGGTTGACCGTCACGTCGTACCCATCTACGACGTCGGCGAGATCGACGGCCGGCTGTACGTCACCATGCGGCTGATCAACGGCACCGATCTGCACACCCTGCTCGATCGGGGACCTCTCGCACCGGAACGCGCCGTGGCGATCATCGAGCAGATCGCCAACGCGTTGCAGAACGCGCATCAAACGGGGCTCGTCCACCGCGACGTGAAGCCCTCGAACATCCCGCTCGAACCGAACGACTTCGCCTATCTCATCGACTTCGGTATCGCACGCACCGCCGAGGACGGGGTGACGCAGACTGGTTCGGCCATCGGCACCTGGGCCTACATGGCGCCGGAACGCTTCAGTACCGACCAGACGAACCCCAGCTCCGACATCTACGCGCTGGCCTGTGTGCTCTACGAATGCCTTACGGGCGAACAACCCTTCCCCGGCAACACTTTTGAGAAGGTCGCCAGCGGTCACATCTTCACTCCGCCACCGAGACCGTCTCAAGTCAGTCGTACCGTCCCCACAGCGATTGACGAGGTCATCGCAAAGGGTCTGGCCAAGCAGCCCGCAGAACGCTACCCCACCGCCGTCGAGATGGCCTCCGCCGCAAAGGAAGTCATCAGCCGTCCGAGTCAGCATCCGAACCCTCCGATGCCGGCGCCCCCGCCGCAGTGGGCACCGCCACCCAGCGCGGCGCCACTTCCCAGCGGCGCCGCACCGCCGGTGTTTTCCTACCCGCCGCACAGTGTCCCGAATCTGCAGGCGCCGCCCACGATGGCGGCGCCTCCGCGCCCCGGAGGAAAGCGCGGTCTGCTCGTAGGCGCCCTGGTGTTCGTCGCGACCCTCATCCTGGTAGCCGGTGTCATCGCCGTCGTGGAGTTCACCGGGCGTGACCAGACCCCCGCCGGCCCGCCGGCGGCGAATGGGGCGCAGTTCAGCGGCACCTACACCGCCGACTACGGCCCTGGGACCGACCTCGAAGACAAACCGGTACCGAATGCGCCTGCAACGACGAGCAATTGGGCTGTCCGCTCGGAATGCGGGTCCGCCGGTTGTGTCGCGACCGCGGCAAATGTCAGCGGCGCGGGTATGGCCCTGCTGTCAAATCTGACGTTCGATCAGTTGGGTGGCACCTGGGTCGCGGTCGGCCTCTCGTCGGCGCAGTGCGGCGGCGACCAACCCGTCGAGCTCTGGGTGATCTTTACGCTGCAACCGCAATCCGACGGCACTTTGACCGGCGAAACGATCAGGGCGTCCACCAACGGTGCCTGTGCCGCCAAACGTACGGTCAAGTTCACCCGTACCGGCGATCCTGACCCCACCAAGGTTCCGGATCCCGCGGTTCTTCCCCCGCGTGCCGTCAGCCCCGCGGAGGCGCTGCACGGCAGCTATCGCCAGACGACGACGTTCACCAACGGCAACGTCGTGCCGGGAAATGTGCTGTCCGCCAACACCTACTGCCTGCGGACCGGGGACCGGTGCATGAGCCTGTTCCACTCGCCTGACGGGGTCGTCACCCTCATCTTCGCCGACGACAAGTGGACGCGTGACGAAGCGGGCACAACGACGTGCCCGGGCGGCGGCACAGCGCAGGTGACGTTCACCGCCGAGTATCCGATGCCGACGCAGTTGGACGATCCGATCGCGCTGCTCACCGGACGCGGAAAACAAACCGTCGCAGCCGGAGGCGCCTGCGCCGGCGGTGGGGACTTCACCGACGCATTCGAACGCACCGGCGCCTAAGCGATTTGTCTGCGCTCAGTTGCGGTGACGGGTGAGCGCTCCCGAACGCACACAAATCGCCCGTCATGGGCACGCCGTCGTCGGAATGAACAGCGTCCAGCACCACCCCGGCGGGAGTGGCGGCGTGAATCCCGGCGGTGGTGGAGGCGGTGGCGGCGGCACCTCACCCTCGAAGATGTTCGACGCGACATTGCCCTGCCCGTGGTAGACGTACCAGTACGTGTGACAGACGTTGTTATCCCAAATCACCGGGTTCACACGAAGATTGCCGGTCTGCACCGGCGGGTCCCCGGGGCACCAACGACATGGGCCGGATGGGTTGTCCTCGGGACACCCGGGCCAGGACCGCAGCGGTACCGGATCGCTAGGGAGAGCCTGGGCACTGCCCTGGGCCAGCCCCGAGCCGGCGATCACAACGCCGAATGCCATCAGTCCACCGGCAATGAGTCGCCTCCGATTGTTTGTGATCATGCACAAGTACACGTCCGCAGCCGTACTACCGATCCCAACAAGAGTTTGGGGATGGGTCGCGGCGACGGCGATCTCTACTCGACGCGTTGAGCGATCCTGACGGTGCCCTAGCGTGCGAGGCCGGCGACCGCATGCCAGGCGGTGTAATCCCTCCCCAGAATCTGGGCGGTCGGCGCGTCGGGCCCTGCTGCAAAAGCTCGGTTCAGCGATGAAGCCGATGACGGCCTGGACGACGTGGAACACGCAGATGATCAGCAGTCCGCACTAGGCGAAACTCCACCTCACACGGCTGCCTCCGTCGAAGATCGTCGGAATCGCCTCGAATACTACGCATCGTAGTAGATGGTTAGCACGGGGTTCGATCCCCTGTCCTGACCCACGACGATTCGGCCCGAGACCGATAGACCGTCTAAGCTGTACTTACTTAGGCAAAGATTTCGGCGTCTCGACCTGGGTGGACGCCGAGGTGCAACCACGTGGTCCCGTCCGCGCCTCTTGTGAGTGCGGCGGGATCACGTGTCTATCGGAGGTGCTGAGTTGAAGTACAGGGTCGGGGTCTCGTTGTCTGTCGTGGCCGCTGCAGTCGCATCCGCCGCTCCCGCGGCGGCCAGCGAAGACGAATTCGTCGACACGATGCAGACCAGTTACGCCTTCCTCACCGACCAGCAGTTGCGGTCCGAAGGCGCCAAGATCTGCAGCGCGCTCAGCAGCGGGATGCCGGCGTCGGACGCGGTCGTCATGGTGCGCAACGATCTGGGCGTCTCGATTTCTGCCGCCGGGGAAATCGTCAGTGCCGCCGTCGTGAAACTCGACTGCTGATACTTAGCGAAACGTGGAATTGCCTGCACGGCAGGTGATTACCGCAAGTGAAGTGATACGGCCCGATTGACGATGTCAATGCGGCTGTCCCACAGCCTGTTCCGCCCCTCCGCTAACCGGTAGCGCCCAACCGTCATGACGTGGGAAACTCAACGGGACACAGCCGGTTCCAGAATCGAGGCACAGTCATGCACGGAGGTCTGCGCACGTCGGCCAGCTGGGCGATCGGTGCCTGCGGGTTCGCGATCGTAGCGGTGGGCGTCATCGCGGGCGCCGGCGTCGCTCCCGCGCAGCCGGTACCCGCCGATCCCGTCGTGCCCCAGATTCCGGGCGTGGTGACCGGGATCGTGGAAGCCGGCGGGCCGATGCCCGCGTCTCCCCCGCCGCCGCCCGGGGCGCCGACCGTGCCCGCGATACCCGCCGAGCAGCTGCAGCAGAGCGGCGAGCTCGGGTCCTTCGGAGACATCATCGGCAACTTCACCAATCCGAATGACATCGTGACCAAGCTCTTCCCCAACCCGTCGGCGCCCTACACCCCGGTGCGGCAGATGCCGATGGGACCACCTCCGCCGCCGGATCCGGCGTTCGCTCCTGCCAGCTAGCACACGCCCCGAGCGACTCGCCTGCACCGCCACTACCCTGTATGCGTGGCAAAGGTGTTGTCGGTCAACCTGGCGCGTGTCCGCGCGAATCCCGATGCGCCGTCGCGGCAGACAGGCATCGACAAATCCGCGACGACAGACGCCGTCATGGTCCGATCACCGGGACCGATGCGCGGCGGTCTCGGAAGCGGTCTCGTCGGGGACACGATCGGCAACCAGAAACTCCACGGCGGCGACGATCAAGCGGTCTACGTCTATGCCCGCGAGGATCTCGACGAGTGGGAGTCGCGACTCGAACGCCCGCTCACGCACGGCATGTTCGGCGAGAATCTCACCACCTCCGGCATCGACGTCACGCACGCGCGGATCGGTGAACGTTGGCGCATCGGCACGGGCGGCCTACTGCTCGAGGTGTCCGCGCCGCGCACCCCGTGCCGAACCTTCTCTGCCTTCCTGGACCTCAAGGGCTGGATCAAGACGTTCACCGACGCCGCGAAACCCGGCGCATATCTGCGGGTCCTCTCGCCGGGACCGGTCCAAGCCGGCGACACCATCTCAATTGAAGACCGCCCGGACCACGATGTGACGATCAGCCTGGTGTTCCGGGCCCGAATGTCAGATCCCGATCTGCTTCCGCAGCTGTTGGCCGCCGATGCACTATCCGCAGAGATGAAGGCGTATGTGCGCAAGCGGCTGCTATTGCGATTTCGGCGTGCTTAGTCACGCTCAGCGAGACCCAGCACGCCGAAATCGCCAAGCGCTCATTCGGACGCGGGCGACTTCTTTCGCCGACGCGTCGCACCCCAGAGTCCGACGCCGATGCCGACGACGGCGCCGCCGAGCCCAATGATCTGCTGTGAGCGCGATATCTCGTCGTGCACCCGCAACCCGCCCAAGAGGTCGGCAGCGTCGGCGCCGCCCGAAGCCAGAAACCAGCCACGAGTCTCCTTGCCGCGCACCGCAGCGGCCATCATCATGACGCCGATGAGCGCATCGCGATAACCCATCGAGTGCAGAAGCAGCTGCGCCGTGGGGGCCGGCTTCTCGGAATCTCCCCACAGCCGGTTGGCGCCAAGTGGATCGACGAGGAACGAAATGCCCGACGCGAGGCGGATGCCGCCCACGGCGAGTGCTGCACGGTCCAGAGGCATGGCGTGCAGCCTAAGGCAGGACCAGACTGAGTAGATGCGAATTGAGATCGTGGTCTTCGACGGGTTCGACGCCCTCGACGTCGTCGCACCGTGGGAGGTGTTCGCCCGCGCCGCGACCATCGCTTCGGACCTCGACGTCGCCCTGGTGCGCGCCGACGGTCCTCCGCTGGTGTCCGCCGCCAACGGGCTGCAGTTGCACCTGGCCGACGAGTTGGGCACGCCCGACGGGTTGTTCGTGCCGGGCGGCAGCTGGGTGGACGGAAACGACACCGGCGTGCCACGCGAGATCCGGCGCGGCGTGCTCCCCCGCATCATCGCCGATCTGTCGACCTCCGTTCGGTGGGTGGCGTCGGTGTGCACGGGTGCCCTGCTGCTCGGCGCGGCCGGGATTCTGCGCAATCGCAACGCCACCACCAATCCCGCAGCGCTGGAGGAGCTTTCGGGATACGGGGCCACGGTCAAGCAGAACCGCGTCGTCGACGACGGCAACGTGGTGACCGCGGGAGCCGTCACCGCAGGCATCGACGTTGCGTTGTGGTTGGTCCGGCGCGAAGTCGGCGACGACGTCGCCGAAAAGGTCGCACGCGCGATCGCCTACCCGATGCCGACCGACGTATGGCGCCGAGACGGCTAACTGCGCTGGGGTGCTTTCTGCGCCGCCTTGGGGTCGCGCCATGCCTCCCAGAAGAGCAGATGGGACCGGAATCCCGGGTGGCTGACCGTGTCCAGAACCCGGATGCCGGCGTTTGCGACGGCCGGTATCCCGACCAGCTTGTGAAAGAACCTGCCGCGGCGATACTCCTTGCCCCAGGTGGCTTCCACCACCTGCTCATAGTTGCTGAAGTCGTCGGGCCCACCGTTGGTCAGGCTTGCGACCGCACACTCGCCCGCCGCGAGCCCGGACTGCAGCGCCTTTGAAATCCCTGCACCGGACACCGGTCTCGCGGCGCCCAGCGCATCACCGGCGAACAGGATGCCGGGCCGCCACGGTGGCCACGTGGTGAATCCCATTGGTAGCCGCCATGCCTGCAGCGCCTTGGACTCCTTCAACTCGCTCACCGGCGGCAGTTCCCACTCTGCGGGCAACGTGGCGAGGAACTCTTTGAACAACTCGGTGGCGTTGATGTCGTGCCAATGCTTGTAACTGGTGCAGTAGCCGAGACCGATGTTGGCCCGCCCGCCGCCGAGCGGAAACACCCAGCCGTAACCCGGCAGCTGATCCCCGTTGAACATGAGCTTCAAATGGATGTCGAGCGTGTCGGTGTCCACCCAATGCACCGGCACTTCGGCGCGAATTGCGATGGCCGAATAGCCATTACGTTGCGAATCGAGCTTCAGCGCACGCTTGAGTGACGAATACGCGCCGTCGGCGGCGATGACAGCGTCGGCGTTGATCCGCTCGCCATCGGCCAGAATCACACCCACGACACGGCCGTTGTCATCGAGCTGGGGCGCGACCACCTCGGCGCACTGACGGACCTCGGCACCGGCGGCCCCGACATGATCGAGCAGCATCGCGTCGAGTTCAGTGCGCCGCGCGACATGCCCGTGGTCGGGCATTCCCGGGCGGTGCGGAAACGACAGATTCCACTCGCTCGGGCTGAAGATCCTCGCGCCGTTGACACGATGGAAGGTGTTGACCAGCTCGGCGAGTCCCATCTTCTGGAGATAGCTCACTGCCCGCGGGGTGAGCCCGTCGCCGCACGGCTTGTCACGCGGAAACCGCGCCTTGTCGAGCACCACCACGCGGGCGCCGGCTTGGACGGCCTTCCACGCCGCCGCAGCGCCGGCGGGACCACCACCCGAAATCGCCAGGTCAAAATGCTGCGTCATCGGTCTCGCCTCGACCTTCGGACTGAACTCGACTCCGACGCTATCGAACCCGGTCGGCCGCCGCGCTGAAACCGTCGCCCGGTCACAATCTCGTCATGGCCCGGCCCGGGCTTTCGCGCCTACAGGCCGAACTGATCGTCGATGATGCCCAGCCAGATCTGCGCCGCGTCCATCGCCACCTTCTCGCTGATGAATGCGTGCTGGGTACCGGTGTACATGTCCCGGAACGCTCGCTCGAGACGGCTGCCTTCACGGATCGAACTCGTGCCCGCGACGAGGTGTGCCCATTCGGCACACTCTCGGGCGACATCGGTGGCATAAACCGCGGCAACGCGCATATCCGCGCGCAGCGTCGGCGTCAACACCTGCCCCGAGGCGACGGCCGCCTCGGCGGTGGTGAACGCCTCCAGTACAAGTAGTCGTGCGGCACGCCAGGCGGCTACGTGATGCGCGAGGCCCTTCTGGAACGTCGGGCGGCTGGCCAGCGACGCCATGTCGCTCATGCGGTACTTGGTCGCCGCGAGTTCTGCGACATCGTCGAGCATGCTCTTGGCAACGCCCAAGGCCCACGACGCGTGACCCGCGGCCGTGACGGGCATCAGCCCCATCCTCGTGGCCGGCGACGTCCCCCGCAACGGATCGCGCGAGAACAGTTCGAAGGTCCGATACTCGGGCACGAACAACTCCTGGACGTTGTAGTCGTACGACCCGGTTCCTTTGAGCCCCTGCACAAACCAGCCATCGGTGAAGGTGATCTGCCCGCGAGGAATCACCGCCACCCGCATCTCGGGCACGCCTTCGCTGATCCAGCGCATCTCGCCGTCGGCCATCGGGAAGAAACCCGCTGCCACATATTCGGAATGGCCGGTTCCCGACCCGAAACTCCACGACCCGCTGAGCGTGTAGCCACCCTCCACCACGTGGCCCTGCCCGTTGGGGAAGAACTGACCACCCATGGTCACGCGGTTGCGGTGTGCGGCAAACACTTCGGCGAACCCTTCGTCGGGCAGATACGCCGCGGCCGCGAACGACGATGGCAGGTTCGCGATGCCGATCCATCCGAAGGAGCCGTCCTGCCAGGCCATTTCGATCCAGGTCTCGATCATCTCGGCGAACGACGGCTCGACTCCCCCGGCCTCGACGGGGTTGAACGCCGTCATCAGCCCGGTGGCCCACATCTGATCGACGATCGCCGTCGTCAATGTGCGCGCCCGCTCGGACTCCGGAGCCTGCGCCTGCACGAGCTCGCGCATCCCCCGTGCGAGCCCGACAACCCGGTCAGCCGCGTCGACTGTCGATGTCATGCCCAGACAGTAACCGCCGGGTCACCGCCTCGGCGGGAATTTCGATACCGATCGGATCGTAATTTTTCGTGCTCATAGACTTCGGCCGTGGATCAGCCGCGACTGACCGTGCCCGCACTCCTGCAGCGCAGCGTGTGCGAGTTCGGGGACCAGACCTACCTGGTCACGCCGACGGACCGACTCACCTATCGGGAGGTCGAGAAGAGGTCAGCACAGCTGGCCCGCTGGCTGCTGGCCGAAGGCCTCGGCAAGGGCACACGCGTCGGGCTCTTTTTCACCAACGGCGTCGACTGGGTCACCTGGTGGCTGGCCGTGTCCCGGATCGGTGCCCTGGCGGTGCCCCTGAGCACGCTCTACGCACCGGCGGAGATCGCCACGGTGGCGCGGCTGGCCGATATCGCGGTGGTGATCGCCCCTCCTCAGGTGCTCACCATCGATGTCGCCGAACGGTTCGAGGCGGCGTTCCCCGGGCTGGCAGGTCAGCCCACCAACCGGCTCACGCTGGCGACGGCACCGTATCTGCGCCGAATCGTGCTCACCGGCGCCTCCGACCGGGGCTGGGCCACGCTTTACGACGAGAACACGCCCGCGGTGCCGCACGACCTCCTGGCGGCAGTCGAGGCCGAAGTATTTCCCTCCGACCTGGCCGTCATGATCCATACGTCAGGCTCGACGGCCGACCCGAAGGGGGTGTTGCACACTCACGGCACGCTGGTGCGGCAGACGTCGACCTGGCCCGAGGCGATCCGCGCGGTGACGGGGTCGCGAGTTCACCCGCGGATTCTGTGCGCGATGCCCTTCTTCTGGATCGGCGGGCTGCTCGCGACGACGGGGGCGCTTCACGAGCCCGTCACGCTGCTGGTCATGCCCCGGCTCGACGCCGAGACGGCGCTGGATCTCGTCGAGCGCGAGCGGGCGACGGGCATCGTGGGATGGCCCGCGTTCACCCAGCGGCTGCGCGAACATCCGACCTTCGCCGACCGCGACCTGTCCAGCGCTCCGATGCTGCGCGACGGCCCGCTCGATATCGCGATGACCGATGTGCCCGACGGATTTCCCGTGCACCGCACCATGTCTGAGACCGCGGGCGGGTTCGCGTACACGGACATGCGCATCGTGGACGACGACGGCAACCCGGTCTCCGACGGTGAGGTCGGCGAGTTGCTCGTCCGCGGCATCGGCGTGATGGCCGGTTACAACAAGCGCGAACGTGCCGAGACCTTCGACGAGGACGGCTGGTATCACACCGGCGACCGGGTGTACCGCAAAGCAGGCGATCCGCGACTGTTCTATGTGGGCCGCACCGGCGAGCTCATCAAGGCGGCGGGCGCGAATGTCTCACCGCTGGAGGTCGAGTCGGTGATCGAACAGTTCGCCGAGGTATCGCAATGCATCGTCGTCGGAATCGACGACCCGGTACGAGGTGAAGAAGTGTGCGCCGTCGTCGTGCCCGTCGACGGGTCACTCGACGTGCAATCCCTCGCGGCGCGTACGCGGGAACAGTTGTCCGCCTACAAGGTTCCGACGCGATGGGTGCTCGTGACGAGTGACCAGATCCCCACCCTCGCCAGTGGCAAGTTCAACCGTCGGGCGTTGCGGACGATGGTGATGGACGGGACGCTGAGCACAGCTCAGTAGGCCCGGGCGATATACGCGAGCACCCCTGCGTCATCGTCGGATTCGGGCAGCGACCCGTCACTGTGCTGCAGGCAGCGCACCGTCAGCCCACTCGCGGCGAGGTCCGCCTCTCCCGCGTCGCCAACCAATTCCCATGGCACCCGGGCGACACCGGTCTGTGCGGCCTCGCGTGCGTCGTCGAGCGTTGCGCAGTCGGCGATGACGTCATCGCGGCGCGCCGTGGCCGCCGCGAGCAGCTCCGCCTGGATGTCATTCGTCAACCGACGCACCTCGTTAACGACAACGTCGAGTGCCACCGTGGTCTTGACCCAGGTGTCACGGCGGTACAACGTGACGGCGTTGTCCGCGACATCGCGCGGACCGATCTCGATCCGGATCGGCACACCCTGTAGATCCCATTCGGTGGCGCGCCAGCCGAACCCTTGAGAGACGTTGTCGTCCAATCGCGTTCGGATGCCGGCTGCAGTGAGCTTGTCGGCGAGGGCGGATGCGGTCCTGGCAACAACGCCGTCGGATTCCTTCACCACCACAACGACGGCTTGCGCCGGGGCGACAGCCGGTGGCAGGACGAGCCCGTGATCGTCGCCGTGACACATGATCAGACCCCCGAGCATGCGCGTCGATGAACCCCAGGATGTGGTCCAGCAGTGTTCGACGGTGCCGTCGGCGGTCGTGTACGTGATGTCGAAAGCGCGGCCGAATCTCTGGCCGAGTTCGTGCGACGTGCCCATCTGCAGCGCCTTGGCGTCGCGCATGATTCCTTCGCACGTCATGGTGTTCGCGGCGCCGGCAAAGCGCTCCCGCACGGTCTTGCGTCCGACGATCACGGGGATGGCCAGTACGTTACGCATGAAGTCCTCGTAGACCTCACGCAGGATGCGGTGGGCGTAGTCCCGAGCCTGCGGTTGCGTGGCATGCGCGGTGTGACCCTCCTGCCACAGGAACTCGGTGGTACGCAGGAAGATTCGCGGCCGCATCTCCCAACGCACCACGTTGGCCCATTGATTGAGTAGCAGCGGAAGGTCGCGATAGCTGTCGATCCACTTGGCCATGTATTCGCCGATGACGGTTTCGCTGGTCGGACGAATGGCCAGAGGCTCGGACAGCTCTTTGCCCCCACCGTGGGTCACGACAGCTAGTTCCGGACTGAACCCCTCGACGTGCTCGGCCTCCCGCTCAAAGAAGCTCATCGGAATCAGCAGTGGGAAGTACGCGTTCACCGCGCCCGCGGCCTTGATCCGAGCATCGATCTCGGCCTGCATGCGCTCCCACACCGCGTAGCCGTTGGGCCTGATGACGATGGTTCCGCGGGCAGGGCCGTTCTCGGCCAGCTTGGCCTTGGTCAGAACATCCTGATACCAGCGCGGAAAGTCGTCGTGTTGAGCAGTCAGTACCGCCATCGCACGACCCTACTTTCGGCTCACCGCCGCGGTCGCGTGATTTTCTTCGGCTTAGGCGATGATGCGGCTCAGATACGGCGCCATGTTGTTGGTGCGCACCGCCGACACCGCGACACCGGCGTCGGTCGTCTCGACCATCTGTCCATTGCCGATGAAGAGGGCGACGCTCTGAGTGCCTTCGGGCCCATAGAAGATCAGATCACCCGGCAGTGCCTGCGCGGGTGTGACCTTCTGTCCGACCTTGTACTGCGCACCCGAGGAACGCGGCAGTTTCACGCCGACTCCGGCGAAGGCGTAGACCATGAGCCCCGAAGCATCGAATCCGACCACATCCGCGGCCGGGTCGAGTCCGACGACCCTGCCCTCGGGATCGAGTCCGAGCGCGTTGGCCTCCGGGCCGCTACCGCGGGTCGGCCCGTTTACGTCACCTCCGCCGTAGGAAAAGGGGACGCCGCGTTGGGAAAGCGCACGGGCGATCACCGTTTGCACCGCCTGTTGCTGGCTGGCGGAACGGGGGTAAGGCGCAGCGGTCGCTATGCCGGCCGTCGTAACCAACAGTGTCAGGCTGATCACCAGCGCGTAGATGCTTCTCATCGGTCTTTCTACTCTCTCGAAATGTCATGCGAACAGAATTGATCCCCGGTGATCAACCGTTCACTACTCCACTTGTACCTGCGCAATACGCATTTGCCCAATTGCCGTACAGCACATGGCCAATGAGTTGTCGTACCGTGATCGAACGGTGATCACAGCCGCCGGAAAGCAGTTAGCCGAGCCGGACGTCGGGTGTCACCCCGGAGGTCTACGATCGAGAGCACGCTCACGAATCGATGGTGCTGACCTTGCCGCATTTCACCCTTAATGGCCTCGACCTCCCCAACGGGAGCGGCACATGACCGACCGGTTTGCCGTTATCGGTGGGGGCATTGTGGGTGTCGCCATCGGGCGCGAACTCCTCGCGCGCCGGCCGGCCGCCGAAGTGACATTGTTCGAGAAGGAGAATCGCCTCGCCGCCCACCAAACGGGACGCAACAGCGGCGTCGTCCACGCAGGCCTCTACTACCAGCCGGGGTCGAACAAGGCCGTACTCTGCCGTCGCGGTGTCGGCCTGCTCGAAGAGTTCTGCGCGCAGCGCGGCATCCGGCGGATCGAGTGCGGGAAGGTGTTGGTCGCGCTCGACGACGCCGAACGTGCGCGGCTGGCTGATATCGAACAGCGCGCACTCGCCAACGGCGTCCCAGGTGTCCGCACGATCGGCCCCGAGGAGCTGCGCGAACTCGAACCACACGTCCGGGGCGTCGCCGCGCTGCACTCACCGTCGACGTCGATCGTCGATTTCGCCGAGGTGACCCAGGCGCTCGCCGCAGACGCCGTGGCCGCGGGTGCGAAAATCCTTCTCGGTCACGAGGTCATCGGCCTCCGATCCACCGGCACCGAGGTCGTCGCCAACGCCCGCACTGCAGGCGGCACCTATCAGAGCGCATTCGATCAGGTGGTCGCGTGCGGCGGACTGCAGAGCGACCGTCTCGCCGAAATCATCGGGGACGGACCGGATCCCGTCATCATGCCGTTCCGTGGCGAGTACTACACACTGAAGCCAGAGCGCAGGAGTCTGGTCAACGGGCTGGTCTATCCGGTGCCTGACCCGCGGTACCCGTTCCTGGGCGTCCACATCACGCCACGGGTCGACGGCGAGGTGCTCGTCGGTCCCAACGCGGTGCTGGCATTGGCCCGCGAGGGCTATACCTGGCGTACCGTCTCGGTACGCGACCTCACGGAAATCGCTCGCACACCGGCGTTCTGGCGATTCGCCCGTCGGCATTGGCGCACCGGGATCCGCGAGATGCACGGCTCGCTAAGCAAGCGAAAGTTCGTCGCCGCGGCCCGCGCCTATGTTCCCGACATGAGTGACGACGACGTCGTACCGGGGCCGACGGGGATTCGCGCCCAGGCCCTCGAGTCCGACGGCACGTTGGTCGACGACTTCCGGATCGGCATCTGCGACCGCATCGTCGTACTGCGCAATGCGCCGTCGCCGGCCGCGACATCCTCGCTCGCGATCGCAGAACACATCGTGTCCATCATTTGTCAAGAGGACCACTGAAGGAGCGCCACAATGGATCTCGGTATTTCCGGACGCACCGCCCTGGTGCTCGGCGCGAGCGGCGGTCTTGGCAGTGCGATCGCTGCGCGGCTGGCCGCCGAAGGGGTGAATGTCGCCGTGGCGGGGCGCTCACCCGACGCGCTCGCCGCAACCGCGGCCAAGGTCTCGGCGGCTGGTGTGCGGGCGTTGCCGATCTCGTGGGACCTGGGCGACCTGGATCGCATGGAGTCGGTGGTCGCCGAAATCGAAGGCACCCTTGGGCCCGTCGAGATTCTGGTCAACAACACCGGAGGTCCCCCGCCGACGACGGTGACGGGTCAGGAGTCCGTCGTGTGGCGGGCGAGCTTCGACCAGATGGTCCTGTCGGTGATCATGCTGACCGACCGTGTGCTGCCCGGGATGCGCGAGCGACAGTGGGGCCGGATCCTCACGTCGACGTCGTCGGGCGCGCTGGCCCCGATCCCCAACCTCGGTCTGTCGAACACGCTGCGGGCGAGCCTGCACGCGTGGTCCAAGACGCTCGCCGACGAAGTCGGCGGTGATGGGGTGACGTCGAATGTGATTGTGCCGGGCCGGATCGAGACCGATCGGACCCGATTCCTCGATGAGCGCAGGGCCGAACGGGAGGGCCGCAGCGTCGACGAGGTGCGGCGCGACAGCGAGGCGACGATGGCGGTCGGACGATACGGACGTCCCGAGGAGTATGCGGACGTCGCGGCGTTTCTGTGTAGCGAACGGGCCTCGTACGTCACCGGTTCGGTGGTGCGTGTCGACGGCGGACTGATCCGCGGTGTCGCCTGATGCGACTCCGTACAATCTCGCTGAACGACGATCAGGTCGCCTGCGTGGCCCTGCCCGATGGCCGCCTCGCCCGCGTCGACCGCGTGCTGCCTTGGCGGGCCCTCAGACCTGTTGTCGCTCTTGATGGCTGAGCAGCTGGGACCGCTCGCCGCGGCGGTGGCGTGCGGAGTCGACGACGCCGACTGCGTGGACCCGGACGCGCCGGTCCTCGCGCCGTGGACCCGGCCCAGGAAGATCCTGGGCATCGGGCTCAACTACGGCGCACATGCCGGCGATCTCGGCGAGCAGGCGCCACGCACCTCGCCCGCGTCGTTCATCAAGGGCGACCACACCATCGTCGGCCCTGGCGAACCGATCGTCGTACCACCGGGAATCGGCAAGGTGACCGCCGAAGCCGAGCTGGGTCTGGTGATCGGACGCACCTGCTACCAGGTCGGCGTCGAGGACGCGATGTCCTACGCGGCCGGCGTCGTACCCGTCCTCGATCAGACCGCCGAGGCCGTGCTGTTGGAGAACCCCCGCTACCTCACCCGGGTCAAGAACTACCCCACTTTCTTCTCGTTCGGTCCGGATCTGATCACGCTCGACGAGGTGCTCGACCACGCACCACTGGCGGATCTGCGCGTCGCGACCGTGCACAACGGCGCCGTCCACCGCAAGGACACCGTGTCGGGAATGACGTTCTCCCCCGCCGAGCTGCTCAGCTTCCACAGCCAGGTGATGCCCTTCTACCCCGGGGACATCCTGTCCACCGGGACCCCGGGCGCGGTGGAGATCGTGCCGGGTGACGTGGTGCGCTGCGAACTCGGCGACGGGCTCGCAGCGCTGACCAATCCCGTTCGGTAGTCACGATCTAGGGGCGGATCGCGCGGTAGTACGTGAGCCGTCCGACTCCGCGATGGCGATGCGTGGCGACTTGCGTGCATTCGAGACCGACATCGCGCAACAGCGACGGAATGGCGTCGCCGAGATTGCCTGCTGCGTGTTCGCTGCGGAGGAATCTCTTGGCCAGGAATCCGTCGGACTCCGACATATCACCGCCTATGTCTACGAGGTGGAGGCTGCCGCCGGGTCGCAGCGCACGATGAATCTGCTGTGCGGCAGCGACTTTGACCTCTGCATCCAAGTGGTGCCACATCATCGAGGACAGCACGCGATCGAACTCGTCGTCGCCGAACGGCAGTTCCTGCACGTACCCGCGCACAAACCGGATCCCCTTCCCACCGCGGATCTTGCGTTCCGCGCGGGCCAACGCCCGTGGATCGGGATCGACGCCGACGACGGTGGCGCCGGGATGCGCTTGGTGCACTCGCGTCGTGAGGTTGCCGGTTCCACAACCGATTTCGAGGACCGACATGCCGTCGGAAATCGCGGCCTGGTCGATGAGCCTGCCGTAGACCTTCGGCATGCCTAGTACCCGGGTGAGCAGGTCGTAGAAGGGCAGGAGCGCGTCCCTGCCGGCAGCGGGCAAGTAGTCGTGGGCCCCGTGGCCCTTCACGGAATGTGGATGATTTTTGGTCATGTTTTCAATGGTGAAGTGTGTGTTGCGAACCAAGTCGGGTGATTCTCGGCAAGACTGGGACTATCTTTTGTTCTTATGGCGCTGGCATCCCGGCTCGCCGGACTGCGCGGCGGCGTCCCGATGTACCGGTACCCGACCGACCCCGACACTCCGCCCGTCTCGGTGGTGCGCGCATCGCGCGACGCAATGCTCGATCACGGCAGGCACATTCACGACTTTCCCGCGCTGTGGTACGTGCAACAGAAGGGGCTCGTCTATGTGGCGGCAGCCGGTGAGGTGCTCGACCCCGGCAGGCTCGACCGCTTCGACGGCGGACTCGGCGTGTTCTTCGACCCCACCGCGCTGGGCTCGGACCGCGCCGCCGCCTGGCCGGTGTGGCGTGGCCATCCACTGCTGTTCCCGTTTCTGCACGGCGAATCGGGCGGACTGCTGAAGCTGACCCTGCCCGCCGGGCGCCGCACGGTCTGGGATGCCACGGTCGCCGCGATCGAGGGCGAGCTCGCCGCGCGGCTCGATGGCTATCGGCAGGCCGCTCTCGCCCACCTGACGCTGCTTCTCATCGACCTCGCCCGGATCGCCGGCGATGTGGTCGGCGACCTGCGGCACCTCGGGGAACCGGTGCTTGCCGACGTGTTCGACGTGATCGAACGCCGGCACGCCGAACCCCTCTCGCTTCACCACGTCGCGCGCGAGGTCGGCATGACGCCAGGGCACCTGACGACCATCGTCCGACGTCGGACCGGTCGCACCGTACAGGAATGGATCATCGATCGCCGAATGGCCGAAAGCCGTCGGCTGCTGGCTGACACCGACTTGCCCATCCAAGAGGTGGCCCGGAGGGTCGGAATCGCCGATCCCGGGTACTTCAGCAGGCTTTTTCGCCGGGCCCACGGCACTTCTCCCCGGGCCTGGCGGGGTCGGCCGTAGCTAATTCCCCATCGACTGCCATGTGTCGGTCGTACTGTTGACCCATGGCCATTATCGAAGCGGATGCGGCGCCGCAGACCCCGTTCGAAAAGGACGTCGCCGACACCCAGCGGTACTTCGACAGCCCGCGGTTCGACGGGATCATTCGTCTCTACACCGCACGCCAGGTCGTCGAACAACGCGGCACCATTCCTACCGACTACACCATCGCGCGCGAGGCGGCCGCGGCCTTTTACCCGCGCCTGCGCGAACTGTTCGCCCAGAAGAAGAGCATCACCACGTTCGGCCCCTACTCGCCGGGCCAGGCCGTCGTGATGAAGCGGATGGGCATCGAGGGCATCTACCTCGGCGGCTGGGCGACGTCGGCCAAGGGGTCCATCAGCGAGGACCCGGGACCCGATCTGGCCAGCTACCCGCTGAGCCAGGTGCCCGACGAGGCCGCGAGCCTGGTGCGCGCCCTGCTGACCGCGGACCGCAACCAGCAGTACCTGCGCCTGCGCATGACCGACGAACAACGCGAGGCGACGCCGGCATACGACTACCGTCCGTTCATCATCGCCGACGCCGACACCGGCCACGGCGGTGATCCCCACGTACGCAACCTCATTCGCCGATTCGTCGAGTCCGGGGTGCCCGGCTACCACATCGAGGACCAGCGCCCCGGTACGAAGAAGTGCGGCCATCAGGGCGGCAAGGTCCTCGTTCCCTCCGACGAACAGATCAAGCGCCTCAACACCGCCCGCTTCCAGCTCGACATCATGCGGGTACCCGGCATCATCGTGGCGCGCACCGACGCCGAAGCGGCCAACCTGCTCGACAGCCGCGCCGACGAACGCGATCAGCCCTTCCTGCTCGGCGTCACCAACCTGAAGATCCCGTCGTACAAGTCCTGCTTCCTGGCGATGATGCGCCAGTTCTACAACGCAGGAGTCACCGCGCTCAACGGGCACCTGCTCTATGCATTGCCCGAGGGTGAGTACGCCGCCGCCGACGCATGGCTGCAGCGCCACGGCATCGCCGCCGCAATCGGCGAAGCAGCCAAGGCCTGGCAGGACGGCGCCGACGATTCGGTGGACGACATGTTCGACAAGATCGAGTCGAAGTTCGTCGATGTCTGGCAGGTCGATGCGGGCCTGCAGACCTACGGCGAGGCCGTCGGCGACCTGCTCGACTTCCGCGAGTCCGAGGGTGAGCCGTCCGAGATGAGCGCCGCCGACTGGCGCGCCTTCGCCGCCAAGGCCTCGCTGTACTCCGCGCGGGAGAAGGCCAAGGAGCTCGGCGCCGACGTCGCATGGGACTGCGAGCGGGCGAAGACGCCGGAGGGCTATTACCAGATCCGCGGCGGCATCCCGTACGCGATCGCCAAGTCGCTGGCCGCCGCGCCGTTCGCCGATCTCCTCTGGATGGAGACCAAGACCGCCGATCTCGCCGACGCCAAGCAATTCGCCGACGCGATCCACGCCGAGTTCCCGGAGAAGATGCTGGCGTACAACCTGTCGCCGTCGTTCAACTGGGACACCACCGGCATGTCCGATGACGAGATGCGGGCGTTCCCTGAGGAACTCGGCAAGATGGGCTTCGTCTTCAACTTCATCACCTACGGCGGCCACCAGGTCGACGGCGTCGCCTGCGAAGAGTTCGCCACCTCGCTGCGGCAGGAGGGCATGCTCGCGCTGGCCCGCCTGCAACGCAAGATGCGTCTGGTCGAATCTCCTTACCGCACACCGCAAACCCTGGTGGGCGGACCACGCAGCGATGCGGCGCTGACAGCATCGTCCGGACGCACGGCGACCACCAAGGCCATGGGCGCAGGCTCGACGCAGCACCAGCACCTCGTGCAGACCGAGGTGCCCAAGAAGCTGCTTGAGGAATGGCTGGCGCTGTGGAGCGACCACTACAAGATCGGCGAGAAGCTGCGGGTCCAGCTGCGTCCGCGTCGCGCCGGATCGGACGTGCTCGACTTGCAGATACTCGGCGACGGTGAGGAGGCGTTGGCGAACGTCGTCGTCGACCCGATCAAGGACCGGCACGGCCGCAACATCCTCACGGTGCGCGACCAGAACACCTTCTCCGAAAAGATGCGCAAGAAGCGGCTGATGGACGTCATCCACCTGTGGCTGATCCACCGCTTCAAGCCGGAGATCGTGTACTACGTGACGCCGACGGAGGACAACCTCTATCAAACCGAGAAGATGAAGTCGCACGGCATCTTCAGCAACGTGTACCAGGAGGTCGGCGAGATCATCGTCGCCGATGTCAACCAGCCGCGGATCGACGAGCTGCTCTCTCCCGATCGAGAAGCACTGAAACGATTGATCCGGAAAGAAGACTGACACCGTCCGCACCGCACGACCATGGACGTCCTGAGAACACCCGACGAGCGATTCAAAAATCTGCCCGACTACCCGTACGAGCCCAACTATGTCGTCGTCGAGACGCCGAGGGTGCCACCGGTACGGATGCACTACGTCGACGTCGGACCCGCCGACGGGCCAGTCGTTCTGTTGTTGCATGGGCAGCCGACGTGGTCGTTCATGTACCGCAACGTCATCCGCGTACTCACCGACGCGGGGCTGCGCGTCATCGCACCCGACCACATCGGATTCGGGCGCTCAGACAAGCTCGCCGAGGCCACGGCCTACACCGTTCGCAGGCACATCGACTGGTTGCAGGGTCTGGTCGACGGGCTCGACCTGCGCGACGTGACACTGGTCGCCGAGGACTGGGGCGGGCCGATCGGGTTAGGCGTGTTGGCCCGCGAACCCGACAGGTTCGCACGGGTGGTCACGACGAACACGGCCATGTACGCCTTCGATCCGGCGGAGGTGGGCAAGCTCGTATGGGCACACCACAGCGTCGGTGAGGAGCGGGTGACCCTGCAGGAGACGCTCCTCGATTACGTCACCTTCTTTCAGCGCTCCCCCGACATCAACGCCAGCCTGTTCCTCGACGCGGAGGCCGGTCCGCTTGCCGCCGACGTGCGTGCCGCCTACGACGCGCCCTATCCGGATCGCCGGTACAAGTCCGGGTTTCGCCAACTGACTCTGCTGATTCCCCTGACCCCCAACGACCCCTGCGTGGCGATCAACAGGGAGACCATGGCCGCACTGCGACGCTGGGAACGCCCTTTCCTCACCGCCTACTCCGAAGGCGATCCCGCCACCCGCGGATGGGAGAAGTACTTCCAGGAGTTCGTTCCCGGCGCGAAGGGTCAACCGCACACCATCATCACCGGCGCCAAGCACTTCGTCGTTGAAGAGAAGGGCGAGGAGCTCGGTGCCGTCATCGCTGGATTCGTCGGCGGCACACACTAACTCGGCGCCGGTAAGCGCAAGATCAGCCTGGCGCCACCCAGCGGGCTGGCTTCCATGGCCGCGGTGCCGCCGTGGAGGTCCGCCTGCTGGGCGACCAGGGCCAAACCCAGCCCCGAACCGGACCGCGCGGCCGTGGACCCCCGGGAGAACCTCTCGAAGACTGCGGCCCGCTCCTCCTCGGGCACACCGCTGCCGTTGTCGTCGACGGCGATCTCCACTCCTTCGCCGGAACTCTCTGCGCTGAGCCGGATCTCGGTCGCACCGCCGTGTTTGACCGCGTTGGTGATGGCGTTGTCGATCACCAGTCTCAGGCCGGCAGGCAGACCCACTATCAGCACCGTGGTCGACGATGCCAGTGACACTTTCAGATTCGGGTAATTGCGCACCGCGTCGTGGGCCGCGCGATCCAGCAGTTCGGTGATGTCGACCGGGACGAAGTCGTCGATAGTCGTCAGTTCGCCCTGCGCCAGGCGTTCCAGTGCGGTGAGGGTCGCCTCGATCCGCGACTGGGTGCGCATCACATCGGCGATCACCTCCTGACGTTGGTCGTCGCGCATCTCGAGGGTCGACAGCACCTCGAGATTGGTGCGCATGGCCGTCAGCGGCGTGCGCAATTCGTGGGACGCGACGGCGGCGAAGTCGCGGGCCGATTCGAGCGCCGCCTTGGTGCGCTGTTGTTCGTCGCCGATACGGGCAAGCATTCCCTCGACGGCCTCGGCGATCTCGACGGCTTCCTGTACGCCGCGCACCTTCACCTCGTCGGGATTGGACTGCGCGTTGATCGCCCGCGCCTGTTGTGCGAGCAGCCGGAACGGATTGATCATGATCGACCACATCACCCAGCCGACCAGAACGGTGCCGATGATGACGCCGCCGCAGATCAACAGCACGCGTCGGTGGAGTTCGTTGATGCGGCGCTGGGTTTCGGCGAGGGGCGCGCCCACCGCGATCTTTGCCTCACCGGCAGCGAAGGTGCGGACGCGGTACTCCACGCCGTCGATGGTGGTGTTCGCGTAACCGACGTCGAACTCCGGCAGCACCACTTCCTTGGGAATGGACACCGTGACGCCGTCGATGCGGGCGGTCCGCACCAGGTTGCCGTCGGGTGCCTGGGATTGGTCGGCGCCCTGGGCGGCGCGCAGCAGCATGCTGATGTCGCCGAGACTGCTCACCGAATCGAGTCGACGGTCCAGCTGGCTGTACTGATCGTTCGTCACGCCGAACCACACCCAAGCGCCCAGCGTGATCACCAGCGCGACGACGGAAAGCGCTGCGACGATGACGATCACGCGCAGCGACAGCACGCGTGCCAACCATTCGTACAGACGCTCGAGGAGTCCCATTACCCGAGACCATAGCGAGCGTTGACGGCGTTCATATGCGGGTAGGCAGTTCGGCCGCGATGAGCGGCACTATCTTCTCCGCCATGTATTCGTGGCCGGCGTCGGTTGGATGCACGCCGTCGGCGCCGATCAGTTCGGGCCGTCCCACGAACCAGCGTTCGGCGATGGGGTCGACGAACGTCGCGCCGGCAAGGCCCGCCTGATATTGCAGCGCATCGCGAATCCGCACGATGTCAGCGGGCGGGTCGGCCGTCGGCCATGGCGGCCCGATGACCAGGAACGTCGCCGAAGGCGCGATGCGTCGGGCCAATTGGAAGGTGCCGTAGGTCAGCAGTGAAAACTGCGCGGTGCCGATGTGCTGATCGTTGCGCGAGCCGAAGAACACCACGAGCGCATCGTCCGGCTTGACCGTTCGGGCCGTCAGATCCTCGAACAGGCTGCCCCGGTTGCCTCGGACGGCGTAGCCCGCTCCCCCCTCGGCGCCGACGTCGGCGGTGAGCGGTATCCGATACTCAGCAAGGTCGCGCCAGGCGCGCTCGGTCCATCCGCTGGAACCGAGTCCCCCGAGGTCTCCGCCTGTCGTATAGGAATCGCCGATGACGGCGATGCGGTTAACCGACGCGTTCAACACCACGATGTCGTTGTGACGCACCTCTATTGGGCGTCCACCACCCACGCAGACCAGGAGCGCGAGCGCGACCATGGCCGTGATCAACCGGCTCACCGGACCAGCCTAGGGCGCAATCGACCAAATGGGTGGTGACTTGGGTGGCGTCGAAGCGCAAACTCATCCAGCACGTGCCGAAACCACGGGTGTCCGCTCCTCACGATGGCCGTCGATCGTCTGAAGTTTGCCGCGACCGTGGTCGACGCGGGCGTCACGAGGCGGATTCATCATGCCGCGCATCCATTTACGCGCAGGCTCCTCGACGAGGTGATAGAGGAACACCGCGGCCGCGAAGGCCACCGCGAGCAGAGCGACGAGCACCGCCTTGCCTGCAAGGTCGGCTCCGAGGCGGAGGTCGAATTGTTGGACCATCCAGTTCCACGTCGTGTGCACCAACTCGTGAACCATGTAGAGACTGAACGAGACATGCCCGAGGTAGACCATGGGGCGCACGGACAGCAGGGCGGGCAAGGTGCCCGCGCCCATCGCCAGGGTCAACACCAGCGGCACGAACAGCACGTCGACCAGCCCGGCCGAATCGTAAATCGACGGTACGGGGTGGGCGTCCAGCCAGTACAGGATGCCGACGATGGCCGCCGCGATGAGAAGCGCCGCGATACCGGCGCCGGTACGGGCCCGTTCGCTGGGGTGCAGCTTGCGGACTGCGGCACACACCAGCGCGCCCGCGGTGAACTGCATGACGATGCGCGGCAGCCAACTCCACGGTGTGTAGAACAGGCCGGTCGCCATCAGCAGCAGCACCGGGGGCAACGCGGCCGCGACGGCGAGGTAGATCAGCCCGCGCGCCCTCGTCGCGCGCGCGATCCGGTAGATCACCAGCACCAAGGCCCCGAACAGCAGGTAGGCCAGCCATTCAGCGCTGATCGACCAGGCCGGACCGTCCCAGCTGGTGCCGTCGAAGTAGGGCGCGAACCACAGCTGCACAAGCAGGACCTGCCGCACGTAGTTCATCGCGGTGAGCTGGTCGGCGGCCTCGGAGGGCACGTGCCCGACGTTCAGCGTGAAGATGATCCAGAGCGCCGCGAGGTGCATCGTCACCAGATAGACAGGCCACACGCGGGACAGCCGCAGCCAGAGGAAGTGCGCGGTGGCCCGCCACGACCAGGACTCCCCCATTCGGTCCAGGTAGTTCCAGGTCAGCACGAAGCCGCTGAGGATGAAGAAGAGGTCCACCCCCTGCGCGCCGCAGTCGAGCACGGGCGCGAGCGCCGACCGGAATCCGGGAGTTGCCTGCTCGAGCAGCGGGCGGAAGTGAAAGAGCACGACCCATACGGCAGCGACGATGCGCAGTCCGGATAGGGCCTTGATCTCTCCGGTACGCACAACACCCTCTTCGTGACGGACTCGATCGGTTTCGTTCGGGCGATTCGCGTGCAGGCGTCTGCCGGGCGGTACGCCTCCCCGCGACCACGCATCTTGCAGCTTTCGCAGGGTAGCAGCGGTGACCCCGGATCGGCACGCTCAGACACGCTGTCAGTTCGCTGTGGATCCCAAAATTGTTGTTAACCAGCTACTTTGGCTTGATCAGCAGCGGCCCGCGAAGCACTGGCCGCCGAAATGCCCGAAACGCCAGTGAATCCACTCTTGACTCATTCCAGAAAAGGGGCATGATGGTGGGCGTGACCACGACGCCGGATTACGCAGAGCAGCTGAGAGCGGCTGATCTTCGTGTGACCCGGCCGCGGCTGGCGGTCCTGGAGGCCGTGTACGCCAATCCCCACGCCGACACCGAGACGATCTTCTCGGCGGTGCGGGTCGGTCTGCCCGACGTATCGCGGCAAGCGGTGTACGACGTGCTCGCCGCGCTGTCGGCCGCGGGAATGATCCGTCGGATCCAGCCATCCGGTTCTGTCTCACGCTACGAATCACGCGTCGGCGACAACCACCATCACGTGGTGTGCCGTTCGTGCGGGGTCATCGCCGACGTGGACTGCGCCGTCGGCGATATGCCGTGCCTGACCCCGTCGGATCCGGAAGGTTCCCTCGACGGTTTCGTCCTCGATGAGGCCGAGGTCATCTACTGGGGTCTGTGCCCCGACTGCGCAGCAGCACAAGTTTCTCGATCACACCCGTGATCGCAGCCCATCACCACCCCCCTGGAAGGAATGTTGTGTCTGATTCATCTGACGCTCGCCCGCCGCACGCCGACACCAAGACGGCAAGCGACAGCGAGAGCGAGAATCCGGTAATCGATTCGCCCAAGCCGAAGGCGCATGCTCCTCTGACCAACAGGGACTGGTGGCCGGAGCAGGTCGACGTCTCGGTGCTGCATAGGCAGAACCAGAAGGGCAACCCTCTCGGCGAGGACTTCAACTACGCCGAGGAGTTCGCCAAGCTGGATCTGGAGGCGTTCAAGGCTGATGTCGCGAAGGTCGTCACCACCTCGCAGGACTGGTGGCCCGCCGACTACGGCAGCTACGCCGGCCTGTTCATCCGCATGAGCTGGCATGCCGCAGGCACCTACCGCATCTTCGACGGCCGCGGCGGTGCCGGTCAGGGTTCCCAGCGGTTTGCGCCGCTCAACAGCTGGCCGGACAACGCCAATCTGGACAAGGCGCGCCGGCTGCTGTGGCCGATCAAGCGCAAGTACGGCAACAAGATTTCGTGGGCCGACCTGATCGCGTACGCCGGCAACGCCGCGCTGGAGTCGGCCGGCTTCCAGACATTCGGCTTCGCGTTCGGCCGTGAGGACATCTGGGAGCCCGAGGAGATGCTGTGGGGCCAGGAGGACACCTGGCTGGGCACCGACAAGCGCTACGGCGGCACCAACGACAGCGACACGCGGGAGCTGGCAGAGCCCTTCGGTGCCACCACGATGGGCCTGATCTACGTCAATCCCGAAGGCCCCGAAGGCAAGCCGGATCCGCTGGCCGCCGCCCACGACATCCGCGAGACGTTCGGCCGGATGGCGATGAACGACGAGGAGACCGCGG
>JBIQHU010000202.1:0-6895 GCA_044508395.1 Mycobacterium sp. | reverse complement strand
TGTCCTCGATCGGGCTCGACCGGCGGATGCTGAACCTCACCAGATAGGGCGCGTGTCAATAGCCGCTCACCGGTCTGAGATAGCGTCAGTCCTTCGCATTTGGCGTACGCATAGAGGCGGTCGGCCAGCGACGGCGATAACCCGAACTCCACCCTTACGCGACTGCGCCGCTCCATCTTTGGTCTTGGCATCGACACCTCCCCGAATCGGCGCGATCGGCTCGTACCGGCACTCACCGCGAAATATAGCGCGGTGGAACCGCGTCGTTAGTGCGCCGCAATGCCCACTTCGTAGCTCGCGCAGCTGCAGGTAGCTTGGTGCCAAGGCAACCGCAGAAGCACGTTTCGACGCATGACACCCCGACTGCGCTTCGCGCTCTGGAGTCGAACTATGTTGCTACACAACATAGTTAGAGCCTCTGGGGCCTGCCCATACACGCAGAAGCCATTAGGCACGCCGCTTCGGCGAACTGTAGCGGCGCTAAAACTTCAGAGCTCCGAACTGTAGCGTGCTAAAGAAACTGCTCAAGTTTAAAATTCGGCCTGAACTTCGGCGTGTTGAGGTGAGCCCTTCGTAGTGGTCCAGTCGTTGTGCGACTCTGTTGCCCGGTCTGCGGGCAAGGAAGAATCGACAACGACATGGCATCGAGCAAGCGCCGGCGGCATACGCCGGATCAGATCATCCGCAAGCTGGCCGAGGGCAACAAGCTGCTTGGGACCGGCCAGGAGCTAGCCGAAGTGTGCCGGCATCTGGAGATCGCGGAATCGACGTGGCATCGCTGGCTGGCGCAGTACGGCGGTATGAAAGCCAACGACGCCAAGCGCCTCAAGGAGCTCGAGGCCGAGAACGCCCGGCTTAAGAAGCTCGTCGCCAAGCAGGCCCTCGACATCGACATGCTCAAGGAGATCTCGGCGGGAAACTTCTGACCCCGAACCGCAAGCGCAGCGCCGTCACGGTGCTGCGCGAGCGGTTCGGGGTGTCTGAACGCCGCGCCTGCACGGTCGTGGGTCTGCACCGCTCCACGATGCGCCTGACGCCGGCGCCGATCGCCACCGAGGAGGCCGAGCTGCGGGCTTGGTTGCGCCGGTTCTCCACCGATCGACCTCGCTGGGGGTGGCGACGGGCAGCCAAGATGGCCCGCAAGGCCGGCTGGAAAGCCAACAACAAGCGCATCCGCCGGCTGTGGCGTGAAGAGGGCTTGCGGGTCCCACAGCGCCGCCGCAAGAAGCGGCTGACCGGCATCGGTGTCGCCGTGGGTGCGATGTCACCGATCCGCCCGAACGTGATCTGGGCGATGGACTTCCAGTTCGACACGACCGCCGATGGCCGCATCCTCAAGATGCTCAACGTCATCGACGAATTCACCCGCGAAGCACTCGCGATTGAGGTCGACCGCGCCATCAACGCCGACGGCGTCGTCGACGTCTTGGATCGCCTGGCCCTCACCCACGGGGCGCCGCACTACGTGCGCTTCGACAACGGGCCCGAGTTCGTGGCCCACGCCGTGAGCGATTGGTGCCGATTCAACAGTGCCGGTTCCCTTTTCATTGATCCCGGCTCGCCGTGGCAGAACGCCTGGATCGAATCCTTCAACGGCCGCCTGCGTGATGAACTGCTCAACTCGTGGCGCTTCGACTCGCTTCTGGAGGCCCGGGTGATCATCGAGGACTGGCGCTGCGATTACAACGCCAACCGACCCCACTCCGCCCACGGCGAACTTACCCCAGCGGAGTTCGCTCTACAGTGGACCACGACCCACCAACCCCAAGTCGCATAGCGACTGGACCACCAAACGGGTCCCCCTCAGGATGTTCTTATCCTCGATCCACCGATGAATTGGCTGGTCGTGGGGTGTCGGAATGAGGAAAGTGCCCTCTGAGCTGCGATGATGAGTGTTCTCTACGCACTTATCGGCACAACTCGGAAAGGCACTTCCGGTGCAAGTGTCCCATAGGTTCGCCGCATCGTCGGCGGTCTTCGATGATGAGCGTCTGGTGTCGTGCGCAGGCCTGGTACCGGTGATGGCCCTTGCCGAGCAGACCGGACTGTCATCGTCATTGGCCGACAAAGCTCGGTTCAGCTGCGAGCGGGTCAAGTCCGGTGCGGCCAATCCGTCGCCGAAGCTGAGCACGCTGATCGCCGGGATGTGCACCGGCGCGGACAGCATCGACGACCTCGACGCAGTTCGTAGCGGCGGGATGAAGACCCTGTTCGGTGAGGTGTACGCCCCGTCGACCATCGGAACCTTGTTGCGGGAGTTCACCTTCGGCCATGCCCGGCAACTGGAGTCGGTGCTCAGTGAGCACGTGGGCGCTCTGTGCGAGCGTGTCGATCTGTTGCCCGGCGCCGACGGGCGGGTGTTCATCGACATCGACTCACTGCTGCGCCCGGTCTACGGCCAGGCCAAACAAGGTGCGAGCTACGGCCACACCAAAATCGCCGGCAAGCAGATCCTGCGCAAGGGTCTTTCCCCGTTGGTGACCACCATCAGCACCGAACACTGCGCTCCGGTGATCACCGGAGCACGACTGCGGGCGGGCAAGACCAACTCGGGCAAAGGCGCGGCCCGCATGATCGCCCAAGCCGTCGCCACCGCCCGCGGCGCCGGTGTCACCGGGCGCATCCTGGTGCGCGGCGACTCGGCCTACGGCAACAGCAGCGTGGTCACCGCCTGCCGCCGCGCCGGTGCCCGGTTCTCGCTGGTGCTGACCAAGACCGCCGCAGTCGTCGCGGCCATCGCCGACATCAATGACACCGCGTGGATCCCGGTGTGCTATCCCGGCGCGGTCCGCGATCCCGACACCGGTGCCTGGATCTCCGATGCCGAAGTCGCCGAAACCACCTACACCGCTTTCAGTTCCACGAAGACTCCGATCACGGCACGGTTGATCGTGCGCCGGGTCAAAGACGCCCGATACCCCGACGCCCTGTTCCCGGTCTGGCGATATCACCCGTTCTTCACCGACACCGACGAACCCGTCGACGTCGCTGACATCACTCACCGCCGCCACGCGATCATCGAAACCGTGTTCGCCGACCTCATCGACGGACCCCTGGCCCACATGCCCTCGGGACGTTTCGGGGCGAACTCTGCCTGGATACTGTGCGCGGCCATCGCCCACAACCTGCTGCGCGCCGCCGGCATCCTGGCCGGCGGTGCACACGCGGTGGCTCGCGGCGCCACCCTGCGCCGACGCCTCATCACCATCCCGGCCCGACTGGCCCGCCCCCAACGCCGACCCATCCTGCACCTACCAGCCCACTGGCCGTGGGCGACGCACTGGCTCCGATTGTGGCGCAACACCATCGGCCACAGCCCGCCAGCAACCGCCCCCACCTGACCAATCCGCCGAAAGGCCACGACCGGAGCACACAGGAAAAAGCTGGACAGACCAGCCGATACCCCCTGCTCACAGCCAGCAAGCGACCACCAAACCATTCCAGCCTCAGCCACGACAGCTCATCGGTGGATCAAGGCTTATGCCTCCTGGTTGTCTGGGCCGACAAGTCGCAACCTGCGCCACGACTCGCCTGTCGCCTTGCGCGATGGGTGCTTGAGCGTGTCTGACGTCGATGAGCTTCGGTGAATGGGTTGCTTCAGCTCCGTACGGCGGCGATCGACGACTCCACTCGATCAGCCTGCCCGCAGCAGAGCCCCGCGGCAGCGTCGAAACATGAATCGAACTCGGATTATCAGGCCGGGCGGCGCCGGATCGTCGCGCTGACCATCCTCAGATTCGGCGTGTTCGTCAGTAGACGGCACAGTTACGCAGCAAGGGCGTTCGCGGGACACGAACGACTAGGACCGCCCCAAGGCTTGTGTTGGGTTCAGTGCTACTTCGCCGAGCCAATAGCACATCAGTAGGGCGACCTCGACGTCTAATCGTTCCGCGGCGATCGGGCGACCGCGGCGCTCGAGTGCTCGATTTACGCGATACTTGACGGTATTGGCGTGTATCTGCAATTCGTTGGCCGCGGCTTTGAAGCTGGAACCGGCACGCAAGAACACCCTCAGCGTGTCTCGTAGACGCTGGTCCGATGCAGTGTTCTGAGCCAACGGGCCCAGCACATCGTGAATCCATTCCTTCAGAGTCGCGTCATCGGTCATCAGCATCGAGGCCAGGGCCACACCGGGATCTCGTGCAGCGACGATCCGGTGCCGTGAGGAGCCGTCGGCTGCCACCGCGACCACACGGGCCTGCTCAGCCTGTCGGTAGGTGCGGCGGAAGCCTTCAATCCCCGGAAGTGGTTCACCGACGGAAAGTCTTGGGCCGTCAGGTTGAGCCCGGACGAAGTCGCGCAGCTGCGATAAATAGTCCGACGGGCGGTGAACCGTCATCCATGCGCATCCGACGAGGCGGTCGATGGAGAAGTAGACCGATTGCTTCGCTCCAGTGGCGGAGACCGCGTGTTGCATGAAGCGCTCCATGGCGATGAACTCGTCGGTGTCGGCGCCCGCATCTCGGTCGAGCCATACCATGAGAGCCACATGCGTTGCGCCCAAGAAGTACCTCATAGCCGACGACGCTTCGGTCAGGTCTACGTCGCGTCCGTTGAGGATGTCTCGAATGGCTTGTGCACGCAAACTTCGTCGGCGCTCGTCCCACTCCGCGCGTTCAGTCTGATATGTCTCCAAGACCTGCTCAGACATCCAGTCGATGTAGCGGAAAGACACACGGGTGATGTGTTCAATGAGCGCCAATTTCTCCTCGGGCGGTAGGTCCGCGCTCCGAAGGCCAGCGATGATGAGGTTCAATCCATACTGGTGCCCGAGCCTGTATGCCCGCAGCAGCGCGTTGACGGGTACCTCGCGTTGCGCCATCCTCCGGGCGTGTTCAAGGGCGGCCGTCGGTGACTCCATGCGGTCGAACGGGATCGAGTGACGGACGACGGAGAACCAAGTGTCTACGTTCGCGGCGACGGTGTCACTCAGTAGCTCTTTGAGCTGTTGATCGGCAGCGAGTTCGGCAACTTGCTCAATCAGAAGGCCATGTATGGACTCGGGCAATTCTCTGACGAGGTCGCCGAGGTCTCGGAATAGGTGATGAACCGCGTGACCGGGGGTGTCTTGAACTTCGGATGAATCAAGCACAGCTGCGACCGTACTCGATTACTTGTCTTTGCGAGACAACAGACGCCCGCAGGTTCGACCCTTCGAGACATACCGATCGCGGATCCGGGTATCTACGCTGTTAAGGAGCGGTGAGCCACGTTTTACCATTTCAGCAGCCGAACGAGGCATTGCTGTGGGCCACGGCGAACGGATGCGCGTGAAGAGGAAGGCGGAGGCATGAGTTGTCTGCTCGCAATAACCTTGTTTGCGGCCTTCGCGGCCGGAGCAGCCCCATTGCGAGGAACGATCAGCACCGCCCTGGCCGCAATAGACGACTTTCTCGATCGTTTCGGCCACGAAGTTTCCGGAACTGCTCATGCGAAGGAACGCCCGCCGCTCTGACGAGGTGGTCGAATCGGGCGCCGGATATGCCCGCCCGCCTCCCGCATACCGAAGCTGAAGCCTGGATAGCAGTAGGCTGTCCTCTGGACTCGCCCCCCGCCGTCGACTGACTCCAAGATCCCAACAGCAGCGCCGATCTGATCCGGGTCGCCCCGGCGGCGGGTGTGTTCGTCAAGGTGTGCGGGCACTGGTTCGGAGAACTCCGACCGCTCGATCCGACCTGGACAGCGCCCACCAGCAAAATGCTTCGGTTCGAATGATAATTCGGCCCAGGCGATGGTCGAACCATACGGTTTGGCATCGCTGCCTTCGGATGCGCCGATACTGCGCCGCCGGGGTTCCGTTCATGGAGGTAGTTCTGACACCTCGACAACGAACCAGAGTGGCCGGGCCGCGGCCATCGCAGGGCCCTGAATGACGCTCAGTCCGACGAGTCGTTCAGCGTGCGGTCGAGAAAATCTGCGACTGCCGAAGTGAAGGCGTCGTTGTCGTCGCCCGCAACCATGTGGCCCGTGCCCGAAACGTCGACAGCCTCGGCGTGCGGTACGACTTCGAGGAACTCCTCGACCGACTGCTGCGACGTCACGTCGGAGTGAACGCCGCGAATGAGAAGCGTTGGTGCTCGCACGCGGCGGGCCCCTTCGATGAGAAGGTCGCTTATGGCGCCGAATTCTTTGGCACCAGTTGCTGGGTCGCCCTGCAGGAACTCGAAGTTGGAAGCTATGAACGCCGGATCCCATCGCCAGATCCACCGACCGTCGTCGCGCTGCTGCAAGACCTTTCGGAGACCGTCCAAGTTCTTGGGCCGAGCGCGATGCCGGTTGTACTGGGCAATGACGTCCGCGGCCGCGTCGAGCGTATCGAATCCGTCGGGATGGGCGCCCATGAAAGACACGACGCGGCGTGCTCCGTGAAACTCCATTCGCGGAGTTATGTCGACCAGTACGACGGCTCCCCACAGATCGGCAGGCGCCACCAAATGCGTTCCCAACACCGTCATGCCGCCCAAGGATGCGCCAACGACAGCTGGCGGGCGGCCATCGCTGGCATATCGGCGAATCGACAGCAGGTCGGATGCAAGTCGGTCGAGATCGTATCGACCATCGGGGTCCCACTCGCTGTCGCCGTGACCGCGGGCGTCGTAAGCGACGACGGTATACCCGCGCGCGTGTAAGCGGCGCGCCGTAGTCGCCCAGGCATGGCGGTTCTGTCCACCGCCGTGCAGCAGTATGACGACTGCGCGGGCGGATTCGTGTCGGTAGACATCGGCTGCAAGGGCGGTTCCGTCTTCGTTGCGGACGCGCTCGAACGTTGAGGTCATTTGCTGTGTCCTCGATGGTCGCCTTGGGCAGCGTTCTCGTTCCGCGACCGGATCACGAGGCGCTCTGGGCGACGACGGTCACTGTTCCCTGTGCGGCGCATACCGGGCGTCCCGTATTG
>JBIQHU010000201.1:0-6899 GCA_044508395.1 Mycobacterium sp. | reverse complement strand
TCGAGGCCGAGATCGCCGACCTCGAGGACATCCTGGCCAAGCCGGAGCGCCAGCGTGCCATCGTGCGCGACGAGCTCAAGGAGATCGTCGACAAGTACGGCGATGACCGCCGGACCCGGATCATCGCCGCGGACGGCGACGTCTCCGACGAGGATCTGATCGCGCGCGAAGAGGTCGTCGTCACGATCACCGAGACCGGATATGCCAAGCGGACCAAGTCCGATCTCTACCGCAGCCAGAAGCGTGGCGGTAAGGGAGTGCAGGGCGCGGGCCTGAAGCAGGACGACATCGTCAACCACTTCTTCGTCTGCTCCACCCACGACTGGATCCTGTTCTTCACGACGCAGGGCCGCGTCTATCGGGCCAAGGCGTACGACCTGCCCGAAGCATCGCGAACAGCACGCGGCCAACATGTCGCCAACCTGCTGGCCTTCCAGCCGGAGGAGCGCATCGCGCAGGTCATCCAGCTCAAGACCTACGAGGATGCGCCGTATCTGGTGCTGGCCACGCGCAACGGTCTGGTCAAGAAGTCCAAGCTCACCGACTTCGACTCGAACCGCTCCGGCGGCATCGTCGCGGTCAATCTGCGTGACGGCGACGAGCTGGTCGGTGCGGTGCTGTGCTCCGCGGAGGACGACCTGCTGCTGGTGTCGGCCAAGGGCCAGTCGATCCGCTTCTCAGCAACCGACGAGGCACTGCGCCCGATGGGCCGCGCCACCTCCGGTGTACAGGGCATGCGGTTCAACGAGGACGACCGGTTGTTGTCGTTGAACGTGGTGCGCCCGGACACGTATCTGCTGGTCGCGACGGCCGGCGGCTACGCCAAGCGCACCGCGATCGACGAGTACCCGGTTCAGGGTCGCGGCGGCAAAGGGGTGTTGACGGTTCAGTTCGACAAGCGGCGTGGCAGTCTTGTCGGAGCGTTGATCGTCGATGACGACACGGAGCTGTACGCCATCACCTCGGGTGGAGGTGTCATCCGGACCGCGGCTCGCCAGGTGCGCAAGGCCGGGCGGCAGACCAAGGGTGTTCGGTTGATGAACCTGGGAGAGGGCGACACACTGGTTGCCATCGCGCGCAACGCCGAGGAAGGCGACAGCACCGACGAGGTCAACACCGACGTCGGCGAGTAGCCCGGCAGGTGTGACCAGTAGTGACCAGTTAGGAGCCGTAGGTGAGCTCACCGAACGAGCCCGGGTATCCGCGCGCGGCCGAGGGAGGCGCGAACGGCTCCGGCTCGGGTCCCGCTCCGGAGGGCGGCTCCGCCGGCGCTGCCGCAGCGCGCGGCCCGCAGCCCAGCGGATCGGGCCCTGAGCGCATCGCTGACCCCTCCGATGTCCCGCCGTGGCAGCGGGGACGCGCGCCCAAGCCGGCGAACAGGGCACCCGAGGGACCTGCGCGACCCGAGGCGCCGCGTCCTGAGGCACCAAGGCGCGGCAACGGCGGCCCGACGACCCACTCCCCCGGAATGGATGCTCGACTCAACCGGTTCCTGACAGGCGGCACGGCGTCGCCGTCAGAGCAGGACGCCGCCGGGTGGGCAGATCCGCCCGAACAGCCCCCGCGGCCCGAACAACCCGCACGAGGAGATCAGCCTCCACGGCCTGAACCGCCCACACGAGCAGAGCAGCCGTCGCGGCCTGAACCGCCCACCCGAGCAGAACCGCCCCCGCGGTCCGAACCGCCCACACGAGCAGAGGCGCGCCCTGACACCCCCGCGCGGCCCGAGCAGTACGCCAGCGAGCTTCCCGATCTGTCCGGCCCGCCGCGCACCACCGCGCGTAAGCCGGCGACCGAACGTGCGGGACAGGAACCGGCCGGCCGCCCCGGGGGGCGACTGCAAATGGCCACCCGCCACCAGGGGCCCGTTCGGGCCAGCATGCAGATCCGACGGGTGGACCCGTGGAGCGTGCTCAAGGTCTCGGCGGTGTTGTCCGTCGCGCTGTTCTTCGTCTGGATGATCGCCGTCGCGTTCCTGTATCTGGTGCTCGGCGGCATGGGCGTCTGGAGCAAACTCAACAGCAACGTCGGCGACCTGCTGACCAGCGCCAGCGGTACTTCCGGCGGTGAGCTGGTGTCCAGCGGAACGATATTCGGCGGCGCGGCGCTCATCGGTCTGGTCAACATCGTGCTGTTGACGGCGATGGCGACCGTCGGCGCGTTCATCTACAACCTCACGACCGACATCGTCGGCGGCGTCGAGGTCACGCTGGCCGATCGCGACTGAGCGTCCATCGACTCTGCGCTCATGGCTGCGAAAGCCGCGCAATCGACGCCCTCAGCGCAGAGTCAACCGTTCGCCGGGGTGAACCACGCTCACCCCAGGCACCGCAGCGCATCCGCGGTTTGGGCGGGAGCTTACGATTGCGGTAGTCTCGTCGCTCGGCCGTACCGGCAGAACGGGGCTATAGCTCAGGCGGTTAGAGCGCTTCGCTGATAACGAAGAGGTCGGAGGTTCGAGTCCTCCTAGCCCCACGGAAAGGTTCACACCATGAGGGTTGTGGTGCTGCTCGCCACAGCGGTCGCGGCGATCGTCGCCGTGGCGCTTTGGCGGTCTCGGCACGGAGTCGAGGTGTGGCACGCGGCGGCCGACGTGCCGGCCTGAATCATCCCGTCGAGGGGCCTTAGCTCAGTTGGTAGAGCGCTGCCTTTGCAAGGCAGAAGTCAGGGGTTCGAATCCCCTAGGCTCCACTCAATCCAGTCATTCGGCGTCGTCGACCGGGGTGATCAACCCGAGGGCACCGTCGTAACGGGGATACAGCAGCCGACCTCGCCCGGTCACGGGGTCCGTGTAGAACAAGAAGTGCAGATTCTGTTCGCGCATCCGATCCTCAGCAGCGGCGTCGGTGAGCGTCGGCACGGGATGCGAGTTGACGACCAGTGGCACCGGTGGGGTGGCGGCAGCAGGTGACCACGACCATCCGGGCGGGTACATCTGGTGCTGACGTGCCAGCCGAAGCCCGGACGGTCCTGCGCGATACACCACCGCGTCCTCTCCGGCCTCGAAATCGGTGAACAGATACACGTCGTAGTCCATCGCATCCATCACCGATACCGCCTCTAGCGGTGTAATCCCTTGCAGAACATAACTTTTGCGGCGGGCAAGCTTCGCATCAGCATGGGCGGCGAGGGCGCGGCGGGCGAGATCGGGCCACGGCCGGGGACGCCACGGCCCCCACACGCGCACGATCTGCCGGTCCAGTCTGGACAGTGCCGTCGGCAGATCGCCCAGCCCCGCTGTGACCACCTGCACTCGAGTCGGGACGCCACGCACGCACAGGTTCACCTGTACGAGTTGCTTCGCATCCCCCAAAGTGGCCACCCGTACCCGCGCGCCTCCGGTGATGCCGCGGTGCTGCAGTACCCTGCCGACACCACGCGCGATGTAGTAGGCGTCGCTCGGCCGGAGTGAACCGTCGGAATGCACCGAGATATCGGGAAACTCCGGCGCACAGGGAGATTCGACCTCCGGTACGAGGCGGTCAACCATCGTTCTCTCCATGTTCTCGACCCCCGATCTGCGTCGACGAAAGAAGGGTTACGCGTCGCCGTGGGTGAGGAAAAGGGCCGAAAGGCCCTACACGGGCCGCGGGACTCTTGGCAAGAGTTGGACCAGAATCGATGCGGACGTGAGTTGGCTACAGGAGGCTTGATTGAGCGACTACGAAGTGAAGATGATCGTGCTGTCGACCGACGACCTGGATGAGTCGATCCGGTTCTACAGCGAGACCCTTGGGATGCCACTGAAGTTCCGCGACGGCGCCCATTTCGCAGCCCTCGACGGTGGACCGGTGACGCTGGCCCTTGCGACCGCAGTGGACCACCCCATCCACGGTCAGGTGGTGGTCGGCGTCAAGACCTCCGATGTCGACGCCGCGGCGAAAGCTGTTGAGGCCAGCGGTGGGGGCATCGTGAAAGGGCCGTACGACGACGCACACGAACGCCGCGCCGTGGTCTACGACAACAAGGGCAACGGTTTGGTCTTCTACAGCCCGCTGGCCCGGTAAGCGCCCGGCCCGCGGTCAGGGCTTGGGCGAAACCTCGACACTGGGCGGCAACGGCGACGGGTCCGGCTGCGTCGAGCGGCGCACGATCGAGAACGCCACCGCTCCCCCGGCCAGCACCACGACCCCGAGCGCGACGAGCAGCAGCGGCCGCCTGCGCCGCCGCGTGCGTGCCTTTTGTAACGCCTGCGGGAGGTTCGACACGACCTCTTGAGCAGCCGCCAACTCCTGCGCGATGGTCTCCTGCGCGGCCGCCAGCTCCTGGCTCAGCTGACCCTTCAGCCGACTGCGCCGGTACACGTCGCCGATCCACGCCGCCGAGGACTGCGCCCCGTCCAGGCTGAGGCCTACAGCGCCGCGTGTGACGTCGACCGGACCGACCGCCGAATATTTGAGGCCGCGGGACAAGCGCTGCCCAGGGGTCAATCGGGTCTCGGTCCTCGACGTCTTCGAAGGCATGGCGCACCTCTCTCGCGGGCTGAAAGGGAATCGCTACCAGACTGCCACCATCGGCAACACAGCGGTGCCCGTTGGGCATCGAACGGGGCGTGGCACACTGGCATGCCGTGACGAGCCCCATTCAGACAGCGACCGCGACGCTGCACACCAACCGTGGTGACATCAAGATCGCCCTCTTCGGAAATCACGCGCCCAAGACCGTCGCCAACTTCGTGGGACTGGCACAGGGCACCAAGGACTACAGCACCGGGAATGCCTCTGGCGGATCGTCGGGCCCGTTCTACGACGGCATGATCTTCCACCGGGTCATTGACGGGTTCATGATCCAGGGCGGCGATCCCGAGGGCACCGGCCGCGGTGGCCCGGGCTACGAGTTCGCCGACGAGTTCCACCCAGAGTTGCAGTTCGACAAGCCCTACCTGCTTGCCATGGCGAACCGGGGGCCGGGGACCAACGGCTCGCAGTTCTTCATCACGGTGGGTAAGACGCCGCACCTGAACCGCAAGCACACGATCTTCGGTGAGGTCATCGACCCGGAGTCGCAGAAGGTCGTCGATGCGATCGCGTCGACGCCCACCGATCAGCGCGACCGGCCGACCGATCCGGTCGTCGTCGAGTCGATCACCGTCGCCTGACTCTAGGAGCCGGCGAAACCGGCGGCCGTCAGGGCGTCGAGCACGTGCAGCGGGTCGGTACCCAGGTCCCACCTGGTGAACACAAGTAGCCGACCGTCGACCGTGTCGATCTCGAGCAGACGCGTCTCTCGGCCGATTCGGCGGAACTCGGTGATGCGGATCAGCTTGATGTCGGGCTTCCGCAGCTCGGTTTCCCGCCAGAGTCCGCGGCTGACGAGGGCGTCATTTTTGATTGCCAGCTTCGGCCGCGCCCGCCAGGACAACGTTGCGAACACAAGCAAGCCGATTGCGGCAACGCTCACCAAAACCCGTCCTGGAGGGTCCGTGATCAGGGTCACAGCGCCTCCAGCCAAGATAAGCCCACCTATTCCGGACGCGGCGATGGCTCCTCGGGACGGGCTCCACTCAGTTTGCTGCACGGGTTGTCCACACCCTTTTACCGTGGCTAATGAACTTATCCACAAGTGCTATCCCCAATGGGGATGAATCACAACGGTGTGATCTGGTTTCCGGGAGGTTGCTAAACGGGTAACGCTCGGAGACGGGGTTGAATTCATGCCGCTCGTTGTGTCACTCAGCGCCAGCGCATCGTGAGCAACAGACCGCTGATCATGAAAGCGAACGCGATCGCGTAGTTCCACGGCCCGAGATCGGCCATGAACGGAATGGCGGAGGCCGCCAGTTGGAACACCAGCAGCCAAGCGAGCCCGATCAGCATCAGGCCGATGAAAAACGCCACGAACCACGTGCTCGACGGCCCGGCCTTGACCTTGACCGGGGTCCGGCTCACCGGGCTGATGGTGAAGTCGTTCTTCTTGCGAACCTTGGACTTGGGCATGGGTACCTTCGGGACAGACGGCGTCACACGGTGCGACGATGTACGTAGCCTATCGCAGGCCTATCGCACCTCGACCGCAGTCACCGTCCCCCGGGAGACCAGCCAATGGCGCCGACGACCAAGTCCGCATGGCGCTTCGGCGTGCCGGTCGTCTGCCTGTTGGCCGGACTTCTGCTGGCGGCGACGCACGGTGTCTCCGGAGGCGACGAGATCAGGCGCAGCGACGCCCCGCGCCTCGTCGACCTTGTCCGCGAGGCCCAGCAATCGGTGGATCGGCTGACGGCCGAGCGCGACTCACTCGTGAACGCTCTGGACACTCATCACGGCGGGACGCCGGGGGCTGATGCCGCGCTGGTGGCCATCACCGAACGGTCGGCCCGTCTCGCCGTGGAGGCCGGCCTCGAGCCCATGCGTGGACCGGGCCTGGTGGTAACCCTCAACGACGCGCAGCGCGACGCACAGGGACGATTTCCCCGCGATGCCTCCCCCGACGACCTCGTCGTGCACCAGCAGGACATCGACGCCGTGCTGAACGCGCTGTGGAGCGCGGGTGCGGAGGGCATCCAGATGCAAGACCAACGGATCATCGGGACGTCAGCGCCGCGCTGCGTCGGCAACACGCTGTTGCTCAACGGCCGCACGTACAGCCCGCCGTACGTCATCACAGCGATCGGCGACGCCCCGGCCATGCAGGCCGCGCTGGCCGCCGCTCCGCTGGTGACGCTTTACCGGCAGTACGTCGTGCGATTCGGGTTGGGGTACAGCGAGGAGCCCCGGGCGCAGGTGGAGCTGGTCGGACACACCGGACCGGTGCGCATGCAGTTCGCCAAACCCGCCGGACCGGTCGGCTATTAGAGCGATTTCGGCGTGCGTGGTCACGCTCAGCGTGACCCGTCACGCCGAAATCGCGGGCTGTAGCCTGGTCGGATGCAGGTTCTGGTCGTCGACAACTACGACAGCTTT
>JBIQHU010000030.1:0-52176 GCA_044508395.1 Mycobacterium sp. | reverse complement strand
CCATTGACGCGTCCAATTGGCGTACGTCGCTTCGTGATCACGCGCGCTCCATGCACGCACACTTCCGGGACAATCCGACCCTCTGCGATCTCGTGCTCATCCGCGGCCAGTTCAGCGGGCATGCGGTACGCGGGGCACTCCACAAGATCGAGCAACCGATCACGGCGCTCATGGAGGCCGGTCTCGATGCCCGACAGGCCGCCGCCACCTACGGAGCGATCTCGGTGCACACCCGCGGTTCCGCGGTGCTGGAGCGCATTCAGGTAAAGACCGAGGGCTTTCCCGCCCAACGCTCGAACGGTAAGCGCTACATCGGTTTTGCCGATGACATCGACTACGACTACATCCTCGAAAGCATCCTCGACCACGCGCAGACACTCATCGACGAGTCGTGATCATTTCTGCCGAGGTACGCGGCAACCGATGGTCTTGGTTTCGAGGTACTGCTGAAAACCATCGATACCGCATTGGCGCCCAACGCCGCTGTTCTTGTAACCGCCGAATGGCGCGTCGGCGCCGTAGAACATCCCGCCGTTGACGCCGAAAGATCCGGTGCGGATGCGGCGGGCGATGTTCATCCCGCGCTCCATCGACCGCGAGATCACCGCGCCCGCCAAACCGTACGCGCTGTCGTTCGCGATGCGCACCGCGTGATCGTCGTCGTCGAACGGCATCACGATCAGCACCGGTCCGAAGACCTCCTCCTGGGCGATCGCGGCGCTGTTGTCGACCCCGACGATCACCGTCGGCTGCACGTAGTGCCCGCCGGCCAGGTGTTCAGGCAGATTGTCGACCGTGCCCCCGCCGGTGGTGATCTCGGCTCCTTCGGTGCGCGCCCGCTCCACGGCGGTGAGCACCCGATCCTTCTGCGCGGCGCTGATCACCGGCCCGACAAGGGTTTCCGGCAGCACCGGATCGCCGGCCGGCACGCCCTGGTACGCGGCGGTGACGGTGGCGACAGCCTCGTCGTACAGCGACCGGTGCACGAGCATGCGGGTGGTCGCCGCGCACGCCTGCCCGGCGTGGACGCACACTCCGATCGCGGCTCCCAGGATCGCGGCGGGGTTGGCGTCATCGAGCACGATGGCCGCGGATTTGCCGCCGAGTTCCAAGAACATCCGCTTCATGGTGTCGGCGCCCTGTCGCATCAGCAGCTTGCCGACGGCCGTCGAGCCGGTGAACGAAATCATGTCGACGCGGGGGTCGGTGCCCAGGAGTCCGGCGACGTCGTTGGACGGGGTGGTGACCACGTTGAGCACGCCCGCCGGAATGTCGGTGTGCTCGGCTACGAGCCTGCCGAGCCGCGTCGCATTCCACGGCGTGTTCGGATCCGGTTTCAGGACAACGGTATTGCCCGCCGCCAGCGCAGGTCCCAGCTTGTTGAGGATGACTTCGATCGGGAAGTTGGACGGGGTGATCGCGGCGACGACGCCGACCGGTTCCTTGACGACGGTGCGGACGTTGCGCTCACCGAACAACCCGCCTCCGTCGAGCGTGCGCTCCCACTCGAAGTCATCGATGAGTCCCGCGGGATAGCGCAGCGATTCGGCGAGCGGCCATTCCAGTTGTGCGGTCTGCGTCGTCATCAGCGGAGCGCCGACCTCGGCGATCAACTCCTCGCGCAGGTCTTCCTTCTCGGCCTCGATGGCCGCCTGCAGTTGCGCCAGACACCGCTTACGCAGCACGCGGCTGGTCGGCCAGTCGGTGTCGTCGAACACCCGGCGGGCCGCCGCGATCGCGCGGTCCATGTCGTCGGCGCCGGCGGCGGCCGTCGTGCCCAACAGCAGTCCGGTCGCGGGGCTGAAGTTGTCGAAGGTCGCACCCGAGGTGGCGGCGACGAGGTCGCCGTCGATCAGCATGCGCGACTCGGCACGCGTCGCCGCCCGCACGCCGACATCGACGCTGGTTTCGGTCCGCTTCACTTGGTCCTCGGTGAGGCTCACCATTTACCTCGTACAATCAGAACAATGCTGGACGCTCAACTGTAACGATTACAGTAGGCGATTACAACGACGAGACGGGCTGGAGAGAGTCGACTTGATCAAGGTTATGGACGGCGTTCGCGTCCTCGAGGTTGCGCAGTTCACGTTCGTCCCGGCCGCGGGGGCGATCCTCGCCGATTGGGGCGCGGACGTCATCAAGGTCGAACATCCGGTGCGCGGTGACACGCAGCGCGGCTTCGTCAACATGGGCGGCTTCCAGTTGGACCCGAACCGGCACCCGTTGATCGAGCACCCCAATCGCGGTAAGCGCAGCGTCGGCATCGACGTGTCCACCCCCGGGGGCCAGGAGGTCCTCTACGAGATCGCCAAGACCGCCGACGTGTTCCTCACCAACTACATGCCCGCGCAGCGGCAGAAGAACAAGTTCGATGTCGAACACATCCGTGCGGTCAACCCGAACATCATCTACGCACGCGGTAGCGCGTACGGAGACAAGGGGGCCGAACGCGACACCGGTGGATTCGACGGCACCGCGTTCTGGACGCGCAGCGGTGTGGGGCATGCCCTGACCCCCGAAGAACTCGGCGGGGCGTTGTCGCAGGGCATCCCTGCGTTCGGCGATTCCATCGGCGGGATGAACATCGCGGGCGGCATCTCGGCGGCGCTGTTCCATCGCGAACGCACCGGCGAAGCAGTCGAACTCGACGTCTCGTTGCTCAGCACCGCGTGGTGGGCGGCGGGCGCCAGCGTCACCCAGGGCATGGAGACCGGCGAGACCATGCGCTCGCAGATGCCCGACACCATCGGCCCCACCGTGAACCCGTTCCTCGGCAACTACCTCACCTCCGACGGCGGCACCATCAACCTGTGCATCGTCAGCCCCACCGGGTACATCCGCGATGCGTTCGAACATCTGGGACTACCCGAACTGGCCGACGACCCCCGCTTCTGCGACGTCATGCCGCTCATCGAAAATGCGGCGGCTGCTGCAGAACTGATCGCTGAATCCATCCGGAGCAAGCCCTTCGACTACTGGCGTCAGCACCTCAAAACGATGAAGGGTCAGTGGGCGCCGTTCCAGAGCCTGGTCGATCTCGCCTCCGACGAGCAGGCGATCGCCAACGACATGATCGTCGAGGTGGAGGCCGCCGACGGCGGAGCGCCGTTCAAGGTCGTGCGCGGGCCCGTCCAGTTCAACCACGAGCCGCTCGAGACCACACGCGCACCGCAGGCGTCCGAGCACACCGAGATCGTGCTGATGGAACTCGGGATGGACTGGGATCGTATCGAGGCGCTCAAGGACGCCGGCGCCATCGCTTAGTTGACTTCCCCAGCTGCGCGTGGGCCCAGCGCTCAGGGCGTTGTTTGCACGGTTTCTTGTGCCGTAGACGCAGAGTCAATGCGCTCGACGCGCACGGGTACGCCTGTCAGCCACGCCATTCCGGACACCGCTTCGACGTCGTCGGGCTCACTCGATGTCAGGCGGTTCACGTTCGCCCCGCCGGCACGGTTGGCCAGCTGCCAGCCGCCGGTGCCCTTGTGACCCCAGCCGTGCGGAATGGCCACGACGCCGGTGACCAGATGCTTTGTCGAGGTGACCGGAACGGTGATCTGGCCGTACGGCGAGCTGATCTGCACGACGTCGCCGTCGGCGATCTGCAGCTCGGCCGCATCGTCGACGTGCATCAGCGCGTGGTGGCGGCGCTCGCCGCGCATCAGCAACGGCGAGTTGTGCATCCACGAGTTCTCCGAGCGTGGCTCTCGCATTCCGATCATCCGCAGCGGGTAGTCCTCCGGAAGTTCGCGGCGCGTCAGCTTGGCGACCTCGTCGGCGATCTCGGGATGGACCAGCTGGACGCGTCGTGACAGATAGGCGATGACATCACCGAGCACGCCGGTGCGGATGTGCGGTGCCACCACCACTCCGTGCGGATGCTGTTCGGTCAAGCGACGCAGCGACAGTCCGCCGCGCCGGAGTCCGAAACGATCGCCGCCCTGCGACATTCGGACGAGGGCATCCATCATGAGGCGCGGCGTCAGCGCGGTCCCGAAGAGGCTCAATGCCTTTCGTGCGGCGGCGAACGCCGCGAACGCCGGCACCCGCCGTCCGAGTCGACGTGCCAGATCCTCGACGATGTCCCATTCCGAGCGCGCCTCCCCCACGGGGGCCACCACGGCCTCGGTGGCCTGACGAAACGGCGTGGCCTGAAATCCCTGGAACGTATAGGGGAAGTCGTCGCGTTCGTACATGGTGGTGACGGGCAGGATGTAGTCGCATCGCGCGGTGGTCTCGGTGACGTAGAAATCGAGCGCCACCGACAGTTCCAGGGTCTCGAATGCGGCCTCGAGTTCGTCGCCGTTGGGCACCGAGAGCACGGGGTTGCCCGCGGACACGAACATCGCCTTGATCTGGTGGTCGCCGGGTGTGGTGATCTCCTTGGCCATCAGCGCGGCCGGCTCGGAACCAATTGCGCTGGGAATTCCGTTGATACGCGAGCACTTCCGCCGCCGTGACCGTCGCATCACGTAGCCCATCATCGTGTTCTGCCATTTCTGGCCCACGGTCTGCATCGAGCTGAACACCGAACCGCCCGGCACGTCGAGGTTTCCCGCGACCAGGTTGACGGCGTCGATCAAATAGGTGGTCAACGTGCCGTACCGACCGACGCAGGTACCGAGTCGCCCGTACACCGCAGCGCGTGGCGTGCGAACGAGGTCACGGGCCAAGGCCCTCACGCTTGCCGGGTCTATGCCGGTCTGTGCCGCCGTCGCCTCCGGCGTGAACGGTTCGCACAGCGAGCGCAGCCACTCGAGACCGTCGGCGGCGCGACTCACCCCGGCGATCTCGACGAGGCGCTCGGCGAACATCACCTGCAGCAGCGACAAGAGGAAGAAGGAGTCGGAGTCGGGCACGATGCCGAGCCACTCGAATGCGACCGCTGTTTCGGTCCGGCGGGGATCGACGACCACCACGCGGCCGCCGCGCTTGACGATGTCGTGCATGCGGTCTTTGATTCGGGGCGCCGTCAGGAAGCTGCCGTGGGAGACGACGGGATTGGCGCCCATCAGCACCAAGAGTTCGGTCCGCGTGAGATCGGGGATCGGCACCGACGTCGGCACGCCGTAGAGCAGTTGGCTGGCGATCAACCGGCTGTTGGTGTCCTGCGACGATGCCGTGAAGTAATGCCCGTGACGGCCCAGGCCCTTGGTGAACAGCAGCGCCGCGAAGGTATGCGCGTAACTGAACGCACCGGGATTGCCCATGTACCAGCCGACGGCACCGGAACCGTGGCGGCGTAGCACCGCCGACAACCGCGCCGCGATATCGGACATCGCGTCGTCCCACGTGACCGGTTCGAAGCCGTTGGGTCCGCGGCGCAGCGGCGTGGTGACCCGGTCCGGATCGTTCTGCACCTCGGTGAAGGCGATGCCCTTCTGGCACGCGAAGCCCGCCGACAGAGGATGTTCTTTGTCCGGCCGCAACGCGATCAGTCGACCGTCCTCGACGGTCGCGATCATGCCGCAGAGCGGCTCACATATCCGGCAGAACGTGGGCTTGTGTTCGATCACCGGGGCCACGTCGACTACGATACTGTAATCGTTACAGTTGGGATAGCCTGATGGCCCGACTAGGGAGGAAAGGCCTCGCACATGACCAACGACGTCGCCATCATCGGTGTCGGACTGCACCCGTTCGGCCGCTTCGAGGGCAAGTCGGCGATGGAGATGGGCGTCGACGCCATCTTCGCCGCGGTCGCCGACGCCGGGGTGGAGTGGAAGGACATCCAGGCGGCCACCGGAGGCAGCTGGACCGTCGCGAATCCCGACGCCATCGTCGGCATGGTCGGTCTGTCCGGTATCCCGTTCACCAACGTGTTCAACGCGTGCGCCACCGCCGCGAGCGCCACCAAGGCCTGCGCCGACGGCATCCGGCTCGGCGACTACGACATCGGTATCGCCGTCGGGTTGGACAAGCACCCGCGGGGCGCATTCACCGAAGACCCGGCGTTGGTGGGGATGCCCAGGTGGTACGCCGAGAACGGCCAGTACCTCACCACGCAGTTCTTCGGCATGAAGGCGAACAAGTATCTGCACGACCACGGTATCTCGCAGGAGACGCTCGCCAAGGTCGCGGCCAAGAACTTCCGCAACGGTGCGCTGAACCCGAATGCGTTCCGCCGCAAGCCCATTTCCGAGGAAGACATCCTGAACTCGCCGATATTAAACTATCCCCTGACCCAGTACATGTTCTGCGCACCCGACGAGGGCGCGGCCGCCGTGGTCATGTGTCGCGCCGACATCGCGCACCGGTATAGCAGGAAACCGGTGTACCTCAAGGCGGTCGAGGTGCGGACGCGCCGGTATGGCGCCTACGAGGTCAACACGACGTTCGCGCCGGTTGAAGAGGATGTGGCGCCCACGGTCTACGCCGCCAGGTCCGCATTCGAAAAGGCCGGGGTCGCACCGGAGGACGTCGATGTGATCCAGCTGCAGGACACCGACGCCGGGGCGGAGATCATCCACATGGCCGAGTGCGGGTTCTGCGCCGACGGCGATCAGGAGAAGCTGCTGGCCGACGGCGCCACGGAGATCCACGGTGCGTTGCCCATCAACACCGACGGCGGGCTGATCGCCAACGGCGAACCCATCGGCGCGTCGGGCCTGCGTCAGATCCACGAGTTGGTGCGCCAACTGCGCGGCGAGGCGGGCGACCGGCAGGTGCCCGGTGAGCCGAAGGTCGGTTTTGCTCAGCTTTACGGCGCCCCCGGCACCGCGGCGGCGACGCTCCTCACGCTCTAGCAGACCGCCGAGCAGACGCGAACTCCCCCAAAATGGGCCAATTTCAGGGGTTTTCACGTCTTCTCGCCGGAGAAGGGTAACCCAACATCATGGCAACGACGCAGTTCACCGAGGCGCCGATCTTCGACGCCGACCAGCACATGTACGAGACTCCGGAGTCGCTGACCAAGTATCTGCCCGAGAAGTACTCGCGTGCGGTGCAATTCGCGAAGTTCGGCCGGCACACGCGGATCGTGATCAACAACAGGGTCAACGACTTCATCCCCAACCCGACGTTCGAGCGTGTCGCTGCGCCGGGCGCACACGAGAAGTTCTTCGCCGGCGAGAACACCGAAGGGCTCACGCTGCGCGAGATGCAGGGTCCGGCCATCGAGGCGCCCGCCGCGACCCGCAACCCCGTGGACCGGTTGGCCGAACTCGATCGTCAGGGAGTCGTCGAAGCGTTGAACTACCCGACGCTGGCCAGCCTCATCGAGCACGCCACCGCAGACGATCCCGAGCTGTCCCTGGCCGTCATCCACGCGCTGAACCAATGGATGCTGGAGCAGTGGACGTTCAACTACGAGAACCGTGTGTTCTCGACGCCCATCATCAACCTCTCCGAAGTCGACGGCGCCCAGCGCGAGCTCGAGTACCTGCTGGACAACGGTGTCAAGGTGGTGTTGATCAAACCCGGCCCCGTCAACGGTATCCGGGGCTGGCGGTCACCGGCGTTACCCGAGTTCGACCCGTTCTGGCGTGACGTCGAGGCCGCGGGCCTTCCGGTCGTGCTGCACGCCAGCTATCCCCCGCTCGACGACTACGTCGGCAAGTGGGAGCCGCCGTACACACAGAACTTCATGGCGCAGAGCGCATTCCGGTGGATGGTGCTGGGACACCGCGAGATCGCCGACATGATCACCGCCCTGATCTGTCACGGCACGCTGACCCGCTTCCCGAAGTTGCGGATCGCCAGCGTCGAGAACGGCAGTTCATGGATCTTCCCGTTGTTCAACGACTTCGAGGAGCTCTACAAGAAGATGCCCCAGAACTTCCCGGAACACCCCCACGACGTGTTCCGCCGCAACATCTGGGTGAGCCCGTTCTGGGAGGGCTGCGTCTCCGACGTCGTGACGACCGTGGGCTGGGACAAGGTGCTGTTCGGTTCCGACTATCCACACCCCGAGGGACTGGCCGAGCCGAACGGGTTCTGGAAGTACGCCGAGGGCATGGACGTGCGGCGCACGTACGACTTCATGGGCGACAACGCGCGGCGATTCATGGGACTGCCGATAGCCAACCCGGACCCGGATGCGGTCAAGCCGCCCGCGCTGACGACCGCCTGACGGGCCGGCGTCAGCGCAGTATGCGGGCCGCTACCTGTCCGTCCGTCTGCTCGACATAGAACTGTGCGGCCTTGCGTATCGACTCGGCGGCCGGAGCGGGCTGCCATCCGAGTTCGCGCTTGGCTTTTCCGTTGTCCGCCGCCGACATGATGTGCAGCAGGCGCACCCCGGTTACATTCATCGGCAGGTCGCGTCGCAGCAGTCGGCTCGCCACCGACAGCACCCCGCCGAAGGCGTACGCGGCGGCTAGCGGCACACCGAACCGCGGCGGCTTGGCCCCGACTGCGGTTGCCGCGGTCTCCAACATCTCGCGCATCGACATGTAGGTGTCGGAGATGATGTAGCGCTCGCCGATCCCGCCACGTTCACCGGCGAGCAGGAACGCGTCGGCCACATCCTCGACGCCGACGACCTCGGTGAACACCCCCTTGATGTATGCGGGCATCTTGCCCAGTGCCGCGTATTGCACCATCAGCCCCTGGGTCGGCTGCCAGTCGCGTGGACCGTACGGGTTGGACACGCACATCGCGACAGCGGGCAGCGCCCGCTCACGTGCATACCGCAACACTAGATCCTCTGCCGCACGGCGAGACTCGATGTAGGGGCCGCCCTTGCCCTCCCAGTCGAAGGGCATGTCCTCGGTCACCGGCGTACGGCCATCACCGAGCGCGATCGTTCCGATCGTGCTGCAGAAGACGAATCGATGAAGGTCCGCATCGACGGCGACGTCGAGCACGCGACGCAGGCTTTCGACGTTGGTTTGGAACAACGGGGATGGATCGCGCAGGTAGAAGCGCGTATCGACGATGCAGTAGAACACCACGTCGCAGCCGGACATCGCCGCGCGCAGTGCCGCTTCGTCATTCAGGTCGCCGTAATGACGTTCGACGTCGAGGTCGTCGATCGCCACCGTCAGACTGGACTTCCGTAGATAGACCCGGACGTCGTCGCCGCGTTCGACGAGCTTTCGCACCACATGCGATCCGACGAACCCGCTGGCCCCCATCACCAACGACGTGCGCCGGTTCGGCGATGCCAACTACGACGCCTTCTTCGCAACGGGCGCGTACGCTGGCTTGCCGAGACCAAGGACGTACTGCGCGATCATGTTCCGGAACACCTCGAGGGTGCCGCCGTAGATGCCGACCAGCGGTGCGAACCGGTACACGTATTCGGCGGCGCCGTCGTCGGCGGCGCCGTCGGTGCCGATGGGCAGCGACGCGGCCGTGCCCAGGATGTCCATCAGGTCAGGCGAGATGTCGCGCATGGTTTGGGCGAGCGCGACGCGGCCGAAGATGCTTGTCGCGCTCAACGCCGCCTCCATCCGGGCGACGCTTCGCCCGAGTCGGTACGCGACGGCGCCATCGTCGATCAGGCGGCGGCCGTCCGGGCGTACCTCGGCGACCTTGGCTGCCGCCGTGTCCGCGGCGGCCGCCATGAACCCGGCCTGGTGCATCATGATCGAGACGTCCTGCAGACCGTCCTTCGCGGCTTCCACCGCACCGTGCTCGACGTTGAGGGGTTCGCGCACCACGGTCCAGCCGCCGTTCACCTCACCCAGTCGATACTTGTCGTCGACGCGCACGTCGCTGTAGTAGACGATGTTCGTGCGGTCACCGTCGACGGTGCGGACGCCCTGGATCTCGATGCCCGGCGAATCGAGTGGAACCAGAAACATCGTCAGGCTCTTGTGTTTCGGCGCGGTGGGGTCGGTGTTGGTGATCAGGAAGACGTACTGGCAGTTGTGCGCACCGGTGGTGAACATCTTCGAACCGTTGATCACCCACCCGTCGCCGTCGCGCACCGCGCGGGTCTTGCAGGTGGCGACGTCAGAGCCGCCTTCCGGCTCGGTATACCCGAGGCACAGTCGGACGTGGCCGCTGTACACCCCTGGCATCACTTCGGCTTTCAGTTCGGGCGAGCCGAACTTCTCCACCGACCGCGCGATCATGGCCGTGGTGCCCGACGTGACCCAGGGGACGTGCGCCCGCCGCTTCTCCAACTGCCAGATGCGATTGCGGAGGCGGTTGAAGCCGCCCTCGGATTCCGGCTTCCACTCCTTTTCCAGATAACCCGCCGCACCGAGCGCCAGATGCACGCCTTCGTCGAAGTTGTCGCCCGTCTCGCGGTCGCGGCGGATGACCTCCTCGGTGACGTGGGTGCGCAGGAAGGTGCGCACCTCGTCGAGGAAGGCCTGGTCGTCGTCGGACAGTGCGACCCGTGAGAAATCCATTGCGTTATCTGCTTTCCCGAGCGGAGACGATCTCAGCGATGTACTTGGCGGTGACACCGGGATCACCACCGGCCAGCGCCCAGCCCCGGGCGCGCACCAGGTAGGCGGTGGCGGCGGCCTCCGCCGAAACACCGAGCCCACCCTGAACGTGCACCGCCATCGTCGCCGCCTTCGACGCCTCTTCGGCCATGAAGACGAACGCCGAGGGCGCCAGTTCCGGGCGCTCGTCGGGTTCGTTGTCGAGGAACCACGCCGCCCGTCGCGCCAGGTTCCGTCCCGCCTGCACGGTGATGGCGATGTTGGCCAGCGGATGCGAGATGCCCTGCAACGTCGAGATCGGCACGCCGAGGGTGTAGCGGGTCTTGGCGAACTCAGCCGCGATGGTCATCGTCTCCTCGACCAGACCGACCAGGGCCGCGGCGGCCAGTACGCGCCATTCATCAAGTGCCCGTTGATATTCGGCCAACGCCTGCGGTCCGCTGCCCAGCACGGTGCGGTCGTCCGCGGCGGCCGGATCGACCCAGGCCATCGGCAGTTTGCCGATGTTGTCGACTTTGACCGGCCTGGTCCCGAACGTCAGCCGCACAACGTCTTGAAGGTTGGGGCCGTCGCGCACGATGATGTGGTCGGCGATCGACCCGGTCGGGATCAGCCGGACGCCGGACACGTTGTCGTGTTGGGGATCGATCGCCACCAGCTGCTTGCCGTTGACGACATCCGGCTCGACGGTGCCGAGCCGCCCCAGCAGCCGCGCCGCACATACGTGGTCGATCCACGGGACCGGGCCCAACGCCCGCCCCAGTTCCTCGGCCACCAGCGTCAGGTCGACGAGCGTGGCACCGTCACCTCCGCTGGACTCGGGCAGCGCCATGCTGGTTGCCCCCATGGCGCACAGGCGTTCCCACAGGCTCTTGTCGAACCCGGATTCCTCGGCGGCGCGCACCGTCTCGATCGGACAGTGCGTCTTGAAGAACTCCCGATAGGCCGACTGCACCGCCTGGTGATCCTCGGACAGGCTGTAGTCCAGCCTCCGCAGTTCGTAACGGTCCATCGTTACAGCTCCTCTCGAGGGCCGAAGAAGAAGTCATTCGCGTTGTTGTAAAGGTAGTTGTCGAGTGCGTCGGCAGGCAGGTCCAGTGCCAAAGCCTCTGGCACCACACGATGCATCCGCAGCACCGGCCAGTCGGAGGCGAAGATCACCTTGTCCGGTCCGCGGGTGCGCATGTAATGCAGCAGGCTCTCCGGCAGCCGCTTGGGCGACCACGCCGATGTCATTAGGCGCAGGTTCTTGTATTTGATCATCAGGCGGATCGCGACATCCCACCACGGGTCGGCGCCGTGGATCATGCAGAGCTTCAGCTCGGGGAACCGCACACAGACGCGGTCGAGGTGGATCGGGTTCTGTGCCTCACCGGGGATGGGCGGTCCCGGCAGGCCGGTGTTGATGCACAACGGCAGCCCGATCTCCGCACACTTCGTGTAGAGCGGGTAGTACACGGCGTCGCTTGGCGGATACTGGCCGTCACCCCAAAAGCTCGGTCCCACTGCGGTGTAGGCCACCGGCAGGTCGCGCACGACAGCGCTCAGCTCCCGCAGCGAGGGCATCGGTCGCAGCAGGTTGACACCGCCCATGGCAAGCGCGAACTTGTCGGGTCGCTGGTCGACGAACTTGCGCGCCGTCACCGATGGTTTCGCGAGGCTGTCCATCAAGATGGCCTTCTCGACGCCGCGCTCGTCCATCTCCTCGAGCAGCTGGGGCAGCTCGACCTGATCGTAGAGCGACTGCGGACCCTTGAAGTAGTCGTCGCGCACCTTGAGCATGAACTCGGGCTGCTTCTCGGTCTCGCCGAAGTGCACGTTGACCAGACAATCAATCGCTTTGTGGCTCATGTCAGGGATGCCTCTTGCACCGCAGTGGTTTTCGCCCAGCGGTAGTCCGGTTTGCCGTTGCCGAGTCGCCGTACTTGATCGACGATGATGAACTCCTTCGGCGCCTTGAACCGCGCCAGTTGCGAGGTGCACTGGTCATGTAGCTGTTCGGGAGTGATATCAACGTCCGGCTGCAATGCGACCAAAGCGACGAGCTCTTCACCCCATCGCTCGCTGGGCCGTCCGACCACCAACGCGTCGGCCACGCCGGCGTAGGCGCGCAACACTTCCTCGACCTCTTCGACGAAAACCTTCTCGCCGCCGGTGTTGACGACAAGCGAGTCCCGGCCGAACAACCGCAGCGTGCCGTCGGACGCGAGCGAGCCGCGGTCCCCGGAGATGACGACGCGTCTCCCATCGACGACGGGAAACGTCCTGCGGGTGGCGGCCTCATCGTCGAAGTAGCCGAGCGGGATGCGCCCGGCGCGCGCCACGAACCCGACCTCCTGCTCCCCCGGCTCCAGGAAGCGGCTGTAGTCCTCGGAAAGGACGAGCGCCCCTTCCCTGAGTACGAACGTGTCCTTCTGCTCCCCAACCTGGCTGCGCCCGAAGCCGACGTTCCCGGTCTCCGACGATCCGTAGCCGTTGATCAACGTGATCTGCGGCAGCAGCTCGAGAAGCGCCTGTTGGTGTTTCGGATTGGTAGCCGCTCCGCCGGTGCCGATCGCGTACATCGATGACAGGTCGTAGTTGCCGCTTCGGAGTTCGTCGACCAGCGGTCCCGCGTAGGCGTCACCGACCATCGTCATCATGCCCACTTTTTCACGCTCCGCGGTTCTGAGTACCGCGCGTGGGTCGAAGCGTGTCTTGTCGTAGAGGACTATCGGCAACCCGTTGAGGAGCCCCGCGAACGCCGTCCACATGCCCGCGGCGTGCATCAGCGGCGACACGGCGAACCACGGTGGTCCCTCGAATCCTAGCTTGGCATGAATCTCGTCGACGGACTCGTGGTCGGCGCCGTTCATCGAGACCACGTAGGTGTCGCTCTGGCGCCACATGACGCCTTTGGGACGGCCTGTCGTCCCGCCGGTGCACACCATCATCACATCGTCGGGCGAAGGTGTGATGTCGAGATCCGTATCCCCTTGGGCCAGCGCCTCTTCCAAGCTGATGGCGCCCGGCAACAGTGGTTCTGTGCCACCGTCGTCGACCGCGATCAGCACGTCGGCGGTGGCGGGCGGAAGCACGTCGGCGAACTTCGGCCCGAACGAGCGGTGGTAGATCACCGCTCGCGGGCGCAGGTAATTTAGGAGTTCGGCCACCTCGCGCGGGGCGTAGTTGTAGTTCACGTTGACCGGCACGGTCCGCGCCTTCAGCGAGCCGATCACCATGTCGGGATAGAGATCGTTGTGCATGATCAGCGCAACGCGGTCCTGACCGCATTCCCAGTTCTCGAGTTCAGCGCGTTCCCGGTGTGCGCCCAATCCCTGTCCGGCAAGGAAATTGGCCAGTCGTCGGGTGCGTTCCGCGGACTCGGAGAATGTGCTGCGCCGCGCGCCGCAGATGGTCATCAACCGGTCGGGCGCGGCGTCGGCGATGGCATCGAGCACCGCCCCGATGGTCCATTCGCCCATGACTAGGCGGAGGCCGTCACGTTCGCACCGAGCAACTCGAGTGCGTTGTCGCGCATGACCTTCCGGGTGTCCTCATGGCTGAATTCTGGGAATTGCGGGATATCGGCGGTGAAGGTCATGGGATCGGCAAGGCCTTCACCGTGCGGCCAGTCCGAACCGAACAGGATCTTGTCGACGCCGATCGTCTCGGCCAGCAGCTTGACGTCGTCCTCGTAGTAGGGCGCGATCCACACATTGTTCTTCAGCTGCTCGACCGGGTCCTCTTTGAAGTGGTACGGCGCGGTGTTGGCAGCCTTCTTGAGCCGCTTGATCAAGCGGTAGACGAAATACGAACCGTTTTCGATGCTGGCCACCTTCAGCTTCGGATGCCGGGTGAACACCTGGTGCACGATCATGGAGGCCATCGCGTCGTGGATTGCGCGGTCGTCGAGCAGCACCTGGTCCAGCGGATCCTTCTTGCCGAACCCCTCGAAGGTGGCCTTGCCGCCCCACTGCGCCGCGATCGCGAGATAGCCGCTGTCCGAGAGGTGGAAGATCACCGGGACGCCGGCCTCGGCGAGCCGGGCCCACACCGGATCGTGCAGCGGGTCGCCCAGGGAGCGCGGCTTCACCCGGCCGGGCACGGGCGCTGGCCGCACGCACACGTTCTTGGCGCCGCGGGACAGGACGAACTCGACCTCTTCGACGGCCTTGTCCGGATCGGCGAGCGAGATGACCGGCGCCGAAAGGAAGCGGTGGTCGGGACGGTCGAAGCCCCAGTCCTCGTCCAGCCACAGATTGAACGCGTGGACGGTGGCCATCGTCGCTTCGATGTCGTGCTTGAGGGCTTCCTCCACACCACAGAAGAACGTCGGCAGCATGAACACCGTCTCGAGGTTCTGCTTGTCGAGGATCTTCAGCCGGGCATCGCGATTCTGGTACTCGGAATGGTCGCCCAGGCGGTCGACCTTCATCAGCGACGCCGGGTCGACGCCCTCGGGGATCTCACCGCGGAAGAGCAGATCCAGGCAGCCGGGTTCGATGATCGGGTCGAACGTGGGATTCGGGATGAAGTGGTTGACCACGCCGCCGATCACGGCGTACGTGCGCTTGCCTTCGGTGAGCATCTGCACACCGCGGCGCTTGAACTCCTTGGGCAGGTGGCGGGTGCACGAGTCGATGGTCTCGTAGTAGTGGTTGTCGACGTCGATGGCCATGTAGTCCAAAGTCATGAGTCCTGTCCTTTCGGAAGTCCTTGGGCCGGCCCTTGGACCGGCGGAAAGTTTGGCGGGCGCTTCTCGAAGAAGCTGGTGATGCCCTCGATGAAATCGGGGCGCTGCATCGATTCGTGCATCAGCTTCTCGGCATCGTCGCTGGCAACGAAGACGTCGCGCATGGTGTCTGCGTACACCTGTTGTTTGATCACCGCCAGCGAGCTGGGCGCACAGTTGGCGGCGATGTCCTCGGCGTACCCGATCGCGCGCGCCACCAGCTCGTGTGGTGGCACAACCTCTTTGACCAGACCCAGCCGCTGTGCCTCGTCGGCCAGGAACACCCGCCCCGACAGCAGCAGATCCAGCGCGACCCCCTGACCGACGATGCGCGGCAGGATCCACGAGATCCCGTACTCCGCGATGAGGCCGCGGCGGGCGAACGACGTGGTGAACTTCGCGCCGTCGGCGGCGAACCGCACATCGCACATCAGCGCCATCGTCAGGCCCATACCGGCACACGCGCCGTTGATTGCCGCGATGACGGGTTTGCGCATCGAGGTGGTGAAGTGCGGATGACGCGCACCGACGAGTTTGCCGACGTCGGTGTCCGCGGCGGCGTTGACGGTGGCGGCGCTGATCGACGTGAGGTCGCCCATGTCAGCGCCCGCGCAAAATGCACGGCCCTTCCCGGTCACCACGATGACCCGGACATCGGGATCCGCCTCCGCGGCGTCGAGATACAGATAGAACGAGGTGGCCAAGCCGCCGCCCCAGCCGTTCATCCGGTCGGGCCTATTCAGGGTGAGAACCGCGACGCCGGTGTCGAGGACCTCGTAGAGCACCGGTTCGCCCGGCCCGGCGGCAACGGAGTCGGCATCGGAGTCGGCGATGCGGTCTCCAACACTCACCCGTCGGCCTCCTCAGGCGTTTCGAACTGGATGTATGTGCATACTGTACACCTATCGGTAGTGTCTTCCGCAACCGTCCGGCGGCTCAGCCTCCGACCAGTCCGTACCGCCGATACGCAGCGTCGATGGTGTCTTTCGCCTCCTGCGGCAGCTCGGCCTGCGGAGGCCGCGAATGGGGATACGACCCGATGGGCAGTCCGAGCACCGACGCCGCGTACTTGAACGCGCCGCCCCAGTGGGTGAAATAGTCGGCCCGGCCCGGGTAACACGTGAACCACGAGCGCATGTCGACGCCGAACTGATCCATGCCGGACTTCTCGGCGTAATCCATCGCCTCGGACAACTTGTCGCTCCACACGAGCTCCCAATACTCGGAGAGCACCGGGTGTTGCGGAGTTTCGTACAGGTAGCCGGCCGTGCCCAGTTGCGCGGGCCCGACGACGCCCGCGCGTAGCCAGCCGGCGCGGTAGACCGTCGTATCGCATTCCCAGATCGTCAGATCCGGCGCGAGGTCATGAAGCAGTCTGCTGGCCATGGGCCGGAAGGCGCCCTCTTTCGTCGCGCACACCGCCGGGACCTCTTCGTAGATCCGTGCGCCCTCCGCGGGCGTCAACACGTATCCGGACGAGGGCGAGTTGAACATTCCCAGCGCGATATCGCTGCGCTCGGCGACGTACTTGAAGAACCTCAGGACGCCTTCGCCACCATGCGCCTCCATCATCGGCGTCTGGATGTAGACGATGTCGGCCCCCGCGTCCTGGGCGTGCAACGTCAGTTCCAGACAGTCCTTCGCCGACATGGCGGCGGTGCACGCCTGCACCACGACATTGGGGTCGGCGGCTCGGCCCTCCTCGATCGCGACCTCCAACAGCCGCTTTCGTTCATCGATGGTCAGCGACCAGAACTCCGCGATACCGCTGGTGCACCAGAGCATTGGGTGATGCAGCTCGCCGACGCAGTAGCGCACCAACGTTCGGTAGGCGTCCCAGTCGATGTCGTCGCCGTCGTTACCGCAGAACGGCGTGTAAAGGGAATTGCCGATACCGCGCAGGTTGGTGCGGGCCCACTCACGCGCCTCTTTGGCCGTCGCCACTGCCGCCTCCTTCAGGTGAAGTCGCTACCACCGTCGACATTGATGTTGGCACCGGTCATGTACGAATTTCGCCGAGACGCGAGAAACGCCACGACGGGCCCCATTTCGTCGGGCAGGCCCGCGCGCGGAAGGTGTGCGGGATGCCCGAAGTGCTCGTCGATGGCCGACATCAACGCGTAGGGATCGTTGCCGTCCACGCCGACCGTTGCGGCCCAGCCGATCAGCGCCTCCGACGCGATGCTGCCCGGCGAGACGACGTTGACCATGATCTCGTCCTTGGCCAGGACCAGCGACAGGTTCTTCGAGATGCTCGTCACCGCCGCCTTGGCAGCGGTGTAGGCGGGCAGGATCGCACTCTGACGTTGCGTCGAGTGGGCGGAGAAGTTGACGATGCGGGCCCACTCGGCTTTTCGCAGCAGTGGCAGCGCGGACCGCACGCAATGCACCATGCCCATCACGCCGTCGTCGAACGCGGCTCGCCATTGTTCGGCGGTGAGATCCTCGAAGGTGCCGACGGACCCGGGCCCGACCGCGTTGATTAGTATGTTGAGCTCACCGCCCCACCGCGCGCCCAATTCGTCGAAGACCCGTTGTACTTGGTCGGCGTCCGTGGTGTCGGCCACCAACCCGAGCGCGTCAGGGCTACCCCGGTCAGCCAAATCCGTTGCGGCAGCGTCTAGTGCGGACGCCGTCCTGCCGACGACGGCCACCCGCGCACCGTCCTCGGCGAGGCAGCGGGCAGAAGCGAGCCCCATTCCGCGGCCGCCCCCGACGACGACGGCCGCCGCATCCTTCAATCCGAGATCCACCGTGAGCCTTCCGCCAGGATCGCGTTTCGTCGCTTCTCCCGCTAGAGACACTTACTATAGGGCTTACAGTAAAGAACCGAAACGGTGGACACGGCATCGGTCGAATGACGACACACCTGCGAAGATGCAGATCAGCGTGCAATTGCCGGTACATTCAAGCCACCAGTCGATTTGATGGAGGTGCCAACCGTGGCTAGGCAGGCGACCGCCGAGAAGCGCCCACGGCGCGAACGGGGGTCCATCAATCCCGACGACATCATCAAGGGCGCCTTCGACCTGGCCGAAGAGGTAGGCATCGACAACTTGTCCATGCCGCTGCTCGGTAAGCACCTCGGGGTCGGCGTGACCAGCATCTACTGGTACTTCCGCAAGAAGGACGACCTGCTCAACGCGATGACCGACCGGGCGCTGCGCCAGTACGTGTTCGCCACGCCCTACGTCGAGGCGAAAGACTGGCGCGAGACGCTGCGAAACCATGCCCGGTCGATGCGAAAGACGTTTCTGGGTAACCCGATTCTGTGCGACCTGATTCTTATTCGGTCAGCTCTGAGTCCGCGTGCGGCGCGGGTCGGCGTCCAGGAGGTCGAGAAGGCGATCGCCAGTCTGACCGAGGCGGGCCTGTCGCCCGATGACGCATTCGACACGTATTCCGCGGTGTCGGTGCACGTACGCGGTTCGGTGGTGCTGGAGCGGCTGCGCGAGAAGAATCGGGCAGCCAACGAGGGTCCCAGCGATATCGACGAAGCGATGGCGATCGACAGCGAGTCGACGCCGTTGCTCGCGCTGGTCACCGAAAAAGGCCATCACCTGGGTGCCGCCGACGAGAAGAACTTCGAGTTCGGTCTCGAGTGCATTCTCGACCACGCCGAGCGGCTGATCGAAGACGCCAAGAGCGCGAAGAAGCCGACGCGCAAGCGCTAATTTTCTGCGATTTCGGCGTGCTTAGTCTTGCTCAGCGAGACCTAGCACGCCGAAATCGCAAGTTTTAGACCTCGACGACGACCGCACCGCCCTGGCCACCGCCGGCGCACATCGCGGCCACACCGATGCCGCCACCGCGCCGCTGCAGCTCGTAGAGCAGCGTCGTCACCATGCGGGCGCCCGACGCCGCGATCGGATGGCCGAGGCTGCAGCCGCTTCCGGAGAAGTTGACCAGCTCCTCGTCCAAGCCGTACTCGCGGCAGGCCGCGATCGGCACCGACGCAAACGCCTCGTTGATCTCCCACAGCGCGACATCGGCCGGCTTCAGGCCGGCACGGTCGAGCACCTTGCCGATCGCCTTCACCGCGCCCAAGCCGCAATCGCGGGCCGGGACACCCGCTGCCGCCCAAGCCTTCACCGCGCCCAGCACCGACAGGTTGTTGGCCTCGGCGTAGGCGCGCTCGACGAGTGCGACTCCCGCCGCCGCGTCATTGGTGCCGCTACTGTTGCCCGCGGTGATCGAGAAGCCCTCGATCTCGGGGTGCAGAACCTTCAGGCCGGCCAGCTTCTCGACAGTGGTGTCGCGGCGCGGATGCTCGTCCACGCTGAAATCCACCACCGATCCGTCGAACTGCTGGATCTTCATCGGGATGATCTCGTCGAGGAACTTGCCGGCGTCCTGCGCGGCGACGGCACGCTGGTGCGACCGCGCCGCCCACTCGTCCATCTCCTCGCGAGTGATGCCGACCGCTTGCGCGGTGTTCCAGCCGACCGTGATCGACATGTCCTTGGCGGGCGCGTCGGGGGTCTCGACGTGCGTCGGCGGCATCCACCGCTCCTCGAACTTGAGCTCGGGGCCGGGGATCCGCCAGTTCATCAGTGGCGTCATCGACAGCGATTGGACGCCGCCCGCGATCAGCACCCGCTCCATACCCGAGCCAATCTGCGCGGCCGCGTTGCCGATCGCGGTCAGGCTGCCTGCGCAGTGCCTGTTCACCGACTGCCCCGGAACGTGGTGCAGCCCCGCGGCGTCGGCGGCGTAACGCGCGAGATCGCCACCGCCGTAATGCGATTCGGCGAAGATGACGTCGTCGATGTCAGCGGGATCCACCCCCGACCGACGGATCACCTCGGGCAGCACGGCGGTGATCAGCGTCTCGGGCGGGGTGTTGACCAAGGTCCCCTTGAAGGAACGGCCGATGGCCGTTCTGGCTGCACCGACGATGACGGGTGTTGACATGGTTTCGACCTCGGGTTTCGGCTTAGGTGACTTTACAAAAGTAGCAGATATTGTTGCGTTCCCAGAAGGTGAGGGTACTCACTCCGGCTCAGGCACGAAGAAGTGCTCGTCACGCAGCCGGAACGCCTCCTTGGTGCCGTGCTGGGTGCGGGTCTTGACGAAGTTGAATTCACCGGGGGCGAACTGCAGGTTCGTCCCGTAGGCGTGGAACAGGTAGCTGGCCACTTCCTCGCCCTGATACGCCTGGCTCTGTTCGACAAGGCGGAAGGCTTCCTTGGCGATGACGACACCGTCGGCGGGCATCTTCGCGGCCTTCTCCGCCCAGTAGCGCGCCCGCGCAGTCACCGACCCCGGATCGCAGGTATCGGTGAACACACCGAGGTGTTCGACGTCGCCGGCTTCGATGATGTCGCCGGTCAGCAGGAGTCGCCGTGCCAGCACCGGACCGAGCCGATGGAAGAACATGTGCAGGCTGCCCAGCGCGGGGCCGAGGAATCGAGTCGCGGGCATACCGATCTTGGTGTTGCGGCCGATGACGGATATGTCGGTCATCAATGCCATCTCGAAGCCGCCGCCGAGCGCGTAGCCGCTGATCTCGCCGACCGTGACCTTCGGGAACCCCATGAAGTTGTGGTAGAAGCTGAACGACTTGCGGTCGACGGTCAGCCGACGGCGCTGGCTCGGTCGCCGCTTGGCCGCGGGCGCCTCTTTTGCCGGTCCCGAACTGCCGCCGTACCACCCGTAGGCATTGTTCATATCGGCGCCGGTGCTGAACACACCCTCGGCACCGCGCAGCAGCACCACGGTCAGATCGTCGTCCTCGGCCACCTGGTCCAGGTAGCGGCCGATGGTCTCGCGCATCGCCGCGTCGTAGGAGTTGCGCTGGCTCGGGTTGTTCAGCGTGATCGTGGCGATGCGCTTCTCACGGTCGACGTCGAAGAGTACCCGGTTATCGTTGGTGGTCATCGCAAGTCCTTCACTCGACATTGGAAATCAGTTTGGCCTCAATGGTTTTGTCGGCTCCGACGGCGAGCGTGTTGCGCCGCGCGACGGCCAGGTGATCCTTCGCGAGTTTCACCGCACGCGCCTCGTTGCCGTCGCGGATGGCATCCAACAGCCGTTGGTGATCGCGCAATGCGGCCCGCATGGTCTTTTGTTCCATCGGATCACCTTCGTGGCTCCACACCGACGACTCGTGTGCCGACCAGATCAGCTCCAACGAGCCGATCAGCAGAATCATCGGCTCGTTTCCGCATCGCGACACGATGGCCTCGTGGAAGCGGCGGGCGTTGGGCACGTATCTCGATAGGTTGTCGAATTGCTCTGTCTGCGTTTTGATTTCCGCTTCGAGATACGGAACGACCTCGGTCATCCGGTCTTCGCGGGCGGCACACATGCCTGCGCAGATCGGCTCCAGATGCATCAGCGCAAGGCTCACATCTGCGGGCTTGGCCGATCGTGTCTGCAACACCATGCCGATCATGTGCGCGGTCCGCTCGGCCGAGGGCAGATGGACGAGCGCGCCGCCCACGTTCCCGCGACGCACAGATATCAACCCGTCGGTCTCGAGAATGTGAATGGCCTCGCGCAGCGCAGGCGGGCTGACGCCGAACTCGGCGAGCAGGACGTCCTGCGACGGGAGCACATCCCCTTCCTTGATGCGTCCGGACAGGATCTGGTCGCGCAGCCGCGCTGCGACGATCTCGGCGACGCGTGGCTGGCGAATCCGCTGGACGCTGGTCATCAGCTGGTCGCTCTCCGGTGACCGAAATCGAAGACGCTCAGTTTGTCGGGTGACGAAGCGGCGGTGCTGAATTCGCCGATGCACAACACCTCATCGCCGAGTAGCAAACGTGCCGTAGAGGTGACCCGGCCGTCGGCCTCGGCGCGGGTGACGTCGAAGGCGAGCTCGACCAGAACCGGCGTCGGTCGGCGAAAGGTCACCGTCAGCGCGCGGGTCTTGCCGGTGCGTCCCGACGCGCAACTCTGGTGTTGGGTGACGCAGTCGAAGAACACCGCCAGGAAGCCGCCGTTGACCAGCCCCGGCGGGCCTTCGTAGACCACGGGGAAGGTGACGCGGCCGAGTGCGGTATCGGCGTCGAGATGGTCCAACGTGTACTCGGGAAAGCACGGGTTGTAGGCGCCGACATTGAAGGCATGGTCGAGGTAGACCCGTTGGGAATCGGTGCTCTGTGGCCCGATCCGCGGCGTGGGGTCGTGAGGCGCCGCGGGAGCCAGTTGCCGTTCCCAGTCGGCGATCTGGGCGACCATGGCGTCGACGGTCGGGTGCTCGTGTTCCAGCGACAGCAGCAGTCCGGTCAGTCGTCGCAGCGCCCCGGCGGCGGCCACCGTCTGGGGCAGCGGCTGCTCACCGAATCGGGGTGTGCCCTCGGACATGAGTCCCCTTTCGCCCGTCGGCGGTTCCGTCGAGGCGCTTTCCTTGCTAACTTGTACAAGATAGCAATACTGTATCCCTAACCGTATAGCGAGGGAAGTGCGGAGGCAACGGTGGCTGACGATGGGGCGGTGAAGACCTCGCGCGTGGACGGCGTCCTGCACGTCACCCTCGAGCGACCGTCCCGGCGCAACTCGTTGAGCCCGACGATGGTGAAGACGTTCGTCGACACGCTGACCGAAGCCGCCAGCGACGACTCACTTCGAGCGGTCCACATCCGCGGCGCTGGAAGCGATTTCTGCGCGGGCGTCGACTGGGCCACGAACACCAGCGCCGAACGGCCCCGCACCGGTGACCTCGTCCGTCGCGTCCCACACGGCTCGCACCGCGTGATCGAACTCGTCCACACCATCCAACTGCCCGTCGTATGCAGCGTGCGCGGCTGGGCCGCCGGACTCGGCTGCAACCTCGCGCTGGCCGCCGATTTCACTGTGGCAGCGCCGGATTCCGTGTTCTGGGAACCGTTCCTGGACCGCGGTTTCAGCCCGGACTCCGGCTCGACATGGCTGTTGCCCAGGTTAGTCGGGCTGGCGCGGGCGAAGAGAATGTTGCTGCTTGGCGAGAAGGTCAGCGGATCAGACGCGGCGGATTGGGGGCTGATCCACCAATGTGTGGGCGACGACGACCTCGACGACGTTGCCGCAGAACTGGTGGCGCGGCTGGCCTCCGGTCCCACCGTCGCCATCGGACTCGCCAAGCAGGCCATCCACTACAGCCAGCACGCAACGCTGCCACAGTCGATGAACCAGGAACTGTTCAACCTGGAGTTATCGTCGCGCACGAAGGATTTCAAAGAAGGACTCGCGGCGTTCCGCGAGAAGCGCACGCCGGATTTCGGTGGCCGGTGACCCGGACGGAAGAGGACGAAGCCATGTCATTTGACGACATCACCTACGAGGTCGACGGGCACAAGGCCACGATCACCCTCAACCGTCCCGACGCGCTCAATGCGCTCAGTCCCGCAATGATCACCGAACTTCGCACCGCCTATGACGAGGCGGAGAACGACGACAACGTCTGGATTCTGATCGTGACCGGCACCGGTCGCGCGTTCTGCACCGGCGCCGATGTCGGCGAGATCCCCGAGGACGGCAGGGTGATCTACGAACGGCCGTACCTGACCACCTATGACCAATGGGAAGCGCCGCAGGAGGGCACGCCGCCGTTTCGTCGCATGGCGAAGCCCGTGCTGACGGCGGTCAACGGGTTGTGCTGCGGCGCTGGACTCGACTGGATCACCACCGGTGATATCGCGATCGCCTCCGAGAAGGCGACGTTCTTCGATCCGCACGTGAGCATCGGCCTGGTCGCGGGCCGCGAGATGGTGCGATTGGCCCGCGTACTCCCCCGCAACATCGCGCTGCGGATGGCGCTCATGGGTAAGCACGAACGGATGAGCGCGCAGCGGGCCTACGAACTCGGCATGATCAGCGAGGTCGTCGAGCACGACAACCTCCTCGAACGCGCCCACGAGATCGCCGACATCGTCAACTCCAATGCGCCGCTCGCGGTTCGGGGCACACGCCTGGCCATCCACAAGACCCTCGATCTGCCGCTGCACGAAGCCGAGATTCTGGCCGAGACCTTCCGCGAACGTGTGATCCGCACCGAGGACGCCGACGAGGGCCCGAAGGCGTTCATGGAGAAGCGCGCCCCGAACTGGCAGTGCCGATGACCGCGCCGGCTTTCGAGACGATCCTGCTCGACGTGGACTCGGCCAACCACGTCGCCACCATCACTTTGAACCGGCCGGATTCGCTCAACTCGTTCAACAGGACGATGTGCGAGGAAATGGCCAAGGCGTGGCGGACCGTCAAACTCGACGATTCGGTCCACGCCGTGGTGGTACGCGCGGCGGGCGACCGGGCGTTCTCCGCGGGCCTCGACATCAAATCGCCCTACGGGCAACCGGACAACGTCTGGAACCACGAGGATCCCGGCGAATACCTCAGCCCCAAGTGGCAGAAGATGTGGAAACCCGTCGTGTGCGCCGTGCAGGGCATGTGCACCGCGGGCGCCTTCTATTTCGTCAATGAGTCCGACGTCGTCATCTGCAGCGACGACGCGACGTTCTTCGACTCCCACGTCAGCGCCGGCCTGGTGTGCGCACTGGAGCCCATCGGCCTGATGCGCCGGGTGGGCTTGGGCGAGACACTACGAATCGCGTTGATGGGCAACGACGAACGGGTCAGCGCCGAGACCGCGCGCCAGATCGGGCTGGTGACCGAAATTGTCCCCGCGGAACGCCTCTGGGCGCGTGCCCACGAGATCGCGGCATCGATTGCGGCCAAACCGCCGTCGGCGACGCAGGGCACCGTCAAGGCGATCTGGGAGTCGCTGGACAAGCCCTATCGCGCGGCGATGGAGCAGAACCTGATCTACACGAGGTTGGGAAACCCGCTCGGACAGGCCGAACTCGCCGCGCGCTCCCCCGGCGACAGGCCGGCACCGAGGCTGCGTTGATTGCCGGACACGCTCTCAGCCGGCGTATTCGGACCGTGCTCGAGCTACGGCCCGACGGGCCTGCCGTGGAGCACGAGGGTCAGTGGCTGACGTGGGGTGAGGTGGCCGCCTTGGCGCGGCACATCGAGTCGCTCCACGTGACCGGCCGTCAGGTCGGAATCCTGTTGCGCAACACACCGGCTCACGTCGCGACGTTCCTCGGTGTGCTGATGAGCGGCGGCACCGTCGTCGTCATCAACCCGGCCCGCGGCGACGATCGCATCAGGGCCGACATCGACTCCCTACGCCTGCCGGTGGTCATCGGCACCGGCGAGGACCTGGCGACGCTGGTGGCCCCTGCGGCGCACACGACCACCGTGGCGATCGGCGGCCTGGCCGACGCACCCGACGTGGCCGCGGCGTCGGAGCAGAACCCGGACCCCGGGCGCGCCGGAGTGGCGGTGCGAATGCTGACCAGCGGCACGACCGGTCCACCCAAGCGAATCGACCTGACCTACGACATGCTGGCCCGCAGCGTGATCGGCACCGACTTCGACGTCGCCCCACCGCCGACCGAGCCGCGGCGTGGGGTCGCGATCGTCAATGCTCCTCTGGTGCACATCGGCGGCGTGTTCCGTGTTCTTCAATGTGTCTGTGAGGCACGGTCATTCGCGCTACTGGATCGGTTCGAACTCGATCGGTGGGCCGATGCCGTGCGCAAACACCGACCGCATGCGGTGTCGTTGGTTCCCGCGGCGCTGCGCGCAGTGCTGCATTCCGATCTGACCCGCGACGATCTGCAGAGCATCCGCGCGGTCACCTCGGGGACGGCACCGTTGTCCGCCGACGATGCCGACGCATTCACCGAGAAGTTCGGTATCCCGGTCCTCACGTCCTACGCGGCAACGGAGTTCGGTGGCGGTGTCGCGGGCTGGACGCTGCGGGACTATCAGGAGTACTGGCAGACGAAACGGGGCAGCGTGGGCAGAGCCACTCTCGGCGCGCAGTTGCGCGTCGTCGACGACAACGGCGTGCCCGTCGGCGTCGACCAGCCGGGACTGCTCGAGGTCAAGCCCGGTCAGCTCGGGCCCGGCGGGGAGTGGATGCGAACCACCGATATGGCGCGCATCGACAAGGACGGATTCCTGTGGATCCTCGGCCGCGCGGATCAGGCGATCATCCGGGGCGGCTTCAAGGTCATGCCCGACGATGTGCGCACCGCGCTGGAGAGCCACCCGGCGGTGCGCGGCGCCGCAGTCGTGGGCCGGCCCGACCCGCGGCTCGGTGAGACACCCGTGGCCATGGTCGAACTGCGGGCGCCCGTCGAGGTGGACGCGCTGCTCGACCATCTGCGAACGCGCCTGGCGGGCTATGAGATTCCCACCGACGTCGCGGTGGTCGAAAAGATTCCGAGGACACCGTCCGGCAAGGCCGACCTGACCGCTGTCCGCGGTCACTTCACCTCCGTCGAACATGCCTGACACCGTCGCCGAAGTTCTGCGCCAGCAGGCACGACGTCGCGGCAACCATCCGCTGCTGGTGTGTGACGACGACAGACTCAGCTACTCGGCGGCGGATCGTCGCTCGGCCCAGCTGGCCCGCGGACTCCTTGCCCTCGGGGCGGGCAAGGGCACGCACGTCGGGGTGCTTTATCCGAACGGCGCCGACTGGATCGTCGCGATGCTGGCCGCCGCGCGCATCGGCGCGGTGGTCGTTCCGGTGTCGACGTTCTCGACCGCTCCGGAGATGGCGACGCAACTCGCCCACGCCGACGTCGAGATCCTGCTCACCGCAGCGTCTTACCGCGGCCACGACTACCGCCGGCGGTTGGCCGACATCGACAGATCGGGCCTCCCGCTGCTACGTCACGTGTTGATCGAGGCCGAGCCGGAAAGCGTCGTCGACGTGGCGCTGCTCGAGGCGATGGAGGCCGATGTCGACGCCTCGGACGTGTTGGCGATCATCTACACGTCGGGGTCGACCAGTGCCCCCAAGGGTGTCGTGCACACGCACGCATCGCTGCTCGAACACCAGCGGTTGCTCAACGAGATCCGCGGACTCACCGAAAACGACACGTTGTTCTGCAACTCGCCCTTCTTCTGGGTGGGCGGGATCGCCTTCTCGATACTGGCCTGCCTGCTCGCCGGCGCGACGCTGGTGTGCTCCAACGCCGTCGATCCGGCTGACACCCTCGACCTGCTGGAGACCGAGAAACCAACCATCACCAACGGATTCGTCGCGGGCATCGCGCATCTGGCCCGTCATCCCAGCCTTGCGCACCGCGATCTGTCGTCTATGCGCCGCGGCAACCTGTACCCGATCATGTCGCCCGACGTGCGGCCTGCCGATCCCGAGCTGCGCCACGGCATGCTCGGCATGACGGAGACCGGCAGCGTCATCACGATCTGCGCCGACGAGACCGACCAACCTGAGCATCGGCGCGGATCATTCGGCAAGCCGGCGCCGGGTTTCGACACCGCGATCGTCGATCCCGACACCGGTGCGAGCGTCGAGGTCGGTCAGATCGGCGAACTGTGGGTCAGAGGGCCGTTCCTGATGCAGCGCTACTACAAGCGCAGCCGCGAAGAGAGCTTCGACGCCGACGGCTGGTTCCACACAGGCGATCTCGTCCGCACCGACGCCGACGGCTTCGTGTACTTCATCGGCCGTAGTGGCGCGATGATCAAGACCGCCGGAGCAAACGTCGCACCGGCGGAGGTGGAGAAGGCCATCGCCAAGCTCTCCGGCTTGGTGGCGCATGTCGTCGGCCTGCCCGACCGGGAGCGCGGGCAGGTGGTGGCCGCGGTCGTCGTGCTCGACGATGGCGCCGGCTTCGACGAGGCCGCCCTGCGGGAGCTGCTCAAGACAGAGTTGTCCGCATACAAGATTCCCCGGCGCTTCGCCGCCATACCCAGTGCTGATATCCCGTTGATGTCCAGTGGCAAGATCGACATCCCGCGTCTGGCAAAGGTGTTCGATGCCTGACACGATCGACGACCTGGTGCGGCTGCACGCGGCGCGCAACGCCGACAAACCGATGGTGATCGACCCCGGCACCAGGATGACCTACACCGAACTGGACATGGTGACCCGCGATCTCGCGGCGGCGTTCTTTGCCGCGGGCGTATCGAAGGGCACCCGCGTCGGGCTGATCATGCCGAACTGTGTGCAGTGGGTGCAGATCGCGATCGCGCTGACCCGTATCGGGGCCGTGCTGGTGCCGTTGAGCACCCTGCTGCAGGCACCCGAACTCGTCGCCCAGCTGCGCGTCGCCTCCGCCCAATACCTCATCGCCGTGCAGGAGTTCCGCGGCCACCGCTATCTCGATGACGTAGCGGCGGAACGGTCGAATCTCCCTGCGCTGCGTGATGTGTGGGACGCGGAAGCGCTGCCGCGGGGTACAGGTGACGATCTGGTCGACGCGCTCACCGCGACCGTCACCCCGAGCGACACGCTTGCCATCATGTTCACATCCGGCAGCAGTGGCCCGCCGAAGGGCGTAATCCATTCCCACGGCAATGCGCTGGGCGCAGTCCGGTCGGGCTTGGCGGCGCGCTGCATCGACGCCGACACCAGGCTGTATCTGCCGATGCCGTTCTTCTGGGTCGGCGGGTTCGGCAGCGGTGTGCTGTCCGCGCTGTTGGCCGGGGCCACGCTGGTCACCGAGCAGATACCCCGGCCGGAAGCGACGCTGCGGCTGCTCGAGCGTGAGCGCGTCACCCTGTTCCGCGGATGGCCGGACCAGGCAGAGGCGCTCGCACGCCAAACCGATTCCGTGGCAGCCGATCTGTCGTCGCTGAGGCCCGGCAGCCTCGAGGCGCTGTTGCCCGCCGATCAGCGGTCCGAGCCCGGAGCGCGGGCGCGGCTGTTCGGGATGACCGAGTCGTTCGGCCCGTACTGCGGCTATCCGGCCGACACCGACATGCCGCGATCGGCGTGGGGCAGCTGCGGAAAACCGTTCGACGGCATGGAGGTTCGTATCGTCGACACCGAGACCGGCACACCCGTCGCGACCGGCACAATCGGTGCGATCGAGATCCGCGGACCCCACGTCATGCGGGGCATCTGTCGCCGTAGCCGAGAAGACCTGTTCACCGCCGACGGCTTCTACCCCACTGGAGACCTCGGCCATCTCGACGACGACGGATTCATGTTCTACCACGGTCGCTCCGACGACATGTTCAAGGTCAGCGGTGCGACGGTATATCCGAGCGAGGTGGAAACGGCGCTGCGCACGATCGACGGAGTCGACGGCGCCTTCGTGACCGAGGTGTCCGGAGCCGTCGGCGCCGTCGTGATATCCGCGTTGGCCGTGGACGAGCTGCGCGCCGCGGCGCGTAAGCGGCTCAGCGCGTTCAAGGTTCCGACGGTATGGCTGACGGTCGACTCCGACGACGCGGTTCCGCGCAAGGCGACCGGCAAAGTCGACGTCCGCGCCCTGCGCGACCTATTGCGCGAGCAGGCGTGAAAACCCCCTATTTGGGCGCAAAATAGGGGGTTTCGCGTCTGCTCGCGAGGGTGGGGTGACCGCCTCGCGAGGGTGGGGTGACCACCTCGCGACGGTTAGGTGACCACTCCCCGCGCGGTGAGGTGCTCGATCAACGGCTGCGCACCCTCCGCGAGGTGCTCCGACATCGCCGTCCGAGCGAGGTTTTCGTCGCGCTTCTCCAACGCGTCGAGCACTCGGCGATGGTGCTTGTTCGACTTCTCCGGCCAGCCCGCAACGATCGGAAACACCGACTCCGGCGCATAGCGGGTGATCTGCGACATCAGCTGGGCCAGCTTCGGGGAATCCGAAGCGACGTTGATCGCGCGGTGAAACTCGTGATTGAGCTTGACCGCGCGCTCGTCGTCGTTGGCGGCGTACGCATCTTCCAGATCAGACTGGATCCGTTGCAGCTCACGCAGTTGCTCGTCGGTGATGTTCGCCGCCGCGCGGGCGGCGAGTTCACCTCCGATGTAGGCCTGCACATCGGACACATCGGTCAGATCACGACCCGTCACCGGTAGCACCACGAAGCCACGATGCGGCTTCTGCGCCAGCAGCCCCTCCGCCTTCAGTTCGAACAGGGCCTCGCGCACCGGCGTCACGCTGATTCCGAGATCCGCCGCCAATTGGTCCAGCCGCACGTATGTGCCTGCGGCATATGTGCCGTCGAAGATGCGCTTGCGCACGATGCGCGCGACATCTTCGGCCAGTTGCGTCCTGGCCAGGGCCTGCGGAATCTCGGGGAGGGACATGGGTCAGATCCGATAGTCGGCGAGCAGTCGCTTGCTGATGATCTGCTTCTGGATCTCGCTCGTGCCCTCGCCGATCAGGAGGAACGGGGCGTCGCGCATCAGCCGCTCGATCTCGTACTCCTTCGAGTAGCCGTAACCACCGTGGATCCTGAAACTCTGCTGGGTGACTTCGGCGCAGAACTCGCTCGCAAGGTACTTCGCCATTCCCGCGGCGACATCGTTGCGTTGGCCGGAGTCCTTCAGCCGCGCGGCGTTGACCATCATCAGATGTGCCGCTTCGACTTTGGTCGCCATCTCGGCCAGCTGGAACGCGATGGCCTGGTGCTCAGAGATCGGCTTGCCGAACGTCTGCCGCTGCTGCGCATATTTCACGGCGAGCTCGAACGCGCGGATCCCGACGCCGCAGGCCCTTGCGGACACGTTGACGCGCCCCACCTCGATGCCGTCCATCATCTGGAAGAACCCTTGGCCGGGTGCTTCACCCAGAATGTCGCCGGCTTGCGCGATGTAGCCGTCGAAGATCAGTTCCGTCGTATCGATGCCCTTGTATCCGAGCTTGTCGATCTTTCCCGGAATGGTCAGCCCTGGCACGACTTCACCAAAACCCGTTGGCTTTTCGACCAGGAACGCGGTCAGGTTCCGGTGCGGCTTCTCGGCGCCCTCGTCGGTACGCACCAGGGCTGCGACCAGTGTCGAACTGCCACCGTTGGTCAGCCACATCTTCTGGCCGTCGATGGTGTAGGTGCCGTCGTCGTTGCGCTTGGCCTTGGTGCGGATCGCAGCGACGTCGGAACCGAGTTCGGGCTCGGACATGGAGAACGCGCCGCGCGTCTCGCCGGTCGCCATCCGCGGCAGGTAGTGCTGTTTCTGCGCGTCGGTGCCGTGCTGGCGGATCATGTACGCGACGATGAAATGGGTGTTGATCACCCCGGAGATGCTCATCCAGCCGCGGGCGAGTTCCTCGACACACAGCGCATAGGTGAGCAGCGACTCCCCGAGCCCGCCGTACTCCTCGGGAATCATGAGCCCGAACAGGCCCATCTCTTTCATCTGGTCGACGATCCCCTGCGGGTAGGTGTCCGCGTGTTCGAGCTCCTGGGCGGCGGGAATGATCTCCTTGTCGACGAATTGCCGGACGTTGGCGACGATTTCGGTCTGAAACTCCGTCAGGCCGAGAGTCTGGGCAAGCCGCGTCACGCCCCGACCCTCTCGAAGACTGCGGCCAGGCCCTGCCCGCCGCCGATGCACATCGTCTCCAGCCCATAGCGGGCCTCGCGCCGCTGAAGCTCCCGCCCCAGCGTGGCCAGCATCCGCCCACCGGTCGCACCCACCGGATGCCCCAACGAGATCCCGGAGCCGTGCACGTTGGTGCGGTCGTGATCGGCGGCGCCGAACTTCCACTCCTTCATCACCGCGAGCGCCTGTGCGGCGAACGCTTCGTTGAGTTCGATCAGATCGATGTCACTCAGCGACAGTCCCGCCTTCGCGAGTGCCACCTCCGTCGCGGGCACCGGGCCGATGCCCATCACGTTGGGCGCAACTCCCGCCGAACCCCACGACACCAGCCGCACCAGCGGAGTCAATCCGAGTTGGTCGGCCTTCTCCGGAGTGGTGACGATGCACATGGACGCCGCATCGTTCTGTCCACTGGCGTTGCCCGCCGTGACGGTTGCGTCTGGATCATCTTTGATCAGAACGGGTTTCAGCTTGGCCAACGACTCCACCGACGTGTCGGCGCGGGGGTGCTCGTCGGTGTCGACGATCTCCTCGCCCTGGCGGGCGCGGACCGTGACGGGGATGATCTCCTCGGCGAGGATGCCGTCCTTCTGCGCGGCGACGGCCCGCTGGTGCGACGTCACCGCCAGCTCATCCTGCTCCTGTCGCGAGATTCCGTACTGCCTGCGCAGATTCTCGGCCGTCTCCAGCATGCCGCCGGGCACCGGGTAGTGTCGCCCACCCGCGGTGGTCCGTCCGCGCGCGAGCCCGTCGTGCACCCTGACGCCCGATCGCGCTCCACCCCAACGCATATCCGTCGAGTAGAAGGGGACGTTGCTCATGCTCTCGGCACCCCCTGCGACGACGAGATCGTTGTCACCGCTGGCGATCTGCAGGCATGCCTGTATCACCGCCTGCAGACCCGAGCCGCATCGGCGGTCGACCTGCATACCGGGCACGGTCACCGGGAGGCCGGCATCGAGCGCGACGACGCGGCCGATGGCCGGCGCCTCGCCGCTCGGATAGCAGTGGCCCAGAATGACATCCTGCACTGCGTCGGGTTCGATGCCGGTGCGTTCGAGCAAGCCCTTGAGGGCCGTAACGCCGAGGTCGACCGCCGTCAGCGATTTGAACATCCCGCCATACCGCCCGATCGGCGTACGCACCGGTTCACATATGACGGCCTCACGGGTGCTCATACGTACCTTCCTCCGGTGACCTCGAGGACGGTGCCGGTCATGTAGGAGGACAAATCGCTGGCGAGGAACAGCGCGACCTTGGCGACCTCCGCGGGTTCGCCGGCACGGCCCATCGGTATCTCGGCCAGTTTCTGATCCCAAATGCGTTGGGGCATCGCCTCGGTCATCGCGGACCTGATCAGTCCCGGCTGGATCGCGTTCACCCGCACACCGAGATGGGCGAGCTCCTTGGCGGCGGCTTTCGTCATGCCGACGATGCCCGCCTTGGCCGCCGAGTAGTTGGTCTGGCCGATCAGGCCGACCTTGCCGGAGATCGACGACATGTTGATGATCGCGCCACTCTCGTTCTCGCGCATGATCGTCGCCGCGGACTTGGTTCCGTTCCAGGTGCCCTTCAGGTGCACGGCGATGACCTGATCGAACTGTTCCTCGGTCATCTTGCGCAGCGTCGCGTCGCGGGTGATGCCGGCATTGTTGACCATGATGTCGAGACCACCGAACTGTTCGACGGCGGCGGCGACGAGCCCGTCGACCTCATCGGCCTTGGTCACATCGCAGCGCACGGCGATTGCGACCTGATCGCCGCCCAGTTGTTTCGCCGCGGCCTCGGTGGCACCGAGGTCCAGATCGCCGAGCACCACACGCGCACCCTCGGCGATGAACTGTTCCGCGATCGCGTACCCGAGGCCCTGCGCCCCTCCTGTGACGACGGCGGTCTGACCGGTCAGCAATGACACCTGATCACTCCTCTTGGCTGGCGGAAGCCCGGTAGGGGGCCCATCGGTCGCACATCATATTTCATATATGATTCTCCGGTCCATGGGCCCACTCGCCGGAGAGGAACGTCCCCGATGACGACATCCGAAGTCAGTGACGAGGATTTCCAGGAGATCCTGGCGCAGACACGTCACTTCGTCCGCACCGCCGTCGTCCCCCGCGAGCAGGAGATCCTCGCCGACGACCGGGTGCCCGACGATCTGCGCGAGCAGGCCAAGAAGATGGGGCTGTTCGGTTACGCGATCCCTCAGGAGTGGGGCGGGCTCGGCCTGAATCTCGCGCAGGACGTCGAGCTCGCGATGGAGCTGGGCTACACGTCGCTGGCGCTGCGTTCGATGTTCGGCACCAACAACGGCATCGCCGGACAGGTGCTCGTGGGGTTCGGCACCGATGAGCAGAAGTCGCGCTGGCTCGAACCGATGGCCACCGGCGACGTGGTCGCCTCCTTCGCGCTGACCGAGCCGGGCGCCGGGTCCAACCCGTCAGGGCTGCGCACGAAGGCCGTCCGCGACGGCTCAGATTGGATCATCAACGGCCAGAAGCGTTTTATCACCAACGCGCCGACCGCGAACCTGTTCGTCGTCTTCGCGCGGACCCGGCCGGCCGACGACAAGGGTGCGGGCATTGCAGTGTTCCTCCTGCCCGCCGAAACCGCCGGAGTCGTGGTCGGTGCCAAGGACGCCAAGATGGGCCAGGAAGGCGCATGGACGTCAGATGTCAGCTTCGACGACGTTCGCGTGCCTGCCAGCGCACTCATCGGCGGCAGCGAGGACATCGGATACCGGGCGGCGATGACCTCGCTGGCGCGGGGCCGCGTCCACATCGCCGCGCTCGCCGTCGGCACCGCGCAGCGCGCGCTCGACGAGTCCGTCGCGTACGCGGCCACCGCCACGCAGGGCGGCACCCCGATCGGCAACTTCCAGCTCGTGCAGGCAATGATCGCCGACCAGCAGACCGGCGTGCTCGCGGGGCGGGCGCTCGTGCGCGACACCGCTCAGTTGTGGGTCAGCGGCGAGGACCGCCGGATCGCTCCGTCCGCAGCGAAGCTGTTCTGCACCGAAATGGTCGGTCAGGTAGCCGATCTCGCGGTGCAGATCCACGGCGGCAGCGGATACATGCGGGAGGTCCCCGTCGAGCGCATCTACCGCGATGTCCGTCTGCTGCGCCTCTACGAGGGCACCAGTGAGATCCAGCGACTCATCATCGGGGGCAACCTCGTCAAAGCGGCACAGAGGGAGAGCAAATGAGCGGGCGTCTACCTGGCAGGGTGGCATTCATCACCGGAGCCGCGCGCGGGCAGGGCCGCGCGCATGCGGTCCGCATGGCCACCGAAGGCGCCGACATCATCGCCGTCGACATCGCGGGACCACTGCCTGAGTGTGTCCCCTACCCGTCGGCGACGCCGGAGGACCTCGAGGAGACGGTGCGACTGGTCGAGGCCACCGGGCAGCGGGCCCTGTCCTACGCGGTCGACACCCGCGACCACGACGGGTTGCGCAAGGCCGTCGACGACGGAGTCGCCGAACTGGGCCGGCTCGACATCATCGTCGCCAACGCCGGTATCACCGCACCGCACGCCTGGAACGCCATCACCCCGGACGAGTGGCGAGACGTCATCGACATCAACCTCACCGGTACCTGGAACACGGTGATGGCCGGTGCGCAGCACATCGTCGACGGCGGCCGCGGCGGGTCGATCATCCTGATCAGCTCGGCCGCCGGAGTCAAGCTGCAGCCGTTCATGATTCACTACACCGCCAGCAAGCACGCCGTCACGGGGATGGCCCGCGCGTTCGCCGCCGAACTCGGAACGCATTCGATCCGTGTCAACAGCGTGCACCCCGGCCCCGTCGTCACCGAGATGGGGTCGCCGGAGATGGTCGAGGCGATCGCCAAGGCGGCCGAGGTCGTCGGCAACAGCGCCCTGCTGAACGTTTTGACGCCGTTCCTGCCGACTTGGGTGGCGCAGCCCGAAGACATCGCCGACGCTGTCTGCTGGCTGGCCAGTGACGAGTCAAAAATGGTGACGGCGCAGGCGATATCGGTCGACCAGGGTTCAACGCAGTTCTGATCCGCGAGCAGACGCAAAACTCCCCGAACACGCGGCGTGTCGGGGAGTTTTGCGTCTGCTTGCGGAAGCGGGTGACTAGCCGAGGAAGCGGACGATCGACTCCGCCACCGCGGCGGGCTTCTCCGAGCCCTCGATCTCAACGGTCAGCGTCATCATCGCCTGCGCGCCGCCGTCGAGCTTGTCCACCTTGGTGATCTCGGCACGGGCGCGGATCTTCGCTCCCACCTTCACGGGGGTGATGAAGCGAACCTTGTTGTAGCCGTAGTTGATCGCCATCGCGATGTTGGTGACCGTGTACAGCTGATGCGTGAAATGCGGCAGCAGGGACAGCGTCAGCAGGCCGTGAGCGATCGTTCCGCCGAAGGGGCCGCTTGCCGCGCGTTCGGGGTCGACGTGAATCCACTGATGATCGTCGGTCGCGTCGGCGAACAGATTGACGCGCTCCTGGGTGACCTCGAGCCAGTCCGTCGGTCCGAGCTGGGTGCCTTCCGCCGCGACCAACCCGTCGAGCCCACTAAACGTTTTCACTGCTGCTCCTTCTAGAAGACCACTGTCTGATTCTCATACCGGATGATCCGGTCCTCACAGTGCCACAACACCGCACGCGACAATACGAGGCGTTCCACATCGGCGCCGAGCCGAACCAGGTCCTGGACATCCTGCCGATGATCCACCCGGACCACGTCCTGCTCGATGATCGGTCCCTCATCGAGGTCTTCGGTGACGTAGTGCGCGGTCGCACCGACGAGCTTGACGCCGCGTTCCTTGGCCCGGCGGTACGGCGCCGCCCCGAGGAAGGCCGGCAGGAACGAGTGGTGGATGTTGATGATCGGGCAGCCGACCTCCGCCAGGAACCGCGGGGTGAGGATCTGCATGTATCGGGCCAGCACCACCAGATCGACGTTGCCGCGCAACAACTCCAACTGGCGGCGCTCGGCCTCCTCCCGGATGTCCTTCGTCGCCGGCACGTGTATGAATGGCACGGAGAAGGCCCGCACCTGGTCGGCGAGATCCGGGTGGTTGGAGATCACCATCGCCACCGACATCTGAATCTCGCCACGCCGGTTGCGCCACAGCAGGTCCAGAAGGCAGTGGTCCTCCTTGGAGGCCATGATCGCGACGCGCTTGGGCTTCGACGCCTCGGTGAGCCGGAAGTCCATGTCGAACCTCGTCGCCACCTGCTCCGCGAACTCCCGCTCGAGCGCGTCCCGCGCCGCCGTCAGCCCCGGCAGATGAAAAATGGTGCGCTGCATGAACGTGCCGCCGGACTGCGCGGTCGAATGCTGGTCCAAGGACACGATGTTCGCCCCGGCGCTGGCCAGGAACGCGCTGACCGCCGCGACCAGGCCCGGTCGGTCGTTGCATCGGAGCAGCAGCCTGCCGATGTCCTTGGCCGGCAGTGCGCCCCGCCCGGCCTCCGGGTATTCGCTGGCCACCTACATCAGGGTGTCACACCAGCGGCTCCGAAAGTGCCGCGATCGACTGGCTAGCGGCCGATGTTCGGGTATCCGTCTCCCCAGGCACAACGCGCCACGGGCGACTCGCCGCGCGTCTGACGCAGACCGGCGTGCACCTGCCGGATATCGGGACGGCACGACGACATGGCGTCGGACGCCAGTGGCTCCGAGGTGATCAGCTCGAGGCGGCCGAACCGACTCGCTTGCCGCCCGACGAGGCAGACCTTCACGTCCGCATCGCCGGCGGGGAAGGGATGGGGAGAGGTCATGTTGAGGCGCGGGTTGCTGGTGGCGAACGTGACGCCGTACCGGGCGTGCACTGCCAGCTCCCCGCGGGGCGTGTCGAAGACCGCGCCGATCGCGTCACCATCTTCGATCACCAGACGCTGCAGCGTGCAGTCGGGCTGCAGCCGGACGCCCCGGTCGTGCGCTTGGGCCGCTACCCAGTCGAAGACCGAGCCGCTGGCGCAGTCGGCGGGTGTCATCGACCCGATCTCGGCGACTTCGATCCGCTCGCCGTCCGCTATGTGCTGCGTCGTCGTGCCGAAGTCGGCAAGCCGCGTGTGCAGGAATCCGTATGGCGACGCCAGGCATCGCGCCGCCCAGTCTCGAAGCCTTGCGCCGACGAACGGTGCGATGGTGCGACTCACCTCGGCCGGAACATCACGCACGACGCTGATCGGCACATCGACCGAGCGCGCATGTTGGCGGACCAGGCTGACATCGGACGACAGTGACGAGAGGTAGGCGCTCGTCGCTGGGTCCACGACGTCAACGGCACCCCAGACGGCGGACATATCGGTGATGGACCCGACACCCAGCGGTGCGGTGGCGAAGACCGCGGCGCCCCGATCTACGACAGCGATCGCGGATGCCAGCCCAGCGACACCGAAGCCGGTGCACACCACGTCAACGTCCAGATCCCAGTTCACGATCAGCTACCTAATTGCCGCTGGTGGCCGGTTGAAAGCGCCGGAAGGACAGCCGCCGAAAGACGGCATCGAGCGCCAATTGACTGAACCGAACCAGACAATCGGAGTCACGCCGCGCCCCTTATGGAGGTGAGTGCTTCAACGTGAAGCGCGCATATTGACGAAAGCCTCGGCCAATGTAGTGGATTTCCCTGGAGGCTGCCAGATGAACAGTCGCCTCGCTACGGCACCCGCGTCGCACTCACCTAACTAACTAGGTTTACTGTCTGGATAGCGTTCTGCAGACAGGGGATCAAGCATGGACCTCACGTGGTCGGCGGCCGACGTGGCATTTCGCGACGAGGTACGCGGATTTCTGAACGAGAACCTGACACCGGAGCTGCGCCGGGCCGGTCGCCTCATGACGAGCGTCTACGCCGACCATGAGGCCAGCATGGAGTGGCAGCGGATCCTCCACGAACGGGGTTGGGCGGCGCCGGCGTGGCCCGTCGAATACGGCGGCTGCGACTGGAGCCTGACCCAGCACTACATCTTCAGCCGGGAGTCCCAGCTGGCGGGCGCGCCCTCGTTGTCCCCGATGGGCATCCGCATGGTGGCCCACGCGCTGGTCAAGTTCGGCACCGACGAGCAGAAGGACTTCTTCCTGCCCCGCATCCTCACCGGCGAGGTCTTCTTCTGCCAGGGCTATTCCGAACCCGAAGCCGGCTCCGACCTGGCGGCACTGTCGATGCAGGCGGTCGACGACGGTGACGACCTCATCTGCACCGGAAGCAAGATCTGGACGACGCACGCCCGCGAGGCCAACTGGATGTTCGCATTGGTCCGCACGTCGAAGACGCAGAAGAAGCAGCAGGGCATCACGTTCGTGCTCATCGACATGACATCGCCGGGCATCCAGATTCGGCCCCTGGTCATGACCTCCGGCGAGGAGGTGCAGAACCAGGTCTTCTTCGATGAGGTCCGGGTGCCCAAGGCCAACGTTCTCGGCAAAATCGACGAGGGCTGGACCGTCGCCAAGTACCTGCTGGAGTTCGAACGTGGCGGCGGCGCATCGTCGCCCGCGCTGCAGGTGATGGCCGACGAGATCGCCACCGTCGCCGCCGATCAGCCGGCCCCCGGAGGAGGCCGGTTACTCGACGACCCCGCGTTCGCGCGGAAGCTCGCCGACGCCCGGATCCGTACCCAGGTGCTGGAGATCCTCGAATACCGCGTGCTCGCGGCCGTCGCCGAGGGCAAGAATCCCGGGGTGGCGTCGTCGATGCTCAAGGTGATCGCCACCGAGTTGAGCCAGACGCTGACCGAGCTCGCGATGGAAGCCGCCGGGCCGCGCGGCCGGGTGTACCAACCGCACGCAACCTGCCCCGGCGGACCGGTGACCGAATACGAGCCGCCGCCGGACGGCTACGTCAGCGGTGAGGAGTGGCAGGCGGTGGCGCCGTTGCGCTATTTCAACGATCGCGCCGGCTCGATCTACGCCGGCAGCAACGAGATCCAGCGCAACATCCTGGCCAAAGCGGCACTCGGACTCTGATCGGGAAATGACATGGACTTCAATCTGAGCGACGAACAAGAACTGCTCCGCGACGGGCTCGGCAAGTTCCTGTCGACCCGATACGACCTCGAGAAGAGCCGCGCCGCCGCCAAAACGGGGCCAGGTTGGCAACCCGACATCTGGCGCGGGTTCGCCAACGAGCTCGGCATCCTCGGTGCCGCGCTGCCCGAGGACGTCGGCGGGATCGGCGGCGGCCCCGTCGAGATCATGGTCATCGCCGAGGCACTCGGACACGCGCTGGTGGTGGAGCCATACGTCGACACCGTCGTCGTGGCGGGCGGCCTGCTGCACCGCGCTGGCGGCCCGGTCGCCACGGCCCTGCTGGAGAAGATCGTCGAGGGCAATGCTCTCGTCGCACTGGCGGCGGCCGAGGCCTCGTCGGGCGACCACTGGCAGGACGTGTCGACGACCGCCGAACGCGACGGCGACGGATGGACGCTGCGCGGGTCGAAAATCGTCGCGATGAGCGCGCCGCTGGCGAGCCATCTGCTGGTGACCGCGCGCACCGCCAACGGGATCTCGCTCTTCCTCGTCGACCTCGACGCACCGGGCCCCGGCATCGAGATGCACAACTACCGAACGGTCGACGACCGCCGCGCGGCCGACATCACCTTCGGCGGGCTGCGGATACCGGGCGATGCATTGCTCGGCGAGGAGGGCCAGGCCTGGCCATCGATCGCCACGGCACGTGACGAAGGCGCCGCCGCCGTCTGCTCCGAAGCCGTCGGCTGCATGCGAAAGGTGTTGGCCGACACGGTCGAATACGCCAAGCAACGCCATCAGTTCGGGCAGCCGATCGGCAGCTTCCAGGCCCTGCAGCATCGGATGGTCGACATGTACATGGAACTCGAGCAGTCCGTCGCCGCCGTCTATCTCGCCGTTCTCAACCTCGAGGCCGAACCTACCGTGCGCGCACAGGCGGTATCGGCGGCCAAGGCCACGATCGGACGCGCCGCCCGTTTCATCGGCCAGCAGTCCGTGCAACTACACGGCGGTATGGGAATGACGGAAGAACTCGCGATCGGCCACTACTTCAAACGGCTGACCGCGGTGCAGTTCGAGTTCGGGTCGACGGACTACCACGTCAGCCGGTACGCCGAGCTTTCCAGGTCCTGATCATCGCTATCGACGTTCTGCAGGAAGAGTTCGAGGTGGACGTCTGTATTTCGTCGATTTCGATGTGATGGCACGCCCGGAAAACCCTTCGCCGGCCGCGAGAACCGAAGCCGCGACCCCGCTGCCCGCTAACCCTGCCGCGCCTGGTCCACGTAGGCGGTGATCGTGTCGGTCAGCGCGCGCAACTCACGGCTGACATCCACCGGGCCCGGCACCGCCATCGTGGCGACCATGGCACCCATCAAGGTGGTCCACACCAGATTCCCGACGGCGTCGGCACGCTCGGGCTCCAGTCCCTCGGCGACATAGCGACCGAGATCGGTGAGAGTCGTGAAGAGATCCAGCAGATGCCGTTGGTCGACGTCCGCCCTGCTGGCCCGGGTAGCGATCAGAATCTCCAGTGCCGCAATGGATGTCGGACTCAGGAACGCCTCGGCGACGGTGTTGACGAGGAGTTCGGTCCTGGCGCGTCCCTCGTACGAGCCCAGTTTCGGCTCGACGTCGTGCAGTTTCGCCAGCAGTTCACTGAACCCGCGGTCGACAACGGCCATCAGCAGGCCGTCGCGGTCACCGAAGTGGTACTGAATCACCCCCCAGGTGACACCCGCGCGTTCGGTGATGTGCTTGGCGCTCGCGGCGCCGAAGCCCTCCTCGATGACGCAGCGCACGGTCTCGTCGATAACGGTCGCCCGCGTGCGGTCCGCGCGAATCTGCTTGCCATTCGCGGGACGACGCGGCGCGATATTCGAGGTCATGGTTGAGACGAAATCCTATCCCCCACCGCGGTCTGCGAACGCGGGCAAGACGAAACGCTCCACCACGCGACGCTCGGCGTCGGCGTCATCGACGGGCCAGTACAGCATCGACATGACGACGCGGACGATCCATTGCGCCGCTTCGGTGTCGTCCTCGGTCAGCCCGTTCAAGTCGGTTGCGAAACCCGCCACGATCGGCGATTCGGTGAGCCACGTCATCGCCTGTCCGTTGCGCAGCGAATTGACCAGTGACTGGCGCAGCGGATGCGACCGGATCTCCTTGAGCGCCACGGTGATCGCCCTCCCGATCCGTTCGGCACCGCAGAGTCCGCCGACGGCGTCGCGCACGGTTTCCACGATGCGCGCCGCGGCACGTATCAACACGGCATCGCGGATCTCGGTCTTACCACCGGCATGCCGGTAGATCGTCGCGCGGGAGCAGTGCACGCGCGCGGCCAGTGCGTCGACATCGAAGGCGTCCATCCCGTGGTGCGCGATCAGATCCATGGCCGCGTCGTAAATGCGTTCGGTCGCCGCGGCCCGACGGTCACCGCCGATCAGCCAGTCGCTGCGAGGCATGCCGTCGATTTTCTCATCTTGAGACAGATATGTATCGATTTCTCACCATTTGCACTGTTAGGAGGCGCGACGTGAGACGCGTCCATCGACCGCCTCCGACCTGCAATTTTCAACTTCACCCGGATCCGTTGACGGGTGCACATGGCCGGTTCAGCCTGGACCGATGACCGTGCGGGACAGCGAACTGGGGATCGCGTTGTTCGACGACGAGTTCATCCAGGATCCGTTTCCGCTCTACAGCCGGATGCATGCCAGCGGCCCGGTGCATCCGATCGGAGATTCGGGGTTCTATGCCGTCTCCGGCTGGGATGCCGTCAACGACGTCATCGCCCGACCGCGGGACTTCTCCTCGAACCTGACAGCGACGATGACCTACGAAGACGGCAGGGTCGGAGAGTTCGTGATGGGCGAGCTGGGTGGACCGACGCAAGCGTTGGCGACCGCGGACGACCCCGCCCACGCAGTTCATCGCAAGCTCCTGCTGCCACAGCTGGCCGCCCGGAAGATCAATTCGTTGGAGGCGTACATCGCCGAAACCGAAGTTCGGCTCTGGGACGAAGGCGTTCACGACGGTCGCATCGAGTGGATGTCGGCGATGGCGAACCGACTGCCGATGATGATCGTCACCCGCCTGATCGGGGTACCGGATGTGGACGTCGACCAACTGATTCGATGGGGCTACGCGGGCACCCAGATGGTGGAGGGACTGGTAAGCAGGGAGGAGCTTGCCGCGGCGGGTGTGGCCGTCATGGAACTCTCCGGCTACATCAACGAGCACTTCCAGCGCGCGGCCGCGGATCCCCCGGACAACCTGCTCGGTGACCTCGCAACCGCCCGTGCCGCAGGCGAATTGACCGACCTCACGGCGCTGGGCATGATGGCCACGTTGTTCAGCGCGGGCGGCGAGTCCACCGCCTCCCTCATCGGATCCGCCGCACATGTGATGGCCCGGCTTCCCGAGGTTCAACAAGAGGTTCGCAACGACCCCGATGCGCTCGGCGCATTCCTCGAAGAGGTGCTGCGCATCGAGCCGCCGTTCCGCGGGCACTATCGGCATGTCGTTCGCGACACCACACTGTGCGACATCGACCTGCCCGCGGGATCGCGCCTGGTGCTGTTGTGGGGCGCCGCCAACCGTGATCCCGCGCATTTCGACGATCCCAACGAGTTCCGGTTGGACCGTCCCGGCGGCAAGGGACATATCTCCTTCGGCAAGGGCGCGCACTTCTGCGTCGGCGCCGCGTTGGCCCGCCTGGAGGCTCGAATCGTCTTGCAGCGCTTACTCGATCGAACGAGGTGGATCGACGCGGTGGACATCGGCCGCTGGCTACCGAGCCTTTTGGTGAGACGGCTCGAGCGCCTCGAGCTGTCGCTCGCTACAACTTGAAGCGGCCGGCGAAGCCACGCAGCGGCAGGTCGGCACTCGTCAGCAGTCCCGGAGGGGCATCGACCACCGACGAAATCGCGCTCAGGGCAGGCATACCGGTCACCGTCATACCGATCGAGGCGAAGTTGGCCGGGTCCGACAGGTCGACACCGGGCTTCGGGAAGATCATGTGCTTGTTGTACACACACGGATCGCCCTTGATCTGAGTGATGTAGCAGCCCTTGATATCCCAACTGGGATCCGTGTGCGGGGTCATCTGCCATTCCAGGTGCGTCTCGACCCTGGGCACCCCGTCGACCATGCCCTGGTACTTGATGTAGTTGCCGCCGAGCGAACCCTTCGGCAGCAGGTACCAGCCGAGGTCGACGTCCTTGGTGCAGGCCCCGAGTTCGTAGCCGAACTTGACCTCATCGAGTTTCAGGTCGAAGCAGTCGGCCATCATGAGCACACTGTCGGCGAACACGCGGGTGTACTTCTCCAGCTTGGCCGGAATGCTCGGGTCGTCGACGGGAAGGCCGTAGCCGACCTCGATCCAGGTGTCCTTGGAGTGGTGACATGAGACGTCGACGGATTCGATGGTGGTGACGTTCTCGATCTCGGCGACGTCAGCCGAACACACGACGCCCAGGATCTGGTTCAGTCCGGGGTTCATTCCGGTGCCGTAAAACGTCGATCCACCCTTCTCGCATGCCTCGGCAAGGAGTTGGGAGACCGGCTTGCCCGACGGATGCGGATGGTTGGTGTCGCGGTGCCACCCGGTGATCCAGTCCGCGGTGGTGACGATGTTGATGCCCGCCTCCAGGACTCTTACGTAGAGGTCTTCGTCCGGGAAGACGCCGTGGAAAGTCAGCACGTCGGGCTTGGCGGCGATGATCTCCTCGACCGAACCGGTGGCCGTCACCCCGTTGGGCGCCAACCCGGCCAACTCGCCGGCGTCGCGGCCGACCTTCTCCGGCGAGTAGCAGTGCACTCCGATCAGTTCGAGGTCGGGTCGGTCGGCGATGCGCTTGATCATCTCGCTGCCGACGTTGCCCGTTGCGACCTGGAATACGCGTATCGGCTTGCGCTTTGCGCTCATTCGGTTCGACCTTTCTGTGCTGCGTAGACCTCGGCGGCGCTGCCACCGATACCGTCGGGATAGAACTGCTTGGCCCAGTTGCGAATCGCGGTGAAGCCCTGCTGCTCCGAGCCGGCCAGCGCCGGCGGGTCGGAATAGCGTTGGTGCTGCCAGATCTCGATGTCTTGGGCGAACTGCCGGATGACCTCCTGCCCGAATTCGCGGGCCTTGATCTCGGCGCGCTCCGCATTGCGCGTCGGCGTACGGCCGATGTACACCATGAAGCGGACATCGGACGTGCTGTCATCGACGGGCGTGACGGCGGAGATCGTCCTGTTGTCCACCATCCCAAAGCTTTTCGTCACCGCGATCCCGAGACCGCCGTTGATCGCCTCGACCCTGCTGTCGATGTCGTCGATGCTCTGCCGATCGTCGCCCTCGAACGTGATCGTGAAGTCGACATAGGACACTGCGTCGTCGAAGTCGTGCCGGGTGAAGACGGGCACGATCGGGGTCTGGTGCACGAACTTGAAATGCGCAAAGTCGACACCATTTTCGAGGACGTACTGCGGATGCATCTCCAAGGCTTCGCGGTACAACCGTTGCTGCGGGTAGTAGTTCTCGGCGCTGCTGCCGTCATTGAAGCTCGCGAATACATCGGGTGCGTCGAAGTACGGGTCGCGCCGCTGGACGTCGTGCCAGATGTAGACCGCCTCGTTGCGCTCCACGGCCGGATACGTGCGGATGCGGCGCCCCCGGTTCGGCCGGTCCTCATACGGAATGCACACATTGCGACCCTCGTGGTTCCACTGCCACCCGTGGAAGGGGCACTGGATGACCTCACCCTCGACGTGGCCGCCGTACCCGAGGTGCGCGCCGAGATGTTCGCAATACGCATCCATGACGGTGAGCTGCCCGGATTCGGCTCGCCACGCGATCATCTCGGTGCCGAAGTACTTCATCCGATGCACATCGCCGGTCTTGATCTCGTCAGACCATGCGACCTGGAACCAGCCGGTCGGCTTCATCGACAGGGGCGGCTTCGCCATGCGGAAATCATAGAGTACTCAATGAAAAAATGCGACGGCCTAAATCCGGTCGTGGAACGGGTTTTAATGGGCCGTGCCCAATCGAATCCAGACCCTGCTCGGCGTCGACTATCCCGTCGTCCAGGCGCCGATGACCTACATCGCCCGCGCGGAGCTGGCCGCGGCAGTCTCTGAGGCCGGCGGCCTGGGAATGATCGAGACACTGACCGATGAGGGGCGAGCGGACCTGAAGCGGGTGCGCGACCTCACCGATCGCCCCGTCGCGGCGAACTTGATGATCCAGGGCTGGAAGACCGACCCGTCGATCGTCGACACGCTGGCCGAGGCGGGTGTGCAGCACGTGTTCACCTCCGCGGGCGATCCAGCGTTGTTCACCGCCCGACTCCACGGCGCGGGGATGACGGTGGTGCATGTCGTCGGATCGTTGCGGGCGGCGCAAAAGGCCGTCGACGCGGGAGTCGACGCGCTGGTCGTCGAGGGCGTCGAGGGCGGCGGGTTCAAGTCCGCGCTGGGTGCATCGACGATGGTGTTGCTTCCGCTTGTCGCGTCGCACGTCGATCTGCCGATCATCGCAGCAGGCGGCATGTGCGACGCACAGTCCGCGGCGGCATCGCTGGTGCTGGGCGCGGAGGGCGTTCAGATGGGCACACGCATGCTTGCGAGCCAAGAGTCACTGGTACACACCAACTTCAAAGAGGCGATCGTCGCGGCCAGCGATGCGGGCACCGTGCTCCTCGACATTCCGGGCAATCCGACGATGCGCGTGCTTCGGACGGGGCTGGCCGCACGCGTGGCCGAGCATGACCCGAACGCGAAGCTCCTCGGCAAGGTCACGGAGCTCTACTTCGGCGGCGATATGGAGGCCAGCGTCGCCAACACCGGCCAGGTCTCGTCGCGGATCGCCGAGCTTCTTCCGGTGGCCGACATCGTCCGTCGGACGTGGGTCGAGATCGAAACGGTGCTGGACGCGGCGCGAACCCGCGCCGGCTAGGTGCTAGGCGACCTGCTCGAGCACGGCTGCCGAACGCTCCGTGCTCGCGCGCGCCGCGTGAGCGGGGCGTGGCTTGTCGACCCGCTTGCCACGCGGATACAGGGCGATCAACGAACCGGACCGAACGACGCCCATCGGGCCCGGACCTGCGAAGTGCGCGATGCCCGAGACCCGCAGCGCCAAGCTTGCCTTGGCCTGGCGGTAGCCCATCCGAATGCCTGCGGCGCACACGACCAACAGGCCACCGATACCCGGCACCGCGATGGCGGCCAGCGCCGTCAGCGACGCCGGAGCCAGGACGGACTTGACCACGTGATCGAGGAATGACGTCGTTCCCGCGCTGACGGTTGCGGGGGCCGGCTCCAGACCGGACAGCGCCACCTTGTGGGTCATGCTGACGTTGGTGACGCCTCCGAGGTCCGATGCCTGGACCACGTTGCCGAAGAGTGGCGCATCGGCGTCGACGTGCGGCAGCTGCATCGGCTCGGTCCCGATCAGCGGGGCGTCAACGGGTACGGGCGGTGCACCATCGACGGCGCCCGCGGCACCGAACACCGGCGGACGGGGGCCGTCAACAGCACTGAATCCGAGGAGGTCGAGCAGGTTGCCCGGCACCTTCGCGACTTCGGCGACGGCGTCCACCACAGCAGTGATCATGATCTGGATCGCTGTGATGACATCAGCGATCGGGGTTTGTGAACCCGGCAGCCCTGCGAGCGTCGTGGCCGACGTTCCGAGTGCCCGCACAATCGTGTTCAAGGCGTTCGAGAAGGGCGTGACCACCGCCCCTTCGAGCGTCTTCGGCTTCGGGGCCGTGCTGGACCCGGTGGGCGTCGAGCCCCCGCCCGGTGTGGACGAACTGCCCGACGTGTCATTTCCTTGACCCGCTGCGGGGACGTTCGTTGGCTCCGGAGCTGTGCTCTGGTTCGTCGTCGGAGTGTCCGTCTGCGTGACTTCAGGGACCGAAATCACCTGCGAGACAGCCGTACCCGCTGCAGAAGTGGCCGAAGCTATCGCGGTCGAGACGACGTCCTTGAGGTCTTCGACGGCGGTGGTGAGGTCCTTGGACGTATTCGTCTGGGCTGACACCACCGAGGTCGGACCGTTGCTGGTCACCTTCGTGACCACTCCTGGCGTGGCCGTGCCGGCGGTGTTGGTCGTGGTGTCCTCTTCGCCTTCATCGGCCCGCTGGTTTCCGATAACGCTGGTGGGACCGGTGGACGAGGGATCGTTCGTATCGTCGCCGGGCGACGAGGAATCGTTGGTTTCGGCAGGTGCGCTGTCGGTGCCGGTCTCGTCAGCAAGCGCTATCGCCCCGCTGCTACTGCAGACGAGAAGCCCGATCGAGAGCGCGCAGGCACCCGCCGCGGCGCGCAAATGCGTCGTGTCGATGATCCTCTCCGTCCAGCAACGATCCTGCCGGTAGATACGTAAATATTGTCGCATAGACCTGGCTGTCCTCACTAGAAACTGACTTGAAGAAACCATGGCAAATCTGGCCGATCGCGAGGCCATTTCAGCGACGTGCCTCCGCTCGGCACGAACATCATGATCATCCCGAGCACTACGATCCGGCTACACAGCACGTTCAGCGTCGCTGCCAGCGCTTTTCTGGATCCGGCAGGTGCGAAGTGCCGGCATCGGCCCGATCCGTAACGGGACGCGAGTCCCAAAAGCCTTTTCTGCGGCAGCACCGTTGCGTCGTCGAGCAACGACACGGCGATCTTGATTTCGGTCCGAAAAAGTCGCTCAAAGGCGGTCGGGAGAGCCGTCGTATACGTGTCGTAGTTATGCGCGCGGCGTTCGGCTCGGCAACGAAACGCCGAACACGCCCGCCGATATCCGCGGGGCCGACTATCAAGATCATCGACCGCCCGTGACGACCCCGCCAGCAACCTTCTGGCGATTTGTGTGCGTCTCGGAGCGCCCGTCACCGCTCGTCGATGCGCACAAATCGCTGGAGCCGCCCTTGCCAGGTCACCGAGGGGGCGTGACGATGATGCCGTGTCGGCGACCTCACGTGTACTTGTCCTGGGGTCGGGGTTTGCCGGACTGTGGGCCGCGCTCGGGGCGGTCAGGCGACTCGACGAGCTGGGCGCCACGCCCGGGACGGTCGACGTCACGGTGGTCAGTCCGCAACCGTTTCACGACATTCGGGTCCGCAACTACGAGGCGGACCTCAGTCCAAGCCGGATCCCGTTGGCGGACTTGCTCGATCCCGTCGGCGTGGAACACATCACCGCCGAGGTAGCCCGGATCGACTCGGCGCAGGCCACCGTCAGCACCGCCGACGGCGCCACGCTGAACTACGACCGCCTGGTGGTGGCGGTGGGCAGCACGGTGGCCAAACCCGACGTTCCCGGCCTGGCTGAGTTCGGCTACGACGTCGACACCTACGACCACGCGATGGCGCTCCAAGCGCACATCCGCGGTCTGGCCGAACGCGCCGCGGATCCTGCGAGTGCCACCGCTGTGGTGGTGGGTGCGGGACTCACCGGCATCGAGACCGCCAGTGAGTTGCCGGGGATGCTCGCCGACGCCCTCGGCTCAGACATCTCCCCGCGAGTGATCCTCGTCGATCACAACCCGCATGTCGGTTCGGACATGGGCGAGTCGGCCCGCCCGGTCATCGAACAGGCGCTGGCCGACAACCACGTCGACACCCGCACCGGGGTCGGCGTCACCGCCATCGACGAACGAAGCGTCACCCTGTCCTCCGGCGAGGTCGTAGCGGGGGCGACAGTGGTGTGGTGCGCAGGCATGCGGGCGAATCCGCTGACTACGCAGTTCGGGGTGGCACTGGACCGATTGGGTCGACTGCCGGTCGATGACTATTTGCGTGTCGAGGGCGTCTCCGGAGTATTCGCCGCCGGCGATGTGGCCGCGGCCCGCATGGACGACGAACACATGTCGGTGATGTCGTGTCAGCACGGCCGGCCGATGGGCCGCTATGCGGGCTACAACGTCATCGGCGACCTGCTGGGCGAGCCCATGCTCTCGCTGCGAATCCCTTGGTATGTCACGGTTCTCGATCTGGGCCCGGCCGGCGCGGTGTACACGGAGGGCTGGGATCGCCGCGTCGTCGCCACCGGTGCACAGGCGAAGGCGACCAAGCGGACGATCAACGGTGAGCGCATCTATCCCCCACTCACTCGCGACCGCACCGCGCTGCTCGCCGCGGCCGCCCCGGAGTTGCAGTCCGCCCCCGCGTACGGAGACTGACGCTCGCCGCCGGTGCCTACCGCCCGTTGCGCTCGCGGTGTTTGCATCCCGGCCAGCAGCACGGCCTGCGCTTGCCCTCTTCGAGTTCCTCCTGGGTACGACGAATGCGCCGATCCCGGGTCGCCGCCTGCCTGGCATCCTCGACCCAGCAGATGAACTCGTTACGCGCCAGCGGCGTGATGTCCTTCCACGCGGCCAGCGCGGTGTCGTTGGAGATCAACGCCTTACGCAGGTCGGTAGGGAGCTTGTGTACCACCCCGCCAGGCACGCGCTCACTGCTCATTCCGCCACGATATCGAAATCGAGGCTGAGACCGTGATCGCGACAGTACAGTTCGCGAACAGGTCTTCTCCGCCAGTGCCGCGTGCGCCGGTACGGACGCGCCGCCGAAGCCCTGAACGAAAGGTAACGATTATGAAGAGATCCGCTGTTGCCCTTGGGCTTTCCCTGGCCTTGCTGACCGGCTGCTCGTACGCCAGCGTCGGCGCCGGGGAGCAGGCCGTCGTCGTCGACGGCTATTGGATGGTCCCCACCGACCCGGTAGTCAAAGGATGCATCGCCCCGGAGAATTCTCAGAACGAGATCACCAATCACGTGTACAGGTACCCGGCTCGCCAGATCTCCTGGGATGCGACCGGCGATCCCGGCTCCGAGCGGGGGCCGTACGTCGTGGTGTCCAACGCCAAGGCGCCCGCGGACATGAACGTCCCCGTGGTCGTGACGTTCGATCTGACGACGGACTGCGAGAAGCTCAAGCAGTTCCACCGCGACTTCGGCACCAAGTACAACGGCTGGTTGAACGACGACGGAACGGTCAGCGACGGGTGGGTCGAGCTGCTCAACTACGTGATCGGACAACCGTTGCAGGACACGCTCAATGGGGTGGCGCAGAAGTACACGTGGCAGCAGATCTGGAACGACGAGGAGGCGCGTATCGAATTTCGCAATGCGCTTCTTCAATCGCTGCCGAACGCCAGCAGGGCGCGCACGAACGGGGTGGACTTCTTCACCAACTTTCAGGTGACGGTGCTCAAGCCGACGCCGGTCAATCCCGAACTGAAGGCCGCGATCGAGCGCGAGCAGGCCGCGATACAGAACGCGCAAGCCACCCAGGCGCAGGGTGTCGCAGAGGCCAACGCGAAGAAGGCAAAGGCGGAAGCGGATCTGGCCGCCGCGGTGGCCGAGACGAGGGTGGCCGAGCAGGAGGCGTTGAAACGCGCCGCCGAGGTCAAGGGCTACCCGTCCGTCGAGGATTACCTGCGCGCCGAGGCGATCAAGCAGGGGCTCAACCCGTACCAGCCGACCTACGTTGTCCCACAGGGAGGCTGACGCCTGGCGAGTCGTAGGCCGATCACCGGGCCCCAGTGCCTATCCTCGGCGCATGCTCGAGTCCACGACGAACATCTCCGCAGACATCTCCGCAGACATTGTCGTCATCCACACCGACGGCGGCTGCAGGCCCAACCCCGGCCCCGGCGGCTGGGGCGCGGTGCTGCGCCACCGCGAGCACGTCCGCGAGATGTGCGGCGGCGAGTCCGGAGTCACGAGCAACAACCGGATGGAGCTGATGGCGCCGATCATGGCGCTCGAGGCGCTGACCCGGCCGGTGGTGGCGCACCTCTACACCGACAGCACCTATGTCCGGAACGGCATCACCAAGTGGGTGCTGGGCTGGGAGCGCAACGGCTGGATGACCGCCGCGAAGCAGCCTGTGAAGAACGTCGACCTCTGGCAACGGCTGCGGGCGGCGTGCGGCCGCCACCAGGTCGAGTGGTTCTGGGTGAAGGGCCATGCGGGAATCGTCGACAACGAACTGGCCGACGTACTCGCGACCCGCGGCATGCAGGAAGCCATCGCCCGCAGCTTGCTCAGCCACTCGGCCGGCGCTGCGCTCGCCCCCTGACCCGGGATTGGCGCCCGCTGCTGAGAGGCGCTAATTTCCTCGCGTGATGTCCTCAGCTGTCAGAGCAGTCGCGCGGGTATTCGTCATGACGGTTGCGGCCGTCGTCGGGACCGGTCTTCTCGCCGATCCGGCCGATCGGACCGCGGCGGTGCGCCTCGCCAGTGACGCGAACCCGTTGGTCGGAGCGCCGTTCTACGTCAATCCCAACTCGGCAGCGATGCGTGCTGCGCGCAGCGCCGATCCGCCGAGCCCCGAGCTCACCGCCGTGGCCGAGACGCCGCAGGCGTACTGGTTGGTCCCGGGCGCGTCGGCATCGACGGTCGCGAAGTACACGGCTGACGCGGCCGCCGCAGGCGCCATCCCGGTCTTTTCGATCTACGGCATCCCGCACCGCGACTGCGGCAGCTTCGCGGCGGGCGGCATGGGCTCGGGCGCCGCCTACCGGGAATGGATCGACGGCATCGCCGCCCAGATCGGCGGTTCGCGGGCGGCGATCGTCCTCGAGCCCGATGCGCTGGCCATGGCCGACTGCCTTTCGGGCGACCAGCGCCAAGAGCGGTTCGACTTGATTCGCTACGCCGTCGACGCGCTCACACGCAACCCGGCGGCGGCCGTGTACGTCGATGCCGGGCATCTGCGTTGGCACAGCGCCGAGGAGATGGCGTCGCGGCTGCAGCAGGCCGGCGTCGAACGTGCGCGCGGATTCAGCCTCAACGTCGCGAACTTCTTCACCACCGAGGAGGAAATCGGCTACGGCGAAGCGATTTCCGGGCTCACCAACGGTAAGAGCTACGTGATCGACACCTCG
>JBIQHU010000200.1:0-7073 GCA_044508395.1 Mycobacterium sp. | reverse complement strand
CCGACGGCACCGGCAGCATGCACGACCTGCTGATGAGCAACTTCTTCGCCCAGACCCAGGTGCTGGCCTTCGGTAAGACCGCCGAGGAGATCGCAGCCGAGGGAACCGCCGCCGACGTCGTGCCGCACAAGGTCATGCCGGGCAACCGCCCGACCACCTCGATCCTGGCGACCAAGCTGACACCGTCGGTGGTCGGCCAGTTGATCGCGCTCTACGAGCATCAGGTGTTCACCGAGGGTGTGATCTGGGGTATCGATTCGTTCGATCAGTGGGGTGTGGAGCTGGGCAAGACCCAGGCCAAGGCGCTGCTGCCGGTCATCACCGAGGCCGCATCCCCCGCACCGCAGAGTGACACCTCGACCGATGCACTGGTACGCCAGTACCGCACGCAACGCGGCCGCACTCCCTGAGTAAAACGGCGGAACACGCGTATCCGCTGACCGGCGGCGCGTTTCTCCAGATGGCGGAAGACCAAACCACGCCTGCACAGACTCGGCTGGATCAACGAAATCGTTGTGGTCGGCCGGGACCATAGAGCTGTGTGAACGCATGCCGCGGCTGGGTGCGGATTTGTCTGGTCCCTCAGGGCGGTCGCAGCCTCGCCGCTCACCGGCGGCGTAGATGTCCGTGATTTTGTGAAGCGAACGAGTCGTTCCGACAGACCATTCGGAGTCGTGTCATGCCAGTTTAGTGACCATTCTGTAGTCGACGTGTCGTGATTCGACTATGACTCGGCGTGGCCGCAGCACGGCCGGCTTATGGACGATTCGGTGAGGTCGTGAGTCTGCTTCTGTCCTGTCGTTCGCGGCGACCACGCGATTGGATTGGTGTCCGGCGTCACAGCGCAATGCTGATTGCGTAGCCGACCACCACGCCGAATCCACGGGAGACGTGATGCCTGCAGAATCGACCGCGAACAGGCCACCTGCGCCAGAACTCGCAGCGACAGCAGAAACGCCGGCTCCGACCTCCTCACCGCTGAAGGCCGCCATTGCCAGTCTGGTGGGTACGTCGATCGAATGGTACGACTACTTCGTCTATGGGTTGGCCGCGGCCCTGGTTTTCGGTCCCCTGTTCTTCCCGACATACTCGGCCGGCGCGGGAACCCTAGCCGCATTCGCCACCTATTCGGTCGGCTTTCTGGCACGTCGGCTGGGCGGCGTGGTGATGGGACACTTCGGTGACAAAATCGGGCGCAAGTCAATGCTGGTCACATCGCTTCTGTTGATGGGCTTCTCAACGGTCGGCATCGGACTGCTACCGACGTACGAGACGATCGGGGTGTGGGCGCCGATTCTCTTGGTGAGTTTGCGATTCCTCCAGGGTTTCGGCGTCGGTGGCGAGTGGAGCGGCGCGGTGCTGATCGCGGTGGAGCACGCCCCGGCAGCACGCAGAACCTTTTACGGAAGCTTCCCTCAAATGGGTGTGCCCGCCGGGTTGATCCTGGCCAACGTGGTGTTTCTCGCCGTGACTGCAGCGATCAGCCCCGAGGCTTTCATTTCGTGGGGATGGCGGATTCCTTTCTTGGGCAGTGCAATATTGATCATCGTCGGGCTGGTGCTCCGGCTGAAACTGGACGAGACACCTGCATTCAAGACTGTGATGAACGAACGCGCCGAGCCGCGACTCCCGATCGTTGCGGTCATCCGTGACCACTGGTCAGAGGTCGGGCTCATTGCAGGGGCGTTCATCGGGATCAACGCCGTCGCTTACATTTTCATGGCCTACCTTCTCAACTACTCGACGACGGCATTGAATCTGGACCGTACGGTCATCCTGATCGTCAGTCTGCTGGCTGCCGGTGTGTGGTTGGTCGTGACTCCGGTCGCGGCTGGACTGTCCGACCGAATCGGGCGGCGTCGAGTCCTGACGATCGGCTCGGCGGCTCTGTGTGCCTGGGCGCTGGTCCTGTTCCCGTTGGTCGACACGCGCTCGACGGCCGCGATCGTGCTGGTCATGGTAGGAGTCGCGGTCGCTATGGGAATCGTCTACGGGCCGATGGCCGCGCTCTTCGCCGGTCTGTTTCCGGCCGAGATCCGCTACAGCGGAGCCTCGATCGGCTATCAGATCGGTTCGATTCTGGGCGGCGGAATCGCGCCCACGGTGGCGACCGGCCTTTACACGGCGACCAACACGAGTCTGTCCATCACGATCTACCTCGGCGTGGTGACCACACTGAGTCTGCTTTGCCTGACGGCTCTCACCCGTCAGACACGTCCCACGTGGACCAACTGATGTTTGTACGACCCGTTGAGCGGAGCAGGAAGAGGCGTTGATGAATCAACTCGAAGAACCGATGACCAAGTATCGCACCGTTGACTCGGCTGAGTGCATCAACCTCGGGCAACTCCGCGAATTGCAGCTTCAGCGGCTGCGACGGACGCTGCATCACGCATACACGAATGTGCCGTTCTATCGGCACAAATTCAACGAACTCGGTGTCCACCCCGATGATTGCCGCTCGTTGGACGACCTGGCGAAGTTTCCTACGACGACGAAGGCTGATCTCCGCGACAACTACCCATTCGGCATGTTCGCCGTGCCGCAGGACCAAGTCCGGCGCATTCACGCTTCGAGCGGAACAACTGGCGAACCCACTGTGGTGGGCTACACCGCGAATGACATCGAGACTTGGTCGAACCTGGTGGCCAGGTGCATCACGGCGGCAGGTGGGCGCGCAGGTCATAAGATTCACATCGCCTACGGATACGGACTTTTCACCGGCGGCCTCGGAGCTCACTACGGTGCCGAGAAGCTCGGTTGCACGGTTATCCCGGCATCCGGAGGAATGACGGCACGGCAGGTTCGGATCATCAAGGACTTCGAACCGGACATCATCATGGTGACACCGTCCTACATGCTGACCCTCTTGGACGAATTCGACCGTCAGGGCCTGGACGCGCGCGAAACCAGCCTATCCATAGGAATTCTGGGTGCGGAGCCTTGGACGGAAGAAATGCGCTCGGAGATCGAATCTCGCACTGGCATAGACGCACTCGACACCTATGGCCTCTCCGAGGTGATGGGGCCGGGCGTCGCGCAGGAGTTTCGCGACACCAAAGACGGTCCGCATATCTGGGAGGATCACTTCATCCCGGAGGTCCTGGACCCGGCGACCGGTGCGGTGCTTGATGACGGTGTCGAGGGAGACCTGACCTTCACCTCGCTCACCAAAGAGGCATTTCCCGTAATACGTTATCGAACAAGAGATCTCACGACGCTACTCCCAGGAACTGCGTGCGAGAACTTTCGGCGGATCGCCAGGGTCGCGGGCAGGTCCGACGATATGATCGTCCTGCGAGGGGTGAACCTATTTCCCACACAGATCGAGGAGCTAGTAGTCCGTAGCAGTGACCTCTCGCCTCACTTCCGACTCATCCTGTCGAAGAGTGGGCGGCTCGACCGATTGGCAGTGGAGGTCGAGATGAGAGGCGACCGCACGGCCGAGGCGGGGGTCCGGGCTGCGGCAGAGCTCGAGGCAAGTATCAAGAACTCGATCGGTGTCAGCGCTGCTGTAGCGATCGTCGAGAGTGGTAGCTTGCCACGATCCGACGGCAAGATCAACCGGGTCGTGGACCAAAGGAGGTAGCAGTCGGCAACCCGCGCGCCATTTGTCGATATGGGGCGGATCGACGGGGCCGGTGCCTTAAGATCGGGACCGTCGGACGCTCTCGAAGTCGTGAAAGTACGGCTTCCGGCGGGTTCGATGAATGGTAGCCGGCGCGCGACGCCGCAAGGTTGTTGAAAGAGCATCGGTAACAGTGCCCACGTCATCCTCGCACTACTTCAAAGAAACCATCAAGGGCGCGGAACGCCGAGGTATCGACGCGGACCTTTTGCTACGTGACGTCGGATTGACACGGCGTGAGGTCTTCGATCCAGCTTGGCGTGGCGACGTCACCCTGTTGGCTCGGTTGGTGCAACTCGTGTGGTACGCGCTCGACGACGAACACATGGGCTTCCTCGCGCGGCCCGCGAAACCCGGAATCTTTGCGCTGATGACGCACACTCTGATCGCAGAGCAGTCGGTCGAGCAGGCGCTGCGCAAGGGGGTCTTGTTCTACAACCTGACGCAACACGAGTCGATGGAAATGGCACTGAGCAAGACCCCCACCACTGTTCGACTCGAAATCCGGTTTCTCGAACCGGATTTGGATCCAACGCACTATTTTCTCGAGTTCTGGGCAACTATCTGGTATCGGTTGGTCGGCTGGCTTGCCGGCGGTGTGCCTCCGTTGCGGGAAGCTACGTTTTCCTATCCCCGTCCTGCTCATTACGCTCACGAGCTTGCGTATATTTTTCGATGCCCGCACATCTTCGACAGCACCGCGACGACGCTGGTCTTTGACCGTGAGTTCCTGCAGAAGCCGATTGTGCGTGATCGAGCGGAGCTGAAGCGCTTCCTCTCTCTGGCTCCGTTGGGATTCATGACCGTCCCCGAAGACGAGTTCAGCACCGCCCGACAAGTGCGGGCAGCGCTTCTTGCAGGACATGCTCTGCCGCTGAACTTTCCGCCTCTGCCGGAAGTAGCCCGTCAACTGACGATGACCGAGCAAACCATGCGCCGGCGATTGCGTGACGAGTCGACGTCCTACCGTGCGATCAAGGAGAACATCCGCCGCGACATCGCGGTACACCGCCTACTGTCCACGTCCATGGCCGTGGAGCGAATCGGTGAGCTGGTTGGTTACCGTGAAGCACGCGCCTTCACGCGGGCATTCAAGCAGTGGACGGGGGACAGTCCAACCGCTTACCGAGATCGCCTCGCCAAACAGTTCCGAACCCCGGACTCCGAGGCGTGACAGTTTCCGTGCACTGAATCGTCGCCTTTGGTCCTGTATCGGAATCCATTCGCGGGCTTACCTTCAGAGGACACCTCGTAGCAAGGAGCTTGTGAATGCGGATCGAAACTCTGTTGCCACTGGGGAAGGTCGACCCTGGGCTCCGCGCATCCGACGTTCCCCTCGACATCACCACTGTGGCCGACAACGCCCGGTTCCTGGAGGACATCGGATACAGCGGACTGGTCGTCGAAGAGACAAAGGACGATCCATTCACCCTGCTGACGCTTGCAGCGGCCGCGACCTCGCGACTCCATCTGACAACCGGTGTCACCATCGCCTTTCCCCGCAGCCCAACTGTCATGGCGTTGAACGCGTGGACACTGCAGAAACTGTCGAAAGGCCGGTTCACCCTTGGCCTCGGTTCACAGGTGCGCGGTCACATCCAGCGTCGCTACGGCATGGAATGGGCTCCGCCCGGTCCCTGGATGCGGGACTACGTGGCCGCTGTCCGCGCGGTCTGGGACTGCTGGCAGTCCGGCGCGCCGCTGAACTACGAAGGCGAGCACTACAAACTGTCCCTGATGGTTCCGTTGTTCAATGCGGGTCCGATCGAACATCCGAACATCCCGATTCACCTCGCGTCGGTCAACAAGTACATGTGCGGTGTTGCCGGCGAGGTTGCCGATGGCATACGCCCGCATCCGGTCTGCACACCGTCCTACATCGCCGAGGTGATGCTGCCCGCGGTACGTAAAGGTGCGGCCAAGTCCGGGCGCGATCTGGACTCGTTCCGAGTGTGCATGAAACCGCTGGTGGCCTCGGCGCGCACCGAAGAAGAACTCACCCCGAAGATTCGCGATGCGCGTGCCCGGATTGCGTTCTACGCCTCGACGCCCGGGTACGCAGCGGCTTTCCAACATCTGGGACTCGACGAATTGGCGGCCGAGGCGAAGACCCTGTCGAAAGCTCAACGCTGGGAGGAACTCCCGGTTCTCATCGACGATCAGATCCTCGATCAGTTCGCGGTCATCGGAACCCACGACGAGATAGGCCAGAAGCTGCTCGACCGCTACGGCGATCACGTCACCGACATCGAGTTCTCCATCGCGGTCCACGACGACCACGACCGGCAGGTCCTCGCCGACCTCGCTGCGACGTTGGAGCGAGCTGACGGAAGCGCTGCACGCGCGGCGATCAGAGGCGAGCTATCCGGAGCCGGAGCGTAAGTCGCCATGAGCAACGATCCGGTACGGAACGAAAGTGTCGAGCTGACCGCCGCCGAGGTTGCTGCCCTGACGGACTGGCTGGCATCCTCTGGCATCGGGGCCGGCGACGTTTCCGGTGTGCGGCCCGTCGGGGGTGGAACGCAGAACATCATGGTTCAGTTCGATCTTGAACCCAGCACCTACATCTTGCGCAGAGGACCACGGCACCTGAGGCCGCGTAGCAACGACGCCATCCTCAGAGAAAGTCGGGTGCTCAACGCGCTCGCCGGCACCAGAGTTCCCCACCCGAGGACCGTCGCAGTCTGCGACGACCCGACGGTGCTCGGGGATGCTGTGTTCTACCTCATGGAACGCGTGGATGGCTTCAACCCGAGTTTGGAGCTGCCGGCACTGCATGCCGGGAGTGCGCAAGTACGCCGAGACATGGGTCTGCACCTGATGGACGCGCTCGCTGCACTGGGTGAAATCGACTATCTGTCTGCCGGTCTCGATGGGTTCGGTAAGCCGCAGGGATTCCTGGAACGGCAGGTTCCGCGGTGGATGGCAGAACTGAACAGTTTTGACCAATTCGACGGTTACGGCGGCCCCCAGATCCCAGGAGTCGACCGCGTCGCCTCGTGGCTGGAAGCCAACCTGCCACAGACGTGGCGACCGGGCATCCTGCACGGCGACTTCCACTTCGCCAACGCGATGTTCAAGCATGACAGCGCCGAGGTCGCGGCCATCGTCGACTGGGAGATGTCCACCATCGGGGATCCGCTCCTAGACCTGGGTTGGGTTCTCGCGACCTGGCAACTGCCCGGTGTTCCGGGCATGTTCGGCACCGGACTCATGAGTCAGACCGGACTGGCGACGCCTGAAGAACTGGTCGCACGCTACGCAGCGGGTAGTGACCGAAACCTCGACGCGATTGCTTGGTACGTCGTCCTGGCGTGCTTCAAACTCGGCATCGTCCTGGAGGGCACGCACGCCCGCGCGTGTGCCGGCCTGGCACCGGAGAAGACCGGCGAGGAACTACACCAGACCACCGTGCTCCTGTTCGAGCGCGCAATCAACACGATTA
>JBIQHU010000199.1:0-7303 GCA_044508395.1 Mycobacterium sp. | reverse complement strand
GGTGGCCCGCCGACTACGGCAGCTACGCCGGCCTGTTCATCCGCATGAGCTGGCACGCCGCGGGCACCTACCGCATCTTCGACGGCCGCGGTGGCGCCGGACAGGGCGCGCAGCGCTTCGCCCCGCTCAACAGCTGGCCGGACAACGCCAACCTGGACAAGGCACGTCGGCTGCTGTGGCCGATCAAGCAGAAGTACGGCAACAAGATCTCCTGGGCCGACCTGATCGCGTACGCCGGCAACGCCGCGCTCGAGGCCTCCGGGTTCAAGACGTTCGGTTTCGCGTTCGGTCGCGAGGACATCTGGGAGCCCGAGGAGATGCTGTGGGGCCAGGAGGACACCTGGCTCGGTACCGACGCCCGCTACGGCGGCACCAACGACGCCGACCGTCAGCTCGCCGAGCCTTTCGGCGCCACCACGATGGGCCTCATCTACGTGAATCCGGAAGGCCCCGAAGGTAAGCCGGATCCGCTGGCCGCGGCGCACGACATCCGCGAGACGTTCGGCCGGATGGCGATGAACGACGAGGAGACCGCGGCCCTGATCGTCGGCGGCCACACACTGGGCAAGACCCACGGTGCCGGTCCGGACGAGGGCATGGGACCCGAGCCCGAAGGTGCCCCCATCGAGCAGCAGGGTCTCGGCTGGAAGTGCCCGTTCGGCTCGGGTAAGGGACCGGACACGGTCACCAGCGGTCTCGAGGTCGTCTGGACGGACAAGCCGACGCAGTGGAGCAACCGCTATCTGGAGATCCTCTACGGCAACGAGTGGGAGCTGACCAAGAGCCCCGCCGGTGCCTGGCAGTTCGAGGCCAAGAACGCCGAGACGACGATCCCGGATCCGTTCGGCGGCCCGCCGCGGAAGCCCACGATGCTGGTCACCGACGTGTCGATGCGTGAGGATCCGATCTACGGCCAGATCACCCGCCGTTGGCTCGATCATCCCGAGGAGATGAACGAGGCCTTCGCCAAGGCCTGGTTCAAGCTGATGCATCGTGACATGGGGCCGATCAGCCGCTATCTCGGACCGTGGGTGCCCGAGCCGCAGCTGTGGCAGGACCCGTTGCCGCCGGTCGAGGGTGAGTTGATCGACGAGGCGGACATCACGGCGCTCAAGGCCAAGCTGCTGGATTCCGGCCTTTCCGTTCAGCAGCTGATCAAGACCGCGTGGGCGTCGGCGGGCAGCTTCCGCGGCACTGACAAGCGCGGCGGCGCCAACGGTGCGCGGGTCCGCCTGGAGCCGCAGAAGAACTGGGAGGCCAACGAGCCTGCCGAGTTGGCCAAGGTGCTCCCCGTGCTCGAGAAGATCCAGCAGGAGTTCAACGGCGCGGGCGGCAAGAAGGTGTCGCTGGCCGACCTGATCGTGCTGGGCGGTTCGGCAGCAGTCGAAAAGGCTGCGCGGGACGCGGGATTCGAGATCGACGTGCACTTCGCGCCGGGACGCACCGACGCCTCGCAGGAGGAGACGGATGTCGAATCGTTCGCGGTGCTCGAGCCGCGGGCGGACGGCTTCCGCAACTTCGTCCGGCCCGGCGAGAAGAACCCGCTGGAGCAGCTGCTCGTCGAGCGGGCGTACCTGCTCGACCTCACTGCTCCCGAGCTGTCCGTGCTGATCGGCGGTCTGCGGGTGCTGAACGTCAACCACGGCGGCAGCAAGCACGGCGTATTCACCGACAAGCCGGGTGCGCTGAGCAACGACTTCTTCGTCAACCTGCTCGACATGGGCACAGAGTGGAAGCCGTCGGAGACCGTCGAGAACGTCTACGAGGGTCGGGATCGGTCCTCGGGGGCGCTCAAGTGGACGGCCACCGCCAACGATCTGGTGTTCGGGTCCAACTCGGTGCTGCGTGGCATCGCCGAGGTCTACGCCCAGGACGACAGCAAGAACAAGTTCGTCGAGGACTTCGTCGCTGCCTGGGTGAAGGTCATGAACAACGACCGGTTCGATCTCGCCTGATCTAATAACGACGTGCAACACCCCGCGGGCTCCGACGGCTCGCGGGGTGTTGTGCGTCAGGACGCCTTGCCCTTCCTTCTCCTGTCGATCCGCGGCGAGGACGAAGCGGCCGACGACGAGTACGGCGCGATGATGCGCTTCGGCGGGCTCGATACGACGGGTTTGCATCGCATCCGCCTGACGCACGAACGGCTGGGGCACATCGATTTCGCCGACTGGTCGGGCATCATCCTCGGCGGCGGACCCTACAACGTCAGTGACACGCCGGAGTCGAAATCCACGACGCAGCAACGGGTCGAGTCCGAACTGTTCGCGTTGATCGAGCGCATCGTCGATGAGGATTACCCGTTCCTCGGCTGCTGTTACGGCGTGGGCACGCTGGGCACCGTGATCGGGGCGGCCATCGACCGCACGTATCCGGAACCGGTCGGCGGCATGACGATCACGGTCACCGGTGCGGGGCGCGACGATCCGCTGTTCGCGGAAGTGCCGGATACCTTCGATGCGTACGGCGGACATAAGGAGTCGGCGGCGACACTACCGGCCGACGCGTTGTGCCTGGCCACCTCACCGCAGTGCCCTGTGCAGGCGTTCCGGGTGGGCCAGAACGTGTATGCCACACAGTTCCACCCCGAGCTCGACCTGATTGGCATCGACACCCGGCTCGATGTCTACAAACACCACGGATACTTCGCTCCCGAGTCGGCGGAGCAGTTGAAAATCGAAGCGCGGCAATGGAATGTGCGCTACCCGCACAGCATCCTGCGGCTGTTTGTCGAGCGGTACTTGAGGCGGCAGTGACGAGGTGTCACTCGAGGGTGTCGATGCGGTGCGCCCATCTCAGCTGCCCGCCGCCCATGTCGGCGCACTGGAACGCGACACCGTCGGACCCCTGCGCCGAGGTGCCCTCGATCTTGCACGGCAGCGCGACGTTGTAGACGCCGATCAGCGGGCCGGCCGCGGTCCACACTCCGATCTTGTTACAGACGAAGGTGCCACCGTTGGCGTCGAGGCCGTAGTTGAAGAATTTGCCGGGCCTGCACGGTGCGCCCGGCATGATGTTGCGGGCGACGTTGGGTACACAGTCGGCGGAGTAGCAGACCGCGGATGCCGGTCCTGCCAGTGGAATGGTCGCGGCGCAGAGAGAGACGGCCAACGACGCCGACAATACCCATTTTCGCGCGCATCTCCGCCCCATCGCGACGAGCACCTCCCGTCTTCACTGTAGGCGGTGACTACGTTAGGACGGCCGGTTCGTGGGAATGCCTCGATGCGTGGAGACCGTCGAATACGCCCCGGGCCGAAATGCCGATGTCTTCGGAGAGTTGACGGGTGGGGTGGTTCTCATGTGGCACGGCGCCCAGACCGATGCCCGCGCCAGCATGCGGCCATTGGCTCAGCGGGTGGCCGAGTCTGGGTATTGCGTCGTGGTCCCCGACTGGAATTCGCAGGCCGACGACCGCGGCCGGGCGGACCTGTTGAGGTCGTTGCGGTTCGCCCGAGAGTCCAGCGCGACGCCGGATGCCACGGTGCTGGTCGGTTGGTCGATGGGTGGCCTCGCTGCCGCCGGGGTGACGATTCATGCCGCGCGACTGGACGTGCGGTTGAAGCACACCGTCTGCCTGGCCGGCGCGTTTATGGTCGCCGACCCCGTCTTCGGCGAACCGCTCGTCGCGAACTTGGCGGATGCCCGCGATCGTGTCCCGTTCACGTTGCTTCATGGTGTGAACGACGACGTCATCCCCGTTGCGGTCAGCCGGGATTTCGCCGCGACGCTTCGACAGCACGCCTGGCCGGTGTCGGTCGCCGAGCTGCCCGCGGATCACGCGACGATCGCCGGCGCGGAATACGATGCGGTGGCCGGGCGCTACGCGCCGGCTGACGACCCGGGTGCACTAGCGATCGCGAACGACGTGGCAGCGCGGATTGCGGCGGTGGCTTGACCTCAACAATGGTTGAGGAAGCAGGCTGAGGTATGACCATTGAATTGTCCGCATTGACCCAGATCCGCGAGGACCTCTATCAGACTCGCATCGACTCCCCGTTTCCCGGGCTGACGACCCACTCCTATTTGTGGCGACGGCCGGCCGGCAATGTGCTGTTCTACAGTCCGGCCGGTGACGCTGATTTCGACGCGATCGACGAACTGGGCGGAGTCAGCGCGCAGTATCTTTCGCATCTCGACGAGGCGGGCCCCAACCTGGCCCGGATCGCCGAGCGCTTCGGCCGTCAGTTGCACGCTCCCGCAGCCGAACTGGAGTCGATCGCCAAGCACGGTCGCGTCGATGTGCCGCTACGTGCGGTGCGACACGTCGACGACAACGACGTCGAGGTGCTTCCCACGCCGGGGCACTCGCCGGGGAGCACCTGCTATCTCGCGGCGGGTGCGAGCGGCGAACGGTATCTGTTCACCGGCGACACCATCTTCCCTACCGGTGACGGCACCTGGTCGACGTTCGTGGTGCCGGGTCGCGGTGACGCGGCGGCGATGCGGGAGAGCATCAAGCTGCTGGGTACGGTCGCGCCCGACCTGGTGATCTCCAGCGCGTTTGGCGGCTCGTCGGCGATCGAGGCGGTCGACGCTGCGCGGTGGTCGCAGATCGTCGAGCAGGCACTGGCTAGCGTGCCGTCCTGACCTGCGTGTCAGCAGCACGCACCATGGCCCGCGTTCTGGTCCGCGTAGCTGTCGTTCCAGCGCCACCACTCATACGGCGGCCCCTGCGGGTAACCCTGCGGTGAGTCCTCCCAATTCTCCTGCCGCCCAAGGGCGGTCATGTCAAGTAGGTTCCAGGTGTTGACGAACACCTCGTCACCGCGGCCGCTGATCATGTAGGTCCGGTAGATACGGTCCTCGTCATCACGGATGAACGCGTTGGTGCCGTGGTAGTCATTGACGCCGAAGTCCTCGTCGAACGTGTCGGTGATCGTGAACCACGGGTGGCGCCAGCCCATCTTCTCCTTCATCCGCGCGAGGTCGGGCTGGGTTGCGCGGGACACGTAGACGAAGGTGGTGTCACGCGCGTTGAGATGAGCCAGGTTGGGCACGTGGTCGGCCATCAAAGAGCAGCCCACGCAGCCGTGTTCGGGCCAGCCCGGAAGCCCTGGAACGTCGTCGCCGCCGGTGCCGGGTTCGATGAATGCGCGGTACACGATCAACTGGCGTCGGCCATCGAAAAGGTCGAGCAGACTCCGTTTCCCGTCGGGCCCCTCGAACACGTAGTCCTTCTCGACGCGTGTCCACGGCATCCGCCGGCGCTGGGCGGCCAGCGCGTCGCGGGCGCGCTGAACCTCTTTCTCTTTCACGAGCATGTCCTTGAGCGCTGCGTCCCACTCCCCTGCCGAAACAATTGGCTGCGTCTTCATCGAGCATCCTCCTCGAGTCCGCTCTTGAGGTTCGCGAGCTTCCAGGGCCAGCCGCCGGAGATCAGTTCGCGCACAGTGCTTTCCGGCGGGAAATCGTCATGGATGACCGTAAGCTTCACCTGGCCGTCGTCCAGTGCTTCGATGTCGAAGGACACCTTTGACCGTCGCTCGGCAGCCGCTTTGGCGATGACATCCTGGTCGAGACCGAGTGAGGTCAACTCGGGAACGAACGCGTGAAAGGTGAAGGCCAGCCTGCGATATGGGTCGGATTCGAGGATCACCTGTTCCGGGTGTTCGATCCGTAATTCACGGTCCTCCCAGACGTACATCGAGCCTTTCTGCCAGTCCGAGGCCATTGCGTGGCCCATGTAGCGGTGCGAGAACGCCGGATCGGTGATCGCCTGCCAGAGTCTCTCCGGAGTCGTCCGAATGTAGGTGGTGTAGACGAATTCGGTGCTACTGCTCATCGGTTCGGTCTCCAATGCGATTTTGAGATCGGCGAGTGTCTGCACACGCGCGCGGTCGTACTGATTGATCCAGCGGTCGGCAATGGCGTTGATCGGTTCGGCGTTGAGGTAGTGCAGCTTCTCTCTGCCCCGCCACACCGTCGTGATGAGGTTCGCCGACTCGAGTACTGCCAGATGCTTGCTGACCGACTGCCGCGCCATCGACAGACCTGCGCACAGATCGCGCAGACTCTGGCCGTTGCGGGTGTTGAGGCTGTCGAGCAGCAGACGCCGGCTTGGGTCTGCCAGCGCCCTGAATACCTCGTCCATCTCTGCCATATCTAGTTCACTTCATGCAGCTGATTGGCTGCATCTCCAACATAGGCAGCCGATAGGCTGCATGTCAATGGTCAGGGCGGACCGAACTTGTCGTACCTTGTTGTGATGATGGGGTCATGTCGTTGGCGGTCGCACCCAAGGAGCGTCTTGAGGTGTTGTTCGACGAGTTGGCCGAGCTCAGCGGTCAACGCAATGCCATCGATGCCCGCATCGTGGAGATCGCCGCAGAGCTCGAGCGTGATCGGCTGATCGGCATGACCGGCGCAAGGTCACTAGCGGCGCTGGTGGCCTGGAAAACCGGGGTATCCCCGACCAATGCGGCCACCGTGGCCACCATCGCGGGCCGACTGCAGCAGTTCCCCCGCTGCGCGGCCGGCATGCGCGAAGGCCGCCTGTCACTGGATCAAGTCGGCGTCATCGCCGCACGCGCCGCTGATGGCTCCGACGATCACTACGCCCCCCTGGCCGCCGTGGCCACCGTCACCCAGTTACGCACCGCGGTCAAGCTCGAACCGCGCCCCGAACCCGACCGCTGCCCGTGGGCGCCGAAACCGGCGATCACCAAAACCAGCGACGAGCACTTCACCTGCTGGCGCATCCGACTGGCCCACCCCGAAGCCGCGGTCTTCGACGCCGCCCTCAAATCCCACCAGGACGCGCTGATCGCCCAATACCAACGCGACCACAACATCACCGACGACACCGATGCCGACGATCACGATCCCCGCGACAAGACCACCCGCGCTCGGCCGCCGTTTCCCACCACCATGGACGCCTTCCTGCAACTGGTCCAGACCGGCTGGGACGCCGACGTCGCCCGCCGCCCCCACGGCCAACACACCACCGTCATCGTGCACCTCGATGTCAAAGAACGCCTCGGCTCTTTGCACCTGGGTCCGCTGCTGTCCGATGGCGATCGGCGCTACCTGAGCTGTGATGCCACCGCCGAAGTGTGGTTTCACCGCGACGGCAACCTCATCGGCGCCGCACGCACCACCCGAGTGATCAACCGCCGACTGCGCCGCGCGCTGGAACACCGCCACCCCACCTGCGCCGTCCCCGGCTGCGGCGCCATCCGCGGTCTGCACGCTCATCACCTGCGCCACTGGGAAGACGGCGGCCCCACCGAGCTCGACAACCTCGTGCTGCTCTGCCCGTATCACCACCGGCTACACCACCGCGGCGAGATCACCATCACCG
>JBIQHU010000029.1:0-53806 GCA_044508395.1 Mycobacterium sp. | reverse complement strand
GGGATCTACGGCGGTATCAAGGCGTGCCAGTGGGCCGCCGCCGACGGCGTCATCGGCAGGTCGGGCTCGCCCGGCCACGTTTGGGCTTGGCAGACACGATCCTGGTCCAATGGGCAGATCTACCCCGCCGCTGTTCTCTACCAGCGCATCATCGACACCGCCTCGAATCCGGGTCCGGTGGTCGGCGGGTTTCGCGTCGACGTCAACGATGTGCTGGCTCAGGACTGCGGGCAGTGGAATATGCATCCGTGACCGAAAGAGCCGTCAGCGAGTGGGTGTCGTGGTGACGCGCACGCGGTCGTAGTGACGGGATGCCGACACGGGCAGCCACAAGACTTGAGCGGGATCGACCGGGGGCCCACCTGCCGGCCGCGGTGTCGCCCACTCTGTCGGAATCAGGCCGGGCGCCAGGGCGCTACTTGACCGTAGGCAAATCCGGACTCGAGACGTCGTACGTCTTGCCCGGCTGGGTCAGCAGCGCGGCGAGCTTGAGCGCCTTCTCCTCGGTGCGGTCGGTGGTCCCCCAGATCACCTGGCGGCCGTCGGTAAGCTGCAGGGTGATCCCGGCGACCGAGGGGGCGTCGACGCGGGCGACCTGGGCGGCCACCTCCGGGCGCAACGACGTCATGACCTCCAGCGCCGCCTTCGTGGGCGGATCGTTGGGTCCGGGATTGGTGGTATCGAGGTACGGGACGCCGGGCGGCGGCGGAGCGACCGCGAAATCCACGCCGTCGCGGTCGAACAGATGCGGTCCGTCGGGATAGTCCTTGACCACCACCGGGACCCGTTCGACGACGGTGACCCGCAATGTGGATGGATATTCGCGCTGGACCCGCACGCTGGCGACGCGCCGGATCGCGGCCACCCGCTCGGCGACCGTGTCCGTGTCGACCTGCAGCAGCGGCGTGCCCGGCGCGACGGCCACCGCGCTGGTGACCTCCTCCTGCGTCAGGGCGCCCAGCCCGACGACGACGATGTTGCGTGCCGACATGATCGGCGTGAAATACAGCAGCAGGCCGAGCCCGACGACGATCACGCTGATCAACGCCGACCACATGAGCGCCTTGAGACCTCGAACCGCGCCGCGCCCAAGCTTTTTCGTGTTGTCGGTGCCGGTCACGCGGCGTTTGGCTGCGCGCCGGGCCTCTTCGATTGCCATGGCGCGGGCCTGGGCGGCGCGGCGCTCCTCGCGCTCGCGACGGGAGCGGCGTCGGGGCCCCTCGAATTCGGTTTCCGCGGCGGGGGGCCCTGTCGGCTCCGTCTGCCCTGTCGTCTGTGGCTCTGTCGTCTGTACCTCTGTCGTCTGTACCTCTGTCGTCTGTACCTCTGTCGTCGCGGCTGCGCCGTCGGCGGTCGCGGTCGTGACGTCGTCGGACGCCGCGGCGATGTCAGGGGCCTCGGCTGCGGCGTCGGAAGTCACGGCCGACTCGGGTGATTCGGCTGCGTCAGTGGGTTGGGTGGGCCCGTTCGGTTCCGTCATCCCGGCACCGCCCCTTGTCCGCCGGGCGCACCGCGGTTGGCCCTGACCCGCAGTGCGTTCAGGATTTCCGGGCCGAGCATGGTGACGTCGCCCGCTCCCATGGTGACGATGACGTCGCCTGGGCGAACCGCCTCGGCGACGCGTTCGGCAACCGCCGAGAAGTCCGGAATATAGGTGACGGGCACCGTGACGTGTTCGGCGATGATCGCGCCGCTCACCCCGGCTATCGGTTGTTCGCGGGCGGCGTAGACGTCGAGCACGAACACTTCATCGGCCTGGTCCAGCGCCTGCGCGAAGTCCTTCGCAAAAGCCTTTGTGCGCGAGTACAAGTGGGGCTGGAACACCACGATCGAGCGGCCGGTGGGGCCCACCACCGTTCGCAATGTGTTCAGGTTGGCACGGACCTCCGTCGGGTGGTGCGCGTAGTCGTCGAAGACACGCGCACCGTTCACGGTGCCGACGAGCTCCATACGTCTGCGCACGCCTTCGAAGCCGGCCAGGCCGTCGAGCACGGCGTCGACAGGCGCCCCCGCGTTCACCGCGGCCAGCAGCGCACCCAACGCATTGAGTGCCATGTGCCTCCCGGGCACCGCCAGCCGCATCACCCACGGTTGCGGGTCGCCCGCCAACCGCACGTGCGCGACGGCGCCGGTGTCGTGCTGTTCCCAGCTCAGCAGGGTCGCGTCGGTCGCCACGGCGGGGTCGCTGCCGTAGCGCAGCACGCGGATGCCGAGCGCCTCGGTGCGGTCGGCGAGCGCGGCCCCACCCGGGTCGTCGACGCACACCACAAGGGCGCCACCGGGTTTGATGCGCTCGACGAAGTCGTCGAACACCGCGCGGTAGGCCTCCACGGTGCCGAAGAAATCGAGGTGGTCGGCCTCGATGTTGGTCACCACCGCGATATCGGGGCTGTACTCCAGCAGCGAACCGTCGCTCTCGTCGGCTTCCGCGACGAAACAGTCGCCGCTGCCGTGGTGAGCGTTGGTGCCCGCCTCGCCGAGATCCCCGCCGACCGCGAACGACGGATCGAACCCACAGTGCTGCAGGGTGACGATCAGCATCGAGGTCGTCGTCGTCTTGCCGTGAGTACCGGTCACCATCAGCGTGGTGTGCCCGGCCATCAACATGGCGAGCACCACCGGACGCAGAATCACCGGGATGCCTCGCCGGCGCGCCTCGACCAGTTCGGGATTCGTCTTGGGGATGGCGGCATGGGTGGTGATGACGGCCGTCGGCCCGCCAGGGAGCAGGTCGAGCGAGGACTCGTCGTGGCCGATGCGGATCGACGCGCCGCGCGCCTGCAGCGCCACCACACCGCGTGACTCCTTGGCGTCCGAGCCGGACACCATGGCGCCGCGGTCCAGCAGGATGCGGGCGATCCCCGACATACCCGCTCCCCCGATGCCGACCATGTGCACCCTCTGCAATTCGTCGGGCAACGGCTTCGAGTTCACCGCAAGCTCTTTCGGGTCGATGCGCGGGCGACATCCAGGGCAACCTCGGCCACTCTTTGCGCGGCGTCGCGATGGCCGGCCAGCGCGGCGGCCGCCGTCATCGCCTGCAGTCGCCCTGGCGTGGTGAACAATTCGGTGACGGTGTCGGCGACGAACTGCGGCGACAGGTCCGCGTCGTCGACGAGGATGCCGCCGCCCGCATTCACGACGGGCAGTGCGTTGAGTCGCTGCTCCCCGTTGCCGATCGGCAGCGGCACATACACCGCGGGCAGTCCGACCGCCGACACCTCGGCGACCGTCATGGCCCCGGATCGGCAGATCGCGAGATCGGCTGCCGCATAGGCCAGATCCATCCGGTCCAGGTAGGGAACAGCGACGTACGGCGGATCGCCCTCGGCGGGTTCGCGCAACTCGAGGGTGTTCTTCGGGCCGTGGGCGTGCAGGACGGAGATGCCGGCTACGGCAAGGTCTTTGGCGGCGGCCGATACCGCACAGTTGAGCGACTGCGCGCCCTGCGAACCGCCGAACACCAGCAGCACCTTGGCGTCGTCGTCGAACCCGAAGTGAGCGCGGGCCTCGGCACGCAGCGCCGCGCGGTCCAACGACGTGATCGCGGCGCGCACCGGGACCCCGACCACCTCGACGTCACGCAGGCCCGGATTGGGCACCGCGGACAGCACCCGTTGTGCCGACCAGGCGCCGACCTTGTTGGCCCAGCCCGCGCGGGCGTTGGCCTCGTGGATCACGACCGGCACGGACCTGCGTCGAGTCAGCCCGCGACGGGCGGCCAGGTAGGCGGGCAGCGCGACGTAGCCGCCGAATCCGATGACGACGTCGGCGTCGACGTCGGCGAGGACCGCGCGCGTCTGCCGCACCGCCCGCCGTATCCGCATCGGCAGCCGGGCGAGGTCGGCGGACGGTTTGCGCGGAAGTGGGACCGGGGTGATCAGTTCCAGGTGGTAACCGCGCTCGGGCACCAGCCGGGTCTCCAGGCCGCGTTCGGTGCCGAGCGCGGTGATCCGCACGTCAGGGTCGATCGCGCGCAGGGCGTCGGCCACCGCCATCGCCGGTTCGACATGGCCTGCCGTCCCACCGCCTGCGAGCACCACGGATATCCCCCGCTCCTGCCCCCGAGGGTCCGATCCCGTGCGTTTCACCCGTAACGCTGACCTTCCAGTGTGCGAACCCGTCGGCCTCTCCGATCGTGGCCGTCTCCATGATGCCTTGGGGCTCGCACGGCCCTGCCGGCCGTAGCGGTTTGGCGCCGGTTGTCCCCGGCGGGCTTGCGGGCGGTACTGGCGGTTCGCGACGCCGGGCGCGGACGCGGTTCCTTCTTGGCGCCCTGCGCACGCGCCTTGCCCTTCGCACCTCTCGCGCCCAGCCGGTCACGCAACGCCTCGGTGCGGCTGGGCACGTAGGGCGCCGGTAGCGGCAGTCGTAGCAGCCGGTTGACCTTGTCGTCGCGACCGGCCCGCAGTGCGGCCACCGCCTCGGGTTCGTGTCGCGCCGCGTTGGCCATGATCCCGATCATCAAAAGCGTTGTCGCCGTTGATGTTCCACCGGCTGAGATGAGCGGCAGCTGCAGTCCGGTCACCGGCAGCAGACCCACCACATAGCCGACGTTGATGAACACCTGCCCCATCACCCACAGGGTCGCGGTGGCGGTCAGCAGGCGCAGGAAGGGATCCGCCGAGCGACGGGCGATCCGCATACCGGTGTAGGCGAACAGCCCGAACAGGCACAGCAGCCCCGCGGCCCCGACGAACCCGAGTTCCTCACCGATGATGGCGAAGATGAAGTCGTTGTGGGCGTTGGGCAGGTAGTTCCACTTGGCGGTGCCCTGACCGAGTCCGTCGCCGAAGAAACCGCCGTTGGCCAGCGCGAAACGCGCCTGCCGGGCCTGGTAACCCGACCCCTGGGTGTCGGCGCCCGGGTTCAGCCACGACATCACCCGGTCGGAACGATAACCCTCGGCCATGGCCAGCGCCGCCGCCGAGAAGATGACCGCCAGCAGTGACGAGACGAACACCCGCAGCGGCAGGCCGGCATACCAGAGCAGACCGAGCAGGATGATGCCCAGCGACACCGTCTGCCCGAGGTCGGGCTGGGCGACGATGAGCGCAAGTGCGACGACCGCCGCAGGCACCAGCGGGATCAACATCTCGCGCAGCGAGGCGCGCTCCATGCGCCGCGCGGCCAGCAGGTGCGCACCCCAGATCAGGAACGCGATCTTGGCCAATTCCGACGGCTGCATCGAGAAGCCATTGATGACGAACCAACCGCGAGAGCCGTTGGCCACCTTGCCGATTCCCGGGATCAGCACCAGGATCAGCAGGATGATCGAGATGGCGAATCCGGTGAACGCCAGGCTGCGCATCAACTGAATGGGCATCCGCATCGCCACGTAGAACGCGAACAGACCGACGATGGTCCACAGCACCTGCCTGGCGAACACCATCCACGGCGACCCGTCCGTGTCGTAGGAGTACACGCCGGAGGCGGACAGCACCATCGTCAAGCCCAGGATCACCAGCAGCGTCGCCACCGCGATGATGAGGTGGAACGACGTCATCGGCCTGCCGAGCCAGGCGCCGAACCGGGTACGGGGCCCCTTCTCAGCCGTCGACTCCTGCGACGGTGTGGCGTCACCCGTCCTGCGGAGCCGCAATCGGGTCAGGATGTTGCTCATTGGGCTACCGGGACAGCGCGCGCACGGCGGCGGCAAAGGCGTCGCCGCGGTGGCCGTAGCCGCTGAACTGGTCGAAGGATGCCCCGGCCGGTGCCAGCAGGACGGTGTCCCCAGGTCGGGCGAGACCGGACGCGGCCTCAATGACGGCCGTCATCACCGCCTCGCCAGTCACACCAGTCTCATCTTTCCCATGCACCCCAAAATCCTCCCCCGTCACAGGCTCAACGACGGGGACATCCGGGGCGTGTCGCGATAACGCGTTCGCGATCTGTGCCCGGTCGCGGCCGATCAACACCGCTCCGACCAGCCGGTTCGCCACTGTGGCGACGAGTTCTTCGACCGAGGCACCCTTGAGCAACCCGCCCGCGATCCACACGACGCGCGGATAAGCGGCGATCGACGCTTGCGCGGCGTGCGGGTTGGTGGCCTTGGAATCGTCGACGTAGGTCACCCCGTCGTGGACTCCGATGACCTCGGCGCGGTGGCGGCCCACCTGGAATCCGGCGAGCGCGTCCGCGATCGGAGCGGGCGGCACGCCGACGGCACGGGCCAGTGCCGCCGCGGCCAGGGCGTCGAGGACCCCGACCGGCCCGGCAACCGGAATGGATGCGGTGTCGGCGAGCGGTACCCGTTCGCCGAATGCGTTGTCGACGAGCATCCCGTCGGCAACCCCGAGCTCGCCCGCCGCCGGTTCGCCGAGCCGGAAGCCGACCTTCACCGGGGCCGCGGCGGTTTCCAGCAGGCCCGCGGCGACGGGGTCGTCCAGGCCGACCACCGCGACGCGGCCCTGGAGCACGCGGGCCTTGGTGCCCGCATACGCGGCCATGCTGCCGTGCCAGTCCAGGTGGTCCTCGGCGACGTTGAGGACGACGCCCGCCTCCGGCCGCACGGACGGTGCCCAGTGCAGTTGGAAGCTGGACAGCTCGACGGCCAGCACATCGGACGGCTCGGCGAGCACGTCGATGACGGGATTGCCGATATTGCCGCACAGCGCCGCACGTTGTCCCGCGGCGACCAACATGGCATGCAGCATCGACGTCGTGGTGGTCTTGCCGTTGGTTCCGGTGACGACGAGCCACTTCCGCGGCGGGCCGAACCGGCCGGAACAGTCCAGCCGCCAAGCCAATTCGACGTCGCCCCAGATCGGCACCCCCGCAGCCGCGGCGGCAGCCAGCACCGGTGCCGTCGGCGGGAATCCGGGGCTCGTCACCACGAGGGCGTAGTCGGCGATGGTCGCCTGCGCCTCGGCGACGGTGACCACCGACGCCGGTGTGATCAGGCGTTGCAGCGCCAGCGGATCGTCGTCGCAGATCGTCAGCCGCACGCCGGTCGGCTCCAGCACCGCACTCACCGAACGCCCGGTGATACCCGCGCCGGTGACCAGCACGCGCGCCCCAGGCGTCAGCAGATCCAGGTCGCTCACGTCAGGCGCCGACGGTGGTGAACCACTCGCTGTAGAACAGCGCGACGCCGAGTCCGCAGGCGATCGCGGTCAACAGCCAGAAGCGGATGATGACAGTGGTTTCGGCCCACCCCACCAATTCGAAATGGTGATGGAACGGCGCCATGCGGAACACCCGGCGCCCCGTCGTGCGGAACGCCAGAATCTGCACCACCACGGAGGTGACCTCCGCGACGAACAAGGCGCCGAGCACGACAGCGAGCATCTCGGTGCGACTGGTCACCGACAGCCCGGCGATGATGCCGCCGAGGGCGAGCGAGCCGGTGTCGCCCATGAAGATCTTGGCGGGCGCGGCGTTCCACCACAGGAAGCCGATGCACGCGCCTGCCGTCGCCGCCGCGACGATCGCGAGGTCCAGCGGGTCGCGCACGTTGTAGCAGCCGAGTCCGGGACTGATCGCACACGCGTTGCGGAACTGCCAGAACGTGATCAGCACGTAGGCCGCACACACCATCGCCATCGCGCCGGCGGCAAGCCCGTCCAGGCCGTCGGTGAAGTTCACCGCGTTGGACCACGCGTAGATCATCGTGACGCAGAACAGGATGAACAACACGGGCGGCAAGGTGACCGTGGCGATCTCGCGAACGTACGAAAGGTCCGCGCTGCCCGGCGTCAGCCCGTCGCTGTTGCGGAACTGCAACGCGAGCACACCGAACATCACCGCCGCGGCCAGGATGCCGACGGTCTTCGCCGTCTTGTTCAGACCGAGGTTGCGCGCCCGCCGGATCTTGATCAGGTCGTCGACGAAGCCGACGATGCCGAGTGCGGTCGCCAGCCCCAGTACGAGCAGACCCGAAGCGGACGGACCCTTACCGTCGATCACCACACCCACCAAGTGGGTGCCCAGGTAGGACGCCCAGATGCCCGCGACGATGGCCACGCCGCCCATCGACGGTGTGCCGCGCTTCTTGTGGTGGCTCGGAGGCCCGTCCTCGCGGATCTCGTGACCGAAGCCCTGCCGCGTGAACAGCCGGATCAGGACGGGGGTGAGCAGTATCGAAACCGTCAGGGCGATGCCGACGGCGATGAGGATCTGCCTCATGCGGTGGCTTCCCCGCTATCGGCGATCAGGGCATCGGCGAGGGCGCCCAGCCCGGCCGCATTGGAGCCTTTGACCAGCACCACGTCGCCGGCCTGCAGCTCCGCGCGGAGCAGTGCCAGCGCAGCGTCGGCGTCGGCGACCATGGTGGACTCAGAGCCCCACGACCCCTCCATCACCGCGCCGTGGTGCATGGCGCTCATAGCCCTCCCCGTTCCGATGACGATCAGTCGTGACACATCTAATCGCACCGCCAGTCGCCCGATGCTGTCATGCTCCGATATCGCGTCGTCACCGAGTTCGGCCATCTCGCCCAGCACCGCCCAGCTGCGGCGTTCGGACGCGCCGCTCCGACTCATCCAAGCCAGCGCCTTGAGCCCGGCGCGCATCGAGTCGGGGTTGGCGTTGTAGGCGTCGTTGACGATCGTGACCCCGTCGGCGCGGGTGGCGACCTGCATGCGGTGTTTTGACGCCGGACCGGCCGCGGCGAGTGCGGTGGCGACCTGTTCGAGCGTCGCGCCGCATTCCAGTGCCACGGCCGCCGCGCACAGCGCGTTGGACACCTGATGGTCGCCGTGCACAGCCAGTGTGACGTCGACCTGCTTGCTGCCGGCGTGCAGCGTGAACCGCGGCCGGGCCAGCTCGTCGAGTGTCACGGCGTCGGCCCACACGTCGACCTGGGCGCCGGGTTCCCGGGACACCCGCACGACGCGCGCCGCGGTCGCATCGGCCATCGCGGCCACCGTGGTGTCGTCGACGTTGAGAATCACCGCACCCGATGACGGGACCGATTGGGGTAGTTCGGCTTTCGTCGCTGCGATCGCCTCCCGGGAACCGAACTCGCCGAGGTGGGCGGTGCCCACGTTGAGCACGACCGCGATCGACGGCGGTGCGATCGCGGCCAACGCGGCGATGTTGCCGCGGTGCCTGGCCGACATCTCCAGCACCAGAAAGTCGGTGGACTCGGTGGCCCGCAACACCGTCCAGGGATGGCCGAGTTCGTTGTTGAACGAGCCCGGCGGCGCGATGACCTCACCGAGCGGGGTGAGCACCGCGGCGATCAGGTCCTTGGTCGAGGTCTTGCCCGACGAGCCGGTGACACCGATGATCGTCAGCCCGCCGTCCACCAGCTTCGCGGCGACGGCCGCGGCCAGGCGCGCCAGTGCCGCCAGCACCGCCGCACCGGAGCCGTCGACATCGTGTTCGAGGACGCTGGCGCTCGTATCGCCGGCCGCGGGCTCGACGACGATCGCGGGCACCCCGACCGGCCGCGCGGCCAGCACCGCGACGGCTCCCCGTTCGATCGCCGCGGCCGCGAAGTCGTGTCCGTCGGACCGGACGCCCGGCAGCGCGAGGAACAGTCCACCGGGGCCGACGGCCCGCGAGTCGAACTCGACGGTCCCGGTGACCCGGGTGACGGCGGCCTCTTCGGCATTGATGTCGGCGAGGCGTCCCCCGACGATGTCGGCGATCTCGGCGATGGTCAGGTCGATCACGTGCGACGACCCAACGCCTCGAGCGCCGCGGCGAGCTCGTCGCGGTCGTCGAACGGTCGTGTCACGCCGTGGCTGGTCTGCCCCGGCTCATGGCCTTTACCCGCCACGAGCACGACGTCTCCGGGTTGCGCCCACGCGACGGCATAGTCGATGGCCTCGCGGCGGTCGCCGATCTCGATGACCTCTGCGGTCTCCCCTGCCCTCCGGGCGTGGGCCCAGTCCGCCGTGCCCGCGAGGATCGCCGCACGGATCGCCGCGGGCTCCTCGTCACGGGGGTTGTCGTCGGTGACCACGACAAGGTCGGCCAATTCGGCCGCGGCCCGGCCCATCGGTTCGCGCTTGCCCGCGTCGCGGTTGCCGCCTGCGCCGAACACCACGGCCAGCCGCCCGGAACTCTGCTCGCGCAACGTCTGCAGCACCGCTTTCAGCGCGCCGGGCTTGTGCGCGTAGTCGACCAGCGCGAGAAACGGCTGCCCGCGGTCGACGGGTTCCAGGCGCCCCGGGACGGTCGCGGTGCGCAGCCCCGGCGCGGCCTGTTCCGGCGACACCCCGACGGCGTCCAGCAGCGCCACCGCCAGCAGGCAGTTGGCGACGTTGTAGCGGCCGGGCAGGCCGATCCTCAACCCGTGGTGGACACCCGCGGGATCGACGGCGAAGAACTCCTGGGCCGCCTCGGCGCCGGCGCCGACCGCGCGCACCTCCTCCACCCGCCAGTCGGCGTCTCGCCCCGTCGCGCTCACCGTCACCGGCTCGGGGGCGAGCGCGGCCATCGCCTCGCCCGCCTCGTCGTCAATGCACACCACCGAAACGCTTGCGTGCGTCGCGGATTCGGGGTCGAACAACTGCGCCTTGGCGTCGAAGTAGTCCTGCATCGTCGGATGGAAGTCCAGATGGTCGCGGGACAGATTGGTGAACCCGCCGACCGCGAACCGGATCCCGTCCACGCGGCCCAGGGTCAACGCGTGGCTCGACACCTCCATGACAACGGTGTCGACGCCCTGCTCGACCATCACGGCGAGCAGCGCCTGCAGATCGGGCGCCTCCGGTGTGGTCAGCGCGCTGGGCTGACCGCGGCCGTCGATTCGGATGCCGACCGTGCCGACCAACCCGGGCTTGTGCTCGGCCGAACGCAGCCCGGCCTCGACGAGATATGTGGTGGTCGTCTTGCCTGATGTTCCGGTGACGCCGATGACACGCAGTTTTTCCGACGGACGCCCGTACACCGTGGCGGCCAACTCGCCAAGGACCGACCGCGGTGCCGGGTGGAGGAGCACTGGCACATCGATGTCGTCCGCGATCTCGGCAACCCCTGCGGCGTCGGTGAGGATCGCGGTTGCCCCGCGCGAGACGGCCTCACCCGCGTGGCGCGCACCGTGGGACGCCGAACCCGGCAGGGCGGCGAACAGATCGCCTGCCGCGACATCCTGGCTGCGCAGCGTCACCCCGGTGATCCGGATATCGGGGATCCGCACGCCCTTGGCCGGCACCGCGGCCACCTGCTCGGCAAGCAGTGCGAGCGCGCTGCCCTCGGGGTGGCTGGGACGCAGAATCATGGCCACCACACGTTACCGGCCCGGCGCCCGGCCCATTTCGCCGCTCAGTCGGCAACAAGTGTCAGCCGCGGACCCTCGGGTGACAGCGGCACGTTCTCCCGCTGGAGCAACCAGGAGGCGATGTTGTGGAACAGCGGTGCCGCCGTCGTCCCGGGCTGGCCGTCGGCCGTGCGGTGCGGGTTGTCCATCATCACGCCGACGACGTAACGCGGATCGTCGGTCGTGGCGATGCCGGCGAAGGTGATCCAGTAGACGTCGTCGTAGTAGCAGCCGCACCCCGGGTTGATCTGCTGAGCGGTGCCGGTCTTGCCGGAGAGCTGATAGCCCTCGACGGCGCCCTGGGACCCGGTGCCCTGCTGCACGCCGGTCGGGTCGCGCTGCAGCGTCGCCCGCAGCATCTGCCGAACGGTCCGCGCGGTCTCCGGCGACACCACCCGCACTCCTTCGGACCGAGGTTCCTCGGTGCGCGTGCCGTCGGGCGCGATGATGGCCTTGACGATCCGCGGCGGAATCCGCACGCCGTCGTTGGCGATGGTCTGGTACATGCCCGTCATCTGCAGCAGGGTCATCGAAAGACCCTGTCCGATAGGCAGGTTGGAGAACGTGCTACCCGACCACTGGTCGATGGGCGGGACCAGGCCCGCGCTCTCCCCCGGCAACCCGACGCCGGTGCGCTGGCCGAGCCCGAACTTGCGCACCATCTCCGCGAACTTCTGCGGACCGAGGCGCTGGGCCAGCATCAGCGTGCCGACGTTGGAGGACTTCCCGAAGATCCCGGTCGTGGTGTACGGCATGGTGCCGTGCTCCCAGGCGTCGCCGACGGTCACCCCGCCCATGTGGATCGAGCCCGGTACCTGCAGGACCTCGTCGGGGTGGGACAGCCCGTACTCGATCACCGACGAGGCGGTGATGATCTTGTTGACAGACCCGGGTTCGAACGGCGACGACACCGCGGGGTTGCCCAGTTGGCGGTGTTCCTGCCTGCCGATGTCCTGGCTGGGATCGAAGGTGTTGTCGTTCGCCATCGCGAGCACCTCACCGGTCTTCGCGTCCAGCACCACGGCTGACGCGTTCTTCGCACCGGAGAGATCCTTGGCCTGCTGGACCTGCTGCTGCACGTAGAACTGGATGTCGTCGTCGAGGGTCAGCATCACCGTCGAGCCGTCCACCGCGTCGTGGCGGTTGCGGTAGCTCCCCGGGATCACGACACCGTCGGAGCCGCGGTCGTAGGTGACCGAACCGTCCGTGCCGGCCAGGACGGCGTCCATCGAGTCCTCCATGCCAAGCAGACCGTGGCCGTCCCAGTCGATACCGCCGACGATATTGGCCGCCAGCGATCCGCCCGGGTACTGACGCAGGTCCTGACGCTCCGAGCCGACCTCGGGGAACTTGGTGGTGATGGCGTCGGCGATGGCCGGGTCGACCGCACGGGCTAGATAGACGAATGTCTCGTTGCTCTTGAGCTTCTTGAGCACCGTCGCGGCATTGGGCTTGTTGTTCAGCCGCAACGCGACCTCGGCGGCGATGTCGCGCATCCGCTGTTCCGGTGTCGGCGCATCGGGTGTCTTCGCCCGCGCCTCTTCGAGCTGCTTGCGGATCTTGAGCGGTTGGAACGTCAACGCGCGGGCTTCGATGGTGAAGGCCAACTTGTCGCTGTTGCGGTCGACGATCGCACCGCGTACCGCCTTGTCGACGTCGGTGACCTTGAGTTGGCTCGCCGCCTCGGCGCGCAGCCCTTCGGCCCGCGGCACCTGGAGATTGAACAGCTGCCCGGCCGCGACGATCAGCACCAGGAAAATGACGGCATTACCGACCCGGTGCCGGAACACGAAGGACGCACTGCGCAATCCGGCATCCGGCACGGGCACGCGCGTGCGCCGCGAGCGCGCGGAGCGCTCCTGCGACTTCACCGCGGCGCGCTCCTTCGGCTTGCCGCCGCCGCGTGCGGCGCCCTTGCCGCGGCTCATGCGGGCGCCCCCGGGGCCGGCGCGGTGACCGGGCCTGGCGCCGGCGGCACCGTCAGCGGCTGCTGGAGCAATGGCGCCGACGGCGCCGCCGGGGAGGCAGGCAGCGGACCCAGCGCGGGCAGCGTCCCCGCCCCGTGAGGCACCTCGGCGCCCGGTGGGGTCGGGGCCGGGACAGCAGGCGTGACCGGCGCCGACAGACCCGTGCCGGACGTCGGCGGGCGAGTGGAAGGCTGCTGCACACGCACGGGGAGCTCACGCGGATCCACGACTCGCGCGGCCGGGCCCGACGCGGGAGCGGGGGCCGGAGCGGCCGGTGTCTCGTCGGGCAGCGGGGTGTTAAGTGGTGGCGGCGGAACGCCTTCGGCGGGCTTGGGGGTGCCGACGACGATCCAGTTGCCTGCGGGATCCTGCACGAGGTGCGCGGTGTCGCGGGACGGGATCATGCCGAGACCGCGCGCTGCCTCGGCCAACGCGGGTGCGGCCTGCGCCTCGAGGACGTCGCGCTCGAGCGCTTCCTTCTGTTGCAGCAGAGCCTCATTCGTCTCACGGGCGGAGCCCAGCTGATAGGACCGCTCCGCGGCGTCGGTCGACAGCCACAGCGTGGTGCCCAGGCCGACGCCCAGCGATCCGATGACCAGGACGACGAACGGCACCCTGGCGACCAGGGTGCGGGGATTCAGGTCGATCGAGGCCAGCTTGAGAATGATGCGTTCGCGCAACGGAGGCCGGATGACCTTCGGCGCCTTGGCTTTCCGTGCCTTCGCGCGGGCCTTGGCCTGGCCGGCGTTTTTCGGCCGGCCAGGGGCGCCCTTGGGCCGCGGAATCGGGTTGGTCTTGGGCGCCGAACGCGTCGGCCGCTGCTCGCGGGCGGGCTTGCGGCGCGACGGCGCCTCCGGGGCGCGACGACTGTTTCGGGGGTTGCGTCGACGCTCGTCGCTACCACGTGCCGGTGCCGTGCGCTTGACCTTCTTGGGCTGCTTCGCCTTCATCGAGATCCCCCAACTTTCTCCAGTGCCCGCAGCCGCACCGACGCGCTACGTGGGTTCAATGCGGTCTCCTCGGCTCCCGCGCGCTCCGCACCGCGGGTCAAGGCGACGAATTCCGGTTCGTGGCCGGGTAATTCAACCGGCAGACCCGGTGGCGTCCTGGACGCGGTGGCCGCAGCGAACTGGTTCTTCACGATGCGGTCCTCCAGGGATTGGTAGGCCATCACCACGATGCGGCCGCCGGGAGCCAGCGCTTCGAGCGCCGCGGGCAGCGCGTTGCGCAGCGAGTCCAGCTCGCTGTTGACGGCGATGCGCAATGCCTGGAAGGTCCGCTTTGCCGGGTGTCCGCCGGTGCGGCGGGCGGGGGCTGGAATCGCTTGGTACAGAAGCTCAACCAGCTCGCCCGTGGTCGAGAACGGCCGAGCGGCACGCCGCCGGACGATCTGCGCAGCGATACGGCTGGCGAACCGCTCCTCACCGAACTCCCGCAGTATCCGGGTCAGGGTCCGTTCGTCGTAGGTGTTGACGACCTCCGCGGCGGTCAGCGGCGCGTCGGGATCCATCCTCATGTCGAGTGGGGCGTCGGAGGCATAGGAGAAGCCGCGCTCGGTACGGTCCAGTTGCATCGAGGACACCCCGAGGTCGAAGAGAATGCCGTCGACGACGGGCGCAGTGCCCACCCAGTAGCCGGATTGCTCGAGTGCTCCTGCGATCCCGTCGTAGCGGGTGCGTACCAGCAGGACCCGGTCGCCGAATTTGGACAACCGCTCGCCGGCGATCCACAGCGCGTTGGGATCGCGATCCAGACCGATCAGCCGCAGGGCGCGGAATTCGGTGAGGAATCGTTCCGCGTGACCACCCGCGCCGAGGGTGGCGTCAACGAGCACGGCGCCGCTGCCGTCGGGGGCGTTGCGGGTCAGCGCCGGGGCCAGCAGTTCGACACAGCGGTCGAGCAGGACGGGAATGTGTCCGTGATCGGTGGAGTCTTCGGGTTCATCAGGCATCGCTGTGCCTCCGTGTAAGCCTCCGGCGAGGGCCTCTGCATCGAGGTCCCTGCCCGAGAGCGCGGACCTGGCGTCGGGGAAGTACGCCAGGGCCGGTTCGGGCAGAGGCCACGGTGCAAGGGCAGCGTGCCGGCTGGCCGGGGCATCAGATGATGTCGTGCAGAGCTTCATCTGTGGCCGCGGAGAAGTTCTCTTCGTGGGACTGCTGGTATTCCTGCCACGCAGCCGAATCCCAGATCTCGAGGTAGTCGACCGATCCGATCACCACGCACTCCTTCGAGAGGTTGGCGTAGCGGCGATGATCGGCCGACAACGTGATCCGGCCTTGTGAGTCGGGGTGCTGTTCGTCGGTGGCCGCGGCGAGATTTCGCAGGAAGGCCCGGGCTTCCGGATTGCTCCGGGACGCCTGCGACGCCCGTCGTGCCAGCTTCTCGAACTCCGCGCGCGGATAGACGGCAAGGCTGTGATCTTGGCTTTTGGTGACCATCAACCCTCCTGCCAGCGCGTCGCGGAACTTGGCGGGCAGTGTGAGCCGCCCCTTGTCGTCGAGTTTCGGCGTGTAGGTGCCGAGAAACATCCCGCCACCTCCCGATACTCCGAAGCCCCGGTTGCTCCGTTGCCGCCACTTTACCCCACAATCCCCCACTTTGCTCCAAAAATTCAGGCGAGTTGTGCTGAACTCCCCACTTTGCACCCTCGATCAGCTGGTTCTGCACGGTGAAGGCGTAATAAGCCACGGTCTCGCCACGCAAAAGCCCAGCTCGGTGTATCGAAAGCGGTAGGTCACCTGCGGTGGGGCGGGGTGGGGTATTTTCGCGTGCCCGCGCTGCCCCGCGGCAATATGTTGAAACTCTCCACGGTCTCGCGGTGTCCGAGTAGGCAAGGGCGCATATGTAGCGCCACCAAAGGAGAGGCACACCATGAGCGACATCTACGACTCCGGAATCGACGATCTCGATGCCGGGACGTTGGCGGCCGACGACTTCGACTCGTCGCCGGACTTCGATGCCGTGGGCATGGATTCACTCGGCGAACTGCACGGGGCGCCCGAGTCGGCGTCCGACGAATGGTTCCTGCAGGACGGCGACGGCTACTGCGTCCCTGCGTCGATCACGCAGGTGATCTCCGAGGCGACCGGTCACGCCCTGCCGGACGAAAGCGTCGTCGTCACGGCCATGCAGAAGATGGGCCTCGACTTCGATCCGTCACGAGGCATGCGGCTGGACGAGGGCGTGCAGGTCCTGGAATTCCTGGGCATAGACGCCGAGGTCGAGTCCAACCTGTCGCTCGCGGACCTGGAGGCGTACCTCGACGAGGGCCGCAGCCTGATCCTCGGCGTGGACTCCGGCGACATCTGGGGTGAGCCCGATCCCGCCGGCACCACCGGCGAGGCCGACCACGCGCTGGTGATCACCGCGATCGATCAGGACCGCGGCTACGTGGTGCTGAGCGATCCCGGCAATCCGGACGGTAACGAGGACGTGGTGCCATTGGCAGATTTCGTGGAGGCGTGGAGCGGAAGCGACAACTCGGCGATCGTCACTACCGAGCCGACGCATCCGACGACCGAGGTGCCGGCGCATCCCGGCCCTGTGCTGATCCCGGTCACCGTGAACGCCGATCACCCCGTTGCCGAAGCGCAGAGCTATACGGTGCAGGCCGGAGATACGTTGTGGGACATCGCCGAACGGGTATACGGCGACGGCAGTCAGTTCATGAGGATCGCCGAGGCCAGTGGGATCGCCAACCCTGACGTGATTCATTCGGGTCAGGTGTTGACCATTCCGAAGTAGCAGTCGCACCGTCGAGGGGCCGCCACTCGTGGCGGCCCCTCTTCGGTGATCACACTGTTGACGGCGGCGCCGCGCTGAGCCGCTTGCGTCGCCTGCCGGCCAGCACGCCGCAGATCACCAACAGGGCTGCCGCGCTGAACGGGATCGCGTCGATCAGAAGGAATTCCAGCTGCCCATAATGGGCTTGGGCACCGACCAGGGACGCCGCTTCGGCCACCGCAACAAGCAGTCCAGCCACCACGAGACCGGCGACTGCCCCTCGGCTCGGGATGCGCCGAAACTGCGGTATCACCAGCAGGAGAAGACCTGCAAGCGCCAACCCGGCAAGCACAGTCTCAAAGATGTTGACTCCAGCCTCGAACTCAGCGTCACTGACGCTGGGCTTCCAGAAGTAGCTTTCCCAAAGCAGCCGTTGCGTCACCGCGGCGACCGCAACCGCGACGACGATGACCCCGAACAGGATGTTGCGTCGCCCCGCTCGGGTTTCGAGAAGCGAACCCATTCGTATCAACAGGCCGCCGATGACCGCCGGCGCGATCGTGAAGATCAAGAGAAGCCCGATCTTCAAATCGAGCGCGAGCCATGAGAGGACACAGGTCCCCACCGCGAAAGCAAGGATCGCGGTACCGGCGACGACTGACGCCCACCCCCATCGACCCAGCTTCGCGCTCGCGACCGCTTCCGCGCCGGGCGACGGTGACTTTGTCTTCCGACCCTTCTGAGTCCGAACCGGCTGCGCCTCCCCGCCAGACGGAGCCGACTCCGCCACCGCCTCGTGCCGTTCCGGAGCCTTCTCCGCCACCGTTTCCACCCGAACGGCAGCCTGCTCGGCCACGGCCTCCTCCCGGATGGGAGCCGATTCGGCAAGAACTGGGGAGTCAACGCCGGGAGTTATCGCGGCGCCAAGTGCGACAACGAGTTTGGGATCGTCATCCGAGTACACGGGTGCGCCGAGCGCTTCGAGCTTTTGACCGACGAGCGGGATTCGTGACGCGCCGCCGACTCGATAGATGACCGCCAGATCGCGCGGCGACAGACCGCACTCGTCGAGCGTCGTCAGGAACTCGTCGATGGTGCGATCCACGTCGGCCACGATCAGCGTCTCGAAGTCTTCACGCGTGACGAGGACCGGCTGAGACACGCCGCGAAGTCGCGTCTCGCGGGAGGGCTTCGTACTCAGCTGCTCCTTGAGATACTGCACGTTGGTTCGCATCTGGCGCCGTCGCTCCCCCATGTCCACGTCGCCGGGGTCGGGTCGCTGTAGCGCGCGCCAAAGGTCGGGGTCCTCCTTCGCGATGTATTTGTTGCCCAGGTAGGTGAACAACCGATGGTCAAAGTCGTAGCCCCCGAGCGGGTCGATGCCACCGGGATTGATGACGGAATAGCCCTGTTCGGTCCGCTCGAGCACCGCCACGTCGAATGTGCCACCGCCGAGGTCGTAGACGGCGAACTTCTGCCCGACCTCGGGCGGAGCGTGGTGCGTACCACGGGAATACCATTGCGCCGCTGCTACCGGTTCCTCGACGAAAACCGGGTCCGGCAGCGAGACCCCCAGCTGGCGCGCAGCGGCGTGCACTGCGTCGGCCAGCACCTGTCGTTGCGATGCCGACCACGCCACTGGATGGGTCAGCACCAACCATGCCGGCGCCGTTCTGTTGTGCTGATCGAGCGCTTCGCTCAACACGTGAGCCATGATCGCCGCGATCAAATCCACTGGCGCGTATTGCCGGTCACCCAGGCGCACGCTCGGCCGGTGAATCCGTCGTTTGGGAGTCGACTCGTACTGATCCAACGCATACGCCGCCTCGTTGTCGGCCTGCTTGCCCACCAGCAGCTCACCGTCGTTGCCGGTGGCGTACACCGACGACGACATCCGGCCTCCGCCGTCGAGCGAGAGCAGCGAAACGTGCTGTCCGGTCACCGTCACGGCGGCCGTCGCAGTCGTCCCGAAATCAATCGCCAGTCCCCACGGCCTCGCGGTCACGGCCTCTCCTCCACTGCCAGGCCACCAGATATCCGTTGCAGCGCAGCGGGGTTGGTGACCGTCCCACCTGGACTACGGATTGGACGCCATGTGCCGGACATCTCGTCACCATCGATCACCATGGTGAAGACGTAGTAGTTACTCGAGTCGAAGGTCAGCCGGGATCCGTTCTGGTGCCACCGCCCGCCATCGGGCCTGTCGCTGAATCGAAGCCCACCACCTGGCAGGAAATCGACGGTCGCCTCGGAATCCACGAATTGCCACGTGGTCCCGGCTACCGACGGTTGCGTTGGCTTGCGGCCCAACTCACGCGAGCTCACGGCGGTACTCACGGTGGCGCTGACGGCAGCGCGGGCCGACCGTAACGCGCCCGTGGACCTGGTCAATGCCGTGCGCAGTGCTTGCCGGTCAGCCTGCCTGGCCAAGGCTTGGCCGAGTGCTTGAAACGCTGCTCTCGCGCGACTTCTCCAGTCTGGATGACCAAGCTCGGCGATCTTCCGATAGTGGTCAGCGGCGGCTTCGGTATCGCCACGTTCTTCCGTGGCTTGTGCGGTGTGCCAAAGCAGACGTGACCGCTCCCCTCGCACGTCGTCCTGAACGGCATCGGACTCCGTGATCACCGCCGACCTCTCGGTGATGCTTGCTCCCAACGCGACAACGAGTTTCGGGTCATCGATGGTGCGGACGGGCACGCCGTTCGCCAGCGCTTGTAGCCGCTGACCGACAAGCGGCATCCGAGACGCACCGCCGACCCGATAGATCGCAGTCAAATCCGTTGTCGCGATATCACAGTCGTCGAGCGTGCTCAGGAACTCCTCGATCGTCCTGTCGATGTCGGCGGCGACGAGCCCCTCGAGCTCGTCCCGCGTGACAAGCACAGGTCCCTCGGCTCCCGGAAGGTTGGTCGAGCGTGACGTGTAGGTGCTCAGCCCCTCCTTGAGCAGCTGCACAGTGGTTCGCATCCGCCGCTGTTTGTCACAGACATCCGGGTTTTTCGGCGCAGGTAGCTGCATGGCCTGCCAGTAGTCCGGATCGACCGGACGTAGGTACGACTCACCGAGGAAGGTGAAGAGGCGGTAGTCGAAATCGTAGCCACCCAGGCCGTCGATCCCGCCGCGGCCGAGAACCGTGAAGCTTTGCTCGGTGCGTCTGAGCACCGCCGCATCAAAGGTTCCGCCTCCCAGGTCGTAAACGGCGACAAGCTCGCCCGGCTGCGGTGGATCATGGTGCGAGTCACGGGAATACCACTGCGCGGCAGCTACCGGCTCGGCGACGAAGATTGGTTCCGGCACCGATACGCGCAGCTGACGCGCCGCCAATCGCATTGCCTCGGCCAGCACTTCACGCTGGGTGGCTGACCACGCCACCGGATGCGTCAGAACCAGCCAATGCGGCGCTACCCCGTCGTGCTGGTGCAGCGCCTCCGCTAGGACCCTGCCCATGATCGCCGAAATCATCTCCACCGGGGTGTAGGGCCGGTCGCCCAACCTCACAGTCGGTTTGGCCACATCACGTTTCGGCGTCGGCCGATACCTCTCGAGGGCGTAAGCGGCTTCGTGATCGGCCTGCCGGCCCACCTCCAGAACGCCGTCGGGCCGGGCATACACCGATGACGACATCCGTCCCGCACCGTCGAGGGCCAACGGCGATACCTCTCCGGCGGACACCATCACGCCCGCTGTCGCCGTCGTGCCGAAATCGACAGCCAATCCCCACTCGCGAACCCCGACCCCGACCGTCACGCCTTGGCCTTACTCGTCCGTTCCCTCGGGTGGATTCCAGTCTGCGTCGTCAGCCAATCCGTCGGCGACCTCGTCCACGCCGTCGCCGTCGAAGTCGCTTCCGTCCAGCGACACGAAGTCCTCGGCGGCGCTTGAGACATCATCATCAGTGGAATCACCGCCGACAGTGGCGTCCGTGGCGTCCGTGGCGTCCGTGATCGCCATCATGGCGTCGAAGTCGGGCTCGTGCGCCAGTTCATCCGCGGTGGGCGGGACTCCGTCCGGCCACGCCGTCGCGATCGCGACCTCGATCATCGACGCGCGGGCCGGATCATCCACAGCGCCCGCGGGTATGTCGCTCAACAGGTTGCGCAAGACTGCGTCGGCCGCATCGGCCTCTGGATCGTTCCCGGGGTCGCCGTACTCATCCGTCACGGCGTAACCTCCTGCCACCGGCCAGGGCCGGCATCGTTGATCGTCGACACTGATTCAGACACCGCGATCCCCTTCAAAAGATTCACCCAGCATCGACATCAGTTGCATCCGCCCCCGCCGCAACCACGTTTTCACCGTTCCCAGCGGTACCCCGAGGGCGTCGGCGATCCGGGCGTAATCCATGTCGAGGACGAACCGCAACACGACCGCGTCGTGGATGTTTTCGGGCAGCGCCGCCAGTGCGGAGTCCACCTCAAGCCGCAATGCCACCGAATCCGGTTCGGCGAACGTGCCGGGCCGGCTTGGTGGATCGTCGGAATCGTCATACACGTCGTCATCGTCATACACGACAACGAGGTAGCCAGGCAGTTTCTTGTTGGCCCGCAGCATGTTCAGGCAGACGTTCCGCGTAATGGCATGTAGCCACGTCCTGAACGCCGACCCGCCCTTGAAGGTCGCAATGTATCGGGTGGCCGAGATGAGCGCCTCTTGACGAGCATCCTCGGCGTCGTGGGGATTCTTCAGAATTCTGTGACAGAGGCCATCGACATAGCTGTAGTGCCGCGTAAGAAGTTCCGACATCGCCGCCGCGTCGCCGGCCTGTGCTGCGGCGACCAGTTCACGATCGTCAACCGGGGCACCGCGAGCGGTGTCGGACGTAGTATCCACACGTGCCTCCAGGACGGCGCCACAATCGCGTGCGGCGAATACGCGCAGATGATATCCGCACTGGTGGACGGCGCGTGGGCCGTCCGCAGGGAATTTACTTTTCGGTGGCCGGGAGTGAAACTTTTGGCGCCTCCTCCGGTGTCCAAGCCGACTGTGAGGTTATATGCGAGACCGGCCGTGCCCAGGTTCCGGCGGCGGGGCGTGGGTACTGAGCCCAGCGGCGACATCCAAGCGGCGTCGACCCTGAAGGCCGACGTCGAAGGCCTTCTCGCAGAGGCACAGTCCCGGCTGAACATCCAGACGGATGCGTTGCTCGCCCGACTGCGCGAACCTCTGACCATGGCCGTGGTCGGGCGCACGAATTCTGGAAAGTCCACGCTGGTCAACGCCCTCATCGGGCACCGCATCGCCCCCACCCGGGCCACTGAATGCACGAAGGTCATCACCTGGTTTCGGTTCGGGGCGCAGGAAACGGCCAAAGTCGTCCACACCGATGGCACAACTCGTGCATTGCCGCTGACCGATGGCGGCATGCTGCCCGATGATCCCGGCGTGCCACTAGAGCAAATCGAACGAATCGACGTGTGGCGAAGCTACGAGCCGCTGCGGGAACTCACGGTCATCGACACACCGGGGCTGTTCGGCGACGAAAACCTTGCGAGCCAGACCGAGGAACTGCTTGCCGGCGGTGCCGCCGACGTGCTGTTGTTCGTCTACAGCGGCGCGCTGACCGGCTACGAAATGGCCGTGCTCAAGAAGTTCCGGCGTGCCAGCAGACGCCTCTACGACTGTCCGATAAACACGCTGGGCGTACTCAGCCGCGCCGATCTCCTCGGCGACCAGGCGAGCGCGTGGGCGAACGCCCAGGCGAACGCGGATCACTATTCGCAGGAGCTCTCAGACCAGCTCTGCGGGGTGTTCCCTGTCATCGGGAAGATCGCGGAAACCACTGAAGCCGGAAGGTTCAGCGATACGCAGGCCGGCTGGTTGCGCACCTTGGCGACGCTGCCACCCGAGGTACTTCAGGCGGGCCTGTTCGATCATGACGAGTTCGCCCAACTGGAATGCGCGATTCCAGTGACGGGCCGTGTCCAGCTGATGGAACGCCTTGACATGTGGGGCATCCGAGCATTGGCACACACGATCGGGGCTGATACATCCGCGGTGCATATGGAACACGCCCTGCGGGACATGTCAGGCATCGCGGGCCTCCGCGACAGTATCCAGACGATGTTCGTCCGCCCCGGTGCCGTTCACAAAACGTTGCGGGTGCTGGCGAAGCTCAAGAATGCCGCCGCGCAAGCGGAACTGGATTCACGCCAACAGGATTGGCTCGATGATGCGATCGCGGGGATACGCAGCAGCGCCGCGATGCACGTTGTCGACGAGCTGTGCGCATTGGCCACCGTCTATTCCGGGCGCTGCAATCTACCGGCAGACGAACGTGAGCGCGCAATCCGGCTCTTCACCGAGACCGAGCCTCAGGCGCGCCTGGGAGCCCCTGACGCCGACCCATCATCATTGACGCAGACGGCCGACGAAGCCGAACGCCATTGGACGACGATTGCGAATTCCGCAATCGACCCGCAGGTGAGCAGGGTGGCGGGCACCGCCGCCTGGTCGGCCGCGTTGATCCGCCAAACCTGGAGTCGCACATGACAAGCGTTCACTTCACGCCGGGCATTCACTGGGGGTACACCCTGGCGCTCCTGGGCGTCCTAGCGGTACTCGTGCTCGCGGTCGGGGTGTGGCTCGGCAGGGCCACGAAACGTCGCCCGCGACCCGCGGCTCCACCGCCACCTCCACCACAGGTGCCCGCACCGGCGCCGCCACCGCGGGCGCCGATTGCAGCAGACCGCGCCGTGCTCGACCGGCTCGCCTCGCAGCGGGCTGCGTTGATATCTGGCTGCGTACGTACCCGCAGCATGCTCGACGACCAGCTGCTGGCAGAGATACTCGACGACACCCTGCGCGAGGCCGGCGTCCAGATCGTCGACCCCACCGGGATGCGCGCCAACCCGTCCGAACATCGGACGGCGGGAACAGATCCCGCATCGACTCCCGACCAGGACGGAGTCATTTCACGGATCCTGCGTCCCGGCTTCCTCGACGCGGGTCGCGTTGTCCGCGCCGCCGAGGTGGTGGTCTACAAATGGGGGAACTGAGCCGGCAATTGATTCCAGCGGACGTCGACGGTGTCCGCGCCAAACTGGCCGATGTGCTCACGGCGATCGACGACGGTGCACGGCTGGACTTGCTGGCGTCGGCGGCCACCCGCACGGGCGATCTCGCGACGGTGGTGTTCGCCGGGGAAATCCACACAGGTAAGTCGTCTTTGATCAACGCGCTGCTGGATCGATCGGATCTCCTTCCAGTCGGCACCGGGCAGGCGACGACCACGACATACGTCGCCGTCACACACGGTGCGCCCGAGCGGTTGCAAGCCGAACTGCGCGACGGTCACATCGTGTCGGACGGGGTGACCTCGGTCGGCCGTTATGCCTCCTCGCAGGGCGATCAAGTTGGCGAGATTGTCCGTGCCACAGTACTTGTCGACGAGCCGCAACTCGCGATGTTGAGTGTGATCGACACTCCGGGCATCGGAAATCCAGACGTGGCGTTCGGACGACTCGTGCTCGACGCGCTGACCGACGCCACCGCCCTGGTTTTCGTATGCGCTGCGGGCAACAAGATATCCACCGCCGAGCGAAATTTCATCGCCGAGGCGGCTCGACGGATCGACCGAATCATCTTCGTGCTCAGCCGGATTGACGAGCAGCAGCACTGGCGCGACAGCCTGCAGGAGAACGAGGCCACGGTTCGCGCCGACCAAGAGCGGTTTCCGGATGGTCGCTTCGCCGACATCACGTTTATTCCGGTCAGCGCCAGGAAGGCGCTCGAACCTGCCCTGCGCAATCGCTCCGGCATCAACGAACTCTGGCAACAGCTGCGCAGCATCGCCGACACACACACCGAACTCGCGCGACTCAACGAATTACGGGTGCTGCGATCGATGATCAGCGATGTGCAGGGTGTGCTCGCACAACGGTGGAAGGCTCTGGGGGATACAGAGAACGCCAATAGCGCTGCGTTGGATGAGCAACTGAAAACGCTGTCCGCTCAGGACAAGACATGGCGAACCGCGCTGAGGTCGGAGCTCGCGCTGGCGAAGGGGGAAGTCCTCAGGCTGGTCGAAGTTCGCAAGATGGAGCTGCGGGCCGACTACCAGAACAGGATCGGCCTACAGGTGGACAGCCCCGAGGACATCACCCGCAGCCTGACCGCCAACCTGAGCGGTATGCAGCTGCAGGCCGACAAGGATGTGCGAGAACACACCGCCGAGATTGTCCGGCGGCTCCTGACCGGCATACCCGGCACCGAGTCTGCTGTCGAGATCCTCGATGCCCAACTGCCGGACCCCGCGACGAGCGTGTCGGCATACATCCGGGAACGACCGTCGAGACCCGTAAGTCCGATGGAGAAGTTCACCGATGTGCATTCCACCTTGGTCGGTTGGGGAGTGACCAGCGGCTTCGCCGGGGTCGCGCTGACCGCGTTGACCATCACGGGGATGCCTGCAGCACTGGTGGGAGTGGCGATCGGGCTGCCAGGCGCCTTGCTGTGGCGCCGCTGGGCCAGGCAGGTTCGCGACACGTCAGCCGAGACGGCGTACACGAAGGCGTGGGCGGAGGAGCAGATCGGTCACGCGGCCAAGATGATCGACAAGGACGTCAACCAGGCGTTCACCAACGCTGAAGTGCAGCTGCACAAAGCGCTGGAAACCGCCTTCGCTGACGCCAGGAAACAACTCGAGGAGCTCCGGCAGATCCAGGCGGCGGGGCGCAAAGAGGTCGACGAACAGAAGCGCAAGATCCGCGATCAGCAGCGCAAACTCGTCGAGGCGGCCCATGGGTGCGACAAGCAATTGGCCGCGTCGTCGACCCGCTGACTCCTCGTCAAAACTTTTTCATCTCCGCAGGACTCCAAGTAGGTAGTTGGCGCAATTCGCCGCCAGCGGCCACGCACCAGATTGGAGCCCACAATGATCACCTTCCCCGCCGCCGCAATTCGCGCAGCCGCCACCGCCATTGTCATCGGCGCCGTGTCGCTGGGAACCGCCGGACTCGCCTATGCCGAACGCCCGATCACGGACAACGACGCGGCGTTTCTGGACAGCATCAGCAGCGCAGGTATCAGCTTCGACGATCCGGCGGCGCCCATCGCGCTGGCCGGGGCGGTCTGCGACGACGTCGCCGCGGGCAGCAGCTACGACGACCTGTTCGATGTCACCATGGAGCGGACCGATCTCTCGGCGGATCAGGCCGATGCCCTGATCTTCGACTCGGTCTTCTACTACTGCGCCGACCTGCTCCCCTACGTCGTCTGACCGACAGAGAGGTCCCGTGGACGCGAAACTTTTCTCCGTCCACGGGATCTCCAAGTAGCCAGTGGCCCGATCTGAGGCCGCTATCCAGTACCGAATTTGGAGCCCGTCATGAAACTCACTCACCTGGCCCGCACCGCCGTCATCGCCACCGCGATAGGCGCATCGGCGATCGCCACGGCCGCCTCCGCCCAGGCTTGCGGAGGCGGTGATCACTTCCTGGCGACGCTGGAATCCCACGGCATCGCCACGGAGCCGGCGACAGCCCTGCAGCTGGCTGAGGCCGTCTGCACCGGACTGGCCGACGGCGAGCCCTACAACACGCTGATCGACCAGGGCGTCGCTGAGACCGGACTGTCCCACCAGGACTTCGCATACCTAGTCGAGCAGTCGGTCGTCTTCTTCTGTCCGGAATCCAGCGACAAACTCCCTGACTGAACGACACCAAAACAGGGGCGGCCCCAACGGGCTGCCCCTGTCTTCTAACTGGGCTTATTCATCGAAACGGCGGCGGAACCGGTCTTCCATGCGGCTGGTGAACGAGCCGCCGGAGCCCTTGGCCCGCTTCTGCCGCTGCTGTCCGACCTCGTCGGTGGCCAATCGGCCCGGGCCGCCGGGCACGCGCGGACCTGTGATCGCGAAGACCACGCCGCCGAACATCACGATGAAGCCGATGACGGAAAGAATCGCAAAGTCACCGATCCGGGTCGCCGGAATCGCGATACCGGCCACCAGCATCGCGAGCCCTATCACGAAAAGCGCTGCACCCTGCAGTCGACGCCGGGTGGATGGTGTCCGCAGCGTGCCGCCACGGACGCTCGAAGCGAACTTCGGGTCCTCGGCATAGAGCGCGCTCTCGATCTGATCGAGCATGCGCTGCTCATGATCGGAGAGTGGCATTCGTCCCTCCCTCGGGGCCCTGGAGCCGATGCGACCGGTCTCAATCGTTCAAACTGGTGTCCGCCCACATGGACGCCACCTAACAGTCATGATACGAGGTCAATCTGAGCCGTACCACCTAGTTCGACGACGGATTGTATGACGTACACCGCCACTGGCGAGCAACACCACGCTCCGCTCGATAATGGTGTGAAGGTGATCGCAGGACGCTGTTCAGGGGACAGGAGCAAGTTGGCGACATTTCTGATCGGTCTGGCGCCGAGCGACATGCAACGCCGGCTCGGTGAAGCGCTCTCCGTCTACGTCGATGCCATGCGCTACCCGCGCGGTACGGAAGACCAACGCGCATCGATGTGGCTCGAGCACACGCAGCGGGGCGGGTGGAAGGCGGTCGCCGCCGTCGACGTCCCCGAAGCCCCCGACCAGGGCAGATCCGCCAAGTCGCCGCCGTCCGACATCGAGCTCGCCTCGGCACCTCTGCTCGGTATCGCCTACGGCTACTGCGGCGCTCCAGACCAGTGGTGGCAGCAGCAGGTGGTCGCCGGCCTGCACCGCGTGGGCACGGACTCCGCCCGCATCGCGGAGCTGATGACCAGCTACTTCGAGCTCACCGAATTACACATCCACCCCCGCGCCCAGGGCCGCGGCCTCGGGGAGGCACTGGCCCGCCGGCTCCTCGCGGACCGTCGCGAATCACATGTCCTGCTGTCGACGCCCGAGATCAACGGCGAGGCCAACCGTGCCTGGCGGCTGTACCGTCGGCTCGGCTTTGGCGACATCATCCGTGGTTACCACTTCGCGGGCGACCCACGAGCCTTTGCCATCCTGGGTCGTACCCTGCCTCTTTGAAGCCTCTATGAAGCCTCTATGAAGCCTCTTTGAGCACCCGCGTCTGGCACGATGACCGTGTGTTCGCTGTGTCCGCTCACCAGCCGCGCAACCATGGCACGAAAAGGTTGCTCGCCGTTGTCCTGCTGATCCTGGTCGTCGCACCGACCGTCGTCGGCTGCGTACGGGTCCGCACGTCGATCACGGTGTCGCCGGACGACAGGGTGTCGGGCCAGATCATCGCGGCGGCCAAACCGCGCAACCCCGACGACAAGGGCCCGCAGCTACTCAACAACCTGACCTTCGCCAACAAGGTCGCCGTCTCGGACTACAGCCGCGACGACTACGTGGGTTCGCAGGCGGTGTTCTCCGACCTCACGTTCGCCGAACTCCCCCAACTGGCCAACATGAACCGGGATGCGGCAGGCGTGGATATCTCCCTGCGGCGGGCCGGCGACCTGGTGATACTCGAGGGCCGTGTCGATCTGACCTCGCTGAATGACCCCGACGCCGACGTGACGCTGTCGGTGTCGTTCCCGGGTGAAGTCACGTCGACCAACGGCGACCAGGTGTCCGCCGAGATCGTTGAGTGGCGGCTACGGCCGGGTGTGGTCAGCACCATGAACGCCCAGGCCCGCTACACCGATCCCAGCGCCCGCTCCTTCACCGGTGCGGCGATCTGGCTCGCCATCGGGTCATTCATCGTGGCCGCGATCATCGGCGGGCTGGCCTACTACACCCGCGACCAGTCCCCCCGCGTCGGCGAACCCCAAGGCTGAATGCGGGAAAGGCGCCACTCTGACTTGCTAAACCGCCAGATGCAGGCTCTACTCTGAAGGCACTCGGGGCGAATAGTGCACAACGAAAGGGGCGCCCGCTGACCGTGTACGCAGTGGCACCGTCAGCCGTCGAGTTGACCAGAGCCGTCACCGAGCAACTGCGCGACTATCTCGCCGAGCGCCGCAGCGAATGCGCGTACATGGGCACCGAGTACGGCGAACTGACCGCCGCCCTGGAGGAGTTCGTTCTGCGCGGGGGTAAGCGAGTGCGGCCCGCATTCGCTTACTGGGGCTGGCGGGCAGTGGTCGACAAGCCCAGCGAGCAGGCCAGCGACAGGGCAGAGGAGCAGGCGATACGGCTGTTCTCCGCGCTTGAGTTGCTGCACGCCTGCGCCCTCGTGCACGACGACGTCATCGATGCTTCCGCCACCCGGCGCGGGTTGCCCACGGTGCATCGACTGTTCACCGAGAAGCACCGCACCAATGCGTGGTACGGGAACTCCGACCAGTTCGGGACCTCGGCGGCGATCCTGCTCGGTGATCTCGCACTCGTATGGGCCGACGACGTCGTGGCGACGGTCGATCTGCCGATCGACGCCCACCGTCGGGTGCGGTCGATCTGGAGCGCCATCCGCACCGAGGTACTCGGCGGCCAATACCTCGACATCATCGCCGAGGCCAGCGGCGCCGAATCGGTCGCGTCGGCCATGACGGTCAACCTCTATAAGACCGCGTCGTACACCATCACGCGTCCGCTGCAACTGGGCGCCGCCGCCGCAGCGGACCGGCCGGACGTGCAGGCCACGTTCCAGGAGGTCGGCAACAATCTTGGTGTCGCGTTCCAGCTGCGCGACGACGTGCTCGGCGTGTTCGGCGACCCCGCGGTCACCGGCAAGCCATCGGGTGACGATCTGCGTTCGGGTAAGCGAACCGTGCTCCTGGCCGAGGCGGTCGAACTGGCCGAGAAGCACGATCCGATGGGCGCCAAGCTGCTTCGCACATCCATCGGCACCGAACTGTCCGACGCACAGGTGAAAGATCTGTGTCTGGTCATCGAATCCGTCGGGGCACTCGCAGCCGTCGAAGACCGGATCGATACGTTGACCCACACCGCGCTCGCACTCCTCAACGCGGCGCCCATCGACCCGCAGGCCAAGATCGGCCTCTCCGAGCTCGCCAGATTGGCCGCCAACCGGTCCGCCTGAGCATGACAACCTCGTCACCGGCGGCGCCGTCGAAGAAACCAGCCATGGCGCAACACATTTCACGGTTCGCCTCCTTCGCGACGTCTCCGGAGGCGAAACCGGCCCGCATCGGCGCCCTCGGCGCCGTCCTGATCGCGGCGGGCGGGCTGGGCGCCGGGAGCACCCGGTTGCACGACCCACTTCTCGAGTCGTTGCACCTGTCATGGCTGCGGTTCGGACACGGGCTGGTGCTCTCGTCGGTGCTGCTGTGGGCCGGTGTGGCGCTGATGCTCGTGGCCTGGTTGCGGTTGGGCCGCAGCGTGATCGACCGCACCGCGACCGAGTACACCATGCTTGCGACAACTGCGTTCTGGCTCGCGCCGCTGCTGTTGAGCGTTCCGGTGTTCAGCCGCGACACCTACTCGTACCTCGCGCAGGGTGCACTGCTGCGCGACGGCTTGGACCCGTATGTCGTCGGGCCCATCGACAATCCGAACTCGCTGCTGGACAACGTGAGTCCCATCTGGACCACCACCACCGCGCCGTACGGACCCGCCTTCATCCTCGTGGCGAAGTTCGTCACCATGCTGGTCGGCGACGACGTCGTGGCCGGCACGATGCTGCTGCGGCTGTGCATGCTGCCCGGTTTGGCGTTGTTGATCTGGGCGGCGCCGCGGGTGGCCCGCCATGTCGGAGCCAACGGTGCTGCGGCGCTGTGGATATGCGTGCTGAACCCGCTCGTGATCATCCATCTGATGGGTGGTGTGCACAACGAGATGCTGATGGTCGGGCTGATGATGGCCGCGATCGCGCTGACCTTCAGCGGCCACCACGTCTGGGGCGTCAGCCTGATCGCCGTCGCGGTCGCCGTGAAAGCCACGGCGGGTCTTGCGCTTCCGTTCATGGTGTGGGTGTGGAGCCGCAATCTGCGACAGCGGCGCGGTTATGGGCCGGTCAAGGCCTCCACCGCGGCGACGGCGGCCTCGATACTCATCTTCGTCGCGGTGTTCGCGGTGCTGTCGCTGGCCGCCGGGGTGGGTCTGGGCTGGCTGACGGCACTCGCCGGCTCGGTGAAGATCATCAACTGGCTGACACTGCCGACGGCCGCGGCCAACCTGGTCAACGTCGTCGGCGGCATCTTCGTGCCGGTGAACTTCTACGCCGTACTCGACGTCACCCGGATCACCGGCATCGCCATCATCGCCATCTCACTGCCGTTGTTGTGGTGGCGGTTTCGCCATACCGACCGAGAGGCACTCGTCGGCATCGCCCTGGTGATGGGCGTCGTGGTGCTGTTCGTTCCCGCCGCGCTGCCGTGGTACTACACGTGGCCGCTGGCGGTCGTCGCGGCGCTCGCGCAGAGCAGACAATCGATCGCGATCATCGCGGGCCTGTCCACGTGGATCACGGTGATCTGGAAACCCGACGGGGCGCACGGCATGTACTCCTGGACGCACGTGCTGCTGGCCACCGCATGCGCCGTCGGCGCCTGGTACTGGCTCTACAACGCCCCCGACCGCGATGCGGTCAGTACGCCATCGCCTGGGCCCGACGAACCACCTCACGGGCCTGATGCGAGTGCAACGCATCAACCGGCCGGGCATTAGCCTGCTTGTCCGTCGCCCCGTCGCGGGTGATGGTCAGCGAGGGATCCGGCGTGAACAGCCAGCGCACGATCTCGGTATCGCGGTAGCCCCCGTCGCGTAGCACGACGAGCAGGCCGTGCAGGCTCTTCACCACATGACCGGTGTCGTCGAAGAAGATCTTCGGCACCACCACCGAGCCGCTGCGCCGGACACCGATCAGGTGGCCCTCCCGTAGTTGGTGGTGCACCTTGGTCACCGGGACGCCCAGCAGATCGGCGACGGCGGGCAGGTCGTAGACGGCCTCGCCGGGGTCAAGAACATCGTCGGCGGCCGGAATGCTGCTCACGCCATCGAGTCTAGGTCTCCCGGGCCGACTCGTAACATGTCTTTGATGGAGACCTACCAGCAGGCGGGACCGCTCGACGGGACAGTGCTGGACGGTCGGTACCGCGTCGACACCATGATCGCCACCGGCGGGACGAGCACCGTGTACCGCGGGCTCGACCTTCGCCTGGATCGGCCGGTAGCGCTGAAGGTCATGGAATCCCGTTACGCGGGCGACGCACAGTTCCTCACCCGGTTTCAGCGTGAGGCGCGCGCGGTGGCGCGGCTGTCCGATCCCGCTTTGGTCGCCGTCTACGACCAAGGCATCGACGGCAGGCATCCGTTCCTGGTGATGGAGCTCATCGAGGGTGGCACGCTGCGGGAGCTGTTGCGCGAACGCGGTCCGATGCCGCCGCACGCCGCCGCGGCGGTACTGGCACCCGTGCTCAGCGCACTCGCTGTCGCGCACGCAGCCGGACTGGTGCACCGTGACATCAAGCCGGAGAACGTGTTGATCTCCGACACCGGCGACGTCAAGATCGCCGACTTCGGGTTGGTCCGCGCGATCGCCGAGGCCAAGATCACGTCCAGCAGTGTCATTCTCGGCACCGCGGCATATCTGTCGCCCGAGCAGGTCAGCACCGGTGACGCCGACCCCCGCAGCGACGTGTACGCGATGGGCATCCTGACATACGAGCTGCTCACCGGCACCACGCCGTTCACCGGTGACAGCACACTGGCGGTGGCGTACCAACGGCTGGATCATGATGTACCCGCACCCGGCACGGTGATCGCCGGTGTGCCAAGACAATTCGACCAACTGGTGCTGCACGCGACCGATCGTGATCCGGCGGGACGGTATGCGGACGCACGGGATATGGCCGGCGATCTCGCGGCCATCGTCGACGAGCTCGGGCTGCCCCCATTCCGCGTCCCGGCCCCGAGCAATTCGGCCCAGCACGCCGCGGCGCTCACCGCCGCGACCGCCGCCCGCAAGCCAGCGCAGGCCCGCCAGGCTCCACCTCAGCACACCCGCGAGCTCACCCGCGACGGCATACCTGCGCAAGAACCCGAATATGAGCCGGTATCAAGGCAATTCGCCGGTGTGGATCTCGAGGAGTTCTACTGGGCGCGCCAGCGGTCGAAGCGGGTGCTGATGTTCTGGGTGATCGCCGTCATCACGCTGACGGGCCTGGTCGCCGCCGGCGCGTGGACGCTCGGCGGCAACATCAGCGCGCTTCTGTAGTCAGCCTCGCAGCATCTCGGCGACCAGGAAGGCCAGCTCGAGCGACTGCTGGGTGTTCAACCGTGGGTCGCACGTGGTTTCGTAGCGGCCGGCGAGATCCGAGTCCGAGATGTCCTGTGCGCCGCCGAGACACTCGGTGACGTTCTCTCCGGTGATCTCGACGTGGATGCCGCCCGGATGGGTGCCAAGTGCGCGGTGCACCTCGAAGAACCCCTGCACCTCGTCGACGATCCGGTCGAAGTGGCGCGTCTTGTAACCCGTCGATGACTCGTGGGTGTTCCCGTGCATCGGATCGCACTGCCAGATCACCTGGTGGCCGGTGGCCTGCACCTTCTCGATGATCGGCGGCAACAGGTCGCGAATCTTGTTGTTGCCGAAGCGGGTCACCAGCGTCAACCGACCCGGGTCGTTGTGCGGGTCGAGCCGCTCGACGTATTCGACGGCGAGCTCCGGCGTCATCGTCGGACCGAGCTTGACGCCGATCGGGTTGGCGATGACCTCGGCGAACGCGATGTGCGCGCCGTCGAGCTGGCGGGTGCGCTCGCCCACCCACACGTAGTGCGCGGACAGGTCGAACAGCGCTTGTTCGCCGGCGTCGTTCTCGGCCAGCCGCAGCATCGCGCGCTCGTAATCGAGCACCAGAGCCTCGTGCGAGGCGTAGATCTCGGCGGTCCGCAGGTTGGGGTCGTTGACGCCGCAGGCGTTCATGAAACTCAGCGCGCGGTCGATCTCCCCCGCGAGGGCCTCGTACCGGGCGCCCGCAGGCGAGGTCCGCACGAACTCGCGGTTCCAGTCGTGCACTAGATCCAGTGACGCGAGACCGCCCGACGTGAGGGCGCGGGTCAGGTTCATCGCGGCGCTGGCGTTGGCGTATGCGCGCACCAGCCGCGACGGATCGTGCTCGCGCGCCGCGGCGTCAGGGGCGAAAGCGTTGATCATGTCGCCGCGGTAGGACTTCAGTCCCAGCGCGTCGGTGTCCGAGGAGCGCGGCTTGGCGTACTGCCCGGCGATCCGGGCGACCTTGATCACCGGCATACTCGCGCCGTAGGTCAGCACCACGGCCATCTGCAGCAGGGTCCGGATGTTGCCCCGGATGTGCGGTTCGGTGTTGTCGGCAAACGTCTCGGCACAGTCGCCGCCCTGGAGCAGGAAGGCCTGACCGCGAGCGACGTCGCCCAGCAAGCCCTTGAGCCGCTCGATCTCCGACGGCACGGTGATGGGCGGAACGCTTTCCAGCACGGTCCGCATGGCCTTGGCCTGCTCGGCGTCCCAGCTGGGCTGTTGGGCTGCCGGCTTGGCGAGTGCGGAGTCCAGGCGATGCCGCAACTCATCGGGCAGCGGCGGCAACGCAGGCAGCTGGTCGATGGGTACGTCTACGGTCCAGTTCACCCATCAATGGTAACTGGACGGCGACAGTGGATTTTACCCGCGCATTTACGCCTGCGCTGGCACTTCGCCGGCCGTCATCAACTGGAAGCGCAGCAGGTTGTGGCGGGCGTCGACGAGGGCGTCATGAGCATCGCCAGGTCGCGGCGGCATTCGCGGTGATCCGCGGTCCTCCCAGAACTGGCGTAGCTCGCGCGTGAACCGCGGGATCGCAGGCGGCAGGTCGGTCATCGGCCCCCACAATTGACACAGCACCACATGGTCGTAAGCCCCCACCCATGCCCACAGCTCGATCGGCTCGTCACCGTCGACGCCGAAGAAGTCCTCCAGGTCCGAGCGAATCCGGCGCCGCGAACGCCACAGCTGCGAGGACGGCGACGGAAGTTTTGGCAGCACGTGCTTGCGCACCCATCTGCCAGCCTGATCGGGGTTGAATTCCGTTGAAATAGCATAATATTCGCGCCCGTCCTCGGCTGCGACGCCAATCGAGATCAGCTCGATCGTCCGACCGTTGTCGATGAACTCGGTGTCGTAGAAGTACCTCACACCTCGACCGCCGTTCGCCCCGGCGCCGGAGCGGCGGCGTGGATCTCGCGGTCGAGTTCCTGATCGACTTCGGAATCGTCGGGGAACTGCGGCTCACCGGCGATGACATGCTGCAGCCAGAGCTTGGCCTGGACAATCGGGCGCCGCAATATGCGCTCTCGGATCAGCGCACGCCGCATCTTGCGGGGCTTGTCGCCGTAACGCCAGCGGGCCCACGGCGCGTGCGGACGGGACAGTCGGATCGCCCCGACGAACAGCAGTGGGGTGATGAACATCCCCACCAGCCCAGTCCACACCTTGCCCTTGAGAAGTACGACAACCGCGAGGAGCAGGGTCAGTACCGCCATGACGATCACGCTGGCCCTGGCCTCGATCGAGTGGTCCTCCTGCCAGATGCCGATGTCGAAGAACGATAGCGGGTTGAAGCCGAGGATCAGCAAACCGGCGACGGCGATAGCAACGAACACCGCATCGACCGAAGTTCGCCCGTCCTCGGCCCAGTAAACGTCCTGCAAATGCAGGATCAGCGCGAACTCGTCAAGGACAAGCGCCGCCCCGATACCGAAAAAGGTTGCCGCGACCGTGAATTCGGGTACTCCCCCGTCGACACCCAAGGTAATCATCGAGACCCCGGAGATCATGACCAAGATCACGCCGATCACCACGTGGTGGATGTGCAGCCCGTTGCCCGCGGAAATGTTGCGCGGCTGCCACCACTTGCGCGGCGCGTCGGCGTCGGCGTGGCTGCGGATATACCGCACGATGGTACGTGTCACAAAGAACGTCAAGATGAACGCGACCAGGCAAAACAGCAGCGGCATGCGGCCATGTGGGATGCCCAGGTTCATAACGAAGCTCTCGCGCACGGTCGAAAACTTACGCCGACCTGCGTGTGTCACGCCCGGGATACCCGCCGACGCGCCGGTGAGCACCGATAGTCTGGTCGCGAAATGAGTATTCGGCGGTCGCTCGGGGGGCCTGAACGGGCACGAACACTCGCCTGGCGGCTGTTTCAGCTGCTCACCGCGGCGGCGTTGGGCTGGGCGGGCTGGCGACTGCTCGGACACGTCCCGTACCGCATCGACATCGACGTCTACCGGATGGGCGGGCAGGCCTGGCTCGACGGGCGTCCGCTGTACGCCGACGGCGTCATGTTCGCCACCCGCGGCGGGCTGGACCTGCCGTTCACGTATCCGCCGCTGGCCGCCGTCGCGTTCGCGCCCTTCGCGCTGTTGTCGCTGGACGTCGCCAGCATCGCCATCACCTCGAGCACGCTGATCCTGCTGATCGTCGCCACGACCATCCTGTTGACCCGACTGGACGTGTGGCCGGACCCCGCCGGGGGCAAGAGCCCCGTGACAAGCGAGCCTGCCTGGCTGCGCCGCGCGTGGCTGGCCGCGGCCATCGTGGCGCCCGCGGTCATCTACCTCGAGCCCATCCGCTCGAACTTCGATTTCGGGCAGATCAATGTCGTGTTGATGACGCTGGTCATCGCCGACTGCGTACCGCGCAAGACGCCTTGGCCACGGGGCATGCTGCTGGGCCTGGCGATCGCGCTCAAACTCACGCCCGCGGTGTTCCTGCTGTACTTCGTGCTCCGCCGGGATACCCGCGCGTTGATCGTTGCCGCGGCCTCGGCCCTCGTCGCCACCCTGGCCGGGTTCGCGTTCGCGTGGCGCGATTCGCTCGAGTACTGGACCGAGACCGTCCGCAACACCGACCGCATCGGCACCGCGACGCTGAACACCAACCAGAACATCGCGGGCGCGCTGGCCCGGCTCGGCCTCGGCGAGGGCATCCGGTTCGTGCTGTGGACGGTCGCCTGCGTCGCAGTGCTCGCGTTGACGGTCTGGGCGGCACGACGGGTGTTGAAAGCCGAGCAGCCGGTGCTCGCCCTGATCTGCGTGGCGATGTTCGGCCTCGTGGTGTCGCCGGTGTCATGGTCGCATCACTGGGTGTGGGTGCTGCCCGCCGTTCTGGTGATCAGCATCCTGGCCTACCGGATGCGGCACGCGGGGCTGGCGGTGGTTTCGTTGGTGGGCATCGCGCTGATGATCTGGACGCCGATCCAGCTGATGCCGGAACACCAGGAAACCTCGGCGTCGCTGTGGCGCCAGCTGGTCGGCGGGTCCTATGTGTGGTGGGCGATCGCGGTGATCGCCGTCGCCGGCACCGTGACACCGCGTCCAGCGGCGCGCAACGACACGGTGGTCGCCGAGACGCGCGTCCCCGCCGTCAGTTAGCCGGCGGCTACTTCGGGCATCCGAGCTGACGGCTTGGACGTGACGTCCACCTTGCCCTCTTTGACATCGGCGGCGTACAGGTCGACGTATTCCTGCCCGGACAGCCGCATCAGCTCGTACATGACCTCGTCGATCACGGCGCGTTCGATGAACCTGTTGCCCGCGAGACCCTCGAACCGGCTGAAATCCATGGGCTTACCGAACTTCACCGTCACCCGGCCGAACCGCAGCCCTTTCGTACCCGGCGGGTTGACCACGTTGGTGCCGATCATCGCGACCGGAATCACCGGAACACCCGTTTCGAGCGCGAGCCGCGCCAGACCCGTCTTGCCCTTGTAGAGCCGTCCGTCGGGCGAGCGGGTGCCCTCGGGGTACATCCCGAGCAGCTTGCCCTCGCCGAGGATGCGGGCTGCGGTGTTCAACGCGGCCTGGGCCGAGTCGGCGTCGGTGCGATCGATCGGTACCTGGCCGACGGCGGTGTAGAACCACGCGAGAAAACGACCCTTGATGCCTGTGCCCGTGAAGTACTCGGACTTCGCCAGGAACGTGATTCGTCGCTTCACCACCAGGGGTAGAAAGAAGCTGTCCATGACCGCGAGGTGGTTACTGGCCAGGATCATCGGTCCGGACGCTGGAATGTATTCCAGCCCTTCTGTTCTCGGTCTACCTATCACGGCCAGCAGGGGACCCATCAAGATGTACTTGAACAGCCAATACCACATGGGCCCTCCTGATGATCGAACACACCTCGGTGTTCTGCGACAACTGTACCCATGCACCCCGGTTGCGACCACAGCGAAGCAAGGCGTGCAGAGATTATCCGGCTACTCCTCCACGGTGACCGGAATGTGCTGATATCGGCCCGGTCCTGGTGGCCGGCCCTCCGGTGGAAGTCCGTCTCCGTTGGGCGGTGGGGGTGGCGGACCGTCCGGCGGAGGCCCATCGCCGTCGGGCGGGGGCGGAGGGCCGGACTGCGCGTCGGCGTCCTCAGTGTCTTCGAGGATCGCCCTGATCACCGCGAGCAGCGCGACGCTGTGATCAGCGACGACCGTCAGCAGCGGGTGCTGCTCGCCGGTCGCCAGCGCCGCGAGCGCGCACACCGGGCACCACACCTGCTGGCACTTGCCGGGACTGGCAGCACCTGAAGACGCGCGCGCCGCGGCCAGCCGCACCACGGGGTCGATCCGGTCCAGAATCGTCTGCGCCAGCTGCCGCAACTCCGGACTGATATCGGGGTGCTCGCCACTCACTTCGGCCACACCTCCGGATTTGGTCGGAACCGCACTGTCAGCTCGCTACCTCTCAGCTGCGCATCCATCACTATGCAGCGACGCAGGACGGAAGCCAGCCGGACACGGCGCCGCATACCACCGGCACCGATGATCAAGTCATCGTCGACCCGCCCGAGCGAGAGGGCAGAAGAATCGACCTGCGGCAACTCTAGCCGCAATCGATAGACGGCTTCGAGCCCGGATCCGGATTCCCTGTCGACGACCGGTTTCAGCGGGCCGGGAGGCGGCGCCCCGTCGCGCCTGCGCGCCGCGTCGAGCAGCTCACCGAGCGCTTTGGCGCCGATCGGTTCGCCTGCGAGGTGCGGGACGAGCACCAGCTGCACATCGCCGATCATGGTGTCGAGCTCATCGAGCACGGTCTGCTGCTCGGAGATCCGCTCGGCGTACCAGTCGAACGCCGGATGGTCGGGCAGGTTCCGATACTCGTATGAATCGTCCTGCACCAGAATCTGGTTGACGATCAACTCGTCGACGCGAACCCCCATCAGCGCGAGTGAACCCAGGGTGCGCGCCGCCTCGGCGGCGACCACCCGTTCCGCGGTCATCACCAGATGTGCACTCAGGACGGACCCGTCGGTGAGCAGCTCGCTCAGCCGCTCCGTCCCCGCGCCGATGCGTTCGACGAGCCCGACGACCGCCGCCGACCGCGCATCGTCAACGCTGGACAACCTGCGATGCCGCGGCCACGCCCGCTCCAGATAGAGCGCGAACGTCGCGGGCAGCGTCAACATGCGCAACGCGTCGGCGGTGGAGGCGCAGTCGACCACGACGTGGTCCCACTCGCCCGATGCGGCGAGCTCGCCCACCTCGTGCAGACCGAGCACTTCCTGAATTCCCGGTAACGCCGAAAGCTCTTCGGGTGCAACGCTTCCCAGGTCGGATTCGGGGAACTTGCCAGCGAGCAGGCCGGCGATGTCGCGCCAATGAGTCTCCAGCAGCGCCAACGTGTCGAGCGCCAGCGCATCGAGGAATCCACCACCGTCGTCCTGCCCACTCTCGAGGTGGGCGAACACCCGGGTGGGTGCGCGCCGGCCGGTGGGGGTGACCGGTGTGCCGAGCACGTCCCCGATCGAGTGCGCCTGGTCCGTCGACACCAGGAGCACACGCATGCCCGCACGCGCGTCGCGTACGGCGGTGGCGGTCGCCAACGTCGACTTCCCAACGCCGCCCTTGCCGACGAAAAGACTGATCCGGGCCGTCGACGGACCCGGATTCACACCGCGCTGGGGTGGCGGGAGATCACTCAGCCTCTGCTCGTTTCTTGAGGTCTTTCAACGCGGTATCGGTGAGGCGCCGTTCAGCCTTGCGCTTCAGCAGTCCGATCATCGGGATGATCAGGTCGACGGATAATTCATACGTGACGTCGGTTCCAGAACCCTTGGGCGTCAATCGATATGCACCGTTCAGCGACTTCAGCAGCGAGCTGGACACCAACGTCCACTCCACCGATCCACGGTCGACCTGATCCCAGTCGTACGCCAGCACCATCGTGTCCTTGAGCACGGCGGCATCCAGCACCAGGCGTGCGGTCTTCGGGTAGCCCTCCGGGCCCGCTTCGAGCACCTCACAGTCCTGATACTCGTTGACCCACTCCGGATAGGACGCGATGTCGGCGATGACATCCATGACCTTCGAAGGTTCGGCCTCGATGTAGATGGTCTGCGCCGTCTTGTCCGCCACTGCCCACTTTCCCGTCTGTCTGCCGATGGCAGAAAATCTACCCCGCTGCGCTGCCTTCGACCGAAGTGTCAGGCCAGCCGGGACACCCCGACCGGGCGCGTCGCCTCCAGGCGCTGCTTGATCTCGAACGCCATATCTTTGCCCGCGACCCGGCGCCGATGGTTCATTTTGGCGAGGTTCATCTTGGCCAGCTGCCACGCCGCCACACCGGAGGGCTCGGCGTGCAGGAAGTAGTGCACGATCACCCCGTCCAGGACGGGTTCCAGCCAGACTTCCATCGTTCCGGTGAGCGCACCGTTCACCGTCCACCGGTGTCCGGCCTGACCGCGGTCCTCGACCACCGTCAACCGCAGATCGGGCCACCAGCGCCGCCAGCTGGCCGGATCCGCGACGGCCATCCCCACCTCAACGGGATCGGCGGCGATGAACGTCTCGTCCGCGATCTGGATACTGTTCATGGCGACCAGCTTCACATATGCCCCGGCCAGCGCCCAAGGTGGCCGACTAGGCTGGTGAACGGCAACGCCGCCAGTCGAGAGGCCATGATCGTGCGCGAGTTCAGTGTTCCCGCCTCATTCACCGTGGGCGAGCACGACACCGTCGTCAGCTCCGTTTTCAGCCACGAGCGCGACGATCCCGACCACGTGATCTTCCAGCGCCTCATCGACGGCGCGTGGACGGACGTCACGTGCAAGCAGGCCGCAGAGCAGATCCGCTCAGCGGCACTGGGGCTGATCGCCGAAGGGGTGAACCCCGGTGATCGCGTTGCCTTGTTGTCCGCGACCCGCTACGAATGGCCGATCCTCGACTACGCGATCCTGGCCGTCGGCGCGGTGACGGTCCCGATCTACGAAACGTCCTCCCCCGAGCAGGTGCGCTGGGTGCTGGAGGATTCCGCCGCCGTACTGGCGTTCGTCGAACTCGAGGCCCACGCGCTCATGGTCAAGGAACTACTCGACGAGTTGCCGGCCCTGCGCCGCGTAGCGGTCATCGAGTCCGCGACGGCGCCGGCACTGGACGAACTCGCCGAGGCCGGGTCGTCGGTGGATCCCCAGCAACTCGAAGACCGGCTCGGCCGCATCCGCTCCGCGGATCCGGCCACACTCATCTACACCTCTGGAACCACCGGTCGCCCGAAGGGCTGCCAGCTGACGCACTCGAACCTGGTCTATGAAACTCGCGGAGCATCCGCATCGTTCCCCAGCCTGTTGCAGAAGGGCGAACGACTGCTGGTGTTCCTTCCGCTCGCCCACGTGCTGGCCAGGGCGCTGTCGATGACGGCCTTCGCCAACGGCGTGACGATCGGCTACACGAGCGACATCAAGAACTTGGTTCCGATGTTCGGCATGTTCAAGCCGACAGTGATCGTTTCGGTGCCGCGGGTATTCGAAAAGGTCTACAACACTGCCGAATTGAACGCGCAGGACAGCGGAAAGGGCGCGATCTTCGCGCGCGCGGTAGAGACGGCAATCGAATGGAGCCAAGCCCAGGACGCCGGCGGGCCGGGATTGCTGCTGAGGGTCAAGCATGCACTGTTCGACCGGTTGGTCTACGGCAAACTTCGAGCAGCCACGGGTGGCAACTGCCGCGCTTCGATCTCCGGTGGCGCCCCCCTCGGCGCTCGGTTGGGCCACTTCTATCGAGGGATCGGGCTGACGATCTACGAAGGCTACGGACTGACCGAGACGAGCGCCGCGATCACGGCCAACCGCATCGGCGAGTTGAAGATCGGCACCGTCGGCAAGCTGCTGCCCGGCAACAGCATGGCGGTGGCCAACGACGGCGAGCTGCTCGTGAAGGGCGGTGTGGTGTTCGGAGGCTATTGGCGGAACGAGGCCGCTACCGAAGAGGCCATCGTCAACGGCTGGTTCCATACCGGGGACCTGGGCAGCATCGACGACGACGGGTTCCTTTCCATCGTCGGCCGTAAGAAGGAGATCATCGTGACGGCCGGCGGCAAGAACGTCGCACCGGCGGTGCTCGAGGACCAGCTGCGCGCCCATGCGCTGATCAGTCAGGCGATGGTGGTCGGCGACGCGAGGCCGTTCATCGCTGCGCTCATCGCCATCGACCCGGAAGCGTTCGACGTGTGGAAGGCCCACCATGGCAAGGACGCCACGGCCGCGGTGAAGGACCTCGCCGACGATCCCGACCTCCTCGCCGAGATCGACGTGGCGGTCAAGAACGCCAACCAGGCGGTGTCGAAGGCGGAGGCGATCCGCAAGTTTCGCATCCTGCCCGTTGATTTCACCGTGCTCACGGGCGAGCTGACACCGACACTGAAGGTCAAGCGCAAAGTGGTCGCCGACAAGTTCGCCGCCGAGATCGAGGGTCTTTACGCCAAGGACTAGAGCAGCTCGGCCAACCGGGCGGCTTGGGTCTTCCATTGCCAGTTGTCGACGACCCACCGGCGTCCCGCCGCGCCCATCCGCGCCGCCCGATCGGGATCGGCGAGCAGGTCGCTGACCGAGGCCGCGATCGCTCCGACGTCCCAGCCGTCGACCACCAGACCCGTCTTGCCGTCCATCACGGTCTCCGGAGCCCCGCCCGAGCGGCCGGCCACCACCGGCACACCCGAGGCCGATGCCTCCAGGTAGACGATGCCCAGCCCCTCGACGTCGAGGCCGGCGCCGCGGGTGCGACACGGCATCGCGAACACGTCGGCCATCGCGTGATGAGCGGGCAGCTCCTCGCCGGGCACACCATCGGTGAACACCACGTCGTCGGAGACCCCGAAACTGTGCGCCAGGCGATGTAAAGACGATCGATAGGGGCCGCCGCCGACGATCACCAGCGCGGCGCCAGGCACGCGTTCCCGTATCGCGGGCAGCGCGCGGATCAACATGTCCTGACCCTTGCGCGGCACCAGGCGGGACAGGCACACCACGACCGGCCGATTCCCCAGCCCGTAGCGGGCGCGCATCGCTGCGCGTGCCACCTCGTCCGGCGCGAACCTCTCAGTGTCGACGCCGGGCGGCAGGTGCTCGAGCGCAGCGCGCGGACCGAACGCCGACGCGAACCGCCGTCTGGTGTAGCGGCTGACGTACGTCACCGCGTCCGTGCCGGTTCCGATGCGCCGCAAGGCTGTTCGCGCCACCGGCAGCATCGACCAGCCCACCTCGTGACCATGTGTACTCGCGATCACCCGGCCGGCGCCGGCCTTACGCGCCAGCGGTGCCATCAGCGCCAGCGGTGCGGCCGCCCCGAACCACACGGTCTCGGCATTGTGACGTTCGATGAGTTGGCGCATCCGCCCGGCGACAGACGGTTCGGGCAGCATCAGCGTGCCCGGGTGCCGCACCACCTCATATTTGGCGGCCCGATCGAACTCCTCGGCCCCTTTCCACTTCGGCGCGTACACCGTCAGCGTGTGGGCACCCCCGTCGACCAGATGGTCCACCAGCTCCTGCAGATACGACTGGATGCCGCCGCGTCGGGGCGGAAAATCGTTGGTAACCAACAGAACCCGGCTCATCGCCCGCCAGCCTCCACCCACTGCCGCCATGCGGCCAGCAGATTGTCGACGTCGGTTCCGAGGGTGTCCAGCACCGCGGTGCCGAGATCGGGATGGCCGTGTCCGCACGCCCGAAGGTAGAGGGCCCGCAGAGCCGGTTTCCCGTAGGTGTCGGCCACGAATCGACTGAACCACCAGGCGCGGTCGTAGGCCAGTGAGCGCTCGGGTCCCCTCAACGCGGCGTCGGTGGGAAGACCCCGCTGTGTCAACACGGCGGCGCTCTCCGGCAGCGGCGTCTGCGGGCGGGCGACGAAGTCGGCGACCCCCTCGGTGAGCCACTGCGCCGCATCGGATGCGGTCTTGGCGCGCGCGGCATAGTGGAAAAGCTCGTGGCGCAAGACGATTCCCAGCGCGGCGTCGTCCATATGCGAAGCGCCGGGGGCGAACATGATGCGCTCAGCGGTGGTAGTGGCCGCGGTGTGGGCATCGCCGCCGCCCACCGCAGCGAACTGGGCATCCGTACCCGCGGCCACGATGACGATCTCCCGCGGCCAGTCAGGGCCCCAGAACGCGGTGACGGCATCGGCGGCGACGTCGAGTTGCACAGAGATCCGGTGCAGCAGCGGCGCCGTGTGCCCGCCGAGACCGATCAGCCGCGCGGTGCGACCGTCTCGCAGCGTCTGCGAGGTCGACGCCGACGTGGGTGTTGTCAGCGATGCAGGCGAGGCGATCGGCGGGCCGGAGGGCGTAGATCCGGTGCCGTCCACAAGGAAGAGTGCGGTGATGAGTTCGGCGATCAACAACGCGGCGAGCGTGGTTCTGCTCTTCGCGTGCGAGCGTCGGTCTACTCCCCGCGGGCGCGGTTGCCCGACGGGCGGCGAATGTTTCAGTAGCGGCGCACGTTTCAGTAGCGGCGAACGTTGTAGATCGGCGCGTTGTCCACGGGGGCGACGCGCACCGGAGTGCCGTACGTCGACGCGTGCACCATCATTCCGTTGCCGATGTAGATGGCGGAGTGCGATGCGTCGGAGTAGTAGTTGACGATGTCGCCGGGCTGCATCTGGTCGAGCGACACCGGCGCGCCGCCGCTGGCCAGCGCCTGGCTGGAATGCGGTAGCGAGATGCCCGCCTGCTGGAACGCCCACATCACCAGGCCGGAGCAGTCGAATGCGTTCGGCCCTGAACCGCCCCATGAGTACGGCGATCCGATGCGGCTCAGCGCCGCCTGGATGACGGTGGGACCGTGACCGCCGGGCGCGGGGGCCATATCGCCTGGCGGTATTGCGCCGGGAGGCTGCGGCGGCTGACCGACCCCAGGAGGTGCGGCCGCCAGGATCGCGGGCTCATTCGGCTGCGGAGCACCCGGCGGGGGCGGCGGGGCCGCAGCCGGAACCGGCGGGACCGGCGGGATGGCGGCGAGCGCCTCGCGCTGCTGAGGAGTCAGCGCCTCGTACTGCGACTTGACGATCGCGATCTCGACCTGCAGCTTGCTCTGCTTGGACTGCAGGTCCGCACGCACCGCGGCGGCCTGCTCGGCGGCGGTCTTCGCCTCGGCCGCCGACTTGGCAGACGCCGCCTCGGCGGCGACGGCCTGCGCCCCGGCCTCGCGGAAGCTGTTCATCTGCGTCGCCATCTGAGCGCCCATCACGCGCTGAATCGACATCCGCTCGATCAGGCCCTGCGGCGACGAGGCGGTCAGCAGCGCGCTGAGGCCGTCTGGCCGGCCACCCATGTATTGCGCAGCGGCGATGTTGTTGACCTGGGACTGGAACGACTCCAGTTGTGACTTGGCGGCTTCCAGCGCGCGGGCGTCAGCGGCGTGCTTGGCCTCGGCGGCCTTTTGAACGGCCAGCTTCTTGTCGAGATCCAGTTGCGCGGAATGCATGGCCTCGGTGGTCTGTTCGGCCTGCCGTGACAATTCGTTGAGTTTCGCCAGCGCGTCGTCGGCGGGATCGGCCTGCACACTCGCGGCGAGAAGTCCTCCGAACAGCAAGACTCCCGCTATCGCACCGATTGCGGGTCGCTTAAGGACACGAATGAACCGGTGCGTGCGGTCGAGCCTCAAGATTTTGCGTCCTTACAACTGCCGAAACGAAGCCGTGTCGAGCTGCTTAGGTCTCAGATAGGTTACGAAACGGCATCGCCCTTGTCCAACAGGAGACGTAAATTTAACAGTCGGCCCGAAGGTCGCCGACCACTGCCCTGACCGGGGCGTGTCGTCAGGCGACGCCGGAGTTACTGTCGCGGTGGATCGGAACGAGTCGAAGCCGGGGCGCCAATCCCACGTCAGCGAGCACCTCGAGCGCGCGGCGCTCATCGTCGAGCAAAGTGTCGGGCACGCCGAGCAATACGCTGACAACACAGTCTTCACAGCCTGGCCCCCGGACGGCGCAGTCGTCGCAGTCGATGGTGACCGTGCCCGAGTCGGGCGGTTCGTCGTACGTCGTTCCGTCGTATGTCATTCCGTCGTACGTCATTGCTCAGTCCTCATGCTCAAGTCCTCCTGCTTGGTGTTGCCCGCACGGTATCGAGGGCCACCGACAAGTCACTTCCCTCGGCGTGGCAACCCGTGACCTGCCGGTGTTTGTCGGTCCGGTTCCCTACCGTCAGCGCATGGGCCAGCTGAGCTTCGCTGATGTCGATCCGCTGGCCGACCTCACGCTGCGGGAGACCACCTTCGTGGTCGTCGACCTGGAAACCACGGGCGGACGGGCCAGCGGCGAGAACCACGACGCCATCACCGAGATCGGCGCCGTCAAGGTGCGCGGCGGCGAGATATTGGGAGAGTTGGCCACCCTGGTGGATCCCGGGCGCAGCATTCCGCCCCAGATCGTCGCGCTGACCGGCATCACCACCGCGATGGTGTGCGATGCACCCAAGATCGAGTCGGTGCTGCCGTCGTTTCTCGAGTTCGCCCGCGGTGCGGTGCTGGTCGCCCACAACGCCGGTTTCGACATCGGATTCCTGCGCGCGGCCGCCGAGCGCGCGGACATCACCTGGCCGCGGCCGCCCGTGCTGTGCACCGTGCGCCTGGGGCGTCGGGTACTCACCCGCGACGAGGCGCCCAGCGTGCGGCTGTCGGCGCTGGCCCGGTTGTTCGGAGCCTCGACCACCCCCACCCACCGCGCCCTCGACGACGCCCGCGCCACCGTCGACGTGCTGCACGGCCTGATCGAGCGCGTCGGCAACCAGGGCGTGCAGACCTATCCCGAGCTGCGCGCGTATCTGCCCGACGTTTCCCCCGCCCAACGCCGCAACCGGCAGCTCGTCGCCTCGCTTCCCCACCGCCCCGGCGTCTACCTGTTCCACGGACCCGCGTCGGAGGTGCTCTACGTCGGAACGGCCGTCGATCTGCGTCGTCGGGTCAGTCAGTACTTCAACGGTGCCGACCCGCGCACCCGGATCAAGGAGATGGCGTCGCTGGCCACCGCGGTCGACCACGTCGAGTGCGCCCATGACCTGGAGGCCGGCGTGCGCGAACTGCGGCTGCTCGCCGCGCACGCACCGCCGTACAACCGCCGGTCGAAATTTCCGCACCGGTGGTGGTGGGTGGTGTTGACCGACGAGCCGTTTCCGCGATTCTCCGCGGTGCGCTCACCGAAGCACGACCACGCCAGCGGCCCGTTTCGGTCCCGCGCCGACGCCGTGCAGACGGCGGAGCTGTTGTCCCGGTTCACCGGAGTGCGGACGTGCGCGACACGTTTGGGCCGGTCCGCACCGCATGGCCCGCGGTGCCCCGAACGCGAAGTTTCGCCGTGCCCCGCCCCGCGCGACATCAGCGCCGCCGAATACGCCTCCGCACCGCAACGCGCCAGGGACCTGATCGCGGGCGCCGAAAGCCGGGTCCTCTCGGATGTGTTATCGCATATCACCGATCTGGCGGACCGCGGCCGCTACGAAACCGCGGCACGGTTACGGGATCACGCCGCCACCGCCATCGACGTGCTCTGGCGCGGCCAGCGGTTGCGCGCGCTGGCCGGTGTCAGCGAGCTGGTTGCAGCACGCCCTGACGGGTCGGGCGGATGGTCTCTCGCGGTGATCCGCCACGGGCAGCTGGCGGCGGCGGGAAACGCACCGCGCGGTGTTCCCCCGATGCCGGTGGTTGATGCGCTATGCGCTGGCGCACAAGCGGTTCTGCCTGCCGAGGCGCCTCTCGGTGGTGCACTCGTCGAGGAGACCGCGCTCATTGCACGCTGGCTTGCCCAGCCGGGCGTGCGAATCGTGCGCGCCGAATCCGGCTACGCCTCACCAGCGGGCGCTGCGGGTCGGTACGCGGACTGGGCCGCGGAGGCGCGCTCGGCGCGGGCGGCAGCCGAACAACTCGCCGAGATCCGGTCCGACTCAGAGCTTCTGGCCGAACCCCACCCAACGCGCGAGCAGCTTTTCCGCGGCACCGGAATCGATGGCCTCGGCGGCCCTGGCCAGACCCGATTCCCACGCAGGCACCCACTTGGCGTCGCTGGCTAGCCCGGCGTGGGCCACCATCGCCCCGGCCGCGTTGAGCACCACCGCGTCCCGCACGGGTCCCTTTGCGCCACCGAGCACTTCGCGCACCGAGGCGGCGTTCGCCTCCGCGTCGCCGCCGACCAGTTCCGACAGTTCGGCGCGGGCGAACCCGAACGCCAGCGGGTCGAAGGTCAACTTTTCGACGGTGCCCGCCTGAACGCGCCAGATCGTGCTCGTCGTGGTGGTCGTTAGTTCGTCGAGGCCGTCATCGCCGTGCACCACCAGGACGCTGGACCTGCGCGAGGCGAACACGCCGGCCATCACCTCGGCCAGGTCCGCCCATGCGCAACCGATCAGACCAGCCCGTGGTGCCGCCGGATTCGTCAGTGGGCCAAGCAGATTGAATACCGTCGGGACCCCGATCTCGCGGCGCACCGCTGAGGCGTGCCGATACGACGGATGGAACTGCGGCGCGAAGCAGAAGCCGATGCCGACCTCGGCCACACAGCGCGCGACATCCTCGGGGCCCAGGTCGATACGCACCCCGAGCGCCTCGAGCGTGTCGGCGCCACCCGACAGCGACGACGCGGCCCGGTTGCCGTGTTTGACCACTGGCACCCCGGCCGCGGCCACCACGATCGCCGCCATGGTGGACAGGTTCACGGTGTTGGAACCGTCGCCCCCGGTGCCGACCACGTCGACGGTCTCGGTACCGATCATCTCGGTCGGTACGCGCCGCGCATGTTTGAGCATGGTGTCGGCCAACTCGGTGACCTCAGCCGGCGTCGGGCGCTTCATCTTCATCGACACGCCGAAGGCGGCGATCTGCGCCGGGGTTGCCGTACCCGTCATGATTTGGTCCATCGCCCAGCCGGCTTGCCCCGGTGCAAGCGCCTGACCTGTGGTTAAGCGGCCGAGAATTTGAGGCCACGTGGGCGAGTCACCAGAAGTCACGCGCTGATTATGACTAATTGCTCACCCGGGTGGAGTTCAACAACTACAAAGCGTCATACTTGCTCCTGTGACGAGCGCTGTAGGCACCTCGGGGACCGCTATCACGTCGCGAGTTCATTCACTGAACCGGCCCAACATGGTCAGTGTTGGCACGATCGTGTGGCTCTCCAGCGAGTTGATGTTCTTTGCCGGACTGTTCGCGATGTACTTCACCGCCCGCTCGCAGGCCGGTGGCAACTGGCCGCCGGAGCCCACCGAGCTGAACCTGGTGCAGGCGGTACCGGTCACGCTGGTGCTGATCGCATCGTCGTTCACCTGCCAGATGGGTGTGTTCGCCGCCGAGCGCGGGGACGTGTTCGGGCTGCGCCGCTGGTACGTCATCACGTTCCTGATGGGCCTGTTCTTCGTGCTCGGCCAGGGCTACGAGTACATCCAGCTGGTGCATCACGGCACCACGATCTCCAGCAGCGCCTACGGGTCGGTCTTCTACCTGGCCACCGGATTCCACGGCCTGCACGTCATCGGCGGCCTCGTGGCCTTCGTGCTACTGCTGGCGCGCACCCGGATGAGCAAGTTCACCCCCGCTCAGGCCACGGCCGCGATCGTCGTCTCGTACTACTGGCACTTCGTCGACATCGTGTGGATCGCCCTGTTCGCCGTTATTTACTTCGTCAGATGATCGGCTCACCGATGCGTCCGGTGATCGGCTCACCGATGCGTCCGAAGAGAAGGGGTTCGATGACCGAGAAGGCCACCGAAACCGGCAAAGCGACAGTGAAGCGTCGTCGCCTGCGCCGCCGACTGTCGGCAGCCATGCTCCTGCTCCTCGGGCTCGGGCTCGCCGGCGGCCTGGCCGCCACGCTGACGCCGACGCCCCAGGTCGCGGTTGCCGACGAGTCCCAGTCGGCGTTGTTGCGCACCGGCAAGGAGCTGTTCGATACGTCGTGCGTCACGTGCCACGGCGCGAACCTGCAGGGCGTGGCCGACCGCGGCCCCAGCCTCATCGGCGTCGGCGAGGCCGCCGTGTATTTCCAGGTGTCCACCGGCCGCATGCCCGCCATGCGCGGTGAGGCCCAGGCGCCGAAGAAACCGCCGCAGTTCGACGAGGCGCAGATCGACGCTATCGGCGCATACGTGCAGGCCAACGGCGGCGGACCCGTCGTCCCGCGCGACGAGAACGGCGCCATTGCCAACGAATCCCTGCTGGGCAACGATGTCGCCCGCGGCGGCGATCTGTTCCGGCTGAACTGCTCGTCATGCCACAACTTCACCGGCAAGGGCGGCGCACTGTCGTCCGGCAAATACGCGCCAGCCCTGGCCTCTGCCAACCCGGCGCAGATCTACACCGCGATGCTGACCGGACCGCAGAACATGCCCAAGTTCTCCGACCGGCAGCTGACGCCGGAAGAGAAGAAGGACATCGTCGCCTATGTCCGGATGGCCGCCACGGCTCCTGACCCCGGCGGCTACGGCCTCGGCGGCTTCGGACCGACGTCCGAGGGCATGGCGGTCTGGATTATCGGCATAGTGGCCGTCGTCATCGCGGCCCTGTGGATCGGAGCGCGAGCATGAGCGACGGTGAAGTCAAGGGAACCGATGCCCCGGGCCAGCGTGGCGTGCCCGGTCAGCCGACTGACGCCGAGCTCGCCGCGATGTCGCGTGAGGAGCTCCTGGAACTCGGCGGCAAGCTCGACGGTGTCGAGATCGTCTACAAGGACGAACGCTGGCCCGTTCCCGGCACCAAGGCCGAGAAGCGCGCCGAACGCCTGGTGGCGTATTGGCTTATGCTGGGCGGCCTTTCGGGGCTGGCCCTGCTGGTGGTGTTCATCTTCTGGCCGTGGGAGTACAGAAGCGGAGCCGACCCCGACCATCTCTGGTATGACCTCGCCACACCGCTGTACGGATTGACGTTCGGGCTGTCTATTCTGGCTATCGGCGTCGGCGCGGTGCTGTATCAGAAGAAGTTCATCCCCCAGGAGATCTCGATCCAGGAGCGCCACGACGGCAGCTCCCCCGAGATCCAGCGGAAAACGGTCGTCGCCAACCTCTCCGATGCGCTGGAATCGTCAACCATCAAGCGGCGCAAGCTGATCGGCCTGTCGCTCGGGGCGGGGCTCGGCGCGTTCGGCCTCGGCACGCTGGTGGCGTTTGCAGGTGGCCTCATCAAGAACCCGTGGAAGCCGGTCGTGCAGACCGCCGACGGCAAGAAGGCCGTGCTGTGGACCTCCGGATGGACCCCGCGCTACGCCGGCGAGACCATCTACCTCGCCCGTGCCACCGGTAACGGCACCTACGCCAAGATGCGCCCCGAGGACATCGATGCCGGCGGCATGGAGACCGTCTTCCCGTGGCGGGAATCCGACGGCGATGGCACGACCGTCGAGTCACACCACCGGCTCTCCGAGATCACGATGGGCGTGCGTAACCCCGTCATGCTGATCCGCATCAAGCCGGCCGACATGCCGAGGGTCGTCAAGCGGAAGAACCAGGAGAGCTTCAACTTCGGCGACCTGTTCGCGTACACCAAGGTGTGCTCACACCTGGGTTGCCCGTCGTCGCTCTACGAGCAGCAGACCTATCGCATCCTCTGCCCGTGCCACCAGTCGCAGTTCGATGCGCTGCATTTTGCGAAACCCATATTCGGTCCGGCTGCGCGCGCGCTGGCGCAGTTGCCCATCACCATTGATCAGGATGGATATCTGGTCGCCAATGGCGACTTCATCCAGCCCGTCGGCCCGGCATTCTGGGAGCAAACAAATTGAGTCCGAAACTGCCAAAACCCCCGAGCCTGGCCGAGATTGCGGCGGGCCAGGGCGACGCAATCGATTCGCGCTATCACCCGTCGGCGGCGGTGCGCCGACAGCTGAACAAGGTGTTCCCCACCCACTGGTCGTTCCTGCTGGGTGAAATCGCGCTGTACAGCTTCATCGTGCTGTTGATCACCGGCGTGTACCTCAGCCTGTTCTTCGACCCGTCGATGGCCGAGATCATCTACGACGGCGTGTACCAGCCGCTGCGTGGCGTCGAGATGTCCAAGGCGTACGCGTCCACCCTCGACATCAGCTTCGAGGTGCGCGGCGGCCTGTTCGTCCGCCAGGTCCACCACTGGGCGGCGCTGCTGTTCGCCGCGTCGATCATGGTGCACCTCGCCCGCATCTTCTTCACCGGCGCGTTCCGCCGTCCGCGCGAGGCCAACTGGGTCATCGGCTCCCTGCTGCTGATCCTGGCGATGTTCGAAGGCTACTTCGGCTACTCGCTGCCCGACGACCTGCTCTCGGGTATCGGCCTGCGGGCGGCGATGAGCTCCATCACGCTCGGCATGCCGGTGATCGGCACGTGGCTGCACTGGGCGCTGTTCGGCGGTGACTTCCCGTGCGGTGGCGTGGGATACCAGTGCGCCCAGGACGGCTACTGGCTCCCCCGCATGTACTCACTGCACATCCTGTTGATTCCGGGAATCATCCTGGCGCTCATCGGTATTCACCTTGCGCTGGTGTGGTTCCAGAAGCACACCCAGTTCCCCGGCCCCGGGCGCACCGAGACCAACGTCGTCGGTGTGCGGGTCATGCCGGTGTTCGCCGTCAAGTCGGGCGCGTTCTTCGCGATGACCACCGGCATCCTCGGCCTGATGGGCGGGCTGCTGCAGATCAACCCGATATGGCAGCTGGGACCGTACAAGCCGTCACACGTGTCGGCAGGCAGCCAGCCGGACTTCTACATGATGTGGACGGAAGGCCTGGCACGTATCTTCCCCGCCTGGGAGTTGTACTTCCTCGGCCACACCGTGCCCGCGCCCGTCTGGGTGGCTCTGATCATGGGCCTGATCTTCATCCTGCTGCCGCTGTGGCCGTGGCTGGAGAAGAGGTTCACCGGCGACGACGTACACCACAATCTGCTGCAGCGTCCGCGAGATGCACCGGTGCGCACCGCAATCGGCGCCATGGCGATCGCGTTCTACATGGTGCTGACGCTCTCGGCGATGAACGACGTCATCGCGCTGAAGTTCCAGATCTCGCTCAACGCGACGACGTGGATCGGGCGCATCGGCATGGTCGTCTTGCCGGCGATTGTCTACTACATCGCCTACCGGTGGGCCATCGGACTGCAGCGCAGCGACCGCGCGGTGCTCGAGCACGGCATCGAGACCGGCATCATCAAGCGGCTGCCGCACGGTGCCTACATCGAGCTGCACCAGCCGCTCGGCCCGGTCGACGAGCACGGTCACCCAATTCCGTTGGAATACCAGGGTGCATCGGTTCCCAAGCGGATGAACAAGCTCGGCTCCGCCGGCGCTCCCGGCTCGGGCAGCTTCCTCACCGCCGACCCGCTGTCGGAGCACGAGGCGCTCGCCGAGGCCGCGCACTCCGCGGAACGCAAGGCGCTCACCGCGCTGCGCGAGCACCAGGACCGCGACGTCTCCTCCAACGGCGAGACGAACGGGCATCACTGAGTGAAGCCGGAGCCGCCCCACCGGGCGGCTCCGGTACACGCACTGTCAATCGGCCGCCGAACCCCGCCATAGGTGGCCGCTACGCCGACGAAATCCACGTTTTGCAGACGTCCACTCGCACTTCTGCTGTCGAACGTGGAAAACGATGCGGGGCCGGCTCCGGTACACGCGGTACACGCGGTACACGCGAAATTACGCGCTCTGATCCTCCAGCAGGCTGCGCAGCTCACGTAGGTAGAACCAGGGAATGGCGGGCATCGCCACCGTGACGAGTCCCGTCAGTACCAGGAACACCCACGCGGCAGTGTCGCTTTCGACGGCCAACAGATAGGTCGCCACGCCGATCGCCACCACGGCGATGCCGATCGCACACGTGATCAACACGGCGCAGC
>JBIQHU010000028.1:0-54617 GCA_044508395.1 Mycobacterium sp. | reverse complement strand
GGTGGGGACTTTTATCCGGCCACCAGCGGGGACATCGAGTTGGCCATTGACACCGTCAATTCCTATCCGGATTGCTGGGCACAGACGCCGCTGCCTGCCCAACGCGGTCGCGGCGCCGGATAAGTCGGCGGCTCCGATTGAGGTGAGCAGGCTGTTGATCATGGACACGTTGAGCGGGGAGAACGGGATGGACAGCATCAAGGTCGGCAGCAGAGACACTCTCGCGACGAATCAGGTTTGAAGGATGAACCCCCGCCGCGCGAACGGCGGGCGAAACAACAACGCGAAGTTGTTCAGTCTCAAAGCGAAGAAGTCGCGAACGTCACGCACCGGCTTTGCAGCGGCTGCCGAGGCGATCAGCGCGCCGCCCCACCGCTCGTGACCTTGGGTTGCATAGGTTCACCCATCCTGCCTTGGACGTCGGCCACAAACGGGTCACTGTCCTTCGTAACAAATCTCGTAAATCCCGCCGTCGGGTTCGTGGTATTCACCTGTGGAGTAACTCTTGCGCACCATGCCGACATACAGGCGATCGCCGTTGAAGCACAGCGACAACGGACCCTGCAATCCCTCGGCGAACGTGTGCACGTTGCCGTCCGGATCGACGCGCATTATGCGGGCGTCATACGGCAACGGACCCGCGTCCATCTTGGTGGCGTGCAACAGGTTGGTCGAGCCGGGATCGTCGAAGAACAAGTGGCCGCCGAACTCGCCGAATTCCGGAGGTGCCTCTCGCGTCCACAAGCCCCAGTGGATCTCCACCGGCTCCGGTCGCTCGTGCGGACCCGCCATCCTCCAGAAACTGAAGTTCACTTCACGCCGAGCTTCTTGGATGTAGCTCGTTTGGGGCAGTCCGCCGACGATCAGTTCGCCCGCCAAGTCACCGAGTGCCGGCGGTGCAAAGAAACAGAACACCGGCATGATCGCAGGGTCGTCGAACACGTAATACGGCCGGATGTTCGCATCGGCGTCGAACTGGTAGAAAGTCCGGTTCATCAGTGACTGCGCGTAGCCATAGTCTTCGTGTGGACTGCCCGAGGGTCCGAAAGGCGATGCGTCACCGAACATCGAGGCGCCCGCAACACCCCCTCCCTCGGTACCGGAGTCCGGCAACAGCCCAAAAAGAACGGGCGTCTGGTCGCCGGGGGCGATACGCCAGATGCCGTGGGACGAGTGCGCACCAGTGCGGCCCGCCACGGTTTGGCCTACGTAGAAGAGGTGCCCACCCCACTGTCCGAAGTGCCCGGGCGCAACGTGTGGGTACAGCGGCATGCTCACCGTTGAGGAGAACGCCGAGGACGGCACGATCGAGGTCAGGGTGTCGTCCTTCTCCAAACGCCAGATCGCTCCGTGTCCCTTGTCGGGAGCCCATTCCCGGACGTCCTGTGGCCCGAGGTCCGAGAGGTTGACCCTACCGTCGCTGTCCAGCCACATACGGCAGACGTCGTAGAGATGGCCGACGGGAACCACTTCGCGCGCAGTAAAACGTGGTTCCTTGACGGTAACCCGGAATTCGCATTCCTGCGCCAACCAGGCGTAGTCGTCAGTCACGAAAGAGTGCTCCTTATTGTGTTGCAGAGAAATAACTTTGCGTCTCGTCAGAAACCGGATATATCGATTGCGGCGATGCTGGCGTCGCCGGCGGGACGACCCACACTGATGTCGCACATCAGCAGGGCCGGCTCGCCGTCCAAGAATGGCGGATACACGACATTGATGTCAGCCGGCATCTGCACCCCGGTGGCATTGGCGACGTCAAGAACCCGACGCCCGCCATCGGGAGTGAATACCTGGATCTCCCCAGTCAATGGGGTAGAGACCAACACGGTTCCCCTGCGGGTGACCCCGATCCCGTCCAACATTCCCAGGCCGCGCTGGACGGGTTCGGGCAACGCACCCAGCGCCCAGTCTTCATCGGTAATGCGGAAGATCGCACCCCCGAACTCGCATTGGGGACAGCAGGTTACGAACCAGCAGCTTCCGTCGACGGGCGACACCGCTATTCCGTTGGGCATTGTGGTAGCCATCGTGATCCGCTCCACCCCGTCCGCCGACCCAGGCTGCCCGTCGATCAACGCATCCAGGGCGGCATGCGGCAACCGGTACAACGCGGGCACGACAGGAGCATCCTCCGGGCGGTCGCTATCCGGATTGCTGTTGGGTATATCGCTGATGATCAGATTGCCATCGGCATCAACTGCGATCCCATTGGGCATGTCGATCGGATTGAAGCGCTGCGCGATTGGCGATCCAGCGGCCAGCGACAGGCGGGCCACCACCCCACCGGTGTGCGCGTCGAATGCCAGCACTTGCGCGTCGGAGCACTCCGACAACGACGTACCGTCCGATGTCGTCGGCAGTCCGCCGCAAACGATCAGCGGAGTACCCGCGGGCAGCAACGACGTACCTCGCTTGACGATTTCGGTGCCGAGCGCCGCGGTCAGACCGTCCACGAGACGGCGCTCAATCAAAGTGAGTCCCTGCGAGGTCAGCTGAGCCGAACTGACGAATGCTTGACCGGTCAGATAGACCAGTCCGGTCCCCCCTCGAAAGGCTTCGACACCCACTGTCAGAGCGCAATTCCCGAAGATCACCGTCTCGCCGTCGGGCAGAAGTTCGGCGCTTTCCGGATTCGTGCAGCCATCAATCTGGCCCATGATCTTGGTCTGCTCCGCAGCCCTCATCCAGCCTCCTCGAGAATGGTCCACATCAGCCTCACATATGATAATTTATGATCATAAATAGTTCAATACCTTGAACCTGGACGGAGCTCGTGAGCGTTTCGCTGCTGCTGGAGATGGCCGCATCAAGTAATCCGCATCGGGTGTCAGTGGTATCGGACCAGACCCGGGCGACGGTGGCGGAGTTAAGCGATCTCGCTGCCGGCGGAGCGGGGATGATCGCCGCATCCGGGGCTCAACACGTGGCCTATGTGGGTGCCGGCGGGTTGATGCTGCCCGCGCTGCTCTTCGCTGCGGCGCGGGCCAACGTGGCATTCACGCCCTTGAACTACCGGCTAGCGCACGAGGGGCTGCGGGAGTTGATCAAGCGTCTGCCCGCACCCCTGGTGGTCGCCGACGACGCATACCGAGATGCGGTCACTGGTACGGGCGAGCAGGTGATCGGGGCGCAGGACTTCGTTACCGCAGCCCGCAACACTGCGGCAGTCGGGAAGTCCGCCGATCCTGACGATGTGGCTGTTGTGCTGTTTACCTCCGGCACCACCTCCAGGCCCAAGGCGGTCGAATTGACGCATGGCAATCTGGCCAGCTATGTGATGGGCACCGTCGAGTTCGGCCGCGCCGGAGCCGACGAGGCGGCATTGATTTGTGTGCCGCCCTATCACATCGCCGGTGTGGGAGCCGCGTTGTCCAACCTGTATGCCGGCCGAAAGACCGTGTATCTCAAACAGTTCGACCCCCATGAGTGGATCCGGCTGGTGACCGAGGAGGGCATCACCTCGGCAACGGTGGTCCCGACAATGCTCGATCGCATCGTGTCGGTTCTCGAAGACGGCCCAGCGGACCTGCCCTCATTGCGGACTCTGGCATACGGTGGATCGAAAGCGCCACTACCATTGGTGCGCAAAGCCTTGGAGCTGCTGCCCGGCGTCGGATTCGTCAATGCGTACGGGTTGACCGAGACCAGTTCCACCATCGCTGTGCTCACCCCAGACGATCACCGTGCCGCGATCGTCGCCTCCGACTACGCTGTCGCCCGTCGGCTTGGGTCGGTGGGCCAACTCGTACCCGGTATCGAGGCAGAAATCCGCGCAGCCGACGGGAGCGTCCTCGGGGCGGGCGAATCCGGGGAGCTGTACGTGCGTGGCGAGCAGGTTTCGGGTCGCTATGCCGAGATCGGATCGCTTCTTGACGCCGAGGGCTGGTTCCCGACCAAGGACATCGCGACCATCGATAAGGACGGATACCTGTTCATTGGCGGACGCTCCGACGACACCATCATCCGTGGCGGGGAAAACATCGCGCCCGCCGAGATCGAGGACGTCCTGGTCGAACACCCCGCGGTTCATCAGGTCGCCGTCGTCGGCACCGAGCACCCCGAATGGGGCCAGATCATCTGCGCGGTCGTCGTGCCCACCGAGGGCAGCACCCCGAACCCGGACGAACTGCGCGACTACGTGCGCCGGCACCTGCGCGGGTCACGCACCCCGGACCAGGTTCTCTTCCGCTCGGCGCTACCCACCAATGCGACCGGCAAGGTGTTACGCCGCGACTTGCTGCTCGACCTGCCCTTTCCCACCGAGGAGACACAATGACCAAGAACGGCACTCGCATGAAGAGCCAGGTGTGCGACACCCAGATCATCGTCGTACGCACTGCAGAGAGTCTCGACGACTTACGAGCAGGCGGGGTGCCCATGGTGCCGATCGAGACCACCTCGGACGCCAGTGCCGTCATGGTTGCCGACTTCGCCGGCGGCAACCTGATCGGCAAACGCTACGTCGACGACAACGGCGCCGAGATACTGGTGACCAAGGCCGGCGCCGGAACGCTGAGCATCGGCACCTCTCCACTGCGTGTGAAGGGGGCCAAGCCCCTACCTGCCAGCGACTGATCTGCTGCTCACGGCAGAAATGCGAAACGTTCACGACCTGACCGGCTGACTAGCGCCGCCGCGGCACGCATATCTGTTGAGCGTCTCTCTCTGTGACGACCATAGGGGCGGTGTTCGTCATTGACCCTGGCGATGATCGACGCCGGGGATGATGGTCGTCTGCATCGTCACCGTGCCCTCGATCGACTCGGTCGCCGGTCGGCGCGCAGACGATCCGATCCGACCTCGGCGCAGTGCAGGTGGCCCTCGTCGTCATGCTCGGTGACAGCGACCGACCCGAATCTGTTGGGGTCCAACACGAACTGGCCCCTATACCCATCGTGGGAGATAGGCAAGGCTGATGTGTCATGGACTGGCTCTGCGGTGATCGTCGCCCGCTCCATCGAACTGGCCGAACAGCTGCTCACCAACGGCGAGCTGCGCTGCCCGCACTGCGCCACCGGTCAGCTGCCCCCCTGAGGATTCGGTCGGCAGCGAAGCGTGCGCGATCTTGCCGGCGCCACCGTGACGGGTGCGGCCCCGTCGCACCCGATGCTCGTCATGCTCAACGACGCACATCGTGCTGCCCGCTGCACTGCAACCCCGACATGCCGACACCACCGCCGTCATTGAAACAGCGTCACTACACAAGGCAAGAGGACTCGGACATCGGCGTGTCGCGACCGTCATCAACCGGTCGGCTTCCACGGTCCGCCGCTGGCTTCGCCGCCCACCGCCTGCCCATCTGGAGCGCATCTACCACGACGGGACACAACAGCTGCTGGGGCTGGACCCTGACACGTTCACCGCGCTGCGCCGCACCGGCACCATGCTGCACTACGCGTTGTCGATCCTGGCGGCAGCCGCACACTGGGCACGCCACCACCACGGCGAAAACGACGCACCAGGACCCTGATCGGCCTCTACACCCGCGGAAGACTCCTGATCCCACCCGGCTGACCCCATCGCCAGCCTCCGACCACCCTCGGGGGCGTCGTCGGCATGCCCGAGGACAGACATCACCATGACGACCGCCGCGTCACCGCGACGAACAACCCGTCAAGATGCAGACCAACACCTGAAATCATGTCTTCATCGGTAGCGACGGCATCGTCTGCATCCTCAGCGACGGCCAACACGCATATCCATCGCCATCAACTTCTGGGCCACGGATCATCCAGATCGGGGCCCTACTCAGGTCTCGGCGACGTCCCGAAACTCAACAGGCGCTACGAGTCGGTCGTGCGAGCCCGAAAGGCGCTCACCCGGTCCTGGAACTCCTGCGTCGAGAACGATGTGTACTCGGCGGCCAACGCGTACTCGAGCACGCCCCCAGCGGCGCGGGAAAGGTGCATGTTCATCGCGATCTTCGACGAACGCACGGCTTGGGCGGGCAGTGCGGCGAGGCGCTCCCCCAGGCCCAGTGCCTCGTCAAGCTCGCTGCCGTCGGGCACTACCCGTGTGACCAAGTTGAGTTCCTTGGCAATCGAGGCAGTGATCTTGTCACCCAGCAGTACATACTCCTTCGCCTTCATCATGCCGACCAAGAGCGGAAGCATCGCGGCACCACCGTCGCCTGCCGTAAGACCAACCGCCACATGGGGATCGGCGAGATAGCTGCTCTCCCCCATCACCAACAGGTCGGAGAGCAGCGCTATCGAGCAACCCAGGCCAACCGCGGGGCCGTTGACCGCCGACACCAGGGGTTTGCCGAAGTTGATCACCTCGGTGAACACCGTGCGGGCTTCGGCGATCTGATGGGCCCTGGCCTCGGGATCTTCGATCAGGCGGCCGAACATCACCATGTCACCACCCGCCGAGAAGGCCCGTCCAACACCGGTCGTGACCACGGCGCGGACGTCATCATCGAGTTGCAGAGCACGCCAGATCCCGGCCAACGCATTGTGCACGCCCTCGTCGACGGCGTTCAGCGCCTCCGGACGGTTAATGCTGACAACATGCACCGCGCCGATCTTTTCGACCAACAGCGACGGCGCAAACTGCTCGTATCCGGGCAATGTGGTGTTTCGCGAGTTCGTCATTAGGATCCTCAGACTCCTTCAGTTCTTCTTGTTCGAGAGGACCGTGACGGCAGCGACCGCAGTTGGTCCGCCGATGTTGTGTGCCAAAGCCCACTGCGCTCCGTCAACCTGGTTCTCGGCCTCGCCTCGCAATTGGTTGAACAACTCATAACACTGGGCCACTCCGGTCGCCCCCGGCGGATGGCCCTTCGCTTTCAAGCCGCCACTGGGATTGACTGGAATCGAGCCACCGACATAATTCTCGCCGGACTCAACGAGCTTGTATGCCTCGAACCGATCGGCAAACCCCAAATCCTCGTAGCTGATCAGCTCAACGCCGGTGAAGCAGTCGTGCACTTCGGCCACGTCGAGGTCGCTCGGCGTCACCCCCGCCATCGACATGGCCGCCTTGGCCGCACGCACGGTCGGCGGAAACGAGGTCATGTCGCTCTTGTGCTGATGCATCACCCGGTCCATGCCGATGCCTACACCGCGCACCCATACCGGTCGGTCGGTGTACCGGTCCACGACCTCCTCGGCGGCCAGGATTACCGCGGCGGCGCCGTCGCTTTGCGGGGTGCAGTCATACAGTCCGAACGGGTCTGCCACGATCGGTGCCGCCAACACCTGCTCGACAGTGATCTCGTACCGCAGTTGCGCTTTCGGGTTCTTCAGCCCATGGAAGTGGTTCTTTACCGCCACCATCGCCATGTGCTCCTTCGTCGCTTGCGACTCGTGGAGATAGCGGGTTACGTGCAGCGCAAAGTTGGCCGGGGCCACCAATCCGAGTGGATAATCCCATGCGCTATCGCGGGTCAAGCCCGCCCATTCCCAGAAGGTCGTGTTGGTTGCGGATTCGCGCACCTTGTCGGCGCCGACCACCAGCACAACGTCGTAGAGGCCACTGGCAATGGCCAGCGCGGCATTGCGCACCGCGTCATTTCCTGTCGCACATGCATTTTCGATACGGGTGACCGGGATGTCGACGAGATCAAGCGTGTCGGCCAGAATCCCCGCCGGATAGCCGTCCGTGGTGGTCAATTCACCGAACCAGGCCGCTTGGATCTCCGACTTCACAATGCCCTTGTCGACGTTGGCTACCGCCTCGGCGTAGGCCATCGGTAGTAGGTCTTTGATGCCGAGCCCAAAATGTTCTGCGAACGGTGTCATTCCGGCACCTACGATTGCGACTTTCCTCATGCGTGTGCTCCCTCACCGGTGCGGCCGGGCCAGAATGCGTAGCCATAATCCGGAATCCCAGACCGATCCGCGAGCTTGCGCAGCACCACCGAGCCGACCTGCCCTACCGTTGCCTCACCCGCGGGCACTCCGGTGACTTTGAGCAGCACCCGTACCGGGCTGTCGTCAAGCTGGACCACGGCCAGCGAGTACGGACCCGGCAGGTCTGGCACCGGAAAGTGGATGGTGGTGTGGGTATACACAGTGCCGGTACGCGGTAACGGCGTCAGCCGGTACTTCGCAGCCAGGACGCCAGCGTCGTCGACACGGACTCTGGGCGGGAACTGAGGTGCGGTGTCGATGCCCGGCCGCTCATCGAACACTGCCGCTTCCCAACGTAGTTTGGGTTCAAAAGCCCTGGCGTAGGCAGGAAGCGAGATCGGTATACCGTTGCCCTCCGCGACTCGGATCGGCGGAAGCTCACGCGCGGGCGCCTCGTCGCGGGTGACACGCGGCGCCGCGGTGCCGAACCTCAACTCGGCGGCACTGACGCTCGCCTGTTCGAAGGCCAGCACGAGGCCCTGCGTGTCCCCGGTGACCGCCTGCGCCAACACACGAACCACCGCCGACGCTGATTCCGAAGGGTCATCAACGACTGCCGACACGTCGAATCCCCGCCCGAGCTGGCCCGAGCTGACTCCGGCCACCGCCGCAACCGGCGGCGTACCGCTCGCGCCCAGTCTTCCCAGAACCGATTTGACTCCGATCTCACGCTGCAGCCGCGGATCGACATAAACATGCCGCTTCCCATCCGCACCCCGGGCCAGCACCGGCAGACTGCGGGTCTGTCGGCCTGCCGGCTCCAGTTCGACGCCGGAACCCGCCTCGCCGGTCAGCACCGCACCGGCACCGACAGCGGAGTCGGAGTCGTCGGCGCCGATCACCAATGTGCCCGGTGCGGCCCCGGAGATCTGGTCAAGGACAGCGGGTGCGCCGCCGAGCACTTCGGTAACCGGATGGTCGGCCGGCAGCGATAGTCCGGCTAGCAGCACCGCACCGTTGCCGCCCTCCAACAATGGAAAATCGCGCGAGACCACCACCACCCGTTGCGCGCAGCCGTCGGGATCGGCAGCCCTGCCCGCCCCCACCGCCATGGTCACCGCGTCCTCGTCGGGCCCCTTGATTCGCCGCCCTGCCTTCTGCCACGGAGGCAAATAGGTACCTATCGAGACGACCCCGGCCATAGAACCTCATTTCCTTCGGCGGAAGCGACCGCGTTACGACGGCCTAGTAATAGGCTATATAGTTATAGCATTAACTATAGGGAGCACCATAGCAGGGAAGGCAGATCACGAGTGGGCAGTATCGGAGATCGCACTCTGAAGGACCGCGTGATGGTGGTGACCGGGGCCAGCCGCGGCATCGGCCGTGAGATCGCGGTTCGTGCGGCGCGTGACGGGGCCAAGGTCGCCCTGCTGGCCAAGACCGTCGCCGTCAACGCCAAGATCGCGGGAACACTGGCCGAGACGGCCGATGCAGTCCGTGCGGTCGGGGGGCAGGCTCTGTCCCTCAAGTGCGACGTGCGTGACGGCGACAGCGTCGATGCCGCGATCATCGCTACAGTGCGGGAGTTCGGCGGCATCGACATCGTTGTAAACAACGCGGGGGCGCTGGATCTGCGCCGCACTCCCGCCCTGCCGCTCAGGAGTTTTCAGCGACTACTCGCGGTCAATGTCGAGGGTCCGTTCGCGGTGGTGCAGGCCGCATACGAAAATCTACGTCGTTCCGACAACGCCCATGTGCTCAACATTTCGCCGCCACTCAACCTCGACCCGTCTTGGTCGGCTGCCCATGTCGGCCATACCGTCGGCAAGTTTGCGGAGAGTCTGTTGACACTCGGATGGGCCGCCGAGTTCGCCTCGGTCCCCATTGCGGTCAACTCCCTGTGGCCCGCCGCCATGGTGGCGAGCACCGGCATGCTTGCGACGATGGGCGAGGAGACGGTGCGATCGCAGGCCCGCAGCCCGATGATCATGGCTGATGCGGTCCACGCGATCGTCACACGAAGCGCCACCGACTGTAGCGGCCACTTCTACACCGACGAAGAGGTACTTCGCGAGCAGGGTACCGAGGACTTGTCGGGCTACCGTCTGGCCGCCCGCGAAGAGGACCTGGCACCCAACTTCTACCTGGCGTCAACCCCGCCGCCGACAATCTAGGGACATGCCCAGTGACCTCCTTCGACGCCTTGTGCGCCAACGAACCTGAACTTGCCGAGCTGCGGACATCGATACGAGAATTCCTGCGCGCCGACCGGCGGCAGTTCGGCTGGCGGCCGACCGTCGACTCGTGGCTGTCGTGCTGGGACGAGGGATTCAGCGCCCGCCTTGGTCAGGCCGGATTCGTCGGGCTGACCATCCCCACCACCTATGGCGGCCACGGATTCAGCCACCTGCACCGCTACGTGGTCACCGAGGAACTGATCGCCGACGGCGCGCCAGTCGCAGCGCACTGGACCGCTGACCGCCAACTCGCCCCTGGACTCCTCTCGTACGGCAGTGAGGACCAGCGGCGGCGTTTCCTGCCGGGTATCGCGGCGGGCGAGCTTTTCTCGGCGATCGGGATGAGCGAACACGGGGCAGGGTCGGATCTGGCAGCCGTGCAAACCAGAGCCGCACGTACCCAAGGCGGCTGGGTGCTCAACGGCACCAAGGTCTGGACCAGCGGCGCTCACCATGCCCACCTAATTGTGGTCCTCGCACGCACCAGCCCGCTCGACCCGCAGGACCGGCATGCCGGATTCAGCCAGTTCCTGATCCCATGTGACGCGGCAGGCGTAACGATCAGCCCAATCGCATTGATGTCCGGGGAACACCACTTCAACGAGGTCGCCTTCGAGGACGTCTTCATACCGGATTCCGATGTACTGGGCCTGATCGGCGACGGCTGGCATCAGGTGACTGCCGAACTGTCATTCGAACGCAGCGGGCCGGAGCGGATCCTCACCACCGCTCCATTAATCACCGCCGCAATTCGCGCGATATCGTCGGGCTCGCCGCTCGACGACCGGACACTGGCTGACGTCGGTCTATTGATGGCACGTCTGATTTCACTGCGTCAGCTCTCGGTGTCAGTGGCCCGGACCCTCGCCGATGGCCGGCCCGCCAACAATGAGGCCGCTTTGGTGAAAGACCTCGGTACAAATCTCGAGCAGCAGTCGGTCGACCTGGTTGCCGATCTGCTTGACCGGACCTCCCCTGATCCGGAACTCCAAACACTGCTCACCGAATCGTGGTTACACCGGCCGTTGTTCACCTTGCGCGGCGGCACCAACGAAGTGTTGCGCAGCGTGGTCGCGCGAGGGATGGGACTGCGATGAAGGCGAATTCGGCGTTGGCAGGCGGGATCTTCGACTCGACGGTCCGCGATTCGGACGCCACCGAACTGAATCGGCTCGTCGACGACCTGGGTCGGCGATCCGCTGAAGCACGGTTCGGCACTTCGAGCCGGCCCGAGCCCTTCGACCTCGGTCTGTGGCGCAATCTTGAGGACACCGGACTCTCGCGCCTGACCAGCACGCCCGAGCTGGGTGCCGGGCCAACCGAATTAGCAATCGTGCTCCGTGGTCTGGCCCGCCATGCGGGCGCAGTGCCCATTGCCGAAACCGATTTGCTCGCCGCCTGGCTCGGCGACATCGCCGAGCTCAGCACCACCCCCCAGGATGGTCCGCTGACGATCGCCGTCGCTGAAGGCGCGGTTTCGGAGGGCCGAATCGGCGGCACAGCTACCGACGTTCCCTGGACCTCGGCGGCGGGAGCAGTGGTGCTCGTCGCTCGCACCGCTCAACGTACCTGCGTCGCATTGGCCAAACCCGCGGAACTCGATGTCGAACCGGGCCACAATCTCGCTGGGGAGCCCCGAGACACCATCCGCTTCCAACTGCCGGCCAACCGGTTCCACGACATCCCCTCGTCGGTGGTCGATGAGTTATTCCGCCGTGGCGCTTGGGCTCGTTGCGTCCAGATCATCGGTGCACTGGATGCGACAACCGCGTTGACAATTGCCCACACCCGAGACCGCGTGCAGTTCGGTCGCCCGCTGAGCAGGTTCCAGGCGGTGCAGCAGTCGCTGGCGACGATGGCTGGCGAAGTCGAATGCGCACGAGCAATCACGACATTGGCGGTGGCCGCGGCATCGGACCATGGCTTCGGCGCCCACCAGACCGACTACGCGGTCACGGCGGCGAAGGTGGTGCTCGACAGCAGCGTCAGCACGGTCACCACCATCGCCCATCAGTTGCACGGGGCGATCGGGTCGACGATGGAACATCCGCTGTGGCACTTCACTATGCGCGCGCAGAGTTGGATTGGCGAGTTCGGCAGCCGTCGCGACCACGCTCGACGTCTGGGGGTACTGGCTGTGAGCACCGACCACCCGTGGGACGTCGTCTACGGCAGGGTCAGTTCCGGTCAGGTTGGACCTCGCTGAGCAGCGGCACAAGCTTGGTCGAGACCAGTCGCGCTCTGGACCGTCCGTGCACCATGCCTCGATCAGCCCAGTCGATAGATCACGCCCGCCTTCGATCAAGCTCTCGTGATCGGGCCGCCATGATCGAACATCTGCGGTCCACAACCCCTGACCCAGCCGTCCCGCTCGTCGGGCCGCCGCTGAGTGGTCCGTCGATTAGCGCGTTGACTAGTTCGCGGCAGTACTCGACTGGTTCAAAAATTGTGGAGCTAAGGGGAATCGAACCCCTGACCTACTCGATGCGAACGAGTCGCGCTACCAACTGCGCCATAGCCCCTGATACCGGTAGCACAGGCTACCAGCCGTGGCCCGCCGGTCGAAACCGCGAGGCTACTGGCCCGCGGCGCGCGGCAGATCGAAGTGGCGTGCGAATGGGGCGTAGTCCAGGTGCTCGAAGATCGGATCCTCGTCGTCGATCTCGAGCACCACCGAACCCGGCCGCCGCAGCCGCGAGGGCACCACGTCGAACTCCCTGTCGTCGGTGTTCTCCACGCCGAGCCGGGACCGGGCGATGCGCTGCGCCCGGCGGCGCCGCAGCCGCTCCTCTATGCGGGTCTGTCGCCGCAGATAGGCCAGGTAGAACAGGGTCATCGCGCTGACCGCGGCGCTCACCCACCACATCGTCGGCGTCAGCGTGTACGCCGCGGCAACCGAGGCGATCACCAGCACCGCCATGGCCGTCAACATGCGCTTGCGGAACTTGTACTTGCGGGCGCTGACGGCCGCGCCGGTCTTCGACTCGTACCGGCGCTTGCGGGCGGCGCTCAAGGAGTCGGCCAGCTCCAGGTCGGTTTCCGATGGCGTCTCAAGCCCCGACGAATCGGCGACGTACTCGTACTCGTCGTCGGAGCCGTCGGGGTCGTCGGAGCTGTCGGAGCCGTCGGGCTCGGCCTCGGCGTCCGGTTCGCCGGCTTCCTCGGCGACGGGCTCCTCGTCGGCCTCCTCGCCGAAATCGAGTGCCAGCTCATCGGTTTGGCTACCGGACTTGCCGACAGGTAGCGCAGCAGCATCCTCGTCGACCACGTCCACATCGAGGTAGCCCGGATCGTCGTCCTGCTCGACGTCGACCGCCGCGACCCGCACGACCGCCCGGCGCGCCGGTTCCGCTTCCTCGGCGAGGTCATCATCGAGATCGTCGTCGAGGTCTTCGTCAGACGGCCGCCAGTCGGGGTCGCTCGCGTGGCCGGCCGCCGGCGCCTTGCGCCGCAGCAGCCGCGCTCTTCCGTCGTTGAGAACCCGCGTCGCCAATGCAACGTCGCTGGTGCGCCGGACCGCGTCACGCTTGCTGATCAGCATCGGAACGAGCACGAACAGCCACAACACGACGAGAGAGATCCACAGGAGGGATTGGGGGATGCTTGGCATGTCGCCGGCTCCTTTCCCCGATAAGGCTAGGTCTGTGACCTGCGCATCCGTGGACGGCGCGCCGAGACAATTACACACCTGTAATTCGTTGCTGACAAGCACCAACAGTCACATGTGTCACTTTTGTAACAGTTGAGTCTCTGTGGCGAGCAGACAGAAAATGACCAGACATGCCGGACAAGTGGTGCACTTTGCGTCTGCTCGCGCAGGGATCAGGACCAGCTGGCGTGGCCCGCGCGCACCAGGGCCGACGACGCCGAGCCGTTGAGCTCCTCGATGGTGATGGCCACCAGAAGGTGGTCGCGCCACGCGCCGTCCACCTCGAGATAGCGCCGCAGCAAACCTTCCTCGCGGAAACCGACCTTTGCCAGGACGGCGCGGCTCGCGGTGTTTTCCGGGCGCACCGTCGCCTCGACCCGATGCAGCCGCACCGCACTGAAGCAGTGGTCCACCCCCAACGCCAGCGCGGCCGTCGCGACACCTCCACCCGTCGCGGAGGTCGCCACCCAGTACCCGATCCACGCCGAGCGCAGCGCGCCGTGCGTGACGTTTCCGATCGTCAACTGACCGACGAACTGCCCGTCGAGTTCGATCACGTAGGGCAGCATCCGCCCCTTACGCGCCTCCGACCGCAACCCTGAGCACACCGAGGGCCATGCCGTAATCGCGTGGCGCGCTTCCCAATCCACCCCGTTGGAGGGCTCCCATGGCTCCAAGTGCGCCCGATCGGCCAACCTGATCCGGCTCCACTGGGCCCCGTCGCGCAGGCGCACCGGGCGCAGCTTCACCACGCCTGCTGGCACCCGCAGCGCACCGGCGGGCGCGGGCCACCCCGGATGCATCGAAGTGTTACGCCACAGGTTCATGACGGTGCCCCGGCGTCGATCAGCCGCGCTGGGCCAGGAATGCCACGTCGACGATCTCGCCCGTGCGGATCTGTTCGGCCTCGCCGGGAACAACCACCAAACAGTTTGCTTCGGCCAGTGTGGCGAGCAGATGCGACGGCGCGCCCGGCACACCACCGAGCGCCTGCACCAGGTACTCGCCGGTGTCCTGGTCGCGCATCAGCTGTCCGCGCAGGAAGCCCTTGCGGCCCGCCACTGACGTGATCGGTGAGAGGGTGCGCGCCTGCACGATCCTTCGGTGTGCCTGCCGTTTGCCCAGCGAAAGCCGGATCAGCGGGCGCACCATCACCTCGAAGACCACCAGCGCGCTGACCGGATTGGCCGGCAACAGGAACACCGGCACACCGTCGCGGCCCAGCTGTCCGAACCCCTGCACCGAGCCCGGATGCATGGCGATGCGCGCCACTTCCATTTCGCCGAGCTTCGAAAGCACCGTCCGCACGCCCTCGGCGGCCGCGCCGCCGACCGCACCCGCGATCACCACCACCTCGGCGCGGTTGAGCTGTCCTTCGACGACGTCGCGCAGCGTCTTGGGGTCCGTGTCGACGATTCCGACGCGGTTCACCTCCGCGCCCGCGTCACGGCCCGCCGCGGCGAGCGCGTAGGAGTTGACGTCGTAGACCTGTCCGTTGCCCGGCGTGCGGGAGATGTCGACGAGTTCGCCTCCCACCGACAGCACCGACAACCGTGGCTTCGGGTGGACCAGCACGCGTTCCCGGCCGACCGCCGCTAACAGTCCCACCTGGGCGGGCCCGATGATCGCTCCCGCCCGCACCGCCACATCGCCAGGTTGGACGTCGTCGCCGGTTCTACGGACATAGGCGCCGGAGCGCACCCCGCGCAGCACCCTGACCCGTGAATCCCCGCCGTCGGTCCACCGCAGCGGAAGCACCGCGTCGGCGAGCGTCGGCATCGGCGCACCCGTCTGGACCCGCGCGGCCTGGCGCGGCTGCAGGCGGCTGGGGGTGCGGGCGCCGGCCTCGATCGAGCCGATCACCGGCAGGCTCACCTCACCATTGGGACCATCGGCGCCCGACTCGCCGTCGTCCGAGTCGTCGTCACCGGTGCCCACGCCGAGCACGTCCACGCTGCGCACGGCATAACCGTCGATGGCGGCCTGATCGAATCCCGGCAGCGGGCGCTCGGTGACCACCTCTTCGGCACACATGAGGCCTTGCGCCTCGGCAATCGCCACCCGGACCGGTCTTGGGGCCACCGCGGCAGCCGCTACCCGAGCCTGCTGCTCCTCCACCGACCGCACAACACGCCTTTCTAGGTGTCGGGGCGATCGTTGCGTGTCAGCAATCGACCAGCCCTAAGCGCTCCACCAACCACCGCCGCAACTCGGGGCCGTAGTCGTCGCGCTCCAACGCAAAGTCAACCGCAGCCTTGAGGTAGCCGCCGGGATTTCCGAGGTCGTGTCGAGATCCGCGATGCACCACGACGTGGACCGGATGCCCCTCGTCGATCAGCAGGGCGATCGCGTCGGTCAGTTGGATCTCACCGCCGGCACCTCGCGGCACCCGCCTGAGCGCATCGAAGATCGCACGGTCCAGCACGTAGCGGCCGGCCGCGGCATACAGTGACGGGGCGTCCTCGGGCTTCGGCTTTTCGACCATGCCCTTGACGCGCATCACGTTCGGGTTGTTCGTGTCGGAAACGGGTTCGACGTCGAAAACGCCATAGGCGCTGATCTCCTCGCGAGGTACCTCGATCGCGCACAGCACCGAACCGCCGCGCTTGGCACGGACTTTCGACATCGTCTCCAGCACACCGGTGGGCAGCACGAGGTCGTCGGGCAACAGCACCGCGATCGCGTCGTCATCGGGGGTCAGCACACTCTCCACACAACCGACGGCGTGGCCGAGACCCAGCGGTTCGGATTGGACCACGGATTCCACCTTGAGGAGTCCGGGCGCACGGCGCACTTTCGCCAGCATCGAATGCTTGCCTCGCGCCTCGAGGGTGCCTTCGAGGACGAGGTCCTCGACGAAGTGCGCGACAACGCCGTCTTTCCCCTCCGACGTGACGATGACGAGTCGCTCGGCACCGGCTTCGGCGGCCTCTGCGGCCACCAACTCGATACCCGGTGTGTCGACGACGGGCAACAGTTCCTTCGGCACGGTCTTGGTGGCGGGCAGGAATCGCGTTCCCAAGCCTGCGGCAGGGACGACCGCGGTGCGCGGAATCGATACGTCGGGCCGTGTCATCGTTCACACACTAATGTCCTTAGGTCGGTTCAACCTCCCAAAGACCCGGTGTTTGGAGGCGGTGGGTGCAGCGATCGAAGGCCGAACTGCGGACGGCAATCCTGACGGCTCGCCGCGCGCTGTCTTCGCACGAACACGACGTCGAGGCGCAGGCGCTCATCGGTCATCTTTCGGCGTTGATCACCGACGTCCGAACCTTCTGTGCCTATGTGCCTGTCGGCTCCGAGCCCGGCTCCCCCGAACTGATCGATTCGCTCCATCGACGGGGGATCCGGGTGCTGCTGCCGGTCGCCCGCAGCGACAGCGCGGGTGACCCGCAGCCGCTGCAGTGGGGCGAATACCGGCCCGGCGAACTCGTCGACGCGCCTCACGGACTACGCGAGCCCGCGCCGCCGTGGCTAGGCGCCGACTCGGTGGCCGAGGCCTCGGTGATCCTTGTCCCCGCGCTCGCCGTCGATCGGACGGGCGTCCGACTGGGCCGCGGCGCGGGTTTCTACGATCGGTCCCTCGCGCTGGCAGATGCGGCGGCCTGGCTGATCGCGATCGTGCGCGACGACGAACTCGTCGATCACCTGCCCGCTGAACCGCACGATGTGCCCATGACCCATGCGCTGACCCCGCACGGCGGGATCGTGAGGCTCGGCTAGCGACTCGGGGCTCGGCGAGGTTGTTCGCCGTTTGGTCCTAGCGCCGAGATTGCATCCAGGGCTGTTGTGGTGTCGACGATCGACCACAACCCTCTGTTCAATCTCGAACGTAGGACGCGAAACGCAGAGTCTGTCGACTCGGGGGTCCGGCCCCCGGTATCAGACTGCCGGTTCAGTACCGGGTTCGCCGGCAGGCTCAGCCGCCGGCTCGCTCGACGGCGATGACCGTTTCCGGCTGAGCTTGTCCGGCAGTTCAGCCACCCTCTCCCAGGGGACGAACGCGAGGTACAGCACGAAGATCGCCAGGCTGTGGAAGCCGACGCTCATGGTGATCATGATCGCCAGGTGTAATGCGACGCCAGCGGCCAAGACCCAGGGTCGGCACCGCCGGTTCCAGACCAGGACCGCGATCGCCAGCTCGATCAAAATCGTGCCCCAGGTTGCGGCATTGGCCAGTAATGGGTTGCCCGTCAACCACTCCGGCGCCGTGTACAGCGGCCACGCCCGCCAGGAATAGGAGGCCGCAGAGCCGTCCAGCCATGCTTCGCCGGCCAGCTTCGCCTGCACGTTCGCCAGGTAGATCACCGACAGCTGCACCTGCAGCAGCCGGATGACCCACGGCGCGCGGGTCTGCGCCGACCAGAACGAGCCGGTCCGGCGGCGCTGATCGAGCGAAAGTGCCGCGCCGCACGAGGACAGCGCCAAGAACATCGCCTCGATGCTCATCAACGCGTCGCCGCCGTTGAACGCCCAGCGGTCGCGCTGGATGAACGACTGAATCAGGACGAACACGATGATCGCCGCGAGCCTGCCGTGCCATCCGACGGCCAGCGCGAGCGCCGCCAGCAGCAGGACGACCCAGCCGATCAGCAGGGCTTGGTCACTGCTGAAGAACTCGAAGAGGCCCCATTGGTACGCCCAGTGCGTGGGCTCCGGCGCGACGCCGTCCTCGCCGAACAGGTTGTAGAGGTCCGGCAGCAGCGCCAGTGCCCAACCAACCGTCAGCGCACCGAACACCATCCTGACGAGGCCGAGCGTGTAAGCGGGTTGCGGGGCGAACCAGAATGCGCGCCAAGCGTCGATAGCCGCTGCGATCCCCGATCGCTGCGGGCTCGCCGAATCCGTCATTGTTGTCCTGCGAGGTCTTCCTGGTAGAGGACCTTCATGGCGGTCGCTCCTCGAGTGTTCTCTCCGGGTGGGGGCAGGTTCTGCACGCGCAGCACCATGGCGACTTGGACGGGGCGCTCGTTTGGTTCGGCGACCTCGTTGGCGGCCCAGCGCGCGATCCCGGGTCGTATCTCGGGTTTGGTCACCGCAAGGCTGGCCAACCGCATCCAGCGGGCGTACGCGAATCCGCCCGTCGCACGGTCGCGTTCAGGAATGGTCCACACGCGGACCGTGCCGTCGTCCATCAACACCTGGACCTCGACCGTCTCCGTCCGCTTGGGAACATCCGGCGCGAACAGCGCAAACTGCTGGTTGAGGTAGGTGGCCGTCGCAACCCGATCGGCCACCGGTGCGACGGCGCGCTTGATCGGCGAATCGGGCAGGTTGAAGGCCACCGTGACCGCGATGATCGCGATGACGACGGCGCTGATCACGACCTGGCCGACAGGAGAGCCCTCGAACCGCTGTTGCAGTGACGAGAGCTGCCCGAAACGCCGGCGGAGGCTGCCCTCCTGCCCGTCTCGATCAGTCATCACCACCGCCATTCCTGGGCGCGAAAAATTCCACAAACCATAACTCAGATTCGCATTGACCGAGGCCCTGAGCGGGCTGACGAGAATGCAGGCCGAGGTTGGGCGGGTCAGGCGGGGACGGGGCGGGAGTGACCGGGAATGATACGGCCCACATAGCGGTTCTAGCACTTGAGCCGGTAGAGTGCTAAGAAGTTTGACGACCTCGGAGGTTTTCGTGCCCACGTATTCGTATGCATGCACCGAATGCGGCGATCGGTTCGATCAGGTGCAGGCGTTCAGCGATGACGCGCTGACGACCTGCCTCAAGTGCAGTGGTCGCCTACGCAAGCTGTTCGGCAATGTCGGAGTGGTCTTCAAGGGCAGCGGCTTCTACCGCAACGACAGCCGTGAGGCCGGCAAGAGTTCGGCGTCCAGCTCGTCGTCTAACGGATCCTCGAACGGAAGCTCGGAGTCCTCTTCGTCGTCGTCGGACAAGGCGGCATCGTCCAGCTCCTCGAGTTCGTCCAGCGACTCGAGCTCGAGCTCCACGAGTTCGGCACCCGCCGCCGCGGCGTCGAGCTAGTTATCCACAGGCGCGGCGTCAGCCCGCGCCACCGCCCGTGCCGACTGCCTAGTTTGGCGGTATGGGGGAATCGCTCGATCCGTCGGTATTGACTCGGATCGCTGACCGCCTTCGGCCAGACTGGTCGCGCACCGTGGCGGCCCGACGAATCGCAGCAGGGGCTCTCGTCATCCTGGCCGCCGTCGCGGCGCTTCGGCCCGATCCCACGCATGACCGGATCGACATCGTCGTAGCCGCCCGGGATCTGGCACCGGGTATCGAACTGGGCGCCGACGACGTGCGGCTCGAAACCCTCACGGCGACAACGGTTCCCGATGGTTCGCAGACAGATCTCGCGACGGTGGTTGGCGCAACGCTTGCCGGTCCGGCCCGCCGCGGCGAAGCACTTACCGACGTCCGGCTGCTGGGTCCTCGACTCGCCGAATCGACCGCCGGCCCCGATGCCCGCATCGTTCCACTCCACCTCGAGGACACGGCCCTGCTCGACCTGATCCGCCCCGGCGACGTGGTCGACGTGCTGGGCGCCGGACCCGACGCCGGAATGGATGCCGCCCTGGCGCCACGGGTCATGGCCACCGATGCCGTGGTGGTTTTGGTGTCACAGAAGCCGGTGGGCGCGGGCAGCGGAGGTGACCGGGTGGTGCTCGTCGCCCTGCCCGCTCATGAGGCCAACAAGGTGGCGGGTGCGGCGCTGGTGCAGACCGTCACGCTGACGTTCCACTGAGCAGGTCAGGGCTGCGGCGGGGGCAACGGCGTGGTGGTCGGAATTGCAGGTGAACCGTGTTCGATCACATCAAGGACCATGTCGGCCAGTTCGTCGGTGGTCGATCCGGGCCCCGGCGGCGGAGCCGGCTGCGCGTTGGCCACGCCCGTCAAGCCCGCCGCGAGGCCGATCAGCATTGCCGTCACCGCCGCGAACAGCCACCGCATCGCAAGCCCTTCCTGGTGCACAGCCGACCTGGCTTCTGCACGCAAGCTAGCACCGGACTCCACGTACCGCAGGGTTGACCGGACTAACGTCGATAGCTGTCAGATTGCCGGACGGACAGGGAGGGATTTACACGCATGTTGAAGGGTTTCAAGGAGTTTCTCGCCCGGGGCAACATCGTCGACCTATCGGTTGCGGTGGTCATCGGTACCGCGTTCACGGCTCTGGTCACCAAGTTCACCGACAGCATCATCCAGCCGCTCATCAACCGGATCGGCGCGGGCGGGGGATCGGACTACGGCATCCTGCGTATCAACATCGGGGGCGACCAGACCATCGACCTGAACGTATTGCTCTCGGCGGCCATCAATTTCATCCTCGTCGCTGCTGTCGTCTACTTCCTGGTCGTGGTGCCCTACAACAGGTTGCGTAAGAAGGGCGAAGTCGAACAGGCCCAAGACACCGAACTGTCGCTGCTCACCGAGATCCGCAACATCCTGGCCGAAACGCCCGGGCGCGGCACCGATACGGCGAAAACCACAAGCAACGACCCAACCTGAGCGACAAACGAAAGCAGCCCCCGGATGTTCCGGGGGCTGCTTTGTTGCTCTCGGGAGAGTGCTAGTTCATGTTCCAGGGCGCGCCGTAGGTGGTGACGCTGTCACCGGCCGACGAGATGAGCCGGGCGAACGGTCGCAGCAGCACACCACCGGCAGCACCGGTCACCGTGCCGTGCGCGTTCGACACCGCGACACCGCCCTGCGGGCCCGCCACGTCCACCGAGAAGGTGGCGACTTCCTGGATACCGGGGCCGTTGCCGAGGTCCGCGCTGATCGACACACCCGGGAACAGGTTCGGCGTGATGACCGAGCCCAGGGGCGCGAAACCGACACCGACCGTCGGGCCGAGCGGGCTACCGATCGGAGCGGTGAAGTCGGGTGCGATCGAGGCGTCGTCGAGCAGGATGTTCGGGGTGGTGTAGCTGAAGTTGATGCCCACACCCAGCGACCACGGGAAGCCGATCTGGTAGCCGAGCTCCAAGGTGCCCTCGAACTCATCGGCGCCGGGGCCGGCCACGATGTACTTGGCGCGACCACTGTGGAACCACTCGCGAGTCAGCCGGTTGCGGTCCAGCGGGAACACGCCGTTGAGGAACGTGTCCCACTGCTGAATGGTCAGCGTCCGGTCTTGGCCGTCAATGAGGCTCAGCTCGTTGTCCAGCCCAGCGTGAGAGGTGCCAGTGCTCACGAACAGAGATGCAATGGCCGCTACCACCGCAATCAGCACCCGACTGAATACCTTCATGATCTCCCTAGCGATGTCGACAGCTACCCGACCGGGCTCACTGTGTTCTGTTGTTGTTCGTGCCTGGCACACGCGGTCACAGATCCGACTTAAGAACCTTCATGAGAGGCAAATGAGAGTTCTCACATGCAGGTCTTAGGTCGTACTCATCGTTGACACGAGGAACATAACGGTCGGGCACCAACCCGGCAACGCGAGAATCGCAATCGCTCTGGCGGGTGTTACCAAAGACACCACTCTGCTCACTTGTGTCACGCGGGCAACGCACCCACAGCGGGCCCTTTGCGCGGTTTCCGACCACCCGTTTCGGCTTTGCCGTCCAACAACCGAAGCTAGCCGCGGCGTGGGCTCACTGGGGTCGGCAGGTACGGCAAAACCGCAGCTCACTGATGGTGCGGCGGAGTGTTTTCGCGCAACCACCGGTCATGCGCAGACTCTTCGGAAGCTGCGTTTTCGCGATCGTCAATACTCTTCGGAGCTAGCTCATCTCCGAAGATTTTGCTCACCGCGTGGCGCGAACGCTCGGGCCGTTCTGGCATTGCCTTCCTCACAGTGTGACGAAGGTCACACTTCCCAGCGTACTCTCAGCTAAGTCTTAGATCTCGAGGCTGGAGAGCTGGCCGATGATCTGAATGGCCAGCGGGTTAAGAGTCGCCATGCCGTCGCGCACCGCCGCACGGGAGCCGGCGAGGTTGACAACCAGGGTGCTGCCGGAGATCCCGGCGAGGCCGCGCGAAACACCGGCGTCGGCAATGCCGGCCGACAAGCCCGACGCGCGCAGGGCCTCGGCGATGCCGAGCAGCTCGCGATCGAGCAGATCGACGGTCGCCTCCGGCGTGACATCACGCGGAGTCACGCCTGTCCCGCCGACCGAAACGACCAGGTCGACACCGCCGATCACCGCCGTGTTCAGCGCGTTGCGGATCTCGACCTCATCGGCGGAAACGACGACCACGCCATCAACGACGAAACCCGCCTCCCCGAGCAGTTCGGTGACCAGCGGACCACTGTGGTCCTCCTCGTCACCGTGTGCGGTGCGGTCGTCGACAACAACGACCAGTGCGCGGCCCACCAACTCCCCTGGCTGTTCCATGACGCCAACCGTATATCCAGGCAGAGACAGGGGCGCGGCCACTCTCAAGGTCGCCGGCCCGGAACTCGCCGGGGGCGTCACTGCTGGGCCTTCCCGAGCGTGACCTCCACGGTCTGTGGCTTACCCGACTGATCGAGATAGGTCAGCGTGAGCTTGTCCCCGGGGGCTCTGGACCGGACCGCTGCGACGAGGGCGTCGGCACTGTTGATCACGCGGTCGTCGACCTTTGTCACCACGACACCGCTGGGCAGTCCCGCCGCCGCAGCGGCACCGCCGCCGGTGACCTCGACGATTCGCGCGCCGTCGGTGCTCGCGTCGTTACCCACCTGGACGCCGAGCGAGGCGTGCGAGGCGGTGCCGTTGTTGATCAGTTCGTCCGCGATCCGCTTGGCCTGGTCGACGGGGATGGCGAAGCCGAGACCGATTGAGCCGCCCTGCGCGTCTCCGGCGGCGTCACCGCCCAGCGTGGCGATCGCCGAGTTGATGCCGACCAGCTCCCCGTTCATGTTGACCAGCGCCCCGCCGGAGTTTCCGGGGTTGATGGCGGCGTCGGTCTGGATCGCGTCCAGCACGGTGTTCTGGTTGCGGATATCGCCACCCGCGGCGACCGGCCGGTTGAGCGAACTGATGATGCCCGTGGTCACGGTGCCTTCCAGGCCCAGCGGCGAGCCGATGGCGACGACGTCCTGGCCCACCCGGAGATTGGCCGAGGATCCGATGGTGATCGGGGTCAGACCCGTCACCCCTTTGGCGCGCACCACCGCGATGTCACTGCTGGGGTCGGTGCCGACCACGGTGAATGGTGCGCTGCGGCCGTCGGCGAAAGTCACCTTGGTTTTGGCACCCGCGCCGCCCGGCGCGACGGCCCCACCAGGCCCCCCGGGCCCCGCGGGACCGTCCTGGGCCGCCGTCACGACGTGATTGTTGGTCAGGATGAGGCCGTCCGACGACAGGATGACCCCGGAGCCCTCCTCCGATTGCCTGCCGAGGTCCACCTCGAGCTTCACGACGCTGGGCACGACCGTCGCGGCGACCTGTTCCACCGAACCGGCAGGCAGGCTGGCGACGGGCACCCCAGGCGCTGCGCCGTTGAGGGTCGATGTGGCCGTCGGCTGGTCGGGCTGCGCGAGCAGCGCGACACCCCCACCGATACCTGCGGAAACGATGGCTATTGCGAGCGCGCCAGCGATCAAACCTCCTGTGCGAGAACGCTTTTGAGCCTGCATCGGGGGCTGGGGATACCCCGCCGTCGCGCGGGACGGAGCGCCGCGGTACGGGTCGTAGGGGGCGCGGAACGTCTGCTGCGGCTGCTGTTGGGTCTGATACCGCCAGTCATACGGCTGCCCGTACGGGTCGGGTCGCTGCGCACCCGGATACCCGGGTGGGATGTGTTCGGGAACGCCGGGCCGACGACCCGGGGGCGGTGACGGCGAATACCTCGGGTGGTTGGTCATCTCGCTGCGGTGTTCTTCCTGTTGTGGTCCGGCAAATAGAACAACGGCGTTCGCACCGTCAAAGTTGCCTAAGCGGGCTGAGAATCCACTTAGAGAACTTTCGGGACACGCACAGATTTGCTTCCCCCGGCGCTCCCTGGCTAATCATTGTCGGCGCTGACCACGGGCAAGTCCACGCCCGCGCCCGCGTGTCGCTCCGTGTCACCGGACAACGGCCGGCCAGGCAGCACCATGTGGATCGCGGTGCCCGGCGGCTGCGCATTGGGGTCGGCGTACTCCACACGTAACGCGCCGCCGTGTTTGAGGACAACCTGTTTCACGATCGCCAGGCCGAGTCCCGAACCTGGCATCGCGCGTGCGGATTCCGAGCGGAAGAACCGCTCGAACACGAACCGCCGCTCCTCGGGCGGGATACCGGGCCCCTGATCGGTCACGACAAGCTCGGCGTGGCCCGGGTCAATCTGCTCCAATCGCACGCCGACCCGCCCGCCGGGCGGGCTCCACTTGGCAGCGTTGTCCAGCACGTTGAGGACCGCACGGCCCAGTCCACTGCTGTCACCGTAGACCTGCCAAGGCGCCACGGCGATGTCGAAGTCAATGTCGTTGCGGCGACGGCGAACTCGTTCCAGCGAGCGGTCGATGATCTCGGTCATGTCGACGGGTTCGTGGATGACGACACCGGCCTCGTCGCGGGTCAGATCGACGAGATCGCCGACGAGGGTGGACAGCTCTTCGATCTGGGCGATGACGTCGGTCCGCAGGCCCTCCATCTCGTCCTCGGGCAGTCGTGGGGCGCCGGGGGCCATCGATGCCATCAGCAGTTCGACGTTGGTGCGCAATGACGTCAGCGGGGTGCGCAGTTCGTGGCCGGCGTCCGTCACGAGTCGTGCTTGGCGCTCGCGCGATTCGGCCAGTGCGCGCAGCATCATGTTGAAAGCCTCGGTGAGACGGGCGAGTTCGTCGCTGCCGTAGACAGGGATGGGTCGCAAATCGTCGGTGCGGGCCACCCGCTCCGCGGCTTCGGTGAGCCGTGCCACCGGTCGAAGCCCCGCCCGGGCGACAGCGCCACCCGCCATCGCGGCCACCACCACCCCGACCCCGCCGACGATGAGCAGAACCGTGCCGAGCCGTTTCAGCAACTTATCGGTCGGCACCAGGCTCTTGGAGATCAGCAACGAACTTCCGTTGGACAGGTGCAGCGCGAGCACCCGCTGCTGGTCGACCGACCGCTTCGACATCCAGAGGTCGCCGCGGATGACGGCCTTCTCGGGATCACCCAGCGGCAGGGTCTGACCCTCCTGGTTGGCAGTGAAGATCGAGCGTCCGGGATTCACCAGCATCGCGTTGACATCCGAGTAGGCGGTGCCCTCGATCGCCTTACCGGGGTCGGTGGTCAACGAGCCGCTGTCGATCAGCAGCCTGGCCCTGCTGTGCAGCTGGTTGTCCATGTCGTCATAGAGCGCGCGGGAGACAACCGCGTACACGGCGACGGCCATCAGGACCACCACCATCGCCACCATCGACATCGCGAGCAGCATCACCCGCCAGCGAAGCGACAATGAACTCGCCGGCTGCGCCGAGGGCCGGGACGCGGGCGAGTACTTCGGTGCCGACATCAGGGTGGGGTCTCGCGCAGCACATAACCCACCCCGCGCACGGTGTGGATCAGCCGCGGCTCTCCTTCCGCCTCGGTCTTGCGGCGCAGATACCCGACGTAGACCTCGAGCGCGTTACCTGACGTGGGAAAGTCGAAGCCCCACACCTCCTCGAGGATGCGGCTGCGGGTGAGCACCCGTCGTGGGTTCGCGATGAGCATCTCGAGGAGAGCGAACTCGGTACGGGTCAGGCTGATCGAACGCTGACCGCGGGTGACCTCGCGGGTGACCGGGTCCAGCGACAGGTCGGAGAACGTCATCGCGGGCGTTTCGGTGCCGTCGTCGGGCGAGGTGCGCCGCAACAGGGCGCGCATCCGGGCAAGCAGCTCCTCGAGCGCGAACGGCTTCGGCAGATAGTCGTCGGCACCCGCATCAAGCCCGGCGACGCGTTCGGAAACCGAGTCGCGCGCGGTCAGCACGAGGATGGGCAGATCGTCGCCGGTGCTGCGGAGCTGACGGCAGACCTCGAGGCCGTCCAGCCGCGGCATCATCACGTCGAGCACCAGGGCATCGGGGCGATCGCTGGCGATCAGTTCGAGGGCTTCGAGTCCATCCTGCGCCAACTCGACCGAGTAACCGTTGAACGACAGCGACCGACGCAGGGATTCGCGCACAGCGCGGTCATCGTCGACGACAAGTATGCGCACAGCCACAGTGTCAACCCACTATCTGAGAGCGACCTGAGAGGCGCGCCGATGCGGGGGCACTCCCCCTGATCAGCTGCGGTCGAGATCGATCAGGCCGAGGCGCGCGGCCTTGAGCAGGCGGCGCGGCACCTTGTGCTGCTGGCCCGCGACGGTCACGCCAACGAGCTCGGTGCGCTTGGCCTTCCACTGCGAACGCCGGCTACGGGTGTTCGCACGCGACATCCTGCGCTTGGGCACAGCCATGATCGAGATTCTCCTCTTGAGAAGTACTGAAGTCAGAGCCGCGCGAGGTGTCAGGCGTCGGCAATTGCCCTTCAGGATAGCCCGTGACCTGTATCTGCTCCAAAATGCGCCGCGTGCGCCGGGCTGCGCCGCAGAATGCGCAGGCCGGAGGTTGCCGCGGCCTGACGCTAGAAACGAGGTCCTACCGTCGAGATTGCATCCAGGGTCGTTGTCGGCGGCGATTCACAACCCTGTCTGCACTATCGGCAGCCGATGCGGCTAACCTACCGGTTGGTTGGCCCCGCACTCGATGACGAGGGGAGCGTGTCAGGTGACGCCTGCGGTTCGCATAGGCAACTGCTCGGGCTTTTACGGCGACCGGCTCGCGGCCATGCGGGAAATGCTCACCGGCGGCGACCTGGACTACCTCACCGGCGACTACCTCGCCGAACTGACCATGTTGATCCTGGCGCGCGACCGCGCCAAGTCACCCGACCGTGGCTATGCCAAGACCTTCCTCGTCCAGCTCGAGGAATGCCTGGGCACCGCTTTGGACCGCGGGGTCCGCATCGTCGCCAACGCGGGCGGGCTCAATCCAGCCGGGTTGGCGGCCGCGGTGCGGGCCCTGGCCGACCGGCTCGGGTTGAGCGTGGAGGTGGCCCACGTCGAAGGCGATGACCTGCTGCCTCGCGCCGCGGAACTGGGACTCGGCACCCCCCTGGCGGCCAATGCCTACCTCGGCGCGTGGGGCATCGTCGACTGCCTGAACGCGGGCGCCGACGTCGTCGTCACCGGCCGGGTCACCGACGCGTCGGTCGTCGTCGGCCCCGCGGCCGCACACCACGGGTGGGATCGCACCGATTACGACCGGCTCGCGGGCGCGATCGCCGCGGGCCACATCATCGAATGCGGTGCGCAAGCCACCGGCGGCAACTACTCGTTCTTCACCGAGATCCCCAACCTCACGCATCCGGGCTTCCCACTCGCCGAGGTCCATTCCGACGGGTCGTCGGTGATCACCAAACACCCCGGCACGGGTGGTGCGATCACCGTGGACACCGTGACCGCGCAATTGCTCTACGAGATCACCGGCGGCCGCTATGCCAATCCCGACGCGACGCTGCGGGTCGACACCATCGAGCTGTCCGGCGACGGGCCCGATCGGGTTCGCATCAGCGGGGTGAAGGGCGAACCGCCGCCGCCGACGGTGAAGGTGTCGCTCAACGCCGTCGGCGGATTCCGCAACGAGATGACATTGGTGCTCACCGGGCTGGACATCGAGGCCAAGGCCGCGCTGGTGCGCAAACAGCTCGAGGACACACTGACGGTCAAACCGGCCGAGATGCAGTGGACGCTGGCACGCACCGACCACCCGGACGCCGACACCGAGGAAGCGGCCAGCGCGCTGCTGCGCTGCGTGGTGCGTGACCCCGATCCCGCCAATGTCGGACGCAGATTCTCCTCGGCGGCAGTCGAACTCGCGTTGGCCAGCTATCCGGGCTTTACGAGCACCACGCCGCCCGGCGATGGTCAGGTTTACGGCGTGTTCGAACCCGCCTTCGTGCCTGCCACCGCCGTCACCCCTGTCGCGGTGCGCGCCGACGGCAGCCGTTCCGAGCTTCCGCCGGCCGCAGAGACCCTGGAACTGGCCGACGTACCGACGCCCGCGCTGCCGGAGCCGATTGTGGTTGGCAAGACACGCCGCGTGCCCCTGGGAGTGATCGCCGGGGCACGCAGCGGCGACAAAGGTGGCAACGCCAACGTCGGGGTGTGGGTACGCCGCGACGACCACTGGCGTTGGCTGGCACACACCCTGACCGTCGACAAGCTTCGCGAATTGCTGCCCGAGACAAGAGATCTGAAGGTGACGCGGCATGTGCTGCCGAACTTGCGGGCGGTCAACTTCGTGATCGAGGGCATCCTCGGCCGCGGGGTCGCGTATCAGGCGCGCTTCGACCCTCAGGCCAAGGGGCTGGGTGAATGGTTGCGCAGCCGGTTGATCGAGATACCCGAGGAGCTGCTTCGTTGAGCATCTGGTCCAGCCCGGAACGGGAACAACTCCGAAAGACGGTGCGGGCGTTCGTCGAACGCGAGGTGCTGCCGAACGTCGAGGAGTGGGAGCGACGCGGCGAACTGCCGCGCGAGCTGCACCGCAAGGCCGGTGACGCGGGCCTGCTCGGCGCGGCGTATCCCGAGGCGGTCGGCGGTGGGGGCGGCGACGGCGCCGACGCCGTGGTCATCTGTGAAGAGATGCACTACTCCGGCTCCCCCGGCGGGGTGTACGCCTCGCTGTTCACCTGCGGGATATCGGTACCGCACATGATCGCTTCCGGCGACCAGCGGCTGATCGACACGTACGTGCGCCCGACGTTGGCGGGCGATCTCATTGGCAGCCTGGCCATCACCGAGCCCGGTGGCGGCTCGGACGTCGGACATCTGACCACGCGCGCCGTGCGGGACGGCGACGAGTACATCATCAACGGCGCCAAGACCTACATCACCTCGGGTGTGCGCGCGGATTACGTGGTGACGGCGGCGCGCACGGGCGGGCCGGGCGCGGCCGGCGTATCCCTGATCGTCGTGGATAAAGACGGACTGGGATGCTCCCCTGGATTGCAAGTCGGCCGCAAGCTGGAGAAGATGGGCTGGCGGTCGTCGGATACCGCCGAACTGTCCTACACCGACGTTCGCGTGCCCGTGGCCAACCTGATCGGGCCGGAACATTCCGGGTTCCGGCAGATCGCTGCGGCGTTCGTGTCCGAACGGGTCGGCCTGGCGACACAGGCCTACGCCAGCGCGCAGCGCTGCCTGGATCTCACCGTCGAATGGTGTCGAAACCGGGAAACCTTTGGCAAACCGTTGATCTCGCGACAATCGGTCCAGAACACGCTGTCGGAGATGGCCCGGCGTATCGATGTGGCACGGGTGTACACCCGCCACGTCGTCGAGCGGCAGCTGGCCGGTGACGTCAACCTGATCGCCGAGGTCTGTTTCGCGAAGAACACCGCCGTCGAGGCGGGTGAATGGGTGGCCAATCAGGCGGTGCAGTTGTTCGGCGGGCTGGGGTATATGGCCGAATCCGAAGTCGAACGGCAGTATCGCGATATGCGCATCCTCGGAATTGGCGGCGGTACGACGGAGATCCTCACCAGCCTGGCCGCCAAAACCCTTGGGTTTCAGTCATGACCGCGCTCAAGTCCAGCATCGATCCGCGATCGGCCGCGTTCACCGAGGCCGCCGAAGTGATGGCGGCCAAGCTCGCCGAACTCGACGCAGAGCACATCAAGGCGATTGCCGGTGGCGGGGAGAAGTATGTGCGGCGCCATCACGAGCGCGGCAAGATGACGGCGCGTGAGCGCATCGAGATGCTGCTCGACCCCGATTCGCCGTTCCTGGAACTCAGCCCGCTGGCCGCCTGGGGCAGCGATTTCACCGTCGGCGCCAGCGTCGTGACGGGCATCGGCGCTATCGAGGGCGTGGAGTGCGTGGTGGTGTCCAACGACCCGACGGTCAAGGGCGGCACCAGCAATCCGTGGACGCTGAAGAAGATCCTGCGCGCCAACCAGATCGCATTGCAGAACCGACTGCCGGTGGTGTCGCTGGTGGAGTCCGGCGGCGCAGACCTGCCGACGCAGAAGGAGATCTTCATCCCCGGCGGGCAGATGTTCCGCGATCTCACCCGACTGTCGGCAGCCGGAATCCCAACCATTGCACTGGTTTTCGGCAATTCGACCGCCGGCGGCGCCTATATCCCCGGCATGTCCGATCACGTGGTGATGATCAAAGAGCGATCCAAGGTGTTTCTGGCCGGGCCACCGCTGGTGAAGATGGCCACCGGTGAGGAATCCGACGACGAGTCGCTCGGCGGCGCCGAGATGCACGCCCGCACGTCGGGGCTCGGCGATTACTTCGCCGTCGACGAACTCGATGCGATCCGGATCGGACGCCGCATCGTGGCGCGACTGAACTGGCGCAAGCAAGGGCCGCAGCCGCGACCGGTGACCGAGCCGCTCCTCGATCCCGACGAGCTGCTCGGCATCGTGCCCGCCGATCTGCGCATCCCGTTCGATCCGCGCGAGGTCATCGCCCGCGTCGTCGACGGCTCGGACTTCGACGAGTTCAAGCCGTTGTACGGCTCATCGCTGGTCACCGGCTGGGCCACGCTGTACGGCTATCCGATCGGCATCCTGGCCAACCATCGCGGCGTGTTGTTCAGTGAGGAGTCGCAGAAGGCCACCCAGTTCATCCAGCTGGCGAACCGCGCCGACACGCCACTGTTGTTTCTCCACAACACGACCGGGTACATGGTGGGCCGCAAGTACGAGGAAGGCGGGATGATCAAGCACGGCTCGATGATGATCAACGCCGTCTCCAATTCCACCGTGCCGCATATCTCCCTGCTGATCGGCGCCTCATACGGCGCGGGCCACTACGGCATGTGCGGACGGGCCTACGACCCGCGGTTCTTGTTCGCCTGGCCCAGCGCCAAGTCCGCGGTGATGGGCGGCACCCAGCTGGCCGGCGTGCTGTCGATAGTCAGCCGCGCCGCCGCCGAGGCACGCGGCCAGCAGGTCGACGAGGAGGCCGACGCCGCGCTGCGGGCGGCGGTGGAGGCGCAGATCGAGGCGGAGTCGCTGCCGATGTTTCTGTCCGGTCGGCTCTACGACGACGGTGTCATCGACCCGCGCGACACCCGCACCGTGCTGGGCATGTGCCTGTCGGCGATCGCCAACGGTCCGATCGAGGGGACGTCGAACTTCGGCGTCTTCCGGATGTGAGGGCCCAAATGCCAGCGATTTCGGCGTGGTTAGTCACGGTGAGCGTGGCCCAGCACGCCGAAATCGCAGAGGAGGCGACATGATCACTCGTGTGCTGGTGGCCAACCGCGGCGAGATCGCGCGCCGGGTGTTCGCCACCTGCCGGCGGCTGGGCATCGGCACGGTGGCCGTCTACACCGATCCCGACGCGGCGTCCCCCCACGTCGCCGAGGCCGACGCCAGGGTGCGGCTGGAAGGCACCCGCGGCTACCTCGACGCGACACAGCTGATCGCCGCGGCACGTGCGGCCGGCGCGGACGCGATCCATCCCGGGTATGGATTCCTCTCGGAGAACGCCGATTTCGCTGCGGCGGTGGACGACGCCGGGCTGACCTGGATCGGGCCGCCGGCGGCTGCGGTCGCGGCGATGGGCTCCAAGATCGAGGCGAAGAAACTGATGGCCGCCGCGGGCGTACCGGTGCTCACCCAGCTCGACCCCGAGACGGTGACCGCCGACCAGTTGCCGGTGCTGATCAAGGCCTCGGCGGGCGGCGGTGGCCGCGGTATGCGGGTTGTCAGTGAATTGTCGGAGCTGGCCGGACAAGTGGAGGCCGCGCGCCGCGAAGCGCAGGCGGCGTTCGGCGACCCGACGGTGTTCTGCGAGCGCTACCTGGCCACCGGCCACCACGTCGAGGTCCAGGTGATAGCCGACCAACACGGCACCGTGTGGGCGGTCGGTGAACGCGAATGCTCGATCCAGCGTCGTCACCAGAAGATCGTCGAAGAGGCGCCGTCGCCATTGGTCGAGCGCACACCGGGGATGCGCGCCAGGCTGTTCGACGCCGCCCGACTGGCTGCGGAGGCCATCGGATACAGCGGCGCGGGGACCGTCGAGTTCATGGCCGCCGGCTCCGAAGATGACGGCGACTTCTTCTTCCTCGAGATGAACACCCGCCTGCAGGTGGAACATCCCGTCACCGAGGCCACCACAGGGCTGGACCTCGTCGAGTTGCAGCTGCACGTCGCCGACGGCGGGCGGCTGGATGGCGAGCCACCGCCGTCGCGTGGATTCTCAATCGAGGCAAGGGTTTACGCCGAAGATCCGGCGAAGGGCTGGCAGCCGCAGGCGGGCACCGTGCACCTCTTCGACGTACCCGCCGCCACCGAATTCGATCCAGACGTGCGTGGCGTGCGCGTCGACACCGGCGTCGTGGACGGTTCGCAGGTATCGATCTTCTACGACCCGATGCTGGCCAAGGTGATCTCGTGGGCCCCGACGCGACGCCAGGCCGCGGGCGTGCTGGCCGACGCGCTGGCCCGCGCCCGCATCCACGGCGTGCGGACCAATCGCGACCTCTTGGTCAACGTGCTGCGCCACCAGGCGTTCCTCGACGGCGCCACCGACACCGCGTTCTTCGACACCCACGGCCTGGACCGGTTGGCCGCACCCCTGGGTGACGATCGCGCCGTCGAACTGTCCGCGGTCGCGGCCGCACTGGCCGACGCCGCGCAGAACCGCGACAACGCAACGGTATTCGCCGCCGCGCCCAGCGGCTGGCGCAACCTGGCCTTGGGTTCGCAGGGATACCAGACCAAGTCGTACGGCGACGCCGCCGGTGATGAGTATGTGGTCCGCTACCGATATACCCGCACCGGATTGGAGCTTCCCGACCACGACGACGTCACCCTCGTCGCGGCCGCAGCCGACCACGTCGTGTTGTCGATCGGCGGCGTGGAACGCCCCTTCGATATCGCCCGCTACGGAACCGACGCGTTCGTCGACTCCCCATTGGGCCCCGTGCATCTGGTAGCGCTGCCACGCTTCGGCGATCCCGATGCCGCCGTCGCACAAGGCTCGCTGCTGGCCCCGATGCCGGGTTCGGTGCTGCGCATCGGCGCCCAGATCAGCGATCCCGTCACGGCCGGACAACCCTTGGTGTGGCTGGAGGCGATGAAGATGGAGCACACCATCGTCGCTCCCGCCGACGGGGTGCTGGCCGAACTGAACGTCGAAGTCGGCCAGCAGGTCGACGTCGGATTCCCACTAGCCCGAGTACTTGCCCGAGCGGACAACCCCGGAGGAGAGCAATGAGCTTCGTCGAGACCGAAGAGCAGCAGGAGCTGCGCAAGGCCGTCGCCGCGATGGCCGCCAACTACGGCCAGGACTACTACCTGGAGAAGGCTCGCTCCGGCCAGCACACCGACGAGTTGTGGAGTGAGGCAGGCAAACTCGGGTTCATCGGCGTGAACCTGCCCGAGGAGTACGGCGGCGGCGGCGCGGGCATGTACGAGCTGTCGCTAGTCATGGAGGAGATGTCCGCGGCCGGCTGCGCGCTACTGCTGATGGTGGTCTCCCCCGCCATCAACGGCACGATCATCTCCAAGTTCGGTACCGAGGAGCAGAAGAAGCGCTGGATCCCCGGCATCGCCGACGGGTCGATCACCATGGCGTTCGCGATCACCGAGCCCGACGCCGGGTCCAACAGCCACCGCATCACGACCACCGCCCGACGCGATGGCAGCGACTGGATCCTGTCGGGCCAGAAGGTGTTCATCTCCGGCGTCGACCAGGCGCAGGCCGTCCTCGTGGTGGGCCGCACCGAAGATCACAAAACCGGCAATCTGAAACCCGCACTGTTCATCGTCCCCACCGACACGCCCGGTCTGAGCTGGACCAAGATCGAGATGGAGCTCATCAGCCCCGAAAGCCAGTTCCAGGTGTTCCTCGACGAGGTGCGCCTGCCCGCCGACGCACTGGTGGGCTCCGAGGACGCCGCCATCGCGCAGCTGTTCGCGGGCCTGAACCCGGAGCGCATCATGGGTGCGGCCAGCGCGGTGGGGATGGGCCGGTTCGCGATCAACAAGGCCGTCGACTACGTCAAGACCCGGCAGGTGTGGAAGACGCCGATCGGTGCGCACCAGGGGTTGTCACATCCGTTGGCACAGAACCACATCGAGATCGAGTTGGCGAAGCTGATGATGCAGAAGGCGGCCACCCTCTACGACCTCGGCGACGACGCAGGCGCAGCCGAAGCCGCGAACATGGCCAAGTACGCAGCGGGGGAGGCCTCAGTACGGGCCGTCGACCAGGCGGTCCAGAGCCTCGGCGGTAACGGGCTGACCAAGGAGTACGGCATCGCGGCGGCGGTGACCGCGTCGAAGCTGGCACGCATCGCACCCGTCAGCCGGGAAATGGTGCTGAATTTCGTCGCGCAGACCTCGCTGGGTCTGCCACGGTCGTACTGATGAGCACACTCGTCCGTTACTCCGCCGCGGCCGGTGTCGCCCGGTTGACGCTGGATTCGCCGGGCAACCGCAACGCGCTGTCGACCGAGTTGGTGAACCAGCTGCATCAAGGGCTGACCTCCGCCAGCGAGGAGGCGGGGGTACGGGCGGTGGTGCTCGGCCATACGGGCGGAACCTTCTGCGCAGGAGCAGATCTCGCTGAGGCCGCCGGTGAAGATCCCAGCGACGTCGCCGTCGACCGGGCCCGCGAGATGACCCGGCTGCTTCGGCGCATTCTCGAGCTGCCGCTGCCGGTGATCGGAGCGATCGACGGAAACGTGCGAGCAGGCGGCCTCGGCATCGTCGGCGCCTGCGACATCGTGGTGGCCGGGCCTGCGAGCACGTTCGCGCTGACCGAGGCGCGCATCGGCGTTGCGCCGTCAATCATTTCGCTTACCCTGCTACCGAAGATGACGGCCCGCGCCGCGGGCCGGTACTTCCTGACCGGCGAGAAGTTCGGCGCCACCGAGGCCGCCGAGATCGGCTTGGTCACCATCGCCGCCGACGATGTCGACGCGACGGTGAAGAGCCTGACGACCGCGATCGGCAAGGCCTCGCCGCAGGGGCTCGCGGCCTCCAAGGCACTCACCACTGCCCCACTGCTCGCCGCGTTCGACCGGGACGCCGATGCACTGACCCGGCAGTCGGCCGAGCTGTTCGTATCCGAGCAGGCGCGAGAGGGCATGCTGGCGTTCCTGCAGAAGCGGCCACCGAGCTGGGCGATCGCCGAGGATTAGCGCCGTGCGTGTCTTGATCACCGGAGCAACCGGCACATTGGGCCGCCGGGTGGTCCCCGCCGCATCGGCCGCAGAACATCAGGTGTGTCCGTACCGGTCCCCGGGCGTATCGCCGCCGGATACCGCGCAGGTGCGAATCTGGTACCCGAGAACCCCGTCGTCGGCGCCATCGGGTTTGCCGATTACCTGGCGGCCGGGCAATAAAGTTTGCTTACCTAGCTGCTTCGCCGGCAACGATGACATCGCACTTTGGGCAACGACCTTGCATGTGCCAGCGTTCGTCGTAGGCTCGTCACTGATGAGCGTTTTGGCAAAGAACAGTTGGCCGGGATGAGCACTCCAGCGTCGTGGAACGGCTCGATGCGCGCCGCAGATACCGATCGTATCCAGATGGCGCAGTTGCTCAGTGATGCCGCGGCTCAGGGCCGATTGCCGCTGAGCGAGTACGAGGCGCGCCTGACGAAGGCCTACGCCGCCCAGACGTATGACGAGCTCGACCGGCTCTCCGCCGACCTGCCCGGCGCATTCACCCGCGGCCCGAGCGGTGGCCCCGTACGGCCCGCGCCGTCGACCCTGCTGCTGGCGATCATGAGCGGCTTCGAGCGCCGCGGCCGCTGGAACGTACCCAGACGGATGACCACGTTTGCTCTCTTCGGCGGCGGAGTGCTGGATTTCCGCTATGCCGACTTCACGGCGCCAGAAGTCGAGATCCACTCGTACTCGATCTTCGGCGGTCAGACGATCCTGGTACCGCCCGAGGTGACCGTGGACCTGCGCGGCATCGGGGTGATGGGCACCTTCGACCAGACCGTCAGCGGTGAAGGCACGCCCGGCGCGCCGTGCGTGCGAATCCGCGGGTTCTCACTGTGGGGCAGCGTCGGCGTCAAGCGCAAACCGCGCAAGAGCAGCAACTAGGCGCCAAACCTAGGCACCGAAGACGAAGCTGCCGGCCGGGCTGAGGACGAAACCGGTTTGGTCGACACTGTTCGTGCACATCGTCGCCACACCGTCGGTGCCGCAGCTCACGGTGCGAAACGACAGCCGCGTGTTCGGCGGCAGCGGCTTGGCCCCCTCGCTCACGCCGTACAGCGGGCGAGCGGAGTTCGCGAAGCCGGGCCCACCGACGGGGCCAGCGCTGACCAGGTTCGCTCCGCCCGGCGCCGCGGGCAGCGGCCCACTGCAGCCATAGCCCCCCGTTTGGCGGTCCAGCACGCAGGTCAAGCCGCTGGGGGCGCTGAAGGCGTACCAGGCGCCGTCATTCACCGAATAGTCCGACGGCTTCACCGGCGCGAAGACATCGACGTTGGGCGGGCCGGGCGCCGGCTCGGGATCAGCAAGGGCGGTCGCCGGGACACCGATTATCGCGACGAATCCAGCCATCCCGAGGCCCGTCAGCAGTCTGCTCAGCACGCCGAAACCATACCGGGGAAGAACGGGTTCCGCAGAGGCTGCCTAGACACCCCAAAAGCGCAGCTAGAAGACCTAACGGCGTCGACGCGAACGTAAATAATCGCCGACGACGGCGGCGCCCAAACCGTCGAGATCGGGCACCACGACGCGCCCTTCGACGCGGCGCGCGACCTGGTCGATGAACTTCGCGAGCCCGGGATCGCTGCCCAGGCGGAAAATCGTCACCTGCGCACCCAGCCCTGCCATGTCGTCGAAGCCCTTGACCGTGTGGGCGATGGTCCGCGGATGCGGCGGGTAGTCGAAGAAGACCGACGGCGGCTGAGCCGCCGAATCAGACCCGGCCCCGTCGCGATAATTCTCCAGGTGCGCGGTCGGTTCACCGTCGGTCACCACGAGCAACACCGGTTGCGCATTGGGATGGCGGCGCAGATGCCTGCCCGCCAGCGCCAGCGCGTGGTGCAGATTGGTGCCCTGCTCGTAGACACCCTCCAGCCCGGTCAACTCGGCGGTCGTCACGGTGCGCGCATAGCGGCCGAAAGCGATGATCTGCAACGCATCCGAGCGGAACCGGGTGCTGATGAGGTGACTCAAGGCCAGCGCCGTGCGCTTCATCGGCAGCCAGCGGTTCTCCATCACCATCGAGAACGAGGTGTCGACCAGCAGTGCCACCGCCGCCTGCGTTCGGGTCTCCGTCTCAGAGATCTCGACATCGTCGACGGTGATCTTCAACGGCATGTCGACGCCGCCGGCGCCGGCCTGGCGCAGCACCGAGTTCGTCAGAGTCCGGGTGACGTTCCACGGTTCGGTGTCACCGAACGCCCATGGCCGCGTCGCGCCGGTCAGCTCACCGGCAGCCCCTGCGCGACGGGTGTCGCGCTCACCGTGTCGCCCTGAAAGCTGTTGCGCCACATCCCGAAGCGCGGCCTGACCGAGCTGACGCATCGCCTTCGGCGACAGCCGCCACTGCCCGTCCGAACCGCGGTCCAGGAAGCCCTGGTCCATCAGCGCTCGTTCCAGTTCGGCCAGGGTCTTGGCGTCGACGGCGGCGTCATCGCCGAGCTGGCGGGCCAGCATCTCGAGGTCGACGTCCTCCATCGTGGCGCCGGCATAGCTCTGCGAGAGCGCCTCGGCGAGCTCTTCGAGTTCGGCGATGTCGGCCATCGCCTGGGTGCCCTCACCCATGCCCATCGGGTTGTCGCCGGAGAACCGCGACGAGCCTTCCCAGTCCTCCCCCGGCCGCGCCGCCTGCAGATGACTGTCGAGCCGGTTGAGTGCATTCATCAGCGACGGCGAGCCGAATGCCTGCTGCGCCAACGCATCCAGCTCGGCGCGCTGATCGGCCGACAGGCTGTTGCGGAAGCGCTGTGCGGCGGCGGCCCGCTTGGCCAGGGAGTCCAGCAGCTCGTCGACATTGCGCGGGTTCTCCGGAAAGAACTCGCCGTGCTTGTTCATGAAGTTCTGGAAGTCCTCGGGCGTATCGGTGCCCTGCGCGTGCTTGTCCAGTAGGTCGTTGAGGTCGTCGAGCATGTCGTTGACACGCTGGCGATCCTCATCGGTGGCATTCTCCAGGGCCTGCTTCATACCTGCGAACCGCTGGTCGAGCATTTCGCGACCGAGGAGATCCTTGATCTGCTCGTACTTTTCGCGCGCCTCGGCACTGCGCCAGTCGTAGTCGGAGAGCTCCTGCACGGCCTTCGCGGGCGACGGCGGCAATGACTCGATACGCATCTCGTTGAACCGCGCATCGTCGTCGAGCGCCCGCGCCAGTTCCTTGCGCTCGGCCAGCACCGCCTCGTCGAGCAGCTTCTTGATCTCCTGCAGGGTGCCATCGAGGTTGTTGCGCTGCAACAGTTCCCGGCGGCGACGGTTGGCCTCGGCGGCCAGCTTGTCCGCGCCACGCATGTTCTGTGTGCCGCGCCGCAACAACTCCGACAGTGCGCGACGGGGCGAGCTGCCCTCCATGACGTCCTGCCCGATCTGCTCGAGCGCCTCGCGCAGATCGATCGGCGGAGCCAAGGGGTCGGGGCCGCCGGTGTATCGCGAATACCGCGAAGTGCGTTTAGCCATAAACGGTTTCGCCCTCTGAGGACACCTTGTCGATACGTTTGGCCAAATACAGCGCCTCTAGCGCCAGCTCGACGGCGGCCGCACGCTGACCGTCGCTCGTCGCCTCGAGCCGTTTCTGGATCTCGGCGATCGCCGGGACCTCCGGTACTGCGGCGAGCACCTCGCGGGAGGACACCCGCTCGCCGGTGGTGACCGCGGAACCGTTCTCGATTGCGACGACCAGTGGGCCGACGTCGATACCGCCGAGCAGTCGCTGCGCGGTGTCGGCGGTCGCGCGGCGCAGGAGGTGTTCGAGGACGGCCTGCTCGCGGCCCTCCTCGCCGGATTCGAACTCCAGCTTGCCGCGCAGCACGTCGATCACGGTCGACAGGTCGACGATCCGCGCCACCGGATCCGCTTCGCCGAGCAGCGCCGCGCGGTGCCGGGCCGAGGCCGCGACGGTCTCGGCCGCGGCGATCGCGAAGCGCGCTGAGACACCGGAACGCTGGTCGATCGAGCGCGACTCGCGCAGGTAGCGCGCGAACCGGGCGAGCACATGGAGCAGGTACTCGGGGACCTCGGCGGCCAGATGCGCCTCCTGACGAATGACGCCGACCTCGGCCTCGAGTTCGTACGGGTAGTGCGTCCGGATCTCGGCGCCGAAGCGGTCCTTCAGCGGTGTGATGATGCGCCCGCGGTTGGTGTAGTCCTCGGGGTTGGCGCTGGCGACGACGATCACGTCCAGTGGCAGCCGCAGCGTGTAGCCGCGCACCTGGATGTCGCGCTCCTCCATCACGTTCAGCATCGACACTTGGATGCGCTCGGCGAGGTCGGGCAGCTCGTTGATCGCGACGATACCGCGGTGCGCCCGAGGGATCAGGCCGTAGGCGATGGTTTCGGGGTCGCCGAGGCTGCGACCCTCGGCCACCTTGATCGGGTCGATGTCGCCGACGAGGTCGGCCACGCTGGTGTCGGGGGTCGCCAGCTTCTCGGTGTAGCGCACGCTGCGGTGCCGCCACTCGACGGGCAGGTCGTCGCCGGAGTCCGCGGCCCGCCGGATCGACTCGGGCGTGATCGGCGAGTACGGGTGCTCGTTCAGTTCCGCGCCCGCGATGACGGGAGTCCACTCGTCGAGCAGACCGGTCAGTGCCCGCAGCAGCCGCGTTTTGCCCTGTCCGCGTTCGCCAAGGAGCACCACGTCGTGCCCGGCGATCAGGGCCCGTTCCAGCTGCGGGATCACGGTGTCCTCGAAGCCCAGGATGCCTGGCCACGCGTCGCGCCCCTCGGCTAGCGCAACCAGCAGGTTCTCTCGAATCTCGGCTTTGACGCCCCGTTCGACGTGACCGGAGGCTCGCAGCTCTCCGACAGTGCGGGGCAGGTCGTTCGGTGAAGTCACCACTCCACGCTACGACGTGTGCCTGTCCCCCGGTCGACGCAGCCACTGAATCCCTGCATAAAAGCTGCTGCAACGGGCACTCTGCGATGAGCAATCAGACAAAGGAGCAATCAGGCAGAGGAGCATCCGCAATGCCGAATCCGTCCATCAAGAACGAAAAGCTGTACGAGGACCTCCGCGAGGAAGGCAACTCGAAGCAGAAGTCCGCCAGGATCGCCAATGCCGCCGCTGCTCGCGGCACCTCGGCCGTTGGCCGCAAAGGCGGAAAGTCCGGTTCCTACGACGACTGGACGGTTCCGGAGCTGAAGAAGCGGGCCAAGGAGATCGGCATCTCCGGCTACTCGGCGCTGACCAAGTCGAAGCTGATCGACAAGATCCGCAACTCTTAACGCGAAAAATCAGTGCGCGAAGTGGCGGGCGCCGGTGAGGTACAGCGTGATGCCCGCCTCGGCGGCGGCCGCCGTGACTTCTTCGTCACGCACCGACCCGCCCGGGTGCACGACCGCCTTCACACCGGCCTCCGTCAGCACCTGGAGCCCGTCGGGGAACGGGAAGAAGGCGTCGGATGCGGCCACGGCGCCACGGACGCGATCGCCGGCCCGCTGCACGGCCAGCTTCGCGGCGTCCACCCGGTTGACCTGCCCCATGCCGACCCCGACGGTTGCGCCGTCGGCGGCGACCACGATCGCATTGGACTTGACCGCGCGGCACGTCCGCCACGCGAACTTCAGGTCGGCGAGGGTCGCCGGGTCCGCGGGTGAGCCGGTGGCCAGCGTCCAGTTGTTGGCATCGTCGCCGGGCGCGGTGAACTCGTCGCGCTGCTGAATGAGCAGCCCGCCGCTGATCTGACGGAACTCGGTGCCGCCGGTCTGCGGCTCGGACGCCAACAAGACGCGGATGTTCTTCTTGCGCGCAAGGACTTCCACCGCCCCCGGTTCGTATGCGGGCGCGATGATCACCTCGGTGAAGATGTCGGCGACCGTCTCGGCCATCTCGACGGTCACTTCGGTGTTGGCCGCGATCACCCCGCCGAACGCGGACAGCGGGTCGCATTCGTGGGCCTTGCGGTGGGCGTCGGCCACCGACACCGACGAGATCGCGATCCCGCACGGATTGGCGTGCTTGATGATCGCCACGCAGATCTCTTCGTGGTCGAACGCCGCACGCCATGCGGCGTCGGCATCGGTGTAGTTGTTGTAGGACATCTCTTTTCCGTGCAGCTGCTGAGCCTGCGCGAGTCCCGGCCAATCCACGTCGTTGCGATACAACGCCGCCTGCTGATGTGGGTTCTCGCCGTACCGCAGCACGGCTTCGCGACGCCACGTCGCCCCCGCCCATACGGGTAACGTCGTTGGAGCCGAGTCCCGTTCCGACACGAGCACCGACGACATCCAACCCGCCACTGCAACGTCGTATTCAGCGGTGTGCCGGAATGCCAAGGCCGCCAACTTCTTCCGGTCCTCGAGCGTGAACCCTCCGGCCCGTACCGCGGCGAGCACCCCGTCGTAGCCCAGCGGATCGACGACCACCGCGACGCTCGGATGGTTCTTGGCGGCGGCACGCACCATCGACGGGCCACCGATGTCGATCTGTTCGACGCATTCGTCTTCACCGGCGCCGGAATCGACGGTCTGGCTGAACGGGTAGAGGTTGACGACCACCAATTCGAATGGTGCAACGCCGAGTTCGGCGAGCGCCGACACGTGCGCGGGCTTGCGTTGATCGGCGAGCAGCCCGGCGTGCACATGCGGATGCAGCGTCTTGACCCTGCCGTCGAGCACCTCGGGGAATCCGGTGACCTGTTCGACGGAGGTGACCGGAATCCCAGCGTCGGCAATGGTTTTCGCGGTCGAACCGGTCGACACGAGTTCGACGCCCGCCTCGTGCAGACCGCGCGCGAGGTCGGCGAGACCGGTCTTGTCGTACACGCTGATCAATGCGCGCCGAATGGCCCTACGCTCAGTCATCCTATTTTCGCCTTTCGTCCGGTCCAGGTCACGCCGCGGGTCGCCACCGCGGCCAGCACATCCACGAGCAGTCGCCGTTCGACGACCTTGATTCGCTCATGCAGAGTGGCTTCGTCGTCATCGTCGAGTACGGGCACGGCTTCCTGGGCCAGCAACGGCCCGGTGTCGGTCCCGGCATCCACGAGGTGCACGCTGCACCCCGTCACCTTGACGCCGTACTCGAGCGCATCGGGAACCGCGTGCGCACCCGGGAAGGCAGGCAACAGCGCGGGGTGCGTGTTGATGATCCTGCCCATGAAGCGGGAAAGAAACTGGGGCCCAAGTATTTTCATGAACCCGGCGGACACGATCAGGTCGGGCTCGTGCGCTCCGGTGGCCTCGGTGATGGCGGCATCCCACGCGTCGCGGTCGGCATGATCGCGCAGCCGCACGGCATAGCTCGGCACGGATGCCGCCGCGGCGATGTCGACGGCCGGGCAGTTGCGGTCGACGCCGACCGCAACGATGCTGGCCGGGTAGTCACCGCTGGTGGCGTCGAGAAGTGAGCGCAACAGCGAACCGGTGCCGGATGCCAGCACCACAACCCGTGCAGGCACCTTCGGGGGCACATGAACCGGTTGCTGCACGCCTGGCAGCCTAGTCATCGCTATCACGGGCGCGGCCCGTGGTCGGGTCCGCAGCACCGTCGTTGTCCGCGACGAAGTGCTCCTCGGGGTCCTCGAATGGGTCCTCGAATGGGTCTTCGAATCGGTCTTCGAATGGGTCCTTGAAGACGCCCGGCTCGACAGGGGCCGGCGGGAGGTCGAGGTCTGCGGCGTCGGTCTCATCGATATCCGGCTCGACGTCCGCCCCCTCAGGGGCCACCTCGTCGGGCGCCGGCTCCAGGTCATCCCCCGGCTGGGGCTCGGCTGCGGCCTCTGGCTCCGGCTCAGGCTCTGGTTCCAGCTCGGTTGCTGGCTCGGGTTCCGGAGCCGGCTTGGGCACCTTGACCCGCCGGGCGATACCGCCGGTCATCGCCACTGTCAGCGCTCCGATCCCGGCGAACCACAGGAAGACAGCCGGCCCGAACGTCGCCTGGTCGATACCGACCGGACCGAAGTTGCCCAGCCGACCGCCGCCGGCGTAGCCGAGCAGCGCCATGACCAGCGCACCGACCGCGGCGGCGACGAGGAGCTTGCCGATGGCCGGCACCAACGGCAGCGGTTTCCGCGCCGACTGTTGGCCCAATGCCACACCGGAGGCCGCCGCGACAATCAGCAGCGCCACCCACACTGGGCCCAGCGGTGGCGTAGGAACGGCCGCCAGCACCGGCAGCGCCGGGATGTCCCCACCGAAAACGGTGAAAGCACTGAACGTCGCCAACCCGATGTGCGCACTGGACCCGACGGCCACCGCGGCGGCGCCGACGAGCACGTTGGGTATGTACAGCGCCGCCAGCAGCGTCAGGCTGAACTGCCCGAACACCGAGTTGGTGACCCCGTAGAGATCGTCCATCGTCGCCCAGTGCACGATCAGCGACCCCGCCACCACGACGCCGGAGAGCCCGAGCAGCGCCAGCACACCGGCGGTGGCCGCACGGAACGCGTCGGGCAGCCAGTCGGGCAGCGGTGAGTCCACCAGCACCCGTCGGCCGATCCGCGACCCGACCCCGATCAGCGCGCCGACCGCGTGAACCGCCAGCACGCAGCCGAATGCGCGCAGTGCGTCAGGAGTCTGGAGCTTGGTGAGCACGGACGCGGCGTCGTGTATGACGGCCAGCGAGATCGCGGCGATCAGCAGCGGGCCTCCCAAGGCGGATGCGACGACCCAGCGCGTGACGAACCAGGAGCCCTGCGGCGACGTGGCCCCCGCTGTGGAGCGTGCGGTGCCCCACACCATCGCGAGCATGGGCAGCAGCGGCATCACGCCGAGCTCACTGCCGCCGATCGAGATCGGCACCAGATGCACGCCCAACCACATGCTCGCGATCGCACCCAGCGCGCCGGTCATGTCGCTGTTGGCGATCAGCAGCTGCAGCAACACCACCGCCGCGATGATGCCCAGTGCCACGACGGACGGCCCGAACGCGACCCGAAGCAGCTCACGCGCCTGACGTGTGCCGACTGGCCGGTTTTCCACTAAGGCCGCTCCTCGCGCAAGCTCACGCGCGCGCGAAGTTGACGCACGCGCGGCTCAGACTACGACGGCGGGGGGCCCGACTGCGTGGAAGACGCCCCCGATTGCGACGGCGACTGCGTCTCGGTGGTCGGCGCGGAGCTCGACGGCGGCTGGCCGTACGCCGGGAATCCGGTCGGGGGCGTCGGGGGCCCGCTCTGATGAGCGCCGCCGTATCCGCCGGTCGACGGGCCGCTGCTCTGGTATCCGCCGTACTGCGACGGGTAACCCTGACGCTGAGGCGGGCCCTGCTGTGGCGGCGGGCCGCCATGCTGGGTATGTCCCTGGGAATGTCCGTAATACTGACCGCCAGGCGCGCCGTACTGGCCGTACTGCTGCTGCTCGTACCGCGGCTGTCGCGGCGCGGGCGGGCTGATGATTCCCGCGTCGAACAGCAGGATCGCCACCGCGACGATGGCCTGGAACACGGTGAACGCGATGATCAGGTAGAGACCCCAGTCCAGGGATACCCCTTGCGGCGCCGTCAGCACGATCGCAATCACGAGCAGGAACGCCAGCACCGAGAGGACTGCGAGCACCGCGGGCAGAGCCTTCTGCTTGGGCAGCAGCGAGACACCCGCCATCAGCCCGGCGGCGATCGACGCGACCACCGCGAGATCGAGCAGTGTCGGCGTGAAGTAGTCCGCGCCCGCCGTGAACAGCGGACCAAAGCTGGACAGGTACACGCCGAATCCGAGCACCGCGACCGCGATCGCCAGATACATCGGCAGCGGACTGGCGCCCGCAGGTGCGGCGGGTGCGGGTTCGGGCGTCCTTCCGAATTGTTGGGTCGGCGCGGCGAACTGAGTCGTCGGCTGCTGCGCGGGCGGGTATCCGGGGTTTCCGGGCGGACCTTGCGGGTACGACATGACCTCTCCTGTGCTCGACGGCTTCGAAACCCACGCTAGCGCACCCAGCGTTAGAGAGAAGCCAGCAAGGGTTCGGCCTGCGCACCCCCTGCGTCCTTCTCGGATTCCTCGATTTCGCGAACGATCAATTGGGTGCGGAACCCACCGTTGTACTGGACCATCGCCGGGCGGCCTGTTGGTCATCGTTATGGATCGCGATGAAGGAAACGTCCACCGTTGTGAGGGCATTCGCCCAGCAGCGAGGTGGCCAACATGATCCGGCCCAGCGCCACCCAGGCGGAGCCGAAGTACGTCGGGTACTGCCGCTGCAGCGCCGTCGCCTGATCGAGACGGGTCGCCGCGGCGTCGTCGTCACCCGCTGCGTCGTCGGCAGCCGCAGCGGCCACCAGCGCCACCGGATGCTGCCAGTCTCCTGCCGGCGTTCCGTCGAGGTTGCGTAGGCCGGGTACATCGCCGGGTGCCGCGACGACGGTGCGCATCCCGGCGGCCACGGCTCGGTCGGCGGGATCGCAGGATTCGGCGAACCGGATCGGGACGCGCGCGGCGTCCAGGCCGAAGTGCACGGGTCCGCCGCCTGGTGCCGGCATCGGCACGGCATGGCCGGCCTCATCGACGACGGCCCAGTCTGGCGGCAGCGCTCCCCCGCCGATCAGCTGCCAGCTGAGCGCCCGCTGGGATCGACTGATCTCACGCCATCGTTGGTCCGCCGACACCTGGAATAGCTCACGCTCGGCGCGGGGACTGAAATATCCCGGGTTGACGGAGAACGGCGGTGCAGTCGCCCAGTTACCCGCGACCACCATCCGGCCCGGCACCACCACCTGCTCACCGGGCGCGGAGCGACCACCGACGGGGACGCTCTCGGCATTCAGGATGTCGCGACCGAGCCGCTTGCCGTCCTCCGCGAGACCGTGATCCTCAAATCGGTTGCCCGCCAGTAGAAGTGACCGTGCCACGTCGAGATCCGCGTCGGCGGCGCTGTTGGCATCGGTGACGGCGCCGTCGGCCCAACGCCACGACAGCAGCCCGTCGGGCCTGCGCAGATGCGACTTGGTCCAGTCCCAGATCGCCCGGAACCGGGCCTCGTCGCCGACTGCGACGGCGATCAGCATGCCGTAGGCCTGGCCCTCGCTGACGACGTCGCCGCCCTCGTCCCGGCGGACCACCCTGCCGTCGTCCTCGACGTATTCGTCGAGGAATTCGCGCCCGGCCCGCACCGCGGCCGCTTCCCGCATGCCCGCAATGTCACTGGTGGTTATCCGCGGGTCGACCGCCTGTGCGATTCCCCATCCTGCGCCGACGATCACGATCAGCACCAGGGTGTACAGCGCACCGATGCGTAGCTTGCTCACCATTGCCGCTGCCTCCCCAGGGTTTTCGCGACCACGACGACTGCGCAGACGATGACGGCGGCGCACAGCAGGACGGGGATGACCTTGGCGTGCGGCGTACCGGCAGGAACGGCCTGCGACGGCGTCTTCTCGGGGACGCCGCCCGCAGCAGGCATCGTCAGGCTCGGCGTATCCAGCGGCGCGGCGGCACCGGGCACGTCATGCATCTGGTGCAGTAGCGGACCGCCCGGGCCGTCGTTGAGCACCAGCGTCGTCGGCCCGCCTTCGGCCACCTCAACAGGAAGCCGCCATTCGCGGCCCTTGGCCGTCACCGTCGCGTCGTAACGGCCAGCGGGCATCGGGGCGTAGCCGGTGATCAGTCCGTATTGCGCGTTGTCGGCGAGAGCGGTCGGTTCGCCGCCCGGCGGCGTCAACGTGAGTCGGACGGCTCCCGCGACACCGGCCGCATGCAGCAGCCGCACCGCGGGACCGCCCGGCGGGCCGTCGGGCGCGAGTTGGGCTGCCACATCGGTGGATTCGGCGGCGGAGAACAACGCGAGTGTGTAAACGCCGCCGGGCGCCACGGTGAACGCCTGGCGCATCTTCGGCACACCGCCACGGTCGCCCACGGTCATCATGACGTACGTGCCCGCCGGCATCGTGCGATACGCCGCCGCGTCCGGGCCGGCATCGGCGTGGACCGAGCCGCCCGCGGCCCCGTCGATGCGTACAAACTCGACGTGATCGGACGGGGCCGTCCTGCGCATATCGGCGACCCGCACCGCGGCCGTCCCCTCGGGAGTCGCGGGCGGACCCTCGCCGAGACCGACATCCGTTGCGCTGGCGGGGAATCGGACCCGCAGCTTGTCGCCGTCGATCTCGGCGGACTCGACTGCGAATGGCTCACTCTGCCGTTCGAAAAAGGCGGCGAACGTCTGCAGCTGACTGGGCGCACCCCGCAACGTGAACGCGCGTTGCGGCGTTCCTGCGACTCTCTCCGCGTCAATCGCCGAAAACCCTTCGAGCACAACGGGTTGTGTCGATGCCAGGACCGCAAGTGCGGCGACCACTCGCTGGTCGACGGTGCGCGCTTGCAGCGCGGCAACCGCATCGGGGTTGCTCGCCGCATCGAGACGGGCCGCGACCTGCCCGCCGAACGCGGGCAGCGCGGGCGCCGCGGGTTCGGACGAGGATCCGGTGTCGACGCGCAACACGTCGACCCGTTTACCGCCGGAACCGAAGGTCGCCACCGGGCGGGCGTGGGACATCGCTTCGGTGAGGACGCCTTGATCGGGCATGTTGGCGCGCATCGACGCCGTCGACACCACCCACTCGTAGTCGGCCCAGCCGCGCGGTGCCCAGTTCTGCACCTGCTGGTCGGTGTCGACCTTGTAGGACCAGATGACGTTGCGCCTGTCGCGCCCGTCGTCCACCAGGTCGACCCACACTGCGTCGTCGACGATGAGCCGGTCCGGTTTGGGCACGTTCTGGGTGATCCATTGCTGCGCTTGACGCATCGGCGCATCGTTGTCGGCCACGAGCACGCTGTGATAGCTGGGCAGCCACAGCGATACCACAACGGAAGCGAGCAGCGCCGTCGCCGCCGTGGTCGCGGTGCGCAGGTACCGGGCACTCGGTCGCGGCGCCTCGGCACCCCGGCGCAATCGGGCCACCCCGGCCTCGCCGATGCCCGCGGCCAACAGCGCGATGAACGGCAGGGCGGCAATCACGAACGGCACCGGTAGGTAACCCGGCCGTACCACCGTGACGACGAGGATCAGCAGTCCGACCGCGAACGGCCTGAGGCGCTCAATGAGCAAGCCGGTCAAGGCGATCGGTGCGGCGAGCCACGGCAGAGCGGGATCCAGTGCCAGCCACTCGTCGATGGTGTGACGTTTGAGCGACTGCGGATCGCCGAGCGCACCGCTGTCCTCACGCTGCCACAGCTGAAACTTGATGCCTTCCCACAAGCTCACGTGGCCAGGACCCGGCAAGAGCTCACCCCGCACCACGGCCATCAGTAGATAGGTGCTGACCACCACACCGAAGACCGAGGCGAATACCGTCAACGCGTATCGGCGTGTGGCGGGGGCGGTCTTGATCCACACCAGCCATGCCATCATCGGCACGAGCAGCATCATCGTCTCTTTGGTCAGCACACAGGCGCCGAAACATACTGCGGCGCCGAAGATCGCGGATAACCGGTGCCGCGGCGAGCACACCAGCACCAGCGCGCCCAGCAGCCACGCGATCGCCAGGTTGTCGAGATAGACCGAGCGGCTCAGCGAGATCGCCAACGGCGACACCGCATAGATGGTCACCGCGGCCGCAGCGGCCAGGCGCGACATCCCGATTCGGCGGGCGAGCATCCAGAGCAGCGCCGCGGTGAGCACCGCGACCAGGACCATCAGATACCGTCCCGCCACCACCGCGCTGCCGCCGAACCCGTTGCCGACGAACATGTTCCACGCCGCCAGCTGCAGCCATCCGGCGGGCGGGTGGTCATACCAGTAGGTGTAGTGGGCGAGCTCGCCCCATTCGGAGACCGCATACGCCTGGGCGACATAGGTTCCCTCGTCATCGAGGCGGGTCGGCGAACCGGTCAGATTGACCAACCGCGGTATCGCGGTCAGCAGCAACAGGATTGCGACCACCGGGATCGACGGATTCAGCCCTCTCAGCCGATTCATGCTCAGTCCGTTCATGCAGCGATCCGTTGCGGTTCGGCGGTGCGATGGGCGTTGGCGTGTGACGTCTTCTCCCAGCCGCCCTGGCCCCTGCTCTGACGCCACACCGAGCGAACGGCGGCCGCGGCGAGCAGGAGCTGGTACGGAAACGCGCCGAACACCAGCCGCAGGTGATCCCAGAGCCGAATGCGGATGCCGAACTCCTTACCGAACTCGCTAAGTGCCGCCGACTCGACGGCAACCGTGACGAGCGTGGGCGCCAACGGCAGAAACGTCAGGAGGGTCATCGGGACCGGAACCTTCAGCACGAACATGGAGGCGATCGCGATCGGTAGCAGCGCGCCGGTGGCCGCCTGCAGGAACGGCATCGCGAGCGTGTAGCGCGCCAGGAGGCGCTGACGCCTGCTGGGCAGCCTGCGCCATTCTCCCTTGCGGTACACCTGCATGAAGCCCTGATCCCAGCGGGTGCGCTGTTTGACCAGTGCGCGCACGGATCCGGGCGTCTCCTCCCGCGTCACGACCTTGGGGTCGTAGGCCACGGCGACGAGTGCCCCGCGGGTCGACAGTCGCACCCCGATCTCGCAGTCCTCGGCCAGACAATTGCGGTCCCAGCCACCGACGGCGCGCAACAGGTCGGTGCGGACGAACACCGTGTTGCCGCCGAGCGGAATGAAGCGCTGGTCGGCGTGGAAGTGCAGGCGCGACCGGAACCAGAAGTAGTACTCCAGACAGTTGCGCAGCGACCACCAGGTCGACCGCACGTTCATCAGCTGCACACCGGCCTGAACGACGTCGGCACGGGACTCCTCGAACCGGGCCTCGACGAGCCGTAACAGGCGCGGGTGTACCTCGTCCTCCGCATCGAAGACCCCGACGATCTCACCGCGACAGGCCGGCAGCGCGGTGTTGAGAGCCTTCGGCTTGTTCTTCGGGATGTTGTCGTCGATGACCACCCGCACTGTCCGCGGGTGCCGCGCAGCGGCGGCGCGGGCCACCCGTTCCGTGTCGGGGTCGTCATGACCGATGATCACGATCACCTCGTAGGAGGGATGATCCAGGCGCGCCAGCGCATCGACGGTGTCGCCGAGCACGTCTTCTTCGTGTCGGGCGGGCAACAGCAACGAGAACGAGCGCGGGCTCCGCGCGGACCGTCGACGAAACCCTGTCGACGCCAACACGTCTGGACTGCGCCATGCGTGAAGCATCCACCAGAGCGTGGTGGCGGCCACGATGAACAGCGCCGACGACACCGCGATCAGCAGGCCGTACAGGATGAACTGCGGCCACGAGGCATCATCTTGGCGCTGCGCCTGTGGCACCGACGACGACGGGGGCTCTGCTGAGACCGCCTGAACGCCGTCGGCCTGGGGTAACGCACCTCCCGAGGCACCGACACTGCGATCACCGGGCGCGCGCGGCGCGGGTACTTGCTGAAAGCCGGAGGAGCCTTCGTCGGTGGTGGACGAGGGCACCGATGGCGGTGCGCCGGAATGGCTCTCGCCTCCCAGCAGCCGCCCGCCGAAGACGACGAACGCAATGAACATCAATAGAACGGCGCCGAATACGACGCCGCCACGGTTAACGCGGGCCATGAATTTGCCTCAGGATTTGGTTTTTGCGCCGGCGACTGCGCCGGGCATTCGTGCTCAACATGCAATCGAATCGAATGGAGCTTTCCTGGACTATTTCGCGTGCCGCACCGATGCCGTTACCCGGCAAAGTAATTCGCTGCCCTTGCCAAGGGCTCATACCCCGCGCTCATGCGGGAGCGCCGCGGCAGAATGCGAAATGGTTCACACCCCTGCAGCGAACGGCCACCAGGGCCTCATCGGCAGTTGAGGACCCCGGTCTTGCCCTTCAGACTAGAACACGTTCTAATTCAGCTATGGACTACGGGCTCGTACTTTTCACCAGCGACCGGGGCATCGACCCGGCATCAGCCGCCAAGCTCGCCGACGAACATGGCTTCACCACGTTCTACGTGCCCGAACACACACATATCCCGGTCAAGCGGGCGGCCGCGCACCCGACGACGGGTGACGAGTCATTGCCGGACGACCGCTATATGCGCACCCTCGATCCCTGGGTGTCGCTGGGCGCCGCCTGCGCGGTCACCTCGCGGGTGCGGCTCTCCACGGCGGTGGCGCTGCCGGTCGAACACGACCCGATCACGCTGGCGAAGTCGATCGCCACTCTGGATCATCTTTCCGGCGGCCGCGTGTCGCTCGGTGTCGGATTCGGTTGGAACACCGATGAATTGGCCGACCACAATGTGCCGCCCGGCCGGCGTCGCACCATGCTGCGCGAATACCTGGAGGCCATGCGGGCGCTGTGGACTCAGGAGGAAGCCGAATACGACGGCGAGTTCGTCAAGTTCGGGCCCAGCTGGGCCTGGCCGAAGCCGGTCCAGGCGCATATCCCGGTGCTGGTGGGCGCGGCGGGCACCGAGAAGAACTTCAAGTGGATCGCGCGCTCGGCCGACGGCTGGATCACCACACCGCGTGACTTCGATATCGACGCGCCGGTCAAGCTGCTGCAGGACACCTGGGCGGCGGCGGGCCGGGACGCAGCACCGCAGATCGTCGCGCTGGACTTCAAACCCGACCCCGACAAGCTGGCCCGGTGGGCCGATCTGGGGGTCACCGAGGTGCTGTTCGGACTGCCCGACAAGTCGGCGGACGAGGTCGCGGCCTACGTGGAGCGCCTGGCAGGCAAGCTCGCCGCGCTGGTCTAACCGCTAGGCGAGCGAGGCGGTGTTCTTCTTGCCGTCGGAGGTGACGGAGATCGCCGCACCGATCGGGTCACCGTCGCTCATCAACGCCACCAACTCGTCGTCTGTCGCCAGCGCCATGAATCGGCTGCCGTCGGCGGCCAGGCGCCCGATGATGACGCCGGTTCGGACGGGCCAGTCGTAGCGCACCGAGTACGTCTCGATGGTGCCGCGCCCCTCGGCGTTTCGGGTGACCGCGACCTTGGGGAGCGCAGCGATGTCGGCCTGCAGCTCCTTGCTGCGGTCGGCGGCCCAGTCGCGTGGCTCGGTCGAGTACACCCCCACCGAGTACTTGGACATGATTCCGCCATTGGCGCCGACGAGGCCGAATGCGCCTGGCTTGTCCCGTAATTCGGCGACCGTCTCGGCGATACCGTGTAGGGAGTAGCTGTTGCCTGGGCCACCGAAGTAGGGCAGGCCGCCGGTCAGCGTCAGGCCGCGCGGATCGTTGGGCGCCAGGCCGAACTCGTCGCACACCGCGAAGACGGGGAACGGGAAGCAGCTGTAGAGGTCGAACGCCGCCACGTCGTCGATGCCGATGCCTGCCACCCGAAGTGCTTCTGCCACCGCCTGTTTCGCCGAAATGCTCACACTGAGATCGACGCGGTTCAGGAGGTCCTGCTCGGTTTGATCCGCGTGGCCGTGCAGGTACACCCACTTCTCCTCGGCCACACCGAGCCGGCGCGCGGCCGACACCGACATCAGCAGCACGGCCGCACCCTGGTTCACTTGATCGCGCGCCACCATCAGGCGCGGATACGGATCGCAGATCATCCGGTTCTCGTCGGTGACGGTCATCAGCTCGTCGACCGAACGCTCCACCGGCGAAGACGAAAACGGGTTCTTGGCAGCAACTTTGGAGAACGGCGAGAAGAGCTCTGCCATGCTGCGAAGGTAGTCCTCGACGCTGAGGCCCAGTCGCGCGCGGCGCGCGTTGTCCAACAGCCCGTACTGAACGGGAGCACCGGTGAGTCCGTGGGTCGCGGTGTACTCGTTCATGTACTGCTCGAAGCCGTAACCCCGGTCCTCGAGTTGGCCGCCGACCGTCTCACTGTGGTCTGGCTTGTCCTCGCGGCGCGCGAAAGTCCGCAATGTGGAACCGTTCTCGGAACCGAGGACCAACGCGACCTCGATGTCGCCTGCGGCGATCGCCCCGGCGAATTCCGCCACCAACTTCTGCGGTCCGTTGCCGCCGATGGGCTCCAGCACGGCACGCTTCGGGTCGGCCCCGATCCGGCGTGCCACCGACCGCAGGTAGTTGTCGGAGCAGCCGAGCGGCGGCTTGGTGTAGGGCGTGCAGATCTCGAACTGACGCAGTCCGGCGAACACCTCGATCGCGCCCGCCACGGCGGCCGAATCCACGCCGGTGTCGGCTAGCGCAGCCTCCGCCGCCGCGGTCGCCAACTCCACGGCCGACATGCCCCGGTAGGAGGGGTCGTCGATGCGCTCGGTGAACTGGCCGACACCGACCAATACCGGCGTACGCGGATCGACTGCCATTACAGACCTCCTGACACGTGTTAATTCGTCAGGCTAACGGATTGCTAGAACGTGTTCCTAATTCTGCGGCGCACGTCACCCCCCCAAACGCGAAACTGTCCCCTACCGAAGGTGTGGGACAGTTTCGGCGGTGAATCAGAGGCTCTGCAGGATCTCCCGCGCCAGGTTGGCGGTCTCCGACGGGGTCTTACCGACCTTGACGCCGGCGGCCTCCAGCGCTTCCTTCTTCGCGGCGGCGGTGCCCGACGAACCCGACACGATCGCACCCGCGTGGCCCATCGTCTTGCCCTCGGGCGCGGTGAAGCCCGCGACGTAGCCGACGACCGGCTTGGAGACGTTGGCCTTGATGTAGTCGGCCGCGCGCTCCTCGGCGTCGCCACCGATCTCGCCGATCATCACGATGACCTTGGTCTCGGGGTCCTTCTCGAACGCCTCGATGGCGTCGATGTGGGTGGTGCCGATGACCGGGTCGCCGCCGATGCCGATGGCGGTGGAGAAGCCGAGATCCCGCAGCTCGTACATCATCTGGTAGGTCAGCGTGCCCGACTTGGACACCAGGCCGATCGGGCCCTTGCCGGTGATGTTGTTCGGCGTGATGCCGACCAGCGACTCGCCGGGGGTGATGATGCCCGGGCAGTTGGGGCCGATGATGCGGGTCTTCTGCCCCTTGTCGACGTTATAGGCCCACGCGTACGCGGTGTCCTGCACCGGGATGCCCTCGGTGATGACCACCA
>JBIQHU010000198.1:0-7586 GCA_044508395.1 Mycobacterium sp. | reverse complement strand
GAGGCGACGATGCGCACGAGCACGCCAGAACTGCTGCTGGAGGCCATCCTCGAGGGGTGTCGGCAGGCCGCGGCGGGTCACGACCACCTGGAGCGCACCTCGATGATTCTCTCCACCACCACCCCGAGGGTGGCGCACCCGCGGGCGTGGTCACGGATTCGATGGACGAGCAGCTGCGCAGGACGGTGATCGCGTGGTCGGTGGTCGCGCAGCCGGGCGAGCATTGTGTGCTGTGGGACCTCGATCGACGCGTCGGCGTCGATCAGCCGTGGGGTCTGGACCTCAACCGGTGACTGCCATCGAGGCCGATGTCGCGCGGGTCATCGCGGGCGAGCGGGGGCTCTCTGACGCCCGGTGTTCTCTCTAGACGAGAACGCCATTTCCGATTATGGTCAACCCGTGTCCACCCAGAAAGCGCTCGCACCCGAGATTTCCACCTGGCCGGATGAGAATCCGCAACTGATCGGCAGCACCTGCGGCACCTGCGGGGCCACGGTGTTCCCGGTGCAGGACCACTGCCCCAAGTGCAGCGGTGCGGAGATGTCCGAAGTCCTGCTGCCCCGCCGCGGCACCATCGTGGCCTGGACGACGCAGGGCTTCCCGCCCGGCGCGCCTTACGCGGGTCCGACCGGTAAGGACTTCGTCCCGTTCGGCGTCGGGCTGGTGCAACTCGGGGACGTGATCCGGGTGGAGGGCCGGCTCACGGAGAACGATCCCGCCAAACTGCAGTTCGGCCAGGAGGTCGAGCTGACCATGATCCCGTTCACCACCGATGCCGACGGCAACGAAGTGGTCACCTTCGCGTTCCAGCCGGTGTAAGGAGCTCATGCCATGACGAACGACGTTGCCATCATCGGTGTGGGCCTGCACCCGTTCGGCCGCTTCGACAAGCCCGCCGTGCAGATGGGCGCCGAGGCCATCCGGATGGCGCTGGCCGACGCCGGCGTCGAATGGAAGGACATCCAGTTCGGGTTCGGCGGCAGCTACGAGGTGTCCAATCCCGATTCGGTCACCCGGCTCGTCGGGCTGACGGGAATCACCTTCACCAACGTGTTCAATGCGTGCGCCACCTCGGCGAGCGCCATTCAGCAGACCGCCGACACCATCCGGTTGGGCAAGTACGACATCGGTGTCGCGGTGGGCCTGGACAAGCACCCGCGCGGCGCCTTCACCGATGACCCGGCCAAGCTTGCGCTGCCGCAGTGGTACGCGCAGAACGGGCAGTTCGTCACCACCAAGTTCTTCGGCATGAAGGCCAACCACTACATCCACAAGCACGGCATCTCGCAGGAGACGCTGGCGCGGGTGGCCAACAAGAACTTCCGCAACGGTGCGCTCAACCCGAATGCGTTCCGCCGCAAGGAGATCTCGGTCGACGAGATCCTCAACTCCACGGTGTTGAACTACCCGCTGACGCAGTACATGTTCTGCGCGCCCGATGAGGGAGCGGCCGCCGTCATCATGTGCCGCGGCGACCTCGCGCACAAGTTCACCGACAAGCCGGTGTTCGTACGCGCCAGCGAGATTCGTACCCGCACATTCGGCGCCTACGAGGTGCACGCGACCTCGGCGCCACTCGACGAGGACGCCTCGCCGACGGTGTACGCGGCCAAGGCCGCCTACGAGATCGCCGGAATCGGCCCCGACGACGTGGACGTCGCGCAGCTGCAGGACACCGACGCCGGCGCCGAGGTGATCCACATGGCCGAAACCGGTCTGTGCGCCGACGGTGAACAGGAGAAGCTGCTGGCCGACGGCGCCACCGAGATCCACGGCAGCATCCCGATCAACACCGACGGCGGACTGATCGCCAACGGCGAACCGATCGGCGCGTCAGGACTGCGCCAGGTGCACGAGCTGGTCCGCCAGCTGCGTGGCGAGGCGGGCGACCGCCAGATCCCGGGTGAGCCGAAAGTCGGCCTGGCGCAGGTATATGGTGCACCAGGGACGGCCTCGGCCACGATCCTGTCGGTCTGATGCGGATGGCCAATCGGCTCCAGGTCGGGAAACATCGTTCTAAAATTCGCAAATGATGTTTTCGCGGGTTCGGCACCACACTCGTCGCGCAGCACTGCTCCGGCTTGCGTCGGTGACCACCTTGGCGGTCGCCGGCGTCGCGATTCCGGGCGCGACGGCCGCCGCACAGGGCCCTCCCCTGCCCCCGCCGCCCGCACTACACAGCGTCAAGTACACGATCTTCGCCGAGCAGCCGACATCCGTGCAGATCTACTACCGCGACGTCGACCCGCCGAACTGGGCCGACTACAGCCACAACCCGTATGTGTTCAGCCCCAAAGCGGAGGCGAGTGTCGGCCCGGACAGTCAGTGGACCCTCGACGTCGCGCTGGCCAACCCCGACGAGTGGGCGATGGTCACCGCGACCAGCGGGCAGGGGGCGAAGACCCCCAACGTCCATTGTGTGATGGCGGTGGACGGTGTCGTCGTGTCCACCGATCAGGGGCCACGGGGCGCCCTCTGCTCAATCCGCAACTGGTAAGCGCTGATTCACGACGGTTGCTCGACGGGAAGCGGATCCCCCTCCAGTCGGCGAATCCATTGCTCGCAATACGCGAACGTCTCGGCGTGTCCGGTGGTCATGCCGAGCGCTCGCTCCATCACCAGACCCTGCGACACGCTCGTGGCGAACACCGTCCATACGACGGGCGGAACCTCGTCGGACGCGACTCCGTAACGCTCGAGTGCGGCAGCGATCGCCGCGTTCTGTTCTGCCCGGAAACGTTCGGCGTAGTAGACGATTTCGGCGCGCAGCGCCTTGCGATGATTCGCCAGACCCATGAACTCCATCGTCAGCCGGGTGGCCTCGGGCTGCGTGCTGAACCTCCACAACGCCCACAGCGGCTGCGGCGACGACAACGCCGTCGAGAGCACGCTCAACCCGGCCTCGGCCATGCGGCGGAACACCGCCATGAAGAGGTCTTCCATAGTGCGGAAGTAGTAGTGGACGAGCTGGGGTTTGAGGCCCGCCTTCTCTGCGACCCGGCGTGATGTGACCGCGGCGTAGCCCTCCTCGAGCAGCAGCTTCTCGGCGGCGTCGAGCAGCACGCCGCGGTTCTTCGCCTCAGGCGCCCCGATCCTTCGCGACCCCCCAGACTCCCCGGTCATGCCATCGATCCTCTTTCCCGACGTCCTCCGTTGCGACACGCCGATCGTAGTGGCGACCTGCCCGTCTGTTCTTGACCCTGACCTTAACGCCATGCTAAGCAAGTGCTCAGCATATTCGATCAGTCGGCCCGCTCAGCGGCCGAATCAGTCCCAAACACGACGCGGGTATGTGCCGACCTTGGAGGGCTCAAAGAAGATGACCACTGATTCCGAGACCACTGATTCCCAGACCACTGATTTCGATTCGGTCGACTACTTCACCGATCCCTCGCTGGTACCCGACCCCCACCCCTACTACGACCACATTCGCGCGAAGGATCCCGTGTGCTGCCCGATCAACAACGGCGTGCTCGCGGTTACCGGCTGGGACGCCGCCAACTCCGTCTACAAGGACAGCGAGAACTATTCGTCGTGTGTCGCAGTGATGGGCCCGTTCACGCCGATCCCGTTTACACCGGAGGGCGACGACATCTGCGCACAGCTCGAGGAGCACCGCACGGAGATCCCCATGTTCGAGCACATGGTCACGATGGATCCCCCGCAGCACACCGATGCGCGCTCCATCCTCTCCCGGCTGCTGACCCCCAAACGCCTCAAGGAGAACGAGGACTTCATGTGGCGGCTGGCCGATCGCCACATCGATGAGTTCATCGAGGACGGCAAGTGCGAATTCCTCGCGGCGTATGCAAAGCCGTTCTCCCTCTTGGTCGTTGCCGATCTGCTCGGTGTCCCCGAAGCCGACCACGACGAGTTCCGTGAATCCTTCGGCGCAGGCCAGCCGGGCACCAACGTCGGCGGCCTCGACCACGAGGTGATCGCCGTCAACCCGCTGGCATGGGCGGACGAGAAGTTCTCGCAGTACATCGAGGAGCGCCGCGAGAACCCCCGCGACGATGTGCTCACGTCCATCGCCACCGCGAAGTACCCGGACGGTTCCACCCCTGAGGTGGTCGACGTAGTCCGCACGGCGACGTTCCTGTTCGCGGCGGGTCAGGAGACCACCGCCAAGCTGCTCGGCGCTGCGATGCGGGTGCTCAGCGACCGGCCCGACATCCAGCAGCAGCTGCGGGACGACCGCAGCCTCATCCCGGTCTTCATCGAGGAGTGTCTGCGCATGGACAGCCCGGTGAAGAGTGTGTTCCGGATGGCCCGCAAGACAACGACTCTCGGCGACACGCCGGTGCCGGCAGGTACCACGGTGATGGTGAGCCCCGGTGCGGCCAACCGGGATCCCAAGCGTTTCGAGAACCCGCATGAGTTCTCACTCGACCGCAAGAACGTCCGCGAGCACATCGCGTTCAGCCGGGGCATCCACTCCTGCCCCGGCGCTCCGCTCGCGAGGGTCGAGGGCCGAGTGTCGATCGAGCGGATCCTCGACCGGATGGCCGACATCACGGTCAGCGACGAGAAGCACGGGTCGATCGACGCGCGCCGCTACGAATACGAGCCGACGTTCATTCTGCGTGGGCTCACCGAGATCAACATCGAGTTCACGCCGATCGGATGACGACCGGGGGCGGGACCGAGGTTTACAGGTTGCCCTGTTCCCAGTACGCCCTGCCGTCCTTGGCCACACACGTGAGGAACAATCCGTCGGGCGCCTGCGCGACCTCGCCCTCCATTGCCGGGCACAGATCATTCTCGAGCTTGATGCCGTGCATCTCGGGTGACCGGAACCACCGGGGTTCGTAACGCCGCGGGGAACCACAGAACACCAACCGTCCCCAGTTCGTGACGCCGAACGCGTAGTACGTCGTGTTGCTGCAGTACGAGCCCAGCACGATGTTGGGCGCGATACCCGGCGTGCACTCAGGGGAGTTGCACTCCTCGGGGGGCGGCGGAGGCGGTGGCTGGGCAGCCGCTGGAGCCGCCGTCACTGTGCCTACTGTTAGCAACGCGGCAAGCATGCCGATGACGTACCGCACCTGGTCATTTTCACATGAACGGGAACGAAATTCTCGCTTTTGGAGAGCATTACTCTGAGCATGATTAAGCTGACCGTATGCGCTCACTAGGAGTCGTTTCCGGCCTGGCGGCGGCCGTAGTCACCGTGCTGGGCAGTCTAAGCGGTGCGGCCACGACGCACGCCTCGAACTTCGGCATCGAGCTGAACGGGACATGGCGGGTGATGTCGGACGGCGAATGGGCGCGGACCAACGAAGTCAAGATCAAGCAGAAGACGGTGATCCAGACCTGGACCATCACGTCGAGCTGCGTGAGCCCGATCGAATGCACCGGCGAGGTGCACAGCGATCAGGGCTGGAGCGCTCCGCTGCGGTTCGCTCCGGACTGGTGGATCGTCGATCGCGTTGTGCCTAACTGGGTTCCGTGTTCCAACGGCACGTTCGTCAACGGCTTCCAGAAGTTCATGTTCTGGGGAATCAATCCCATTGCCAACGAACGGGACCTGAGGATCACCGATCTGATGGCAGGGCGTGAGCGGACCACCGGCCCGAGCGGTGCGTGCGGTGTCAACAAACCCGTCGTCATCGAGATGCCGCTGCGGTTGGAGCGAATCTCCTAGCGCAGGTACCGGCGAGGTGCCGACTTCTTCGCCGGCCAGGTCGCCACGCCCGGGTTCGACGTGCCGTCAGGTCGGCATCAAATCCTGCCAGGACTTGGGGGCCGATCCGATGGCCATGTTCGTCTGCTGCTGCAACTGACCGTCGGCCGTCAAATACTGGCCCGTCCGCGGGTCGTATGGCGTGTAGGCGACGGTCGGCCCGGTGGGTTCCCCAGAACCGTTCCCCCCGAACGAACTTGGTGCCGCGGGTACGGCGCCTGGGGCCGACTCGGCAGGCGGCGGCGCCGGAATCGGTGTCCCGTTGATCGAGTTACCGGGCGGCGGTGGCGGCGCAACGGGAGCGCTGGCCGCGACCGGTGCACCTGGCACCGCAAATGGGGCCTGGTCCGACGGCGGTGGCATGCCGGGCGGCATGAATGGGGCCGGCTGGAGGGGCTGGCCCGGCGGTAGGCCGGGTGGCGTGCCGGACGGTACCGCACCCGGCGGCAACGGCGTGCCCTGCACCGGTGCATAGATCCGCTCCTGGTAGTCCACACGGTCGTCCACCGGGACGCCCTGCCTGATCAGGTTCGGATCGATCGGGTACGGCCCGACATAGTGCTGGCGCATGGCCACCGGCTGGAAACCCTTGGGGTCGTTGCAGAGTTCGACTGTGGGCGCGCGTTTTCCCGGGTGCGCCATGCACGGGTAGTTACGGGCGCCGCGCACCGAGATCGGCGAGTCCTGCGGCAGCTTGCAGTACAGCCCGTCAGGGGTATCGACGGTGGTCTCGTCTTCGGGGCTGCGCCACTGTGACGGCGGCAGGAAGCCGACGGTGCACGGCGGCGGATCGGTGACGGTCAGCGCGAAGTCGCCGGACGGCAGGCCCGTCGGGTTGTTCTTCGGCAGACCGAACGCCTGCTGGGCCGAGATGATCGCCGGGAACATCACCAGCAGCTGTTCCAGCGACGGGTTATACGTGACGAGGATCTGGCCGACGGTGGTGAGGTTCGCCAACAAGATGGGCAACGTCGGCTTCACCTGGTTCAGCAGATCCGACACCTCTGCCGAGAAGCCGGGCCCACGCTGCAGCAGCGCACGGATCTCGGGGTCGTTCTGCGCGATCTGCCCCGTGACACCGGCGAGGCTGCGCGCCCAGGTCCGGATCTGATCTGTGGTCTCGGCCTGCGAATCCAGCAGTGGCCCACTGTCATCGATCAATCTCCGTGTCTCGTCCGAGACCCCGTTGACGTCATTGGTCAGCGTCGATGCGGAATCCAGCAGCGACTGGAAATCCGGGCCGGCGCCGTTGAAAGCCTTGAACGACTCCTCGAGCAGGTCGCTGATTCTGTCCCCCGGGATGGTGTCGACCAGCTTGCTCAGCTGATCGAGCATCGGCCCCACTTCCTGCGGAATGGTCGTGTTGGCCACGGGGATTCGCGAACCGTTCTGCAAGTACGGTCCCGAGTCGGTGCGGGGCCGCAGATCCACGTACTGTTCGCCGATCGCCGACACGCTGAGCACCTCAGCCTGCAGGTCGGCGGGAATCTTCGGCGAGGTGTTCAACGACAACTCGGCTTCTGCGCCGTTCTCCGTGAGCTTGACCGAGGTCACCTTGCCGATCTGCACCCCGCGGTAGGTCACATTGCCGAAGCGGTAGAGGCCACCGGCCGCGGGCAGCTCCAGAGTCACCGTCAGACGTCCCAGCCCGAGGAGCGTGGGCACCTGCATGTAGGCGAAGAGCATCACCACGACGCCGACGATCGAGGCGATCGTGAAGATGATCAACTGGTTTCGTACGAAGCGGGTCAGCATCAGCCACCGCCTCCCGGTGTCGGTGGGGCGGGTGGCGGAACCGCACCGGGCGGCGCAGGTGTCTCGGCGTCGTACGGCCCCGCGAAGATCTGCGACGACGTCATCATCGGCGGCAACCGCAGCAACGTCATCCTGGGCGATCACG
>JBIQHU010000197.1:0-7600 GCA_044508395.1 Mycobacterium sp. | reverse complement strand
AAGCCGTCGCGGCGATGTGCGAAGGCGGCATGGTCGCCGACGCCATCACCGCCGTCGCATCCATCGACCCCGTCATGGGAGGCGTCGACCGATGACTGTCTTTCTTCCACTGAACCCACAACCCGGAGAGCCGCAGAGAAATGGCCGTAACAGCTATCCGCGGGAGACGCTGGCTCGATTGATGCCCGAGGCACGCGAAATCATCGCCGGCTATCCCCAAGCCCGCTCGGCGTTGCTGCCCCTACTGCATCTGGTGCAATCCGAAGACGGCCACCTGACGACAGCTGGAATCGACTTCTGCAGTGAGCTGCTGGGGCTCACCGGTGCCGAAGTCGCTGCGGTGGCGTCGTTCTACTCGATGTATCGCCGCACCCCGACCGGTGAATATCTCGTCGGTGTGTGCACCAACACCCTGTGCGCGATCATGGGCGGCGACGCCATCCTTGACGCGCTACAAGATCACCTGGGCGTGCACGCCGGCGAAACCACCCCCGACGGCCGCGTCACCCTCGAACACGTCGAATGCAACGCCGCCTGCGACTACGCACCCGTCGTCATGGTCAACTGGGAATTCTTCGACAACCAAACAACCACGTCTGCAAGGGATCTCGTGGATTCGCTGCGCGCCGGTGAGCCGGCGGTCCCCAGCCGTGGCGCCAAGCTGTGCACCTTCCGCCAGACCGAACGCATCCTCGCGGGCCTACCCGACGACCGGCACGATTCCACCGCCGCGGGCGCGGCGACCTTGGCGGGCCTGCGCGTCGCCCACGACATGGGCATGACTGCGCGTGGCGTGGAAGGCGAGGACTGACATGACGCTGACCCCTGTCATGAGCCGCTACTGGGACCACCCAAGGTCCTGGACGCTGGACACCTACCAGGCCCATGACGGTTACCGCGCGTTGCAGAAGGCACTGGCAATGGAGTCCGACGAGGTGATCGAAACGGTCATATCGTCGGGCCTTCGCGGCAGGGGCGGCGCCGGGTTCCGAACCGGGGTGAAGTGGTCGTTCATCAAACAGGACGACACAGGTCCGCATTACCTGGTGGTGAACGCCGACGAGTCGGAACCCGGTACATGCAAAGACGTTCCGTTGCTCATGGCCACCCCGCATCTGTTGATCGAGGGTGTCATCATCGCAGCGTATGCCATCCGCGCTCGTCACGCGTTCGTCTACGTCCGCGGAGAGGTCGTTCCAGCGTTGCGGCGGTTGCGCGCCGCAGTCGCCGAGGCCTATGCAGCGGGCTACCTGGGCACGAACATCAACGGCTCAGGTTTCGACGTCGAATTGACGGTGCACGCCGGCGCAGGCGCCTACATCTGCGGTGAGGAGACGGCGCTTCTCGACTCGCTGGAGGGCAGGCGCGGCCAACCGCGGCTTCGGCCACCATTTCCCGCCGAGGCAGGACTGTACGGGTGCCCCACTGTCGTCAACAATGTCGAATCGCTCGCATCAGTGCCGTCGATCGTCCTCAACGGCGTTGATTGGTTCCGTTCCATGGGCACCGACGACTCTCCCGGGTTCACGCTGTTCTCGCTGTCCGGGCATGTCAGTAGGCCTGGGCAGTACGAAGCGCCGTTGGGCACGACGTTGCGCGAACTCCTCGAGTATGCCGGCGGTGTTCGCAGCGGACATCGGTTGAAATTCTGGACCCCTGGCGGATCGTCGACACCGATGTTGACCGCCGAACACCTGGATGTACCACTGGATTATGAGGGGGTGAGCGCCGCAGGTTCCATGCTGGGCACCAAGGCGCTGCAGATCTTCGACGAGACGACGTGTGTGGTGCGGGCGGTCCGCCGCTGGATGCAGTTCTATGCGCACGAGTCGTGCGGCAAGTGCACCCCGTGCCGAGAGGGCACCTACTGGCTGACCCAGGTGTATGAGCAACTGGAGTCGGGCGCCGGGACCGCCGATGACCTCGAGAGGCTCCTCAGCATCGCCAATGCGATGAACGGAAAGTCGTTCTGCGCGTTGGGTGACGGCGCGGCCAGCCCGATACTGTCGTCGATCAAGTACTTCCGCGACGAGTACATCGCACATCTGCACGGCGGCTGCCCGTTCGACCCGCACGCCTCGATGCTGATGGTCGCCGAGCCGGTGGGGGTCTAGATGGGTGCGCGAATTTTCTGCGCGAGCAGACGCAAACTGTCCCGACACGCCGACGAAATGGCGCACTTTGCGTCTGCTCGCCGAGGACGGGCAGGGGTCTAGATGACCGTGACCGAACCGGCCCACGCCGCCCCCGCTGTCGAAATGGTTGACCTGACGATCGACAACGTCGCGGTCAGTGTGCCCAAGGGCACGTTGGTAATTCGCGCAGCCGAGCTCATCGGTATCCAGATCCCGCGGTTCTGCGACCATCCACTGCTGGATCCCGTCGGCGCCTGCAGGCAGTGCCTGGTCGAGGTCGAAGGTCAGCGCAAGCCGCTGGCCTCCTGCACGGCGGTGGTGGCCGAGAACATGGTGGTTCGAACGCAGCACTCCTCTGCCACCGCGGCCACCGCCCAGCAGGGTGTGATGGAGCTGCTGCTGATCAACCACCCTCTCGACTGCCCGGTATGCGACAAAGGCGGCGAATGCCCGCTGCAGAACCAGGCCATGTCCACCGGCGCGCCCGAAACGCGATTCCTGGGCGTCAAACGCACCTTCCTCAAACCGATTTCGATCTCAGCGCAGGTGCTGCTGGATCGGGAGCGGTGCGTGTTGTGTGCGCGCTGCACCCGATTCTCCCGCCAGGTCGCGGGTGACCCGTTCATCGATCTGATGGAGCGTGGAGCGCTGCAACAGGTCGGTATCCACGCCGGCGCGACATTCGACTCATACTTCTCCGGCAACACCGTGCAGATCTGCCCGGTCGGTGCGCTGACGAGCACCGCCTATCGATTCCGAGCGCGGCCCTTCGACCTGGTGTCCAGCCCGAGCGTATGCGAGCACTGCGCCTCGGGATGCGCACAGCGCACCGATCACCGGCGGGGAAAGGTGTTGCGGCGACTGGCGGGTGACGACCCCGAGGTCAACGAGGAGTGGAACTGCGACAAAGGACGATGGGCGTTCCGATATTCCCCTGTGTCAGAACGGATATCCACCCCGATGATCCGCGGGGCCGAGGGCACCCTCGCTCCGGCGTCGTGGTCACACGCACTCGCCACGGCGGCGACTGGACTTCGAAACGCCTACGGCCGGGCGGGCATCCTCGTCGGTGGACGGAGCACATGGGAAGACGCCTACGCCTATGCCAAGTTCGCACGGTTGGCGCTGGGCAGCAACGACATCGACTTCCGCGCCCGACCGCACTCGTCCGAGGAAGCCGACTTCCTGGCCGCATGCGTCGCGGGTAGGCCGATGAGCGTTACCTACCGAGACCTCGAATCGGCTCCGGTGGTGCTGCTCGCGGCATTCGAGCCTGAAGAGGAGTCGCCGATCGTCTTCCTGCGGCTCCGCAAAGCGGTCCGCGCTCGTGGGCTGCCCGTGTACTCCGTCGGTCCGTTCACGACTCGCGGCCTGATCAAGATGTCGGGCACCCTTCTTCGGGCGAAGCCCGGCGAAGAACCGTTCGTGCTGGACGATCTCCGCACCGGGGACGTCGCCGACCTGCTGCGTCAACCGGGCGCTGTGATCATGGTCGGCGAGCGACTGGGAGCGGTCGCGGGCGGGCTGTCCGCGGCGAGTCGGCTGGCCGAGGCAACCGGCGCACGGTTGGCATGGGTGCCCCGACGTGCGGGCGAACGCAGCGCGCTTGAAGCGGGAGCACTGCCGAACCTGTTGCCCGGCGGCCGCCCCAGCGCACAGCCGGGTCTGGACACCGCGGGCATCCTGGCCGCCGCAGCCGACGGCACCCTGTCGGCTTTGGTGATCGGAGGTGTGGAACTCGCCGATCTGCCCGACCCTCGCGCCGCGCGGGAGGCCGTTATGAAGGCACCGTTCGTGGTGAGCCTGGAATTGCGCCACAGCGAAGTCACCGCGCACGCCGACGTTGTCCTCCCCGTCGCTCCCGTTGCCGAGAAATCGGCGACGTTCCTGAACTGGGAAGGCCGCCAACGGCATTTCGCCGCCGCGCTGCGCAACTCCGAGGCGATGCCCGATCTGCAAGTGCTGCATACGCTGGCGTCGGAGATGGGCGTCGGGTTGGGGCTGCCCGATTCCGCGGCTGCTCGAACCGAACTCGACCGGATCGGCTTGTGGTCTGGTCTGCGCCAAGACCCCCCGTCGGTATCCTCGGTTCGGCCACCGTGCCCCGTTGCCGGCCAGGCGATTCTCGCGGGTTGGCGAATGTTGCTCGACGGTGGTCGACTGCAGGACGACGAACCGCACTTGGCTCAGACGGCCCGGCCTGTGGTGGTGCGCCTCTCCGCGTCAACCGCAGCGGAAATCGGTGCCGCCGAGGGTGATCCCGTCACCATCAGCACTCCGTCGGGTGCCATCACCCTGCCGCTCGCTCTCGCCGATCTTCCCGATCGCGTCGTGTGGCTACCCCTGAACTCGACTCGTTGCGCGGTTCATGAGCAACTCGGCGTCAGCGCAGGCGCTCTCGTGGCGATCGGAGCGGCGAGATGACCGGCGAGGTGACCGGCGAGATGACCGATGTCTGGTGGCTGGTCCTGCTCAAGGCAGTTGCCGTCTTCGCGTTCCTGGTGCTGACGGTTCTGGTCGCGATCCTGGTCGAGCGTCGAGTGCTGGCCCGGATGCAGATGCGGTACGGACCGAACCGAGTCGGTCCTGCAGGTGCTCTGCAGAGCCTGGTGGACGGAATCAAACTGGCACTTAAAGAGGGCATCGCGCCCTTTGGTGCGGACAAGGCGATTTACCGGCTCGCACCGGTCATTTCGGTGGTTCCCGCCATTATGGCATTCGCCGTCATACCGTTCGGGGCGGAAGTTTCCATCGCGGGACACCGCACGGCCCTGCAACTGACTGACTTGCCCGTCGCCGTTCTGTACATCCTGGCCGCCGCATCGATCGGTGCGTACGGAATCGTGCTGGGAGGCTGGGCTTCCGGTTCCATCTATCCCCTGCTGGGTGGCTTGCGATCCACCGCGCAGGTGATCTCCTACGAGATCGCGATGGCACTGTCGTTCACCACCGTGTTCCTCTACGCGGGGACGATGTCCACCGCTGGCATCGTCGCCGCGCAGGAGGGCACGTGGTACGTCTTTCTCCTGCTGCCGTCATTTCTCATCTACGTGATCTCGATGGTCGGCGAAACCAACAGGGCTCCTTTCGATCTGCCCGAGGCAGAGGGTGAACTGGTCGGCGGCTTTCACACCGAGTACTCGTCGCTGAAGTTCGCGATGTTCATGCTCGCCGAGTACATCAACATGACTACAGTGTCGGCGCTTGCAGCGACATTGTTTCTCGGCGGCTGGCACGCGCCGTGGCCGATCGCCATATGGGATGACGCCAACACCGGCTGGTGGCCGCTGCTGTGGTTCGTCGGCAAGGTGTGGGCCTTCTTGTTCGCTTTCATATGGCTGCGCGCGACCCTGCCGCGGCTGCGTTACGACCAGTTCATGGCTATCGGCTGGAAAGTGCTGATCCCAGTCTCACTGGGATGGCTCATGACGGTGGCCGTTGCGCGAGGCATGGAATCCACGCTCCACAGCACACCGTGGACTACGGCAATCGCCGGTGTGTGCGTCGTGCTCGCTGCTGCCGCGGTCATCAGGCGCACATCGGCGAACGGTTCGAATTCCAGCACCAACCGCCCAAGAGGCACAACCGGCTATCTCAATCCGATGGCCACCGGCTACCCGGTGCCACCGCTACCCGGTCAGCGGATCGCTGACCCAGTGATCATCATCCGACGGGAAAACCTCGATGCCTGAATTCTTCAACCCTATCGCGGGTTTCGCCGTCACGTTCAGGACGATGTTCAAGAAACGGATCACCGAGGAGTATCCGGAGAAGCCGGGCCCGGTGGCCAAGCGCTATCACGGTCGGCACCAACTCAACCGCTACCCCGACGGGTTGGAGAAGTGCATCGGCTGCGAGTTGTGCGCGTGGGCCTGCCCCGCCGATGCCATCTACGTCGAGGGCGCAGACAACACCGAGGACCAGCGGTACTCCCCCGGTGAGCGGTACGGCCGCGTCTACCAGATCAACTATCTGCGCTGCATCGGCTGCGGGTTGTGCATCGAGGCGTGCCCGACGCGTGCGCTGACGATGACCAACGAATACGAGATGGCCGACGACAACCGCGCCGACTTGATCTGGGGCAAGGACAAACTGCTCTCACCTGCCGTTTCGGAGCCAGCACGATGAGCGGCGAGGCAGTGTTGTTCTGGGTGTTCGGCACCGTAGCCGTCGTCGGCGCAGTGGGTGTTGTGACGGCTGCCAAGGCGGTCTACTCCGCGCTGTTGCTTGCGATGACGATGGTCGCGCTGGCCGTCTTGTACATCGCGCAGGGCGCCCTATTCCTCGGCGTCGTGCAGGTGGTGGTTTACACCGGCGCGGTGATGATGCTGTTCCTGTTCGTGCTCATGCTCATCGGTGTCGACTCTTCCGAGTCGCTGGTGGAAACCATTCGGGGCCAACGTGTTACGGCGGTAATCGCCGGTATCGCCTTTGGTGTGCTGCTCATCGCGGGTATCGGCAACGGGTCGGTGGCCGGGCCCCCCGGGCTGGAGCCGGCCAACAGCGACGGCAACGTCGAGGGGTTGGCGGCGCTGATCTTCACCCGCTACCTGTGGGTGTTCGAACTCACCAGCGCGCTGTTGATCACGGCGGCCGCGGGTGCGATGGTCCTTGCCTATCGCGAACGCCGGAATCACCGTAAGTCACAACGTGACCTTGCTACCGAACGATTCGGGTTCGGCGGACATCCGACCACACTGCCGGGTCCGGGTGTGTTCGCCCAACACAACGCCGTCGATGTTGCTGCTTTGCTTCCCGACGGTTCGCCCGCGCGCGACTCGGTGTCGAGGATTTTGCGCCCGCGCACGATTGCGCCGCGCACGACGCATGCATCGGCGCGATCGCACTTGCGGTTGGTGACAACGCCACCCGATGTCGGTGCCGACTGGGTTGACGATTGGGCGCAGAGCACGAACGGCGGCGGAAAAGACGAATGAATCCTGATAACTATCTGTATCTGTCTGCGTTGTTGTTCACCATTGGTGCTGCGGGGGTGTTGTTGCGGCGCAACGCGATCGTCATGTTCATGTGTGTGGAGTTGATGCTCAACGCCTGCAATCTGGCGTTCGTGACGTTCTCGCGCATGCATGGGCATCTCGACGGCCAGATGGTGGCGTTCTTCACGATGGTGGTGGCCGCGTGTGAGGTGGTGGTCGGGTTGGCGATCATCATGACGATCTTCCGTACCCGCCGGTCGGCCTCGGTCGACGACGCCAGTCTGCTCAAACACTGATGAGCGCGATGACGATACCTGTGTGGCTCACCATCGCCCTGCCCCTGGCAGGCGCCACGATACTGCTGTTGGGCGGACGACGCACCAACACCTGGGGACACCTACTCGGGTGTGCGGCCTCCCTGGCGTCGTTTGCTGTGGGTGCGGTGTTGTTCACCGACCTGCTCGGCCGCGACCCCGACCACCGCACCATCGACGAATCGCTGTTCTCCTGGGTGCCGGTGGCCGGGCT
>JBIQHU010000196.1:0-7680 GCA_044508395.1 Mycobacterium sp. | reverse complement strand
CTCGGGAGACGACGCCGCCGTGGCCGCGCTGCGTGCGGCCCACCGCGGCCTGTAAAACACCAGGTAGTACGCGCCTTTACCCGTTCTTGATCCTGCGTTGAATCGTCACCTCGACGATTGGCCCGTGGGTACGATTTCATCGGTGGAACTGGAGGTTTTGGGACCTCTGCAGGTCCGTATGGACGGTGCGCCCGTCGCGATACCGGGCGCGAAGCCGCGTGCCATCCTCACGATGCTCGGACTGCACGGCGGTTCGGTGGTGCCGGCCGAGGTGCTCACGGAACTGCTCTGGGGCGACGATCCGCCGCGCACTGCGGCCAAGGCCCTGCAGACGCACATCTCCGCACTGCGTCACACCCTCGGCGACGGCTTCGTGTTGACCGAAGGGACCGGCTGGCGGCTGAACACCGCCGAGACCGACGCCGCGCGCCATCAGTCCCTCACCAAATGGGGCCGCGACGCCCTGGGCGCCGGCGACACCAGCGCTGCGCTCATCCGGTTCGACGAGGCAGCGACCTTGTGGCGTGGCAGCCCCGAACTGCCCGACAGTCGGCGAGGTGTGTCCGAGAAGACCCGGTGGAGCGAGGCCCACTCAGCGCTGGTCGAGGACCGCGCCGATGCACTCCTGGCAACTGGCCGTGCCGCGGAGATCATCGGCGACCTCGAGGCCGCGGTGACGGAGGCGCCGCTGCGCGAGCGACGTTGGGGCCAACTGATGCTCGCGCTCTACCGGGCCGGCAGGCAAGGCGAGGCGCTCGGCGCCTACCGACGGGCCCGATCCCTGTTGGCCGATGAGCTCGGCGTCGACCCGGGGCCTGAGCTCCGCCGGCTGGAAGCCGCGATCGTCGCTCAGGATCCTGAGCTCGACATCCCTGCGACGCAACATGTTCCGTCGGTGACACGGGCAGTCACCTTCCTCCTTACCGATATCGAAGGATCGACCGCCGCGTGGGAGGCGGACGCCGACGCGATGGCGGTGGCGCTCGCCCGGCACGACGAACTCGTCGAACAGGTCGTCACCTCCCGCGGCGGGCGGCTGATCAAGACCCGCGGCGAAGGCGATGCCACGTTCTCGGTGTTCGACCGTCCGTCAGCCGCCGCGGCCGCCGCGATCGAGTTGCAGGACGCGATCTTTCACGAGCCGTGGGCGCTGGCCGAGCCCATTCGTATCCGGATCGCGTTGCACACCGGCGAAGCCGAGCTGCGCGATGGCGACTACTTCGGTCGTGCCGTCAACCGCGCCGCCCGGCTGCGTTCGCAGGCCTGCGGCGGACAGATCCTCTGCTCTGGTGCGACCGCCGAGCTGGTGATCGACTCCCTGTCCGACGACGTCGCCCTCCTCGATCTGGGCCTGCGGCAGCTGAAGAACCTGGCACGTCCTGAGCACACTTTCGAACTCCGTCTGCAGACCGCCGAAACCCCACCGCCGAACGGTGATACTCCGATCGAGCGGCCGGTGATGCCCGCAGTGCTCGCGGGGCCCGGCCCTTTCGTCGGGCGCACCCGTGAACTGGCAGAGCTGCTCTCCGACTGGCATCAGACAGTCATCGCCAGCACCCGCGCCGTGCTGATCGCCGGCGAACCAGGCGTCGGAAAGACCCGCCTGGCCGGCGAGTGGTGCAGGCAGGCTCACGAGCAAGGCGCGGTGGTGCTCTACGGTCGTTCTGACGAGGACCTCGGCGCGCCGTACCAGCCGTTCGCCGAAGCACTGCGCGCACTCGTCCCCTGTCTCGGTAGCAGCCGACTGCGCGGGACACGCGGGGTCGAGGCGCTACTGCCACTGGTTCCAGGACTGGCCGATGTCCTGCCCGATCTCGCCCCGCCACCTCGCGGTGATCCTGACACCGAACGATACGCACTGTTCGACGCGGTCGTGGCCTTGCTCGGCATCGCCTCGGCAGAGGCGCCCATCGTCCTCGTGCTCGACGACCTCCACTGGGCGGCCAAGCCCACACTGCTTCTGCTGCGCCACCTTCTGCGGTTCGGCGAGCACGCCCGCGTGCAAATTGTCGGCACGTACCGCAGCACCGACCTCGACCGCTCGCATCCGCTGGCGGCGATGCTGGCCGACCTTCACCGCGACGGCAGCGCCAATCGTATTGCCCTAAACGGCCTCGATGAGGAGGACGTCAGTGCGTACGTGGCCGAGGCCGGATACGACGACGAAGAGCTGGCCCGCGCGTTGGCCTCGGTCACCGGGGGCAATCCGTTCTTCCTCATCGAGGCATTGCGCCACGTAGACGAGAGCGGCGGGCACTGGGATCCGAGCACCCTGCCTCAGGGAGTTCGGGAAGCCGTGAGCCGCAGACTTTCCCGGCTTCCGGCTGAGACCAACAAGGCGCTGGCGGCAGCCGCGGTTGTGGGCAGCCGGTTCGCCCTCGACCTGGTTGAGCAAGTAGTGGGCCAAGACCTGGTCGACGGGTTCGACGAAGCAAGCCAGGTCGGCATCCTCGTCGAGGAGCCCGGTGGCTGGTACCGGTTCAACCATGCCATCGTCCGGCAGTCGCTGCTCGCCGAACTGGCGTCTGTCCGGCGCATGCGCCTGCACCAACGGATCGCCACCACTTTGGAGACGATGCCGGGCGCCGATGACGAGCTTCTGGCCGAGCTGGCCCACCACTATTTCGAATGTGCTTGGGCGGGAAACGCGGTCAAGGCTGTCGAGTACTCCCGGCGTGCCGCAGACCAGGCAATGGTGCGACTGGCTTACGAGGGAGCCGCCGACCTTTACGGTCACGCGTTGCACGCGCTGGAGGACGTGGACGACGAACTGCCAGACCGCGACGGCCAGCGGGTCGAACTTCTCGTGGCGCGGTGTGAGGCATTGCTGGCCGCGGGTGATGTGTCGTCGGCGGCCGGTGCAGTGGCGGAACTGAAGGAAGGAACACGCAATTCAGCCCGAGTCGCAGCGTGGGCGACGTGTTTCGATGGCGAACTGTCCATGCTTGTCGACCCCGAGCGCCTGAACGAGATCGAATCCGCAGTAGCCGCCGCCGCGGCGACACTGGCCGAATTGGGCGACGCCGCAGGGGAGGCCAAAGCACACACGGTTCGAGCGGGATGTCTGGCACGCCTCGGGCGGGTCGCCGACTGTGAAGTCGCATTGGACCACGCACTGGCCGCAGCGCGCCAGGCAAACGAGCACCGATTGGTCAATTCGGTGCTGGCAGGCGCTCCGCTGGCCGCGCTGTGGGGACCCAACCCGGTTCCGCGCGCGGGCGGCCGTTGTCTTGATGTAGTGCGTCTGTTGCGGATCACCACCGATTCGCCGGCCGTCGAGGCCACCTCGACCCGGTGCCAAGCCGTGTTGGAAGCGTTTCGAGGCCGGGCGGCCGCGGCACGCCGGATGATCGACTCCGCCCGGCGCACTGTCACCGAGCTCGGCTTGCGCCATTCAGTTCTCGAAGTCGAGCACTTCGCCGGCATCGTGGAGCTGGTCCTCGCCGACGCCGCCGCGGCAGAGCGGCATCTTCGTCTTGCCTACAACGGTTTTCGCCGCATGGGCCTGGACGCCGACACTGCGGAGACAGCCGCGCTATTGGCCCGCGCCTGCCTCCTGCTGGGCCGCGAGGCCGAAGCAGACGAACTGTGTTCCGAGAGCGAGCGGCTCGCCGGCCACGCATTGAAGCCGTCGATCGCGTGGCGCACGACTCGGGCACAGCTGTTCTCGCGCAACGGGGAGCACGATCGGGCGCGGCGTGTCGCCGAAGAAGCCGTCGCCATCGCTGAACGCACCGACGCCCTCGTCGATCACGGCGATGCCTGCCTGGCACTGGCGACAGTGCTTGCCGCCGCGGGCATCTCAGCCGAAGCGAGGATTGCGGCGGACCTGGCCGCCGATCTCTATGCGCGCAAAGGCGCTGTATCACTTGCCGGCAAGGCTCAAGGTCTTCTCGGCAATCAATCGCTCCTATCGCCGGCTGGTGCACCAGCCGCACCCGGAGATCGCGCTGTTGAGCCGGACCATCCGTGCGTCCGGATCGGGGACAAGCTGACCAGCGCGGTCGACCGCGAGGCATGGGACGAAGCCGAGACGTTGCTTGCACCCGTCATCGTCGTCGAAAGCCACCGCAAGATCGTCGGTTACATCCGCACTGAACTTTCGCCCCGTGAATGGACAGACGGGATGAGGCACTACTCGGCAGTGGGCATAGTGCGTCATCGGCCGACGTTTCTTGCCGTACGCGGCGACCGTCATGCCCTGATCCTGCTCACCAGCGCTACGGACGACACTGCCCCCGGAGCGCCACTAGATGAGTTCGTTCAGGTGGTCGGCCTCAACGAGGAAGGCCTTGTCGCCGTACAAGTGTCCTTCGACCTTGACGACATGGATGCCGCCGTAGCAGAACTCGAGGCGCAGTATGCCCGGCCCGGAGAAGAGCGGACGCAGACGTCGAAGCTGGAGAACGCCGCCAGCCACGTGTATCGGGGCATCATCGCGAACTACGCTGTCCGAGACTGGGAAGCAATTCGAAGGGTTCTCGCCGAGGACATTTCAACCGAGGATCGCCGTCGGGTGGTCAATGTCGGCCGCAGAGCGGGGCGCGATGCGGTGATTGGCGAGATTTCGGCAATCTTTGAGGTCGGAGTCACAGAAGTCCGGTCAGACGTTATCGCGACCCGTGGCAGAAACCTCGTCTTGTGTCGCAGCCGTGCCGCGGCAAGCCAGCAACCCGAGCCTTTCCACAGCGACCTTCTCGAGATCATCGAGGTGAATTCCGACAACCAGGTATCGACCCGCTTCGTATTCGATGTCGACGATATCGATGCCGCCTTCGCTGAACTCGAGGCTCGATATCTCGCCGGCGAAGCCGCACCGTACTCCGAAACATGGGCCGTCGTTGCGCATGGGTTCGCGGCTCTCAACAAACGTGTAGTTCCCCCGATTTCGCCCGACTGGGTCAATATGGACCACCGTCACGGAACAGGCTTCGCGAGCGGCGATCAGGTCGCCTACATCGAAGCCTCGTGGCAGGACACGCCAGACATCCGCATCTACCCCACCGCGGTGCATCGGCTGAACAAATCCGGAGCGGTCGTGACGAGCTCCGCCTGGGGCACGTCATCCGAGGGCTTCGACGCAGAGTGGCGAGCCGTGGACATCCTGATGGTCGAGGGCGAGCTCGCCACCCGCTGCGAGATCTTCGACGAGTCGGACCTCGATGCCGCGCTTGCCAAGTTCGACGAACCCAGCCAGCCGGTTCGCCGCCTGGAGAACGCGGCAAGCCGAGCGACCGATCGTTTCCTGGAGCGATTCGCCGCCCGCGACTGGGACGCAATGGGAAAGGCGGTGACCGACGACATCAGGTTCGATGATCGCCGCCAGGTGATCAACGCTGATCTGCAGATCGGCCGTGATTCGTTCGTCGAAAACTTCCGGATTGCAGCAGATCTCGGCGCCACACAGGCACCAACCGCCATAGCGATCCGGGGCGAGCGTGTCGTCCTCGTGCGAGCCCGGTTCTCGCTCGGTGGTGGAGCACCTGAGGAATTCGGCCTCGATCTCCTGCATGTGATCGAGGTCGACAGCGGCGACCGGATTGCAGCGACGGTCACATTCGACCACGACGATCTCGGCGCTGCGATCGATGAGCTCGAAGCGCGGTACCTCGCCGGTCAATCCGCCGACCACAGGCGCAGCTGGACGGCCATCGCCCGCAATGTCGCGGCTTTCAACCGGCGTGAGCCATTGAAGACGACGCAGGACTGGGTAACCACCGACCACCGGCGCGCAACCGCGTTTCAGCCCGGCGACATCACCCCGTACATCCGGGCGACGTGGACTGTGGCGCCGGACATCAACCTCTACATCGAGGCCGTACATCGGCTGAATGATTCAGGAGCGCTGTTCACCCAAGTGCTGAAAGGCACTTCGCACGAGGGCTTCGATGCCGAGTGTCGGGACGTCATCATCCTCACCGTCGACGGCGAGCAGCTGAGCAGCTTGGAGGTCTTCGACGAAAGCGAGCTCGACGCCGCGTTCTCACGGTTCGATGAACTCAGCCACCCCGCGTCACGACTGGGAAATTCGGCGATCCGGGTGCACGACCGCATGTTCGCATACTTCGCGTCACGGAATTGGGCGGCGATGACCGACGTGATGGCAGAGGACATCGTCGACGACGATCGTCGGCGCACGGCCAACGCCGGCCTTCGATGCGGGCGCACCGCCCTGATCGGAAATATGCGCGCGGGTGCCGCTCTGGGGGCTCAGACCATCACGTCGACGGACATCGCAACCCGCGGTGACCGCCTCGTGCTCCGTCACATCCGTTTCTCAGGCCAAGGACCCCAGGAATTTCATGTCGAGTTGCTGGGCATCGCCGAGATCGATGCCGACCAACGGCTGGTGGCCGTCGTCCAATTCGACCTCGATGATCTGGATGCCGCTTTCGACGAACTCGATGCCCGCTATCTCAACGGCGAGGCGGCGCTGCATCCGATGACATGGTCGGCAGTCAAAGACCTCTACGCCGGGCTCAATCGCCGCGAAATGCCGGACACAACAAGCGATCATGTGAGCATTGATCACCGCCGCGTGACTTCGTTCGAACCCGGAGAGATTCAGGACTACACCCGCCAAGCCTGGAATCAGATTCCTGACATCAACTTCCGCATCGCGGCAGTCCATCAGTTGACTGACCTCGGAGCAGTCATCACCCAAACGCTGCGTGGAACCTCACGAAATGGCTTCGAGGCTGAATGGAGCGAGATTCACGTCATGACCCTCGACGGCGGACTGTTCGACCGCAGCGAGATGTTCGACGAGGCGGACATCGACGCGGCGTTGGCCCGCTTCGATGAACTCAGCCGCCCGGTGCTGCGGTTGGAGAACGCGGCAAGCCGCGCATACGAGCGCCTACAGAAGTGTTTTATTCGACCGGATCTGGATGCAATGGCGACCATGCTGGCTGACGACATCCGCAGCGAGGACCGCCGTCACATCGTAAGCACCGGCATCCGTCGCGGTCGGGATGCCGCCCTCGAAGACGCTCGTGCAGTCGCTGAGCTCAACGTCAGGAACACATCGGCAACCGTCATCGCGATACGCGGTGAGCGCTTGGCGCTCAGGCGCTCCCGATACGCGAACCGCGATGAACAGGTCGAAGGATTCCACGTGGAAATTCTCGAAATCATCGGCCTGGACAGCCAGGGGCTCATCGCCGATGTGGTCACATTCGACTCCGACGACGTCGACGCGGCCTTCGCTGAACTCGACGCCCGCTACCTCGCCGGTGAAGCCGCCGCCTATGCGCGCACCTGGTCCGTAGTCACTGGCGTTTACGCCGCACTCAACCGGCACGAGCTTCCTGCTGCCACACCAAACTGGATCGACATCGATCATCGGCGATTAGTCACAATCGAGGCGGGTGACATGGGAGCGTCACTCCACGCGATCTGGGACATCACGTCACAAGCCACCATCCATGTCGAGGCCGTACATCAGCTGAGTGCTATCGGAACAGTTGTCACTCATGTAGCGTCAGCGACCTCCCGCGACGGATTCGATGCCGAGTGGCGGGACGTTTGCATCTTGACCGTGGAAGGCGACCGAATCAGGCTCGGCGAAGTCTTCGACGAGTCCGACCTGGATGCCGCACTCGCCCGCTTCGACGAACTCAGTCAGCAGCCGCCCACTTGAGATCGCCGATAGGCTGGCGTTCGTGGATTTCCGTGTGT
>JBIQHU010000195.1:0-7685 GCA_044508395.1 Mycobacterium sp. | reverse complement strand
CCGATCCGCAGGGCAATCTGCTGCATCCGTCCGACACTGGCCACTGTCTGCGGTGGCACCGGATCATCGGGGTTGCTGTCGAACTCCAGGCGCACCACCGCGCGCCCCTGGGTGTACATCAGCAGCGTGACCGCCTTGGATCCGTCGGGTGCGGTGCCCGAGATGACGGTGCCGTTGGAACCCACCGGAACCGGTTGCGGTTGGCCGCCGGTCACCATCGTGCTGACGGCCGCCGATGCCTGCTTGAGCGTGGCCGACGCGGTCGCGGCGTCCGGGTAGATCAGGATCGTGTCGGCGATCGCCCTGGTGTCGTCGGCGTTGACGAACAATGCGCTGGCTCCGGACTGACCGTCGGGGTTGACGTTGTTGGAGCGCGCGGTGAACGTGTCCGGCGGAATGCTGACGTCCTCGGCCTGCAGCAGCAGATGGCTGTAGTCGGCGGCCTCCGATTTCGGCGACTTCGGCGCTGCCGCCGATGACGTGGCGGACGGCGTGGCAACCCACGGCGTGGCCGGCGAATCGTTGGTCGGGGAGCACGCTGCGGAGGTACCGACAATGGCCGTGACAAGCCCGATGGTGAGCAAGAACCTGGGGTGATTATTTGTCGTGAGCGACATAGTTACTGTTCAGGGTACGCGTCGTCGCGCCCGCGCCGATTTCCTGCGGTATATGTGGACGATGCCGCTGTATTCGTTCGAGGGCCGCGCGCCCGTGGTCGATCCGGGCGCTTTCGTGGCCCCCACGGCGACATTGATCGGCAACGTGACGGTCGAGGCGGGCGCCTCGGTGTGGTTCAACACCGTGTTGCGCGGCGACTTCGCCCCGATCGTCATCCGCGAGGGCGCCAACGTTCAGGACGGGTCTGTGCTGCACGCGCCCCCGGGCATCCCGGTCGACATCGGACCGGGCGCGACGGTTGCCCACATGTGCGTCGTGCACGGTGCCCATGTGGGCGAGGAGGCGCTGATCGCCAACCACTGCACCGTGCTCGACGGGGCGATCATCGGCCGGCGCAGCTTGATCGCCGCACATTCCCTCGTGGTCGGGGGCACCAAGATTCCGGACGAGGTGCTGGTCACCGGTGCACCCGCGAAGATCCGAGGGCCTATCGCGGGCACCGGCGCCCATACCTGGGTGCAGAGCAATCCCGCGGCGTACCGCGAGCTGGCTCAGCGCTATCTCACGGGGCTCGTCGAGCTCTAGGTTCGCCGATCGCGGAAAGGTCGCCCTCGAGCGCGAGTACCTCGAGGCTCAAGTGGATTGCGGTGATCAGCGTCGGTGAACGCAAAGATTCGCCGAACATCGACTCGACGCGTTTCACTCTGTGCCGCACGGTATTCGGGTGCACGTTGAGTGCCTTCGCCGTTGCTACGACATCGAGGTCATGGCTGAAGAACGTGCGAATGAAGTCCAGGTAGCCGTCGTGCTGCCCGAGCACGGCGAGCTGTTCGCCGGCCTTGGCTGCGGTGGTCTCCCGGTGCTGTCCGGTCAAGAGCCAGTCGGCGATACCAACGTCTTCGAACTTGGTGTGGCGAAGGTTTCGGGTCTGTGCGGCCCGCAGCGCGCGCTGTGCGTTTCTGAGACGTTCCGGACCGGTGCGCACATCCTGGAACGGTTCGGAGAAACCGCAGACGGCGCCTTCCGGTTGGTTGGCGATCCAGCCGTTGACAGCGGGCACATCGGCCGCGAGCACGCCGATCAGCTGATCGGCGAGCTGTGCGAACATCACCGGCAGGCGCATCAACCTGGCGAGATCGAGCGCGTCGGCCTCCAGTGCATCGAGCGCGGTGGCGGCTCGCGTAACCCAGCGTCCGGCGTCGTAACCATCCGAGGGAGATATCGCGAACACGCGCAACTGGGGCCGGTGCCCGAACCGCAACGACTCCAAATGCCCTTCGGCGCTGAATTGATCGATGATCTCACCGGCAACCAGCTCGCGCACGAACGCCGCCTGGCGTGCCCGGTTCTCCACCGCCGCCCGATAGCGCGACCGCTCGATCGCGTTGAGCAGGCGGACAGAGACCTGGAGAATCGAGCGGGCCAGAGCGTCGGGAACCTCGTGGCGGGTCGAGGCGACGACAAGCCAGTGTGGTTCTCCGCCAGGCTCGATCGGGTCGGCGGTAACCGACCACTTGCCGACGCTGAACCGTAGATGGCCGCTGCGGCCACGCAGTTGGGCCCGCATCAGATGCGACGGTGCCTTGCCCGAGGATGCGACGACGTCGCCCAGCTCGTTGTACAGCAGCACGCTGCAACGCAATATCGCGGCCAGACGGGATATCAGCTCCTGCTCGGGATCGGCGGCGCCCAGCGCGTCGAGTAGCTGATCCTGCATCTGCAGCGCCCGCCGCAACGAGTGCGACTCGACTGAATGAGTCTGTTCCGCAACACGATCGACCACCGTCATGAAGGCGACTTCGCGGGGCACGGTGAACACCGCGAAGTGATGACGGTTCGCCTCGTCCACCAATGCCCGAGGAACTTCATCGGTGACAACCCCGAGTCCGTACCCGAGCGCAGCGACGCCGGCCGAGACCAGCTCGCGCACCAGGCCCCGGAGCGCCTGCGCTGCTTTCCCGCTCTTGGCCTCATGGCCGTACAGCGAACCCGTCGTCAGCATGACGGTTCCAGGCTGCAGCCATTCGGATGGATGGGCGATCTCGATCGCGTGCGCGCCCGACAGTGGTACGTGCGGATTGCAGTCGCTCACCAGCGTGAGACCGAGGGACTGATCCAACAGCAGATCAACTAGGCGGAAATCGTCTTTATCCACTGGTTGCGGCGACCTCACCCCGGACGGTTAAAAACTCCAACGTGAGTGTAGTCGACAGTCACTTTCTCCAATTGGCTGCGGATTAGTGCAGCTCAATACTTGACCACACTTCACCAGAGGAGGCGTGCCAATGAAGCAGAACACAGCCACGAAGAGCCTTCGTGTTGCTGTCGACGTGGGTGGGACATTCACCGACGTGTGCATCTTCGACGAGCGTGACCAGAGCACGCGTGTCGCCAAGGTGCCATCCACCCCGCATGACCCGATGGAAGCGGTCGTTGCCGGTGTGCGATCAGCGGGTGTCGATCTGTCGGCGGTGACCCTGTTCTCACACGGCACGACGGTCGCCACCAACGCGTTGATCACGCGTCGTTTTCCGGCTGCCGCGATGGTGTGCAGCGAGGGATTCCGCGACATCCTGGAGATACGCGACGGCACGAAAGACGAACTCTGGGATTCCTACGTCGACGTCGGCGCCCCGTACATCAAGCGGCGAAACCGGTACGAGGTGCCGGAACGAATCGACTATGTCGGATCGATCGTCACACCCCTCGACGAAGACAAGGCGCGAGACGTCGCACGCATCCTGCGGCGCAAAGGTGTGCTGACCGTGGCCGTTTGCTTCATGAACTCCTATGTCAACGACACCCACGAACGGCGAATGCGCGAGATTCTCATCGACGAGATCCCCGGGGTCACCGTGTCGACGTCAAGCGAGATCCTGCCGGAGATATTCGAATACGACCGTGCGTCCACGACGGTGGCCAATGCGGTGCTCGCCCCGCTGGTGAGTGGTTATGTGAACCGACTGGAAGGCTCCCTGCGCGCCGACGGCTACGACGGGGACCTGTTGCTGTTGCACTCAGGCGGTGGATCGATGACGCCGGCCATGGTGGACCGGTATCCGGTGCGGCTGGCCGCCTCGGGTATTGCCGCGGGCGCCATCGCGGTGGCCGACATTGCCTCCCGCTGTGGATATCCCAATGCGATCGGCCTCGACATGGGCGGGACCAGTACGGATATCTCGCTGGTCTACGACGGCGAGATCCGCACCACCAAACGCTGGCAGGTCGAGTACGGCTTCCCGATCTGTTTCCCCAGCATCGAGGTGCTCACCATCGGCGCAGGCGGCGGATCGCTCGCCTGGATCGACGAGGCCGGCTCCCTGCGGAACGGACCGCAATCCGCAGGGGCGGCACCCGGTCCGTCCTGCTATCGGCGCGGCGGCACAGAGCCGACCAGCACTGACGCCAACCTGGTACTCGGCCGGCTGGGTGAGTCGCTGATCGGCGGTGAGCTGACGCTCGACGTGGACGCGGCGCGTGAAGCCGTGCGTAGCTGCGTCGCTGAGCGTCTCGACCTCGACGTCGATACCGCCGCGTCGAACATCATCCAGGTCGCCAATGCGAACATGGCCGACGCAGTGCGGCTGTTGTCCATCCGCCGCGGATACGACCCCAGGGACTTCGTCCTCGTGGTGTGTGGCGGGGCCGGCGCTCTTCACGGAGCCGCCCTGGCCAAGGAGCTGTCGATCCCCACGGTCGTGGTGCCCGCTCATCCTGGAATCACCTCGGCGCAAGGGTGTTTGCTCGTCGATATCCGGCACGACTTGTCGGCGATGTTCCAGCGCATCGCTTCCGACGTCAACCCGGCCGAGCTCGAATCCGAATTCGCGCAGCTCGAAAAGGAGGGCCTCGCCCGGCTCCGGCATGAGGGCGTCGATGAGGATCGCATGCGTATCGACCGGTCGATCAGCATGCGCTACGCGGGACAGTGGCGGTCGCTGAGCGTTACGGCAGACAACCGGGACGGGTTCTTGAACCGTGCGGTCGAACTCTTTCACGAGGAACACGAACGCGACTACTCGTTCCGCCGCGACGACGTCGACGTCGAGATCTACCAAATCGGCGTCCGCGCGATCGGTGAGACCCCGAAACCGCGGTTCCCCCAGCAGGATGCGTCGGATTCGCCGGCGCCGTCGCCCCTGACAATTCGTCAGGTCTACTTCGACGAGGTCGGCGGGCGCGTACCGACGCCGGTCTTCGACCGGGACGAACTCGTCGCCGGAAACTCGGTCGACGGGCCGGCCATCATCGACCAGCTCGACTCGACGACCGTCATACCGCCGTCGACCACCGCCATCGTCGACGAGTGGGGCAACATTCGAATCCACATCCATCAGGAGCAGCAGTGAACGCCGCCAACACCACCCGCCGCCTCGATCCGGTGACGTTCGAGGTCCTCAAGAACGCATTCGTGACCTCGGTCGACCTGATGAGTGAGCAGATCTTGCGCACCTGCTACTCCTTCGTCATCTACAGCCGAGACTTCTCCTCGGCGTTGTGTGACGCCCAGGGCAATACCGTCATGCAGGGTAGCCAAGACATCGCGGTGCACGTCGGGACGCTCCACTTTCAATGCAAAGCCGTGCTCGACGAGTTCGGCGACGACATCAACCGCGGTGACGTGTTCTGCGTCAACGATCCCTACCGTGGTGGCACCCACCTCAACGATGTCAGCTTCATCCGGCCGATCTTCGCCGACGGTCAGCTGATCGGTTTCGCCCAGAACAAGGGGCACTGGGCCGATATCGGCGGCAGCGTCCCCGGATCTTTCGACGTCGCCGCCACCGAGCATTTCGCCGAGGGGCTGCGCATTACCCCCGTTCGCATCTGGCATGAGGGCCGATTTCTCGCCGATGTCGCCAAACTACTGGTGGCCAACACACGGGCTCCGGAGATCAGCTTGGGCGACCTGCACGCTCAGGCGGAAGCAACCGGCGTGTGCGAGCGCGAGATTCAACGACTGGTCGCCAAGTACGGCCGGGACACCGTCGTCGAAGCCATGGCCGAGGTGCAGGACTATGTGGAGCGCATCGTTCGGCAACGCGTCGCAGAGCTGCCCGACGGTGAGTGGGTAACCGAGGACTATCTCGACTCGGATCCTTCGAAACCGGAAGGGATGGTGCCGATCCGGGTGAAGATGACCATCCAGGGCGATCAGCTCAGTTATGACCTGTCCGGCAGCGCCCCCGCGGTGGCGAGCTTCCTCAATTGCGGGTACGGCACGGCGTTCTCTGGAATCGTCGCGGGCACGAAGACCTTCTTTCCCGACGTGCCGCTGAACTCCGGTCTCTACGCCGCCATCAATACCGATATCGGGCCCGAAGGCACCGTGGTCAACGCCGGCTGGCCGATCGCGGTGACCGGATTCTGTTCTGGCCCTTATGAAAAGATCATGAACGCGATCTTCGAACTATGGTCGGCGATCATGCCGGAGCGTGCCATCGCATGCTCGTTCAACCTTGAGTACCTTCTCGTCGGCGGCCGCGACGCTCGGGGCGACGAACGTCCGTTCTTCATGTGGTACGACTGGATGGCCGGCGGTTGGGGAGGGCGCAGTACCAAGGACGGATCGACGGCGACGGCGCCGGTGTTCGGTGTGGGACTGGCCGTTCAGCCGTGCGAGGGGCAAGAACGCCTGACTCCGGTGCTGACGACCAAGCATGCGATCATTCCCGACTCCGGCGGGCCGGGTTTGTACCGCGGCGGCTGCGGCGTGACCAAGGGCGGCATCCTGACCGACTGCGAGAACACCGTGATCTCCTACTGTTGCGACCGATCCCGGTCGGTTACCTGGGGCATCAACGGCGGGCTGCCCTCGATTCCTCACGGCGTCTGGCTCAACCGTGGAACGGCCGAAGAGGCCTTTCTGGGATCGGTGTTCTCCGGCGTTGCGGTGCAGGCCGGCGACACCTTCGAGCGGCCGTCGGCAGGTGGCGGGGGACTCGGCGATCCCCTCGACCGCGCTCCGGAGGCTGTGCTGGAGGACGTGATCGACGGCTATGTGACCGTTGCGGGTGGCGCACGTGACTACGGTGTGGTGATCACGCCGATCGACCCTGAGATCGACGAGTACGAGATCGACCACACTGCAACCACTGCGCTGCGCGCCGAAATCCGCGCAGCTCGCAAACAGTGGCTCGACGTCGACCCTGGGGAAGTTGCCGCCCGATTCCGCGACCGAGAGCTCGACACGTTCGATCTGGTGCGCCGCTACGGCGTCGTGGTGGACTGGGGTACCGGTGAACTGCTCCCGAACACCACCAAACAATTCCGCGACCTGCTGCGGGTGCGGGCTGCCGAACACTGGGGTTGACGATGCGTTCGGTTGGGCCCGGGTACGGCACCGTCGCCGTGCCCGGAGCCCTGCCGTCATCGGATCGTGGGCTTAGCTCTCGATCTTCTCGGCGCTCGCGCGGTCCACTTCCCAGTAGGCGCGCAGCGCGACCAGCTGTCCCGATTCGTTCGCCCGGTAGGTGAAGACACCCGGGGTGGTGATCCGGTGCCCTCCCATGGTGGTGACGATGCTGCCGATGTTGGCTTCCTCGTTGCCGCACTGGTAGGTGTCGACGAAGTTGAACGTGAGGTTGTCGGTCGGGGCGATCGCCTTGTCCCAGAAGGCCGCAATGGCTTCCTTGCCCTGGTGGCCCGTGCCTTCGGGATCGAAGAACGACGGCCCGATCGGGTCCTGGACGATTGCGTCGTCGGCGAAATTGTCCAGCCAGGCCTGCTTGTCCCGTGCAGCTACCGCGTCTCGGGAACGCTTGCCCGCCAGGTGGGCTGGGTGTGCAGGGTCGGTGATCGTCATGTCAGTCCTGCCAGCCGGAGTGGATGTAGGTGTCGGCGAACCGTTTGAGCGAATCCTGCTTCTTCTCCAGCGGAGCGTCGAAACCGAGGCCTTCGAGCATCCACGGGATCACGATGTTGTCGGTGATCCCGGCTTCGGCCAGTTCGCGGTGCCCGTCGAGATCGAACTTGTCGATGCACACGGCCTGGAACTCGAAGGGCTCATCGGCTCGGCCGTATTCGGCCCGCAGCTTGTTGATCGACGTCACGGTCTCGGCCAGCTG
>JBIQHU010000194.1:0-7689 GCA_044508395.1 Mycobacterium sp. | reverse complement strand
ATCGACACCATCACGGCGAGCACCAACATCGCTGCCTGCACACGATCGCTGGCGCGCACCAAGGGGTTACGGCCCAACAATCGCAAGCATCGCGGCAGGCGAAGTGTGAATGTGTCCATCACGACTCTTTCAGCCACCGGAGGGGTGTTGTTCTGGATCATCGCGCGGGAGGCTCGCGCCTCCTAGGGTCGGATGGCCTAATGCACCGAGGGCAGTAGTCCTCGGGTACCGCCGCTGTTGGCCACGGACGGCCTTGGGACCAAAGACTTACGGGCGAGACGAAGGCCCTCGAGGCAGGCGGTTCGCTCTGGTCGTGTGGCACTGACCGCCACAGCCGAGTGCTGCACCGGGCGGGGGTCGAATGTCGCCGGCTTCAAGGGCCGAACGGCCCTAGATCGGCTGCTTGCCGCGCCTGAGTATCGAATTGCCCCGGGTGTCGACTCACCGGGGTTCCCGACGATTTTGAGGAGAACACCATGACCACGGCCCGTGACATTATGCACAGTGGAGCAACCTGTGTGGGAGAGCACGAGACGCTGACCGCCGCGGCCCAGCACATGCGCGAGTTGGGTGTGGGTGCGCTGCCGATCTGCGGCGACGATGATCGTCTGCATGGAATGATCACCGACCGCGACATCGTGATTAAGTGCATCGCCGCCGGGCACGATCCCAACACCGCTACTGCTGGGGAGCTGGCTCAGGGCAGCGCCTATCACGTCGACGCCGGCGCCGGCATCGAGGAGATGCTGAACGTCATGGAAGAACACCAGGTCCGCCGGTTGCCGGTGATCGACGATCACCGGTTGGTCGGCATCGTCAGCGAGGCCGACATAGCGCGGCACCTGCCTGAACATGCAATCGCGCAGTTTGTCAAAGCGATCTGCGCACCGCGAGCCATCGCCAGCTAGTGACCGCTCGAGATTGCAGCAAGCCATGAGTACTCCGAGTTACGGAACGGGTCCGGCGGCGGGCGAATACAGCGTGGACAAGGAGACCCAGCTTCAGCCCGAGGACACCCTCATCGAGCGCGGTATCGGCGACATGCTCGACGAGGGATACTCGCCGCCGGAGCGGCCTTATGGCCATGGCGCCTTCGGCCCTGCTGAAAGCATGGACCAGATGCTCGCCGAGGAAGAACAAGATCCAACATCGCGGATCAATGTGCCGCTCGACGAAGACGAGCAGCAGCGTTCCGACGAATCCGAGCGCGAAACCGAATTTCCTCAGTGGGGCGAAGTTGGACACACGCGAGCAGGGCGGCTTGTCGCGCCGGACATGGGGTTTGGCGAAGACACCGAGGCGGAATTGGTCGCCGAAGACGTCGGTATCAGCGGAGGTGCAGCCTCGGCCGAGGAAGCCGCGGTCCACATCTTCGAAGAGAGCCCAAACGACAACATCACGCTGTCCGACAACTGACCGATGGGATTGCGACCGCATACGGAGCGCGATGATCATGCGGCCTGCCGGTGTTGCGTTCACCGCGCGCCAAGGCGTGCCGAACGCTGGCCGTCAAGCCTGGGCGCGTCCGGGCTTGAGTGAGTGAAGCTGGTGCACCACCGTTTCGACCCAGCGCGCGACGTGGGCCGGGTTGCGCCAATCGCCGGCTTTGGTCTTGGCCATCGCGCTTGCTGGAAAACCCTTTGCGTCTCGTGCCAGGCGGCCGCCGAACGTGACGTGACCGCGCGCACCCACCGCGTCGACCAACCGTTGCACCTGTTTGGTGGGTGGGATGGCTTGGCGCTCAGCTGAATCATCCAGGGGACCGCTGCTGACCAGCCACACCGGCAGCCCGCGAAGCGCCTCGGCGTTGCGCCGGACGAAGCGCCGAGCGTCACGGTGCCACCGGTTGGCGTACAACGCCCCGACGACGATCACCGCGTCCACCCCAACGAAATCAGCGACACCGTCGGCGGGACACACGAACACCTCGCATCCGGCCTGGGTCAGGGCGTCGCCGATCATGTCTGCGAGTCCAGCCGTGCCGCCCCGCTTGGACCCGAATATGACCAGAACTCGCATCATCAACTCCCTTCGCGGCGCTCAGTTGTTTCGTGGGAGCGCCCACGCCACGATCCGCGAGTCGGCTGCGCGCGAAACGCTACGATGTCCTGATGCGCTGTCCGCCACGGGTTTCGGCGCGTCTAGTGGTGCGCCACAGCTGGGCTCAGCGAGCGTCAAACATCGTCATCTTCCGAGTGTGTCGCGATGTGATGACCTGCCGATATGGAATTAGGTCCCGTGGCCGACTGACTTGGGTCCCTCGGAGCCGGGAAGCGACGGGCTTGTCCGCGCTATGTCGTGCACCCGCATAAGACGCCCGTCCGCGGTTGGTTGACATCGCCCCAACAGCCCCTCGCCCGGGCGGCTGTCAGTACGTCGACACTTGTTGTGCGGCAGGTAGCGTTCCGGTGGTTTCGAAAACGATACGGCGGCCAACCTCGACTGCGTGATCGGCGAAGCGCTCGTAGAAGCGGCCTAGCAGTGCCGCGTCGACGGCCGAGGCGACTCCATGTTTCCAGTTGCGGTCCATCAGCACACTGAACAGGTGCCGGTAGAGGCTGTCCATCGTATCGTCTGCGGATCGCAGACTCGCTGCCTTCTTCGGTTCGCGCGACAGCAGCGCTTCTTGCGCTGCAGTGGCCAATTCGACTGCCACCCTGCCCATTTCAGAGAAGCTGCCCTCGACCTCCTTCGGCAGTGTGTGCTGTGGATGGCGCTGCAGCGCGATTTTGGCCACGTGTACGGCCAGCGCACCCATGCGCTCCACGTCCGCGGCGATCTGAATCGAGCCGACGATGGCACGCAGGTCACCGGCCACCGGCTGCTGCAATGCCAGCAATGCCAGGGCGCTGTGCGCGGCGCGCGTGCTCATCACCACCATCTGCTCATGGTCGTTGATCACCTGCTCGGCGAGGGCGCGGTCGGCGTCCAGCAGGGCATGGGTTGCATTGTCGATCGCGACTGCGGCCAGGCCGCAGATCTGGGCCATCTGCGTGCTCAACGCCGATAGCTGCTCGTGGTATCTGGTGCGCATCGTTTGGCCATCCATGGTTGGGGTTCTGAAACATCGGGCCTGCTCGGACACAGGAGGCCGGGGAGCGCCAATGATTTCCGGTGACCGGGTCGAACGCACACCGCCGGGGTGGTCATGGTGTCCTCTTTCGAGTCGCCGAGACAGACACTAGTGATACGACCACCGGACCGAGTGTCGCGGTAGGGACCGAAGTCACGCCAGGGTGGGTCATTCGTTGGTGTCGTCGTGCGCAAGACGAGCCTTGCCGTCACCGGGGAAACAGCGACCGCCAGTCGCCAAGGCGTCCGGGACTTCGGACCCTATTGCGGGCCGACGTGTGGTGGTCTGATTGGAAGCCACGCCATGAGATCTAGCGAATTGGGGAGACGATGAGCACGCTGCGCGCCCCGGCGACGACCTCGGTTGATCGACACCGACTGCGCGTAGTGCACTAAGGATTGCGGGAGGAAGCCATGTCCGATAACACGAAGGTGTCAGCCCTTGACCACGCGCTGGAGATAGCGCATATCTGGGTCAACGATGTGGCCAAGGAGTTCGACACCGACGATAGGGAGTTCGCCTACGGGGTGTTGCGGGCATGGCTGCACACTCTGCGCGATCGGCTCACCGTGGAGGCGAGTGCCCGGTTTGCGGCGCAGTTGCCCGACCTGATCAGGGGCGTCTTCTATGCGGGCTGGAATCCCACTGCCGTCCCCGATAAGTGCAACGCCGAGGTCTACGCGCTGCGGTTCGCCAAAGACGCATGCATCGCGGTCGACGACGTCGGTAAGGCGGCCGCAGCGACCACCGCCGCGGTGTCGCGCCACCTCCCGGCCACCCAGGTGGACAAGACCTTCGACCATCTCCCGATAGACATCCGCACCCTCTTACAGCCCCAGGCGTGAACTGTTCGCCACGTTGCGCACACTAGCCGGGGTCATCGGAGTATGTGTGTCGCTGCGCGTCGGCGTGACCTCCAGTAGACCATCGGGTCGAGATGTGACATGAGTGCCGAACCGGCGGCTGGTGTGCTCCATAGTGGTGCGCAGCCATTCGCCGTCGGCCTGCGTGGCGCGTTCGAGTCGCATCTGTCGCACGCGCAGCGGAATCAATTGCAGCGAAACCAGTTCCCCAGTGGCCGGATCGGTGTACGTCATGTAGAGGAGCCGAAGTTCTGGGCGGAACGGCTCGTGCCCACCGATGCCCTCGTAGTCGTCGATGACGTCACCGCACCCGTACAGGATGGGTTTGCCGCGATATATCTCGATCGGCCTGGGATGGTGTGAGGAGTGTCCGTGGACGATGTCGACGCCGGCGTCGATGAGCCGGTGTGCGAAAGCGATCGCATGAGGTGCTATGGCGTAACCCCAGTTGGATCCCCAATGCACCGAGGCGATGGTGACATCGCCGCCGCGGGTGCGCGCCCGCAGCTGTGCGGCCACGTCGTCGGCGGCGTCTCGCTGTGAGGGATCCCGGATCAGCCACACCCCGGGGTGGTGCCCGCGCGCGGCCCAGGATTCAGGTACGCCGGCCGATGTCATCGCGACCGAGCCGATCAGCACCCGGTGCCCATCGTGAACGGTCACCACCGCCGGGCGGCGCGCCGTGGGCAGATCGGCTCCCGCTCCGGCCCACTGGATCCCAGCCCGGTCTAGAGCCCCGAGGGTGTCGGTCAGCCCCTGGTAGCCGAAATCGAGAATGTGGTTGTTGGCCAGCGCACACACGTCCGGCTGTAGCGCCGTCAGTGCGGGCAGGTTGTCCGGGTGCATCCGATAGCACACCGGCTTGCGGTCGGCGAAGTGACCGGCATCGGTGATCGTGGTCTCCAGGTTGATCAAACGAACATCGGGATCGGCGTCATCGATGATCTCCAACACCTCGCCCCACGGCCACGCCCAATCCACGGGCCGCGGTATCGGCCCGTTGGAGTGTTCGGCCAGCCGCACGTAGCCCCGCGCGTCACGCATATACGGCTCGCGCAGTACCGGTTCGCCGGGATGGGGCAGGATCTGATCGACGCCACGGCCGAGCATGACGTCCCCGCCCAGCAGCACGGTCACAACACCGGAATTGCTGACCCCGCCACTCACCGTCAATCGCCGCGCTGCAAATAGACACACCACAAATAGATCTGCCCGAAGGCGGCATGCGCGTTTTTCCACGTGCTGAAGTCAAGATCGAGCCGATCGGCTCTACCCGACCACGCCGCTCTTCGAGACAGACCACCGGGTTTCCCCGGCACCGTAACCATCGCACCGGGCGGACCACGTGGCGAGGGGTCGAAAGTCCTTAAGCCTGCGCCCAAAGGTCACACTGCCGCCCACTTGAGTTGCCGACCGGGTTGGTCCGCACAGGATCAGGTGACGCGTTGCCAGCGCGACCCTGTCACCGGTGCGATTGGCAGCTGGTAACGCCGTCCGGATGACGACGTTACGTCATCTTCGGCCCGGCGCTTGCGGTACGCGGGCCAACGTTCGCCGGGTCCAGAGCATGGCCGTGACGTCTCTGGTCAGCTCAGTGATGCAATCCCGTCACCGGCGCGTGGGTCGAGGCTTCGATGTCGGATTCCGTCACCACGAACAGCTGATTCGCCAGATCATGCAATGCCCGAGCAACCGCCAGCTCGTCGCCGATTTCGGCGACTGGTTTATCGGCGGGATTGCGCCGAGCCAAACCGACCCCCACCAGCTCGGTGCCCCGCCAATTCAATCGCACCCTCGCACGGGTGCGCTCCTCCTGCTCATCGACGACCAGTTTGAGCTGCAAAGCCTTCGCCGATTGACTGTCCATAGACATATCGCCATTCCTCACCTGTCGGTGTGTCAATACCACCGCCGTCGGATCAGTCGTGGATAGGGGCGCAAGTCCCTATCAGCTGAAGCAGATACCGCGGTGTGAACGAATGATGCCCAAGGATGGGACTTCCGTCCCTACCGTCAACAACCGCGCAGTGGTCGGATCAACCGGGTAACTCGAACCCAATCCAACCAATCGAGGAACATCATGACCGACCTCCTTGCCCGGCGTAAGCCTCGCTGGCTGCCTGAGCTGTCCGAACTGTTCACCGAGTTCCCGACGTGGGCTGATCTACCGTTGCTCGCCGACACCAAGCTGATGCGGCTCGAGGACGAGATGGAAGGTGGCCACTACGTGGTGCGCGCCGAAATTCCCGGTATCGACCCCGCCAAAGACGTCGACATCACCGTGCGTGACGGCCGCTTGACGATCACGGCCGAACGGACCGAGAAGAAAGAATCCAAGGGCCGCTCGGAGTTCCGATACGGATCATTCGTCCGCTCGGTGACGTTGCCGGCAGGCGCCAACGAAGATGACATCAAAGCCACCTACGACAATGGCATCCTGACCGTGTCAATTGCCGTTGTCGAACAGGCTGCGCAGACGGAAAAGCACGTCACGGTACAGGTGCCGAACTGATCAGATGACTTGACGGGTCCTCTACCGCACCTAGGGTGGACCCATCGCCCAAGTGTGGGCGTGTTCGACAATGGAATTCTGTTGTAGCCCAATGTAATTTGACGTCGACAACTGGACGTCGGCGGGCGTGCCGGACTCACCTCAGCTGCCGCCAAGCGATCACGTCTCGATCCAATGTCATTGGGCTGCAACGTCAGTACTACCGACTGACTTTGTGCCCTCGTAGGTGTGACCAGTAGGCCCTACGGGTGCCCCGGCGCCATGCCGCTGGCCGAGCGGCTGGCCAACGGTCTGCTCGATGCCGCGGACGCGTTCGGCAACCGTGCAGATCGAAGCCGACGAGACGTCGGTGACCCTGCACGGGGTGCCGCAGGACTGGCGACTCGTCACGCGATGACCCGCCGATCACCATGCCTGTCCGGTCACGTCGACAAATGACCTTCGCGGAATGGGACTTCGGTCCCTACCGGTCAACCGCACACACTCGAAGGATCGAAACGATAAGTCCCACAACAACCCAACAACCGAGAGAGGATCTCATGACCAAGCTCCCCGTGCACCGGCAACCTCGCTCATGGCTACCGGACTGGTCCGACATGTTCACCGGCTTTCCGTCATGGACGGCAAATCTGCGCCCGCTGTTCGACACCCACTTGATCCGGCTCGAAGACGAAATGGCCGACGGCCACTACCTGCTGCGGGCCGAACTGCCGGGCATCGATCCGGCCAAGGACGTTGACATCACCGTGAGCAACGGCCAGCTGACGATCAAGGCCGAACGCACCGAAAAGAAGGAGACCACGGGCCGCTCGGAGTTCTCCTACGGCTCGTTCGTCCGCTCGGTCACCCTGCCGACGGGCGCCAAAGAGGAGGACATCAAGGCCAGTTACGACAAGGGCATCCTGACCGTGGACGTGGCCGTTCCCGAACAGGCCGCACCGACCGAAAAACACGTCGCGGTGCAAGCTGCCGGCTGAGCCCGATTCCCCCACCGCTTAGGCGGCATGGAGACGCACCGATCCCGGGCCTACAGTTTCTCGGGCGCGGAGACCTCGCAGACCTGATCGGGCGTCAGGGTTCAACAGATGCGCAACGGAATGCGTGAGCAGCGTGCACCCGGCTCGGTGTCGAAAGCCTAGGGATAGATCAGCGGGGCGATCCAACGCAGATGGGTGCCGCCCCCTAGCTAGGAGTCTGCTGAATTAATCTCGCGTCGTGGCCGGGGTTTGACCGTGGTTTTG
>JBIQHU010000193.1:0-7803 GCA_044508395.1 Mycobacterium sp. | reverse complement strand
CTGAACCCAACACCCCACTCCCACCACCAAGGACCAGGAGAACCGGCGACACAGCGCCGGCAACCACGCACGCCCAGTTCTCCGCACCGGCCACAACCGACCCAACCCACAACAATTGAGCCATTCACGAAAGATCGAGGCTAGCATTTGAGTCTGCGCCCAGGGCGCGAAGAGCGGGGGGCAATTCACGCCCTCACCGCAGAGTCAATCAAAGGGTGTGTCGGCGTAGCGGCCGGGGTTGAACATCGATGCGACGGCACCGATCAGCATCATCACCGCTGCGGCCACGAACACCACGGTCAACCCGGAGTGGAACGGCGCGGTGATCAGCTGCGGGAAGAACGTCTGACCGGTCAGCACATCGGCGTTGACGCCCGGCGCCTCCAGTGCACCCGACGGGGCGAGCAGTTCGCCCATCGGGTTGTAGCCGAGGAACGCTGCGAAGAGGCTACCCACCGGTGGGAGGTTGGCGACCTCGTGGGCAACGTCGGCCGAAACCCCCTGCGCCTGAAGACCGTCGCTCATCGCGGTCGGCAACGTACTCGCGAGCCCCACGATCATCAGCGAGAAGAAGATGCCGATCGACAGCGCGTTGCCCGCGTTGAAGAACGTCGACCGCACACCCGACGCGGCGCCACGTTGGTCGGCGGGGACGCTCGACATGATCGCCGCGGTGTTGGGCGCGGTGAAGATGCCGCCGCCGAGCCCGTTCAGGAATACCAGCAGCGCGAAGATCCAGTAGTCGAAGTTCACCGGAATCATCAGCAGCGCTATGAACGTCGCGGCCATCAGCAGCATGCCGCCTACGGTCAGCGGACGCGCACCGAACCGGTCGGACAGCCAGCCGGCCGCAGGTGCACCGACCAGGAAGCCAATCGTGGCGGGAAGCAGATAGATGCCCGCCCACAGCGGTGTCGACTCGAAGCTGTAGCCGTGCAACGGAAGCCAGATTCCCTGCAACCAGATGATCAGCATGAACTGCAGGCCGCCACGGCCCACCGAGGACATCAGACCGGCGAGATTGCCCATGCCGAATGCCGTCGACTTGAATAGCCGGATATCGACCATCGGCGATTCGACGCGCAGTTCGACGAGGCAGAATCCGACCAGCAGCAGCAAACCGATGCCGATGGAGCCCAGCACCCACGGACTTGTCCAACCGGTGGTCGAGTCGCCATAGGGCTGAATGCCGTAGGTGATACCGACCAGCAGGACCGTCAACCCGAGCCCGAACGTCACCGCGCCGGTCCAGTCCAGCCGGCCCGGGTTTCGGCTACCCAACTCGCGCAGGGAGCGGTAGCTCCAGATCGTGCCGACGATGCCGATCGGCACGCCGACCCAGAACACGGCCTGCCAATGCCATTCGGAGAGGAACCCACCGATCAGCAGGCCCAGGAATGACCCCGCGACCGCAGCGACCATGTTCACCCCCAGCGCCATCCCCCGCTGTTTGGCTGGGAACGCGTCGGTCAGGATGGCGGATGACGAGGCCATCAACATCGCGCCGCCGACGCCCTGGACGACACGCCAGGCAATCAGCCAGACCGCGCCACCGCCCATGGCGAACGGGTCGAAGGACAGCGCGACAGCCGCGACGGTGAAGACGACGAAGCCGAGGTTGTAGATGCGGACGCGGCCGAACATGTCTCCGAGGCGACCGAACGGGACGACGAGCACGGCCGTCACCACCAGATAGCCCATGATCATCCACAGCAGGTAGCCGACGTTGCCGGGCGCGAGCGGGTTCAGCCCGATGCCGCGAAAGATCGCGGGAAGCGAGATCAGGACGATCGATGCGTTGATGGCCGCCAGCAGGATGCCCAGCGTGGTGTTCGACAGGACGACCCACTTGTAGTGCGGGTGCTCGCGATCCATCCGGGACCGGCGACGGGCGGTCTCGGCCAGCGCGTCGGTGGCCGTTCCCGCGGAGTCGGTCGTCTGGATCTCAGTCGTCATCCGGTTCGCTTAGCTATCGGCACAAAACACATATATTAGCTATACAAAGTGACTCGAAGCAATTTCTATTCCCGCGTCTATTCCCGCGTCTGTTCCCGTGCAGGCTTGACCTGAGCTAGCGTGTCTAGCGTCCACACACGGGAGCGCACACCGAGTGCGCTGAGAGGACGGGTGGGCCCGTCGACCGTACGAACCTGACCGGGTAATGCCGGCGTAGGGAGATGCCATGACGTCTGTTGTCGATCCATCCGTCACCACCGGCCCCATCGCGGGCAGCACGAAGATCTACCGGCGAATCGATGGGATGGGGGTGCCGTTCCGCCGGGTGAACCTGTCCAACGGCGAGCACTTCGACCTGTACGACACCTCGGGGCCGTATACCGATTCCGATGCGGTCCTCGACCTGCACGAGGGACTGCCGCCCCGGCAGGGCGTCGTGCGCCATCGCGGCACCCAGCTGCAGCGTGCCCGCAGCGGCGAGATCACCGCCGAGATGGCTTTCATCGCGGCGCGCGAGGGATTTGCCGCCGAACTGATCCGCGACGAGGTCGCCCACGGCCGAGCGGTGATTCCGGCCAACCACAACCATCCCGAGTCCGAGCCGATGATCATCGGCAAGGCGTTCGCGGTGAAAGTCAATGCCAATATCGGCAATTCGGCGGTCACCAGCTCGATCGCCGAGGAAGTCGACAAGATGGTCTGGGCCACCCGGTGGGGCGCCGACACCATCATGGACCTGTCCACCGGCAAGAACATTCACGAGACCCGGGAGTGGATCCTGCGCAACTCGCCGGTGCCCGTCGGGACCGTGCCGATCTATCAGGCGCTGGAAAAGGCCAACGGCGATCCGACCGCGTTGACGTGGGAGTGCTACCGCGACACCGTGATCGAGCAATGCGAGCAGGGCGTCGACTACATGACCGTGCACGCCGGCGTGCTGCAGGCTCATGTCCCGCTGGCCGCCAACCGCGTGACGGGAATAGTGAGCCGGGGCGGCTCGATCATGGCGGCGTGGTGCCGGGCGCATCGTCGGGAATCGTTCCTCTACACCCATTTCGACGAGCTGTGCGAAATCCTGCAGCGCTACGACGTCACGTTCAGTCTCGGTGACGGGCTGCGGCCGGGTTCGATCGCGGATGCCAACGACGCCGCTCAGTTCGCCGAACTGCGCACCCTCGGGGAACTGACCAAAGTCGCGAAATCCCATGGGGTGCAGGTGATGATCGAAGGGCCCGGTCATGTCCCGATGCACAAGATCGTTGAGAACGTGCGTCTGGAAGAGGAGCTGTGCGAGGAGGCGCCCTTCTATACGCTGGGCCCGCTGACCACCGACATCGCCCCCGCCTACGACCACATCACCTCGGCCATCGGCGCGGCGATCATCGCCCAGGCCGGTACTGCGATACTGTGTTACGTGACGCCGAAGGAACACCTCGGACTGCCCAATCGCAAGGACGTCAAGGACGGTGTGATCGCCTACAAGATCGCCGCCCACGCCGCCGATCTGACCAAGGGGCACCCCCGCGCACAGGAACGCGACGACGCCTTGTCCCGCGCCCGCTTCGAATTCCGTTGGCACGACCAGTTCGCACTTTCGCTCGATCCCGACACCGCACGCGAGTTCCACGACGAGACCCTGCCGGCCGAGCCGGCGAAGTCCGCGCACTTCTGCTCGATGTGTGGCCCGAAGTTCTGCTCCATGCGCATCACCCAGGATCTGCTCACATGACGTTTCTTCCGCTGACACCGCCGCGCCAGACCCCGATCCGGGTCATGACCATCGCCGGATCCGACTCCGGCGGCGGCGCGGGTATTCAGGCCGATATGCGGACGTTCGCCATGCTGGGTGTGCACGGACTCGTCGCCGTCACGGCGGTGACCGTCCAGAACTCCTTGGGAGTCAAGGGTTTTCATGAGATACCAGTGGATATCATCGCCGGTCAGATCGAAGCGGTGGCGTCCGACATCGGCGTCCAGGCCGCCAAGACCGGCATGCTGGCCTCCTCCGAGATCATCGAGACCGTCGCCGACACCTGGCGCTCGCAGGGCCTCGCCGGCACGGTGCCGTTCGTCGTCGACCCGGTGTGCGCGTCGATGCACGGCGACCCCCTGCTGCATCCCAGCGCGCTGAATTCCCTGAAGAGCCAACTGTTTCCGCTGGCCACCCTGGTGACGCCGAATCTGGACGAAGTGCGCCTGATCACCGGTATCGAGGTCATCGATTCCGACACGCAGCGCGAAGCGGCGCGCGCTCTGCACGCGCTCGGCCCGCAGTGGGTGCTCGTGAAGGGCGGACATCTGCGGGCGTCATCCCAGAGCCCCGACCTGCTGTTCGATGGAACGGACTTTTCGGAGTTCGACGCCGCACGCATCGACACCCCGCACGACCACGGTGCGGGTGACACGCTGGCCGCCGCGGTCGCCAGCGCGCTCGCCCACGGATACACAGTGCCCGACGCGGTCGCCTTCGGGAAACGGTGGGTGACCGAATGCCTGCGCGCCGCCTACCCGCTGGGGCAAGGCCACGGCCCGGTGTCGGCGCTCTTCAGGCTCGGCGAATGACGCTCGAGCAGATCGCGGGCATCGCCCACGAACCGGCGGGCAAGGCGACGGGCGCCGTGGTGCTGACCCACGGCGCGGGCGGCAGTCGCGAATCGCCGCTACTGGTGAAAATCTGCGACGAGTGGGCCTCGCGGGGCTGGCTGGCGATTCGGTACAACCTGCCGTATCGGCGGCGACGGCCGAAGGGACCGCCGTCCGGGTCTGCGGCGTCCGATCAGACCGGCATCGTCGAGGCCATCGAGCTGGCTCATACCCTGACGTCGGGACCGGTCATTGCGGGCGGACACTCCTACGGTGGCCGTATGACGTCGATGGTAGTCGCCGACGAAGCGGCGAAAGTCGAAGTGCTGACCCTGTTTTCGTATCCATTGCATCCGCCCGGAAAGCCGGAGCGAGCGCGCACCGAGCACTTGCCCCGGATCTCGGTGCCCACCGTGTTCACCCACGGCACCGCCGACCCGTTCGGGTCGATCGAGGAACTTCGCTCCGCCGCCGCGCTCATCCCCACCGCCACCGAGATCGTCGAGATCACCGGCGCACGACATGATCTCGGTTCGAAGACGCTCGACGTGCCCGCACTCGCGGTCGATGCCGCACTACGCGTGCTTGTCTGATCGGTGGTCATCGATCCGTGAATGAAGCTACTGTCACGGGATGACCACGCCGCCGGGCAATCCCCCGCCATATGGCCAGCAACCGTCGCCGTACGGCGGACAGCCTCCGTACGGCCAGCAGCCGTCGCCGTACGGCGAGCAGCCGCCGAATCCCTATCCCGCGCCTCCGCCGGCGGCCTCCTACCCGCCGCCTCCACCGCCCCCGCCGGGCGCCTATCCGCCCCCGCCACCGCAGCCGTACTCGCAACAGCCGCAGGGCTATTTCCCGCCGCCGAAGTCGAATTCCAAGAAGATCGGGTTCATCGTCCTCGGCGTCATCGTGGGGCTGCTCGTGCTCGGGGTCGGCGGCGGCATCCTGATCTACCTCCTCGTCGGCAAGGGCACCGTCACTGCGACGGACGTCAAGATGGGCGACTGCCTTTCTGAGATTCCGAGTGACACCCGGGTGCTGACCGTGAAGACGATCGAGTGCTCCGAACCGCACGTAGGCGAGGTCTTCGCGGTGCTGCAGATGCCGGGCGACGAGTTCCCCGGCCAGGCCGCCATCGACGCGTACGCCGACAAGTGCAGCCCGGAGTTGGCGAGCTATTCGCCCGAGGCGATGACGGACGATTCCGTGCAGCTGTACGTGCTCTACCCCACCGCGGAGACGTGGGAGCAGGGTGACCGGGCTGTGACCTGCGTCGCAACGCTCGACCCGCCGCGCTCGGGAACGCTCAAAGGCTGACGCGAACCACGGAACGCCTCCCGGTACCTAACTGGTACCTGAGGTACCGTCTGATCATGAGTTCGGAGCAGTTCGACGCCGTCATCGTGGGCGCCGGTTTCGGGGGGATCGGCGCTGCCATCCAGCTCAAACGGTTGGGCATGGAGAACTTCGTCATCCTCGACCGCGAGGACGATCTGGGCGGGACCTGGCACGTCAACCGCTACCCCGGCCTGGCCGTCGACGTCCCGACCACCACCTACTCCTACTTCTTCGAACCCAACCCCAACTGGTCGCGCTTGTTCCCAACGGGTGCGGAGATCAAGCAGTACGCCGACGACGTGGCCGACAAGTACGACGTCCGCGCGCACATGCGGTTCAACACCACGGTCGAAGGCGCGCGTTGGGATGAAGATGCCAAGATGTGGCAGGTCGCGCTGGCCGGCGGTGAGACGCTGGCGACCCGCTACCTCATCACCGCCACCGGATTCCTCTCCCAGCCCCACACCCCGGACATCGCGGGTATCACCGGGTTCGAGGGCAAGGTGATTCACACCACCGCCTGGGACGACGACTACGACCTGACGGGTAAGCGGGTCGCGATCATCGGCACCGGCGCAACTGCGGTGCAGCTCATTCCCGAGCTCGCGAAGAGGGCCGCCGACCTGACCGTGTACCAGCGGACCGCGATCTGGGTGGTGCCCAAGCTCGATTTCGGCTTCTCCGAACGCGCCAAGCGGTTGTTCGCACGTGTTCCGTTGACGCAGAGGGTCATTCGAGCCATCACCGATGCGGTATACGAATTCTTCATCTATGTCGGACTCCATCACCGCCAGTTGTTCTTCCGCAGGCTCAATATCGGCGCCGCGGATCTGGCCAAGCTGCACCGGTTCCTGTCGGTCCGCGACCCCGAACTGCGCGCGAAGCTCACCCCGGACTACGACTTCGGCTGCAAGCGGCCCACGTTCTCGAACAACTACTACCGCATCTTCACCAATCCGCGTGTCCACCTGCAGGACAGCGGAATCGAACGCATCGAGTCCGACGCGATCATCGCCAACGATGGCACCAGGACCCCCATCGACACCCTGGTGCTCGCCACCGGCTTCGACCTGTGGGAGGCGAACTTCCCCGCCATCGAGATCGTCGGACGTGCCGGTCGCAACCTCGGAAAGTGGTGGCGCGACAACAGGTTCCAGGCATATCAGGGCGTCACCGTGCCGTACTTCCCCAACTTCCTGAGCCTGGCCAGCCCCTATGCGTTCCTTGGGTTGAACTTCTTCAACTCGATGGAATACCAGATGCGGCACATGGATCGGCTGTTCGGCGAGATGAAAAGGCGCGGTGCGACGACGTTCGAGATCACTGAGGAGGCCAACACGCGTTACCTCGACCGGATGACGGAGCTGATCGGCGATTCGGTGTTCGCCGTCGGCAACTGCGCGTCGTCCAGGTCGTACTACTTCAACCCCAGTGGTGAGGCCACCCTGCTGCGTCCGATGTCGACCCGCGCGGCCATCAAGGAAGCCTCCGAGTACCCTCTTAGCGACTACGAGATCTCCTGACCGAGAGGAACATCATCGGTGCCGAAGCAGAATTCGCGAGTCGTCAAGCTGCTCGGATTGGGCCTCGCCGGTGTCGGGTTGTCGCATTTCGTGAAGCCGCAGCTGTTCGACTCGATCACGGTGTCGGCGTTCCCCCGCGACACCCGTCAGCACATCTACATCAACGGCGGGATCGAAACCGCGATCGGCCTCGGGCTGGCCGCGCCGAAGACCCGCAAGTTGGCCGTGCTCGGCGCCGTCGGGTATCTGGTCTATTTGGCGGGCAACGTCGCGCGTAACCGGTAGCGGCCCAACAGCGTCAAGTCCAGCAGCCGCTTGACCGTCGCAACGCTTTGCGTCGATCGCCGATACTGCATCAGTCGGCCGAGATCGATCACCAAGGACATCGAGGCGTGGACGG
>JBIQHU010000192.1:0-7807 GCA_044508395.1 Mycobacterium sp. | reverse complement strand
CGATGTTCTCCTCCGGCACACCCGTGCGCGCCGCCAGCCCGGCGTTGGCGCGCAGCATCCGCCAGGTGCCGTGCACCGGCATCACATTGCGCGGCCGCACGCCGTTGTACAAGAAGAGCAGCTCTCCGGCGTACGCATGTCCCGAGACATGCACGCGGACATGGGCGTTCGTCACGACGCGCGCGCCGATCTTCGCCAATGCGTCCAGGACGCCGAAGATCGCTTCCTCGTTGCCGGGTATCTGTGACGACGACATGATGATGAGATCGCCCGGCGTCAGCGTGATGCTGCGGTGCTCACCGCGCGACATCCGCGACAGGGCGGCCATGGTTTCGCCCTGGGTGCCTGTGGTGATCAGCACGACGCGTTCGGGAGACATCATCTCCGCGGCGCCGATATCGATGATGTCGTCGTTGTTGGCAACCGTCAGATAACCGAGTTCCTTGGCGATACCCATGTTGCGGACCATCGAGCGGCCCACGAACGCCACGTTGCGACCCAGAGCGACCGACGCGTCGATGATCTGTTGCACCCGCCCGACATTCGATGCGAAGCAGGCCACGATGACCCGTCCCTGCGCACCGCGCAGCAGCCGGTGGATGTTCGGGCCGATCTCGCTCTCCGACGGTCCGACGCCCGGGATCTCAGCGTTCGTCGAGTCGCACAGGAACAGATCCACACCGGCATCGCCGAGCCGCGACATGCCCGGCAGATCGGTCGGCTTGCCGTCGGGCGGCGACTGGTCGAGCTTGATGTCGCCGGTATGCAGCACCGTGCCCGCCCCGGTGTGTATCGCGATGGCCAGACAGCCGGGAATCGAATGGTTGACGGTGAAGTATTCGCATTCGAAGACGCCGTGCGTGGAACTCTGCCCCGCGTCCACCTCCTGAAACACCGGCTTGATGCGGTGTTCGCGGCACTTCTCCGCCACCAGCGCCAGCGTGAACTTCGAGCCAACCACCGGGATGTCTGCCCGCAGCTTGAGCAGGAACGGAATCGCACCGATGTGGTCCTCGTGTGCATGGGTGAGCACGAGCGCCTCCACGTCGTCGAGGCGATCCTGGATCAGGCGCAGATCTGGAAGGATCAGGTCCACCCCCGGCTCGTCGTGCGTGGGGAACAACACCCCGCAGTCCACGATCAGCAGTCGGCCCAGGTGCTCGAAAACCGTCATGTTGCGGCCGATTTCGCTGATACCGCCCAGCGCCGTCACCCGCAGGGCCCCCGGGGCCAGTGGCCCCGGTGGCGCGAGTTCTTCGTTCACTAGCGCAGCACCGTGGCAGCCCGCATATCTGCGGCCAGCGCTTCGATCTGTTCGGGAGAGGCGGGCATCTGCGGCAACCTCGGGTCTCCGGCCTCGAAGCCCTGCAGCCGCAGGCCCTCCTTGGCCAGCGTCACTCCGCCCAGCCGGGCCTGCGCCGCCGCCAGCGGGCCTAGGGCGACGTTGATCTTGCGCGCCGTGGCAATGTCGCCAGAGTTGAACGCGGACAACATGTCCCGTAGCTGGCTCGCGGCCACGTGTCCCCAGACACTGATGAACCCGACAGCGCCCACCGCCAGCCACGGCAGGTTCAGCGCGTCGTCACCCGAGTAGTAGGCGAGGCCCGTCTCGGCGATGATCTGCCCGCCCCCGTGCAGGTCGCCCTTGGCGTCCTTGATCGCGACGATGTTGGGATGAGCGGAAAGCGTGCGAATGGTGTCCCACTCGATCGGAATGGCCGACCGTGGCGGAATGTCGTACAGCACCACGGGCAGCGCCGTGGCATCCGCGATGGCGGTGAAGTGCTCGATGAGTCCGGACTGCGGCGGACGCGAGTAGTACGGCGTCACCACGAGCAGCCCATGCGCACCCTCGCCCGCGCAGGCGCGCGCGAGCTCGATGCTGTGCGCGGTGTCGTAGGTGCCCGCGCCGGCAATGATGCGGGCCCGGTCGCCGACCGCCTCCAGCACCGCGCGCAGGAGTGTCAGCTTCTCGCCATCCGTCGTCGTCGGCGACTCACCCGTGGTGCCCGAGAGCACCAGCCCGTCGCACCCCGCATCGACCAGCCGGGTCGCCAACCGGACGGCGGTTGCGATGTCGAGGGAGCCGTCGGGCTTGAACGGCGTGGCCATCGCGGTCAGTACGGTGCCCAACTGGGCCGTCACGTCGAATCCGCCGGTGCTCACGCACAGCAGATTACTCGCTTGGCCTCACGCTTCTGTGGCTAGCGGGCTGGTTGCCACCTCCGTGCCATCCGCCAGCGCGTAAATCTCGAAGTCGGAGAACACCTGCGGTGCGACGTCGATCAGCTGACGCAAGCACTCGATGGCCAGCCGGCGAATCTCGATGTCGGCCTGCTCACTGGCGCGCATCGCGATGAAATGCCGCCAGGCCCGGTAGTTGCCGGTGACGACGATGCGAGTCTCGGTGGCGTTTGGCAGGACGGCCCTCGCCGCCTGTCTGGCCTGCTTACGGCGCAGGACGGCATTGGGTTGGTCGGCGTATTTGGCTTCCAGCCTGCCCAGCAACTCCGCATACGCCGCGCGGCTGGCGTCGGCGGCGGCGGTGAAGATCTCCGCGAGCTCGGGATCGTCCTCCATTCCCGGAGGCAGAACGACTTCGGAGTCGTGCTCGGGGACGTAGCGCTGGGACAGCTGCGAGTAGGAGAAATGACGGTGCCTGATCAACTCATGGGTGCACGACCGCGAGATCCCGGTGATGTAGAACGACACCGACGCGTGTTCGAGCACCGAGAAGTGGCCGACATCGATGATGTGACGCAGGTACGAAGCGTTGGTCGCGGTGCGCGGATTCGGCTTTGACCAGCTTTGATAGCACGCCCGCCCGGCGAATTCCACCAGCGCGGGACCGCCGTCGGCGTCCGTGCTCCACGACACATCCGCCGGCGGGTGGAACTCGGTCTTGGCGATCAGCTGTACGCGCAGCGGCGCGATCTCGGCCACGGCTCACCCTAGCGTGGGCACATCTGTCGCGTTGTTACTGACGCACGCGTTTGGACGCCGTACCGAAAGGGAATTATGCGGTCCTCAGTCGGCGTTTAACCCAGCACCGATCTTGGAGGGAGGGGGCCAATGGCCACTGATTACGACGCACCCCGCGCCCGGAATGCTGACGACGTCGGCGACGAGTCCCTAGAGGATCTGGCGTCGCGCAGCCGCAAGGTGGACGTGGCAGTGCTCGATGTGGACGACGGAGACGCCGTCGATGCGATCGACCTGCCGGACATCGATCTGACCGGTGAGGAGCTCACTGTTCGCGTGGTACCGAAGCAGGCCTATGAATTCACCTGCTCCAGTTGCTTCCTGGTGCAGCACCGCAACCGGCTCGCGCTGCAGTCCGGCGATCGGATGATCTGCGCCGACTGCGTGTAGACGTCCTGGCGCCGCCGTTGGCGACAGGGTGACGCCATGGCAGCCGCGACCGTGGCATCGTGCCTGCTCGACGTTCGCAGGCCAGAAGTCCAAGGGAAACAACGACATTCCGTTCAACTGAGCTGACGCGCCAGCGGCGCAGCCAGGTCGCCCCGCTTTGCCATCGTCACGTCGCCGAGCCCCAGCCACGTCGCCATCGTCTGCAGTTCCGGCGCCAGCGCCGCCGCGACCCGTGCCGGCTGCTCCCCCTCCTCAGCGAAGGCGCCGACGACATTCAGCTCCCCCAGCGCGCGGTCGGCCTTCAGATCGACGCGTCCGACGAGCCTGCCGTCGAGCAGGAACGGCCAGACGTAGTAACCGAACTGACGTTTCGGCGCGGGGGTGTAGATCTCGATGCGGTAGTGAAAATTCCAGAGCCGCTCCACCCGCGGTCGGAAGAAGATCAGCGGGTCGAACGGGCACAGCAACGCCGTGCCGCGGTCCCGTCGAGGAATCTTCTGGCCCGCAGGCACATACGCCGGCGCCGTCCAGCCGTCGACCTCGACAGTTTCCAGCTCGCCGTCCGCCACCAGCTTCGCGATCGCCGGCTTGCTCTGCTTCGGGCTGAGCCGGAAGTAGTCGCGGATGTCGGCCTCAGTCCCGACGCCGAGCGCCCCGGCGGCACGCAGCGTCAGCTCCCGCACCGCCTCCTGGTCGTCGACCTCCCGGGCCACCACCTCCGGCGGAAGCACGCGCTCGGTCAGGTCGTAGTGGCGGGCGAAGCCGATCCGGGTGGCCGTCGTCAACACACCCGACGACCACAACGCCTCCGTCACCCATTTGGTGTCGCTGCGATCCCACCACGGCCCTTTCCTGCCGCGCTGTTCAGCGCCCAGATGCGCCTCGATCTGTCCGGCGGTCGACGGCCCGAGTTCGGCGACCGCGGCGACGATGTCCTCGGCCAACCGCGGGTTCTTCTTGACGATCTCCCTGCCCCAACGGCCGTGGGTGTACTCCCGCATGCGCCACCGCAGCAAGGGCCAGTCGTCGACGGCCATCAGGGCGGCCTCATGCGCCCAATACTCGACGAGCAGCCGCGGTGAGCGGGCGCTGTGGCTCCACGCCGCCCGATCCAGCACGTCGCGGTCGTACGGGCCGAGCCGACTGAACACCGGCGCGTAGTGGGCCCGCACCGCCACCGACACCGAATCCAGTTGCAGCACTTGGATCCGCGAGACCAGCCGGCGCAGGTGTGCACGAGTGACGGACCCGGTCGGGCGCGGCTCGGCGAAGCCCTGGGCCGCTACTGCGATCCGGCGGGCCTGCGCCGCGGTCAGCGAGCTCACGGCCGGACGTAGCTGAAGAACCGGTAGCGCAGACCCGAGGAGCTGGTCAACCACTCCCCTTGGGTGCCTACCCAGTGTTCATCCAGCGTGGGCGCCACCGCGTCCCCGTCGTCGCGGGGCAGGTCGATGTCGACCTCGGTGACTTCACACCGCGTCGCCAGCGGCAGCGCCAGCTTGTAGATCTGTTCACCACCGATCACCCAGGTGATGTCGTCGGTCAGGGCGTCCTGAAGAAGGGGAACCACATGCGCACCGTCGGCCATGTAGTCAGCTTGCCGCGTCAGTACGACATTTTTCCGCCCCGGCAGCGGCCGCACCTTTGCCGGCAGCGACTCCCAGGTCAGCCGGCCCATCACGACGGTGCGGCCCATCGTGAGTTCCTTGAACCGGGCCTGGTCCTCCGGCAACCGCCACGGGATGCCACCGGCCCGGCCGATCACACCAGAGGTCGATTGCGCCCAGATCAGCCCGACGGTCGTCATACCGCTCTCATACGGCGACGGGGGCCTTGATCGCCGGGTGCGGATCGTAGTTCTTGATCACGATGTCGTCGTAGGTGTAATCGAAGATCGAATTACGCGGTGCCAGAACGAGTTCCGGATACGGCCGCGGTTCGCGGCTCAGCTGCTCGGTGACCTGATCGACGTGGTTGTCGTAGATATGGCAGTCGCCGCCGGTCCAGATGAACTCGCCCACCTCGAGACCGGCCTGGGCCGCCATCATGTGCGTCAACAGCGCGTAGCTGGCGATGTTGAACGGCACACCGAGGAACAGGTCGGCACTGCGCTGATACAGCTGGCAGCTCAGCCGTCCGTCGGCGACATAAAACTGGAAGAATGCGTGGCACGGCGGCAACGCCATCTGCGGGATCTCGCCGACGTTCCATGCCGAGACGATGTTGCGCCGCGAATCGGGATCGGTCTTGAGTAACTCCAACGCGGCACTGATCTGGTCGATGTGCTCACCGGACGGCGTCGGCCACGACCGCCACTGCACGCCGTACACCGGACCGAGATCTCCTGTGTCAGAGGCCCATTCGTCCCAAATGGTCACGCCGTGCTCCTGCAGCCAGCGCACGTTCGAGTCGCCCCGCAGGAACCACAGCAGCTCGTAGACGATCGACTTGGTGTGCACCTTCTTGGTGGTGAGCAGCGGGAAACCGGCCGCCAGGTCGTAGCGCATCTGGTGGCCGAACAAGCTGCGGGTGCCGGTGCCTGTGCGGTCGGCTTTGGGAGTGCCGTGCTCCAGTACCAGGCGGAGGAGGTCCTCGTACGGCGTGCTTATAGACCCTGTGACCGGCACTCGGTCAGCTTACGTCCAGAGGGCAGGAGTAGAACCGATGGCATGCCGACAATCACCGACTCCATCACCACCGCCGACGGCACCTGCCCGGTCACCTTCCATACCCCGGACGGGGACGGCCCATGGCCGGGGGTGGTCATGTACCCCGACGCGGGCGGAGCACGCCAGACGTTCCGCGACATGGGCGACCAGCTGGCCGGCTACGGGTACGCCGTGCTGGTACCCGACATCTACTACCGCGACGGTGACTGGAAGCCGTTCGAAATGGCGAACGTGTTCAACGACGAGGCCGAGCGAAAGCGACTCTTCTCGATGATCGCCAAGGTGACGCCCGACATCATGGCGACCGACGCGGTGGCGTTCTTCGACTACCTGGCGGCGCGGCCCGAGGTAAAGGGCGAGACGTTCGGCACCACCGGCTACTGCATGGGCGGGCGGACGTCCCTGGTCGTCGCGGGCCGGGTGCCGGAGCGGGTCGCAGCGGCGATGTCGTTTCACGGCGGTGGTCTGGCAGCCGACGACCCCGGCAGCCCGCACCTGCTCGCCGACCGGATGAAGGCCGCCGTCTACGTGGGCGGCGCCGAAAACGATGCGTCGTTCACCACCGATGCGGCCGAAACCCTGGCCAAGGCGCTGACCGCGGCCGGTGTCGAGCACACGATCGAGTGGTACGGGGCGGGACATGGCTTCGCCGTCCCGGACAACGCCCCCTATGATCCGGCGGCAGCGCAGCGGCACTGGGATGCCATGGAGTCGTTCTTCGGCACCCACCTGGGCTGACCCCCCGTAGCGCCCGCGGCGGCCGGTGCGCCACCATGAACGGATGAAAGACCAGGCAACGGTAGAGCAGCCCGATTCCGGCCACGGCACGCGTATGGATCCGGTACTCGCCCGCAGTTGGCTGTTGGTCAACGGCTCGCACTACGACCGCTTCGCCCCCGCGGCCGCTTCGCGGGCCGACATCGTGGTCCTCGACATCGAGGATGCGGTGGCGCCGAAAGACAAGGTAGCCGCGCGGGAGAACGTCATCCGGTGGCTGGGTGAGGGCAACAACGACTGGGTCCGCGTCAACGGCTTCGGCACGCCGTGGTGGGCCGACGATCTCGAGGCCCTGAGCAAGGCATCGCTGGGCGGGGTGATGCTCGCGATGGTGGAGTCCGTCGACCATGTGACCGAAACAGCCAAGCGGCTGCCGAACGTCCTGATTGTGGCGTTGGTGGAGACGGCCCGCGGTCTGGAGCGCATCACCGAGATCGCCGCCACCAAGGGGACCTTCCGGTTGGCGTTCGGCATCGGCGACTTCCGGCGCGACACCGGGTTCGGGGACAACCCAACGACGCTGGCCTACGCGCGCTCGCGGTTCACGATCGCGGCCAAGGCGGCGCATCTGCCCAGTGCGATCGACGGCCCGACCGTCGGCTCCAGCGCGCTGAAGCTCAGCGAGGCGACCGCGGTGTCCGCGGAGTTCGGGATGACCGGGAAGATCTGCCTGACACCTGACCAGTGCCCGACGGTGAACGAGGGCCTGTCCCCCTCGCCTGAGGAAATCAGTTGGGCCAAAGAGTTTTTCATGGAGTACGAACGCGACGGCGGACAGATCCGCAACGGTTCCGATCTGCCGCGCATCGCTCGGGCGAACAAGATCCTCGATCTGGCGCGCGCCTACGGCATCGAGGTGTCGGAGTTCGACGACGTCGACGACCCCGCGCACATCCCCGCGCCGTCAGACACCTACCACTACTGAGGTTCACGCCCGAACTTGTCGTACCTTGTTGTGATGATGGGGTCATGTCGTTGGCGGTCGCACC